>NZ_BMZH01000001.1 GCF_014652695.1 Algimonas arctica
AGCTGATCGTCCCAATCGCGATGGAAGAGAAGCTCCGCTTCGCCATCCGCGAAGGTGGCCGCACAGTCGGCGCCGGCGTGGTGTCAAAAATCACGGAGTAGGCCCGCAATAACTAGTGTAGGGGTATAGCTCAGTTGGTAGAGCATCGGATTCCAAATCCGAGTGTCGAGGGTTCGAGTCCTTCTGCCCCTGCCACTTTCTAACACGATCCGGAGCCGCTAGGGGTCCGGACCCAGGTGTCGCGGAGGTCGATTCGGCCTTCGCGTTTCGCCGTTTAAATAAGGGAACGCCCTAATGGCGAAAGGCAAGTCAGCCACTCCGTCCAAGAAGGACGCCAAAGTGCCACCGAAAGTGTCACCGGCGACTTATTTGGCGCAAGTTCAGCAAGAGGGCCGCAAGGTTGTCTGGCCGAGCTGGAAAGAAACTCGCCAGACGACCATCCTTGTGATGATCATGGTTGTCATTATGGGTCTCTTTTTCTTTGCGGTGGATTTCCTGATCGGCATTGTCGTGCCGTGGGTCTTGAATTTCGGGAGCGTCTCTTAATGGCTGCACAGTGGTATATCGTTCAGGCCTACTCGAACTTCGAGAAACGCGTGAAAGAAACGCTCGAGCGCGACGCCGAGGAAAAAGGCTTGTCTCATTTGTTTGAGGAAGTTTTGGTTCCAACGGAAACCGTGATCGAAGTGCGCCGCGGCCGTAAGGTTGAAAGCGAGCGCAAATTCTTTCCGGGTTATGTTCTGGTCAAGGTTGATCTGACCGATGAGGTCTATCACCTGATCGCGAATTCGCCGAAGGTCACAGGATTTCTTGGGGCGTCGAGCACGTCTAAAAAGCCTCGCCCTGTTCCGGATAAGGAAGTAGCACGGATCATCGGATCGCAGGAAGAGGGCGCCGTAGCGGCCCGTCCGACGATCAGTTTCGAGATTGGTGAAATGATTAAAGTTGTCGATGGCCCGTTCCAGAGCTTCTCTGGCTCGGTCGAAAGTGTCGACGAAGAGGCCGCGCGCCTCAAGGTTCTTATTAATATCTTCGGGCAAGGTACGCCCGTTGAACTCGACTATTCGCAGGTTGAAAAAGAGAGCTAGCGCTCACGACCTGCAAATACTGACTGTGGGAGGGGCGGCTAAGTCCAGTCGATCCCAGCACCACGGTCTCCACACGCGCGACGGCAATCCTGCTCAGCGCAACCGCCATAGGAGTGGAAAATGGCAAAGAAGATTAGCGGCTACATCAAGCTGACAATCCCCGCGGCTTCCGCGAACCCATCTCCGCCGCTCGGCCCTGCATTGGGTCAACGCGGCGTCAATATCATGGAATTCGCCAAGGCGTTTAACGCTAAGACCGAAGGCCTGGAAAAAGGCGTTCCAACGCCGACGATCATCACAGTTTACGGCGATAAGTCGTTCTCTTTCGTGACGAAAACGGCGCCTGCCAGTTACTATCTGAAGAAAGCGGCGGGCAAAAAGTCCGGCGGTAAGCTTCCGGGTAGTGAGATTGGCGGGACTGTTACGCGCGCCCAGTGTCGCGAAATTGCAGAAGCCAAAATGGTTGATCTGTCCGCAAACGATCTGGATCAAGCCACCAAGATCATCGAGGGCTCTGCCCGGTCGATGGGTTACGAGGTGACGGAGTAGATCATGACACATGCAAGCAAACGTATGAAAGCGGCTATGGCCACTTTCGATCGCGAAACGAATTACAGCATCAAAGAGGCTGTTGAATTGGTTAAAGCCAATGCCAAAGCTAAATTTGACGAGACGATTGAAGTCGCGTTGAATCTCGGTGTTGATCCACGTCACGCTGACCAAATGGTCCGTGGTGTTGCAAACCTGCCAAATGGCACAGGCCGCACCGTGCGCGTCGCTGTGTTCGCACGTGACGCCAAGGCTGATGAAGCCCGCGAAGCGGGTGCTGACATTGTTGGTGCGGAAGACTTGGCTGAAATGATTCAAAATGGCGATATGCCTTTTGATCGCGTTATCGCCACGCCTGACATGATGCCGCTTGTCGGTCGTCTGGGTAAAGTCCTCGGCCCGAAAGGCATGATGCCAAACCCGAAAGTCGGGACTGTCACGCCAGACGTTGCCAAAGCTGTTCGCGATTCCAAAGGTGGAGCGGTCGAGTATCGCGCCGAGAAAACCGGGATTGTTCACGCCGGCGTTGGCAAAGCCAGCTTCGATGCGGATAAGCTAGAAGAAAATGTCAATTTTCTTCTCTCGAAAATCCAACGTGAGCGTCCATCTGGCGCGAAAGGCACGTTTATCAAACGCGTCACGCTCAGCTCAACAATGGGCCCTGGCGTCAAGATCAATGCAGCCGATATTGGCTAATTAGGAATTTCGGCGAGGTTTTCCTCGCCGAATAGACTGTCCGAGACCGCCGGTGATCCCATTTGGGGTCATAATTCCAGCGCAGACAGAGCGACAACTATTCTAAGTGGGGTTTCCCCGCGCCGAGTGGGTTCGAGCTTTGGGACAGAGAAGCGCTGGTTGCTTCGTCGCTCCCTGAGTGATGTTGCAACGGGCACCCCAGAGGGGTTTGGCAATGATGCTAAGCCTCGCAACAACGGAGACCGCAAATGGATCGCACTCAAAAAGCGGCTGCTGTCGAAGAGCTGAAAAGCATCTTCGCGGAAGCCGGATCCGTGGTTATGGCTGAATTTTCAGGCATGACTGTTGCGGAAATGACGGACCTGCGTGCTAAGCTCAGAGAGCAAGGCGCAACGATCCGCGTTGTAAAGAACCGCCTGGCGACGATCGCCATGAAAGACCAGCCTTTTGAAGGCGCCGGTACAATGTTCAAAGGTCCTGTGGCAATTGCCTGGGCTGAAGACATGATCAGCGCTCCGAAAGTCACTGTTGAGTTTGCTAAGAACTCGAAAGCTTTCAAGATCATCGGCGGGTTCATGGGCGAAGAGATTTTCGATTCTTCTGGAATCGATGCTTTGTCCAAACTGCCGTCCCGCGAGGAGTTGATTTCGATGGCCGCACAGCGTCTGCTGAGCCAAGCTACGAACATCACTTCCGCCCTCATGTCACCCGGTCGGAGCCTGTCAGGCGCGATCGCGACAATCGAGGAAAAGGCAGCAGCGTAACTCTTTACGACAACATTCTCGCAAAACTCGAACCAACCCGCCCTTACGGAACTTTCTGTCGGGGCAATAAACTCAAGGAACTACATCATGGCTGATGTTAAAAAACTTGCTGAAGAGCTCGTCAAGCTGACGATCTTGGAAGCCAAAGAGCTGAACGACATCCTTAAAGATGAGTACGGCATCGAACCAGCAGCTGCGGCTGTTATGGCTGGCCCAGCAGGCGCTGCGGCGGCTGAAGAAGAAAAGACTGATTTCGACGTCGTTATGACATCGTTCGGTGGCAACAAGATTTCCGTGATTAAGGAAGTCCGCGCCATCACAGGTCTTGGCCTCAAAGAAGCCAAAGAACTTGTCGAATCTGCTCCTAAAGCCGTCAAAGAAGGCGTGCCTGAAGCTGAAGCAAACGACATTAAAGAGAAGCTGGAAGCTGCCGGCGCAACGGTCGAACTCAAGTAGTTCAACCTATGCTCTTTTGTTCGCGGGTCCGTTTCGGACTCGCGAACACCTCCGATGGTCTGGGGAGGTAAAACACCCGTCCACACTGGCGTCCGGTCGCCAGTCTAATCCGAACCGGACTAATTTTGACCGGCGTTTTGGGGCTGCAGCCCAAAATGTCTGGCCGCGACTGACGAAGGGTGTCTTTGATGTCACTGACCTTTACCGGCAAGAAACGTATTCGTAAAAGCTTCGGGCGTATTCCCGAAGCCGCCTCTATGCCTAATTTGATTGAGGTGCAGAAAAGCTCCTACGATCACTTCCTCCAGAAAGATATCGACGCGGGCGACCGCGCGAAGGATCAGGGGATTAACGGCGTTTTCAACTCTGTCTTCCCCGTGCGCGACTTTTCTGACCGCGCCGTTCTGGAGTATGTCTCATTCGTCTTCGAACCGCCAAAGTTCGACGAAGAAGAATGCCAGCAACGCGACATCACTTTTGCGGCTCCGCTGAAAGTGAAAATGCGTCTCGTCGTATTTGATATCGACGATGATACAGGCGCGCGTTCTGTCAAGGACATCAAAGAGCAAGACGTCTATATGGGCGATATCCCGCTCATGACCGACAAAGGGACGTTCATCGTGAACGGCACCGAGCGCGTGATCGTGTCGCAAATGCACCGTTCACCGGGTGTGTTCTTTGACCATGACAAAGGTAAATCCCACAGCTCAGGGAAGTTCCTATTCTCGGCACGGATCATTCCATACCGTGGCTCTTGGCTCGACTTTGAATTCGATCACAAAGATATTCTGTTTGCGCGGATTGACCGTCGCCGGAAACTTCCTGCCACGACCGTGCTTTATGCACTGGGCATGACGCGCGAAGAAATTCTCGAAGAATATTACGAAGCTGTCGAATTTAAACGCGACGCGAAAAAGGGCGGTTGGACCCGTGCCTTTGATCCAGAAGAATATCGCGGAGCGAAGCTCCAGCGTGATCTGGTTGACGCGGCGACAGGTGAAGTTGTGGCTCCATTGGGCCGCAAGCTGACCAAACGCGGTGCGAAGAAACTCGCGGATGATGGCGTGAAACACGTGCTGATTTCTGACTTTGAAATGTCCGAGCGCTTCGTCGCCGAAGACATTGTGAATATGAAGACGGGTCAAATCTACGCGGAAGCGGGTGATGAGTTGTCCGAAGACGCGATGGAGCAGATCAATGAAGCCGGTGTTGGCGAATTGTCTGTCCTGAACATCGATCACATCAATGTCGGTCCTTATATCCGCAACACATTGGCCGCCGATAAGAACGATAGCCGCGAAGGTGCGCTGGTTGATATTTATCGCGTCATGCGTCCGGGTGAGCCACCTACGGCAGAAGCCGCAGAAGATCTGTTTAACTCGCTTTTCTTTGATCAGGAACGCTATGACCTTTCGGCTGTTGGCCGGGTCAAAATGAACTTGCGCATGGAACTCGATGCCGAACCTGAAATGCGTGTTTTGCGCAAAGAAGATATCTTGGCTGTCGTCGATACGCTTGTGAAGCTCAAAGACGGCTTCGGTTCGATTGATGATATTGATAACCTCGGCAATCGCCGGGTTCGCTCTGTCGGTGAGTTGATGCAGAACCAATACCGTATTGGTCTTCTGCGTATGGAACGTGCGATTAAAGAACGGATGCAGTCGGTCGATATTGAGACCGTTATGCCGCATGATTTGATTAATGCGAAACCGGCCGCCGCTGTGGTGCGTGAATTCTTCGGCTCTTCGCAGTTGTCACAATTTATGGACCAAACGAACCCGTTGTCAGAGATTACGCATAAGCGTCGTCTCTCAGCGCTTGGCCCCGGTGGTTTGACCCGTGAACGCGCTGGCTTTGAAGTCCGTGATGTTCACCCGACCCACTATGGTCGGATTTGTCCAATTGAAACACCAGAAGGCCCGAACATCGGCCTGATCAACTCATTGGCGACCCATGCGCGTGTCAACGAATATGGCTTTATCGAAAGTCCGTATCGTGTGGTGAAAGACGGCAAGTTACAGGATAAAGTCCAGTATCTGTCGGCGATGGAAGAGGCTCGCTATATTGTTGCGCAGGCCAATGCCAAAGTCTCCGAAGACGGCGAGTTGATGGATGAATTCACGACCTGCCGCGCGAATGGCGAAGTCATTCAAGCGTCACGGGATGAAATCGATTTCATCGACGTGTCTCCGAAACAGCTCGTGTCTGTTGCGGCGGCGTTGATCCCATTCTTGGAAAATGACGATGCGAACCGGGCCTTGATGGGTTCGAACATGATGCGTCAGGCCGTGCCATTGCTGAAGGCGGAAGCGCCCTTGGTCGGGACCGGCATGGAAGGGATTGTGGCTGTTGATTCAGGTGCGACCGTGACAGCCAAGCGCGACGGTATCGTCGAGCAGGTTGACGCGAAACGCATTGTTGTTCGTGCCGATAAGGAAAAGGATTTATCCAAGTCCGGCGTCGACATCTACAACTTGCTGAAATTCCAGCGCTCAAACCAGTCGACCTGCATCAACCAACGTCCGTTGGTCAAAGTGGGTGATGAGGTCAAAGTCGGCGATATTATTGCTGATGGCCCCTCAACAGAGCTCGGTGAATTGGCACTTGGTAAGAACGTGCTTGTCGCGTTTATGCCGTGGAATGGCTACAATTTCGAAGACTCGATCTTGATCTCAGAACGTATCGTGCGCGACGATGTCTATACATCGCTTCACATCGAGGAATTCTCGGTCATGGCGCGTGATACGAAGCTCGGCCCTGAAGATATTACCCGCGATATTCCAAACGTCGGCGAAGAAAGCCTACGCAACTTGGACGAAGCCGGGATCGTCGCCGTTGGCGCCGAAGTTCATGCCGGCGATATCCTCGTCGGTAAGGTCACACCAAAAGGCGAAAGCCCGATGACTCCAGAAGAAAAACTTCTGCGTGCCATCTTTGGTGAAAAAGCGTCTGACGTTCGCGATACATCGCTGAAGCTCCCACCGGGTGCGTCTGGGACTGTCGTGGAAGTCCGTGTCTTTAACCGTCAAGGCGTCGAAAAAGACGAGCGCGCGATGCAAATCGAGCGTGAGGAAATCGAAAGCCTTGGGAAAGACCGTGATGATGAGCTGACCATTTTGGAACGCTCTGTTTACGCGTCGGTTCGTACGGTTCTCATGGGTAAGAGCGCTGTCTCTGGTCCGCGTGGGTTCAAAAAAGGTCCGATCACCGATGAGACGCTGGACGAAGTTCCGCGTTCTGATTGGTGGCGCATCGGTCTGGACGACGAAAAGGCCATTGGTGAGCTGGAAGCTCTGAAGTCGCAGTATGACACATCGAAAGCGCGTCTTGATGCGCGCTTTGATGACAAGGTCGACAAGCTGCAACGTGGCGATGATCTGCCTCCGGGTGTGATGAAGATGGTCAAAGTCTTTGTTGCCGTGAAGCGTAAGCTTCAGCCGGGTGATAAAATGGCCGGTCGTCACGGTAACAAGGGTGTCATCTCCAAGATCAATCCGATCGAAGACATGCCGTTCCTGCCAAACGGTCAAGCTGTTGACATCGTGTTGAACCCGCTCGGCGTTCCATCGCGGATGAACGTGGGTCAAATTCTGGAAACGCACCTTGGTTGGGCATGTGCCGGTATTGGCGACATGATCAACGAGGCGTTGGAAGTGTATAAAGAGGACGGTAATGTTACCGCGCTTCGTGAAGCAGTCCAACACGGCTACGGCGATGACATCACCCTGCCACGTAAGAATGATGAACTTATTGAGCTTGCGGGCAACGTCATACGCGGTGTTCCTATCGCAACGCCTGTCTTTGACGGTGCGCGCGAGCCGGATATCGTCACGATGCTTGAAAAAGCGGGTCTGCACAGTTCCGGTCAGGTCACATTGCATGATGGTCGGACGGGTGATCAGTTCACACGTCAGGTCACAGTCGGCTACAAGTACCTGCTCAAACTGCATCACTTGGTGGATGACAAAATCCACGCGCGGAGCATTGGACCATACTCGCTCGTCACACAGCAGCCGCTGGGTGGTAAAGCACAGTTCGGTGGCCAGCGCTTTGGTGAGATGGAAGTCTGGGCCCTGGAAGCTTACGGCGCCGCTTACACCTTGCAGGAAATGCTGACCGTCAAGTCGGATGATGTCGCGGGTCGGACGAAAGTCTATGAGTCGATCGTTCGCGGTGATGACAGTTTCGAGGCCGGTATTCCGGAGAGCTTTAACGTTCTCGTCAAGGAAATTCGCTCACTCGGTCTGAACATCGAGCTGACAAACGGCTAATTAGTATTGCTGCGCGCGAAGCCACAGGCTTCGCGCGCGCACTTTATTTCTAGTGGCTCGCCACTGTCCCGGACGCGGGATGGCTAAGCCCAAAACAAAGGACGTCCCATGAACCAAGAGGTCATGAACATCTTCAATCCGGCACAAGAAGGTCCATCCTTCGACCGGATCCGTATTTCCCTGGCGTCCCCTGAGAAGATTCTCAGCTGGTCATTTGGTGAAATCAAGAAGCCAGAAACCATTAACTACCGGACTTTCAAACCAGAGAAAGACGGCCTGTTCTGTGCGCGTATCTTTGGTCCTGTCAAAGATTACGAATGTCTCTGCGGCAAATATAAGCGCATGAAATATAAAGGCGTCGTTTGCGAGAAATGTGGCGTTGAAGTCACTGTCACCCGCGTGCGTCGTGAACGCATGGGTCACATCGAACTGGCTGCGCCTGTTGCGCACATCTGGTTCTTGAAATCTCTGCCATCGCGCATTTCGACCATGCTCAACATGACGCTCAAAGAAGTGGAGCGCGTGCTCTATTTTGAAAGCTATGTCGTCACCGAGCCGGGCCTGACATCTTTGGACGAGCGTCAAATCTTGTCCGAAGACGAATATCTCGACGCCCAAGCCGAATTTGGCGAAGATAGCTTTACCGCCGGTATCGGCGCAGAAGCTGTGCGCGAAATGCTGGGTGATCTGGACCTTGATGCCGAAATCGAACGCACGCGTTTTGATATGACGGAAACGGGTTCTGAGTTGAAACTCAAGAAACTGTCCAAGCGCCTTAAATTGCTCGAGAGCTTCAAGAAATCTGGCAACCGTCCGGAATGGATGGTTCTCACCATCGTTCCCGTCATCCCGCCAGAGCTGCGCCCGCTTGTGCCTTTGGATGGCGGCCGTTTTGCGACGTCGGATCTGAATGATCTTTATCGCCGGGTCATCAACCGCAACAATCGCCTGAAACGCCTCATCGAGCTTCGCGCACCGGACATCATCATCCGCAACGAAAAGCGGATGTTGCAAGAATCTGTCGATGCTCTGTTTGACAATGGCCGTCGGGGCCGGACCATCACAGGCGCGAATAAGCGTCCGTTGAAATCCATGTCCGACATGCTCAAGGGTAAACAGGGTCGCTTCCGTCAAAACTTGCTCGGTAAGCGCGTTGACTATTCCGGTCGTTCCGTGATCGTGGTTGGACCAGAGCTGAAACTGCACGAATGTGGTCTGCCAAAGAAAATGGCGCTGGAGCTATTCAAGCCGTTTATCTACTCGCGTCTCGACGCCAAGGGTCTGTCTGGCACTGTCAAACAGTCCAAGAAATTGGTTGAGAAGGAACGTCCTGAAATTTGGGATATTCTTGACGAAGTCATTCGCGAACACCCAGTTCTGTTGAACCGGGCCCCAACTTTGCACCGTTTGGGCATCCAAGCGTTTGAACCGAAACTGACCGAAGGGAAGGCGATCCGTCTTCACCCGCTCGTCTGTGCTGCGTTCAACGCCGACTTTGATGGCGACCAAATGGCCGTTCACGTCCCGTTGTCGATTGAAGCACAGCTGGAAGCGCGCGTCCTGATGATGTCGACTAACAACATCCTGTCGCCAGCCAATGGTAAACCGATCATCGTGCCGTCGCAGGATATCGTTTTGGGCCTCTACTACATGTCCCTGATGCGTGACGGCGAAACCGGTGAAGGCATGATGTTTGCCGATGTCGCCGAAGTCGAAGCCGCATTGGACAATAAGGTCGTGACCTTGCACGCCAAAGTGAAGGGCCGTTTCCCGGTCACTCACGAAGACGGCACCACTACAATGGAAGTCGCAGAAACCACGCCGGGTCGTTTGAAACTCGGTGAATTCCTGCCACGTCATCACAACATTCCGTTCTCCGTCATCAACAAAGAGCTGACGAAAAAGGAAATTGGTAAGCTGATCGACATCGTCTACCGCCACGGCGGCCAGAAGGCGACGGTGATCTTTGCCGATAAGATGATGGGTCTTGGTTTTGCGGAAGCGGCTAAAGCGGGTATCTCGTTCGGTAAGGATGACATGATCATCCCTGAGACGAAATATACGCTGGTCGCGGAAACGCATGAATTGGTTCAAGACTTCGAACAGCAATATGCGGACGGCCTGATCACTAAGGGTGAAAAGTACAACAAGGTTGTCGACGCTTGGTCCAAATGTACGGACAAAGTGGCGGATGCGATGATGGACGAGGCTGCTAAGCCCCGGAAAATCATCAACTCGATCTTTATGATGGCCGAGTCTGGCGCTCGCGGTTCTAAGAACCAGATGAAACAGCTTGCTGGGATGCGGGGCCTGATGGCCAAGCCGTCCGGTGAGATCATCGAGACGCCGATTACGGCGAACTTTAAAGAAGGCCTCACCGTGATGGACTACTTTAACTCCACCCACGGGGCCCGGAAGGGTCTTGCGGATACGGCGTTGAAGACAGCCAACTCGGGTTATCTGACCCGTCGTCTCGTTGATGTGGCACAAGACTGTATCGTCACAGAACAGGATTGCGGCACTGAAGCGGGTATCGAGATCAAACCGGTTGTCGATGGCGGTGACGTTGTTGTCTCGCTTGGCGAACGTATCTTGGGCCGTGTCCTGTCGGAAGACATGCACGATCCACGTACCGGCGATCTCATGTTCCCCGCCAATACATATATTGACGAAGACAAGATGCTGATCGTGGACGAAGGCGGCGCTGCCGATATTCGTGTGCGTTCGCCTCTGACGTGCGAAACGATTACGGGCATTTGCGCGACCTGTTACGGTCGTGATCTCGCGCGCGGGACCAAGGTCAATATGGGCGAAGCCGTCGGCGTTATTGCGGCGCAGTCCATTGGCGAACCGGGTACGCAGCTTACGATGCGGACGTTCCACATCGGCGGGACAGCCTCTGTTGCGGATAAATCCGTGATCGAAGCGGTCAATGAAGGCCGGATCAAATATGACGAAAAAGACGTCATCGAGACCGACAATGGCTTCATTGTCAATGTCCGCAAACTTGAGTTCGAAGTCGTGAATACCGACGGTAAAACGCTCGAAATCCACAAGGTTGATTTCGGGTCGCGGATGCCGCTGGATAACGGCGCGATGGTCAATATCGGTACGAAACTCGCCGATTGGGACCCGTACACCATGCCAATCCTCTCTGAGGTTGCCGGGACTGTGCGCTTGCTCGATCTGGTTGAAGGGGTCTCCGCCAAGGAAGAAACCGACGAAGATACGGGTATTTCGTCCAAGGTCATTATCGATTGGCGCGCCAGCTCCAAATCGGGTGACATTCAGCCTGCTGCGGTGATCGAAGATGAGAACGGCGAACCTGTCGAGCTCATTGAAAACCGGATTGCGCGCTACATGCTCGCAGTCGGGGCGATCCTGTCGGTTAATGATGGTGATACGGTCAAGCCGGGTACGGTTTTGGCGCGTATTCCTAAAGGGTCTGCGACACAGCGCGACATTACCGGTGGTTTGCCACGGGTTGCCGAGTTGTTCGAGGCCCGTCGTCCAAAGGATGATGCGATTATCGCCCAGATGGATGGTAAGATTGAATTTACGCGCGACTATAAGAACAAGCGTAAAATCTCGATCCTGCCGGAAACAGAAGACGGCGAGAGCATCAGCTTCCTCGTGCCAAAAGGCAAACACATGCTCGTCTCTGATGGCGACATGGTCAAACGTGGCGATTACATCGTTGATGGTAATCCGGCCCCGCATGACATCCTTCAAGTGATGGGTGTTGAGGCGTTGGCGGAATATCTCGTTGACGAAGTACAAGGCGTCTACCGCCTGCAGGGTGTGCCGATTAACGACAAACACATCGAAGTGATTGTCCGGCAAATGCTGCAGAAAGTTGAAGTCACCGATCCGGGCGACACGTCCATGATCCGCGCCGAACAACTGGATAAGGTTGAGTTTAACGAGCGGAATGCAGAGCTTCTGGCGGGCAATAAGAAGGCGCGTCCGGCTACGGCTGAACCCGTTCTTCTCGGGATCACCAAAGCCTCGCTTCAAACGCGCAGCTTTATCTCGGCGGCTTCCTTCCAAGAAACGACACGCGTCCTCACGGAAGCGTCGGTTCAAGGTAAGGAAGACATGCTCGAAGGTCTGAAAGAGAACGTCATCGTGGGTCGTTTGATCCCAGCGGGTACCGGCAGCAATCTGCGTCGCTACCAGAAACTGGCGAACACACGCGACACCAAGTTGCTTGCAGAACGTGCGGCAGCGGCTCCAATGGAAGCCTTCCCATCGGAACTCGACGGCGACGCCGCCGAATAGACGACGCGACATTAGATTTAGGAAGGCCGCTCCTCGGAGCGGCCTTTTTTTATGGGTCTGTTGGTGTTTGCGTGAATGTAACTCAGCCCTATAATGGCGCTATGAAACTTAAATTTATTGCCCTTATGTCGCTGTGTCTCATCTTTGTTGTGGGCCTCGTGGCCTATCTCGCGAACCCTTATTTAAAGTCCGCAACCAGTTACAAAGCCAAAGCGTTTTGCTCAGAATATTTCGTCGCAAGGCGCACGCAGAATGATATTTTGGCCAATGATTTCTTGCGTGTTCACCCCATTGTATCTCGCGCAAAGGTCAGTGTGGGGCAACGGAGTATAAGTGGTCACGGCGTCGTAAAGGGACATGTGTTTGGGATCATGGGTCGCGTTACAGCGGTTTACCGACCCGGCTACGGTTGTGTGCTCGACATTGGCGGACCTCCGGTTGGTTATCGACTGGATCGACGTCGCTTTAAGTCGACCCGCTGGCCCGTCGCGACCGATGGTAATATCCAAGCCTTGACCGAAGCTTTCCGGTCCGACGCAGAGCGGGACAACCCAGCCGATATTCGCGCAGTCGTGGTCGTTCAAGACGGTGTCATTGTGGCCGAGGATTATGCCGATGGTTTCGCCCGAAATGTGCCGATGCAAAGCTGGTCGATGGCCAAATCCGTGACGCAAGCGATGACAGCCATTGCGATTGATCAGGGATTGCTCGCATTGACAGACAGCGCACTCATGCCGGACTGGACGGGCGACGACCCACGCGCCGCCATCACTGTTGCCGATCTTTTGCATATGACGGATGGCCTCGATTTCGTCGAGGATTACGGTGATCCAACATCAGATGTGACGCGGATGTTATTCGGAAGTCGCAATATGGGGTTGGCAGCGTCGAAAGCACCGCTCGCGCATACCCCTGGAACGCATTGGGCCTATTCCAGTGGCACAACGAATATTCTTTCGGCCGTGCTGCGACGCGCGATTGAGGCCTCGGGACAGGATTATCATTATTGGGTCTATGAGCATCTGTTCAACCCGATTGGAATGCGGTCTCCCGTTTTTGAAACGGATGCCTGTGGGACATTCATTGGTTCCAGCTATCTCTATGTCAGTCCACATGACTGGGCGCGGTTGGGTCAATTATATCTCGATGATGGGATCTGGGACGGGCAACGCGTTTTGCCGGAGGGGACGGTAGCCTATGCCACGACACCGTCTTTACCCGACTCTGCCCCGTTTTACGGTGCGCAGTGGTGGCTCAATAAGCCCATGCCGGATGGTTGGCAGCGCTTGCCAGGCCTACCGGACAGTGCCTTTTTTATGGGCGGACACGACGGACAAATGGTCATCGTTATTCCGTCCAAAAATGCGGTTATCGTCCGTCTCGGAATGACCCGTCCGCCAGTCGACAATGATGTTGATGTGATGCCGGGCCTCGCGGCGATTGTGGACGCTTTGTAGCGCGCATATGCGCACACCATGGCTCCTATTTTGATAGTCTAAATCTCGTACAAGCGTCGCATGTTTGTGCTATTCCTCTCGTTCACAAGGACGTCTCATGACCTATGATCTCTCAAATAAGACCGCAATTGTTACCGGAGGATCACGGGGGATAGGTGCCGCGATTGCGACGCGGCTCGCGGCTGATGGTGCACATGTCGTGTTGACCTACAATAGCAGCGAAGGCCCGGCCCAAGCGGTCGTATCCGCCATCAAAGCGAATGGAGGGTCCGCTGTGGCTGTGAAGGCCGACGCATCTGATCCATCTTCCGTGGCCGCCTACATCGATAAAGCCGCTGAAAAAGGGGGGATAGATATCCTTGTCCATAATGCCGGGATCGCGCGCATGGCACCGATATCCGAAGCGGGTTTGGACATGTTTAGGGAGGTCTATAAAACGAATGTGGACGGCGTTTATGCGGGTACACATGCGGCCATTCCTCACTTGAATGATGGGGCGTCCATCATTGTCATTAGTAGTATCAATTCTCATACGTTCCCGATTCCCGGGTTTGCCATTTACGGATCATCCAAAGCCGCGGTGACGGGTCTCGTAAAAGGGTGGGCGCGCGATCTGGGTCATCGGAATATCCGCGTTAATGCGATTCAGCCGGGTCCGATCGACACAGATATGAACCCAGCGGATGGCGGCCATGCTGAGGGCATGCGGCGAATGACGGCGCTGAGGCGTTACGGGAAAAGCACAGAAGTCGCGGCGTTAGCCGCCTTTTTGGCGTCCGATGAATCCAGTTTCATTACCGGGACGGGGATCGATATCGACGGCGGTATGACGATATAGATCCTTGATCCACTTAAAACGTTGAAGGCGTAAACCATGGCATCCATCGAAATTCTTGACGTCACCGCTCGCGATGGCCTCCAGAACGAGGCTCGTCTGTTCTCAACAGACGAAAAGCTTTCCTTGATAAACCGTGCGATAGTGGCGGGCGCAAAACGGATCGAAGTAGCGAGTTTCGCCCATCCCAAATACGTCCCGCAAATGGCGGACGCTGAAGCGGTCATTGCGGGTCTGCCAATCGAGACGGACGTGACCTATATTGGTCTGGTCATGAATGAGCGCGGCGTGGACCGGGCGCTCAAGACGTCTGTGCATGAGCTGGGCCTTGTGGCTGCCGCGAGCGATACTTTCGCGACGAAAAACCAAAACCAGACCCGCGACAGTTCCGTTGCGATGGCCTGCGCGATGGCGGCGAAGACGCGGCAAGCGGGCCGGGCGGTCAATGTGACGATCGCCACAGCCTTCGGCTGTCCGTTCGAGGGTGAAATTTCGGAAGAAGTCGTGCTGGATATGGTGCACCGTTTGTTCGACGCGGGGCTCACAGAAGTCGCTTTGGCGGACACCATCGGCGTCGCCAACCCGTGGCAGGTCAGTGCAATATTTGAACGTGTGGCGAGGGAACTGCCGCAGCTTTCCATGCGCGCGCATTTCCACAATACGCGCAATACTGGCCTCGCCAATGTCCATGCGGCCATTCAAGCGGGTGTCAAAACCATCGATGTATCAATTGGCGGTATAGGCGGCTGCCCCTTTGCGCCGAAAGCGACAGGCAATGTGCCTGCAGAAGATGTCATTTACATGCTGGACCGCGCTGGCTTTCAGACGGGATATGATCTGAATGCTGTCATCAAGACCGCGCATTGGTTGTCCGATGTCATGGAAAAACCACTGCCGGGTATGGTCAGCCGCGCTGGCGGTTTTCCGGTTCCTGTTGCTGTCTAGGCCGTCTGACCTGTCCGGTAGACTCGCGCCCGCCCAAATTTCGTTCTAGGTTTAATTTGTGCGGTTCGGTGAAGCTTTCCTCGAAGAACTAAAATCCCGTGTCCGGCCTTCGGACGTGGTGGGTAAACATGTGAAATTGCGTCGTCAGGGGCGAGAGTTCGCAGGCCTGTCGCCCTTCACCAATGAAAAAACGCCGTCTTTTTTCGTTAATGATGAGAAGGGCTTCTACCATTGTTTCTCGTCCGGCAAACACGGCGACTCGATTAGCTTTCTGATGGAAGTCACCGGCCTTAGCTTTCCCGAAGCGGTCGAGCAGCTGGCGCAGATGGCGGGGATGGAACTGCCGCGACAAGACCCACGCGCCGAAGAACGCGCCAAGGAACGAAAAGCCGCGATCAGTTGGATGGAGCGCGCACAAGATCATTTTGAGAAGACACTCTACCGTGCTCCGGGTGAGGCGGCTCGCAACTATTTGAAAGCGCGCGGGCTCAGCAAAACAGCCGCGCAATATTTCGGGATGGGGTTTGCCGAAGACAGTTTTTCATCCCTGAAAGATAATCTGATCCGAGAAGGGGCGGATGAACGACAGCTCATTGACGCGGGATTGTTGGTCGATCCGGATGATAAGAGCCGGGGCAGTTGGGATCGGTTTCGCAATCGCATCATGTTCCCGATCCACGATAATCGTGGACGGCTCGTCGCGTTTGGCGGCCGGGCGATGGAAAAAGACGCCAAAGCGAAATATTTAAACTCACCGGAAACGCGGCTCTTTTCCAAAGGGCAGCTCTTATACAACTATCACCGCGCGCGAGCCGCGCTCGCCGATCCAAAAAATGGGGCGAGGGGCCTTATCGTGGTCGAAGGTTATATGGACGTTATCGCCTTATCGCGCGCAGGGTTCCGCCATGCCGTGGCCCCCTTGGGCACCGCGCTGACAGAAGAACAATTGGCGCTGATTTGGCGGGCCGGGCCGGATGGGTTCCTCTGTTTTGACGGTGATAAAGCGGGTCTTCGTGCGGCTTATCGCTCGATTGAACGGGCGTTGCCGCTGCTAAAACCGGGCCAGAGCTTACGGTTTGTGATCATGCCTGACGGGCAAGATCCGGACGATCTCATCCAAGCCAAAGGTGCGCCCGCCTTTTCTGCGCTGCTGGAACGCAGTGTACCCTTGGTGGATATGTTGTGGCGGCGCGAAATCGAGAAAGAGGTGCTCAATACGCCGGAAGCGAAAGCCGGATTGAAATCCCGCCTTTATGATGCGCTCCGAGAGATCAAAGATCCGACCGTGCGTGAACTCTATGAAGCCAGCCTACTGGGGCGGTTCGATAAGCAATTTGGCCGAGTCTGGACACCGAATCGGTCAAAGTCGCGTGAGAAAAAGGCGGATAAAAAGGTCGTTGCGGCCGGGGCGGCTAAATTGGCGAGTAATATGCGGCAAGCACAGACGTTGATTGGCGGCATAATTTTGTTTCCAAATCTGCTCGAAGACGTCGATGAGACGCTGTTCGGCCTTGATTTCACCGATCCGGCGCATGTCGCAGCACAAAGATCGATTCTGCGCTACTGGAGGCAGACGAAAGCTGTTGATATCGCGGGGTTGCATGCCCATATGTCGGTAGATGGATTAGAGGAGGAGTTACGCACCATTCTGTCTCGGCGGTCGCTAATCACGGCAGCTCTGGGTGGTGCAGATGCGGAAAACGGCGATCGCGCGGCTATCTGGATAGAAGAAGCCGGCACCTTTATGGAACACGCCCGAACAGACGCAGGCTCCCCCGAAGCTCGGTCACGAATGGCCGAGACAATCCGCAAGGACAATGCTGAGGCGATGCATCGCCTTATGCGGGCACAGAGTCGTGCCCGCGAGTAACCAGTATAAGGCCCTGATGTCCGTCGTTCGGATATGAGGGCTCTTTCAGTTTGTGCGGACCTGACAGTCACACGTCGGGTACCCAAAGGAGACGGACACCAATGGCTGAGGCCGATTCCAAAACAGAGTTGAGTGTGCAGACGAAAAGCCGTCTTGATTTCAATAATATTGACGTCAAACGGATGATTACCAAGGCCAAGAAATCGGGTCTTCTGACAACCGAGGAGCTGAATTCGCACCTCGATATCAATGGTATTTCTGCGGAAGAAATCGAAGTTGTCCTCGCGACTCTTTCTGAAATGGGCATTTCTGTCCATGAGGAAAAGGACGAGGAAACCCTCGGTCCCAAGACCCTCGCGCGTAATCAAACGACGGCCGTTAAGGGCGGGAATTCTAAGGAAGAACTCGACCGCACTGATGACCCTGTGCGCATGTATTTGCGCGAAATGGGCGTGGTTGAATTGCTATCACGCGAAGGCGAAATCGCCATCGCTAAGCGGATCGAAGCCGGCCGCAACACGATGATCAAAGGTCTGTGCGAAAGCGCGCTGACCTTTGAAGCGATGATGATCTGGCGCGAAGAATTGGCCGAAGGCGCGATTTTACTGCGCGACATCATCGATCTGGATGGCACCTATAACCGCTCTATCGGTAATGTGCAGGAAGACCGGTCTCACTTGGCCGTGCGCCGTGAGAAGATTGAAAAAGGCGAGCTGGAAAAAGAAGAAGGCGATCTGCCGAGCTTGGCCGAAGAGCGCAAGCTCAAGCTGCCAGAGCGCAATTACGCCCCGGGCGAAAAGCCAATTGAAGACGATACAGACGATGAAGAGGATAAGACCAACCTCTCCATGGCCATGATGGAAGCCGCTCTGCGTGAGCAGATCATGGAGAAGTTGGACCGTATTTCGGAAGACTTTGCCCGATTCCAAAAGCTGCAGCAGATGATTATTGCGGCGCGCCTCAAAGGTAAAAAGCTCCGGACGCCGCAGCGCGATGAGTATGAAGAAATTTCAGACCGGATCGTTGAAGAGATCAAAGGTCTGCAACTCAATAATGCTCGGATCGAAGCGTTGGTCGAACAGCTCTTCCACATCAATAAGCGGTTCATCAGCCTTGAAGGCAAATTGATGCGCTTGGCCGACGGCAATGGCGTCCCCCGCCAAGAGTTCCTCGCGGCTTATCTGGGTTCAGAATTGAACCCGAATTGGCTCAATGACATGCGCGGCCAGTCAACAGCCTGGGACCGCTTCATTGATCGCGAAGCGATTACGATTGAGAAAATCCGCACTGAAATCGCTGAAATGGCGAAAGAAACCGGGGTTCCGGTCGATGAATTCCGCCGTATTGTGCAGACCGTCCAGAAAGGCCAACGCGAAGCGCGTCAAGCCAAGAAGGAAATGGTCGAAGCCAACTTGCGTCTCGTGATTTCAATTGCCAAGAAATACACCAATCGCGGCTTGCAATTCCTCGACCTTATTCAAGAGGGCAATATCGGCCTGATGAAAGCAGTCGATAAGTTTGAATATCGTCGCGGTTATAAATTCTCGACCTATGCGACTTGGTGGATCCGGCAGGCGATTACGCGCTCAATCGCGGATCAGGCCCGAACGATCCGAATTCCGGTCCATATGATCGAGACGATCAACAAAATCGTCCGCACCAGCCGTCAAATTTTGCACGAAATCGGTCGCGAACCGACGCCCGAAGAATTGGCGGCGAAGCTCTCCATGCCTTTGGACAAAGTCCGTAAGGTAATGAAGATCGCGAAAGAGCCGATCTCTTTGGAGACGCCTATCGGTGACGAAGAAGACAGCCAGCTTGGTGACTTTATCGAGGATAGCAATGCGATCCTGCCAATCGACAGCGCAATCCAATCGAACCTGCGCGAAACCACGACCCGCGTGCTCGCCTCACTCACCCCGCGTGAAGAACGTGTCCTACGGATGCGGTTCGGGATTGGCATGAACACCGACCACACACTCGAAGAAGTCGGTCAGCAGTTCAGCGTGACGCGCGAACGGATCCGCCAGATTGAAGCGAAAGCGCTACGGAAGCTCAAGCATCCAAGCCGGAGCCGCAAATTGCGGAGTTTCTTGGATCAGTAAGTCGCTGACAATAATCAAAAGGGTCGCTTTGGCGGCCCTTTTCTTTGCGGTGCTTGATGTTGTTTACTTTGGCTTGAAACAATGGGGGTTTATTGGGCGGCAGTTTGGTGATGGTTTGAATACGCAGAAAACTATCGGATTTATGAAGCTTGGTGATGAAGCTATAATTCAGGTCGCTCCTTCACGGCGAGGGATCACGCGTTATTCAATCCGTCGGGAGGACGAGGGTGACAAAAATCGACCAAATTTTGCTTATGTACTCGTCTCGCGCGAAAGCCTGTGCGGGCAGGAGAGGACGATCAATAAGCCAAGCTATATGAGGTCCCAAGAAAATATAGTTTTCTTAGATGACCCTCGCGCAAGCCGTAAACTTATCAGACCGTCTCTTTGGCAACGTCGCAAACCTGTATGTATATACGTGAAACTGGACACATATGCGGGTGTCCAACCTTTGCCTCTGAAGTTCGTTATACGAGTCCACAACACACGCCCCTGTTGGGGTATTGAGTGTCTTCTGGACTAATTCTTTAAGGATCGTCCAATGGGTGTTTCAGACGACTGTAGTACATTTCAAAACTTGCCCAATCTGTGGCGTACATCGCTTCCAAACCCCGACTCATCTTCCCACAAATATCAACGCGGATATTGTGTCGTTTTCGCAGCCCCAGCGCTGACAGGGGCAACGCGGATGGCGGCGACGGCGGCGCTGCGTATTGGGGCCGGGCTCGTGACCGTTCAGGCCGCGCAGCGCGGCGATATCTACCGCATGACTTTGCCACCTGAAATCATGGTGCAGGATGACGGCGAACCTGTGCCTGATAAAGCGACGGTTTTGCTTGGCGGGCCGGGCGGAATATCGCCTCATCACAAGCGTGACCTGCTGCGACGTTCGGACTTGCCACGGGTCATTGATAGCGGCGCCTTGCCGGACAGGCCTGCGCTTTTGAATGGCACGGTGAAAACGGTGCTGACGCCACATGAGGGTGAATTCGAAACCCTCTTTGGGCCAATTGGCGATGACCGGAGGCAGGCCGCGCTTCAGACGGCCCAGCGCGCGCAATCCATTGTCGTGTTGAAAGGTCCGGTGACATTAATCGCCCATCCCGATGGACGGCTGATCGTCAATGACCGTCCAGACGCCAATCTCGCCACGGCTGGTACAGGCGATGTCCTCGCGGGTATGATCGCGGGGTTGATCGCCCAAGGCATGGATGTGTTTTACGCGGCTGCCGCGGCTGTTTGGATGCATTCCGAAGCGGCTCGCCGGATCGGACATGGTCTTATAGCCTCTGATATTATCAAGGCGCTTCCCAATGTGCTAAAAACCGCCGCCGATCCTGACAGCTAAAGTTCAAACCGCCCAATAATCGGCACATGGTCGCTTGGCCGCTCCCCTTCGCGGACAAACTTATCAATTGTGACGTCCACCAGTCGGTCCATGGCTTGGCCGCTGCAGAGCAGATGGTCGATGCGGATGCCGAGGTTGTTTTGCCACGCGCCGCCTTGGTAATCCCAGAATGAATATTGCCCGTCGCGCCCGTCGAGGGTCTCAAACGCGTCATAAAAGCCGAGGTTTTTGATGGCGTGAAAGGCGGCCAGCGTTTCAGGGCGATAAAGCGCGTCGCCCCACCAGCCTTCCGGGTCGTGGCAATCGCCCGCACGCGGGATGACATTATAATCGCCCGCTAAGATGAGCGGTTCTTCGAATTTCAACAGCGTTTTGGCATGGTCTTTGAGGCGCGCCATCCAATCGAGTTTATAGCGATATTTTTCGCTATCGGCGTCCTCGCCAACCGGGTTGCCGTTGGGGAGGTAGATACATCCGACCCGCACGACGCCGCCTTTGGCCGGCAGGACAACCTCAATATACCGCGCTTGTTCATCGTTCTCGTCGCCGGGCAGTCCGATGCGGACCTCGTCCGGTGTCACGCGGCTCAGGATCGCGACGCCATTATAGCTCTTCTGGCCATGGACGCTGCAATGATAGCCGAGCGCCTCGATTTCCATGCGCGGAAAACCGTCATCGACGGTCTTGATCTCTTGCAAGCACAATACATCCGGCTGCGCGCGCTTGAGCCATTCCGTGAGGTTTGGCATACGGGCTTTGACTGAATTGATATTCCAAGAGGCTATTTTCATGGGTCTGCGAGTCGTGACTTTGGGGGTCTCTGTCAAGCTCTGTGGCGCGTTGAGAGTCCTCGGGCAGTGCGGACCTTATGGGCTTATCCCCCTAAAACGCAAAAACCGCCGCAGCCCGAAGGCGACGGCGGTTCTTTAGGACCCGATTCTTTGGTGGATTTAGAACCGGACCTTAAAGCCTGCATTGAGGGCGTGCGCTTGAGTTTGATCGTTTGAGATCTGTTGCGGCGCGACGAAGGGGATAAAACCTTTGTTATAGACATACTCAACACCGACATCGAGGAAGTCGCTAATCGGATACTCGACGCTGACAGCATGTTGTTGGTTCTTCTCAAAGCTGGTCGGTTGTCCAAACATGCCGACATTGCCTGTGTCATCACTGATATTACCCCAAGACCCGGACGCGGCGATCGCCATTTGACGGCCATTAACGTAAGGTTTGACGCGAACCTGTGCGACGAGGGTCGAGAGGTTTTCATCAAAGTTGATATTGTTGATATCGGTCGTCGAACCGGCGGGGTCGATCAGATATTGCGGCAGAGGCGTGCCATCAACCGCTTGTGGAATGGCTGCGGCCCACGGTTCGAGGGTGGTCGTATATTCAACCATCGCGTCAAGGAACGGGCTGTTATACTCGGCAAAGCCGTTCACGAGGCTGTTGCGATAGCTGATAAAGTTCGCCGGCGGTGTGCCTGTGGCGCGACCTTGGAATGTATGCGCCGTAAAATTATCGCGATAAATTGTATCGTGAAGGTAACCGCCGCCCACCGTAAATGCGCTAGAATTACCGAGCAGGAATTCCTTCTCGGCTGAGGCCGCGTAGTTTGCGATATTATTATTTTCATCGGCAAAGGCGACGCGAAGTTGACGGCCTCCAGAAAACGCTGATGCACTCAATTTGAAGCCATTATTATAGAAACCTAGCTCGGCGACGGGTTGGTCGGAGACAGCCCAGAAGTAGTGATGACCTTCATTTTGCGTGAAGGCATTATAGCTATCGAAATTCCCGAAATCGATCGTCTTGCGACCAAAGGCGGCGTAGAAAGGCGAGCGCTGTAGATTACCGAAAACGACAAAGGCCTTGCGCAACTGGAACTCGTCTTGTTCGCCCGGGTATTCAGTTTCAGAATATTCAGGTTGCAAATGGAGCGTCGTCCAATCGCCAAAGGTGCTGGTAAAGGTCAACGCGGCATTATTGATCGCAAAGACACCGGCTTCTTGATCGGTGCCATTAGAAAAGAATGGGAAGCGTGATAGGATCGGGAACTGACCTGGCGCGTCGGTCTTCTGATACATGAAAGACCCTTGCAGGTGGCCGCCGAGATAGAGCGAATTAGGCTGCAGAACACCAGACGCCCGATTTGATAGGAGCGTCAGGGTCTTACCGGTCGTGTTTTCTTGGAAGTCGAGCATATCGCGGGTGTTTTGAACTGAGGTACGGACATTAACGCCGCCGATGCTCGTATTGCGGTCGCGCATGAAGGCTTGCGATGCGGCTGGTGAATAAGAGACAGCGTTTGGATTACTGTAACCGCGCAGGCCGAAGTTAACCGGGCGGGCTTGAGGGTAAGACGGCTGGCTATAAGTGGGTTGGCCATAACCGGGTTGGGGATAGGATGGCTGACCATAAGCGGGTTGGGCATATTGGACATTGGACGTGACATACTGGCCGGAATCAACGAGCTGATATTGACTGATGAGACGTTCATGCTGCCAACTTTGCGGAGGCAGATATTGGCCATGACTATGGCCTGACGACTGGAACATGCCGCGCAGCCCGTTGCTCGCGCCATGATTGGCCAGAACCGGAAGGCTCACGGCGCCGATTGCTGCACATGCGAGCAGGCTGATTTTAAGTTTGGTCATCATGTCCTCACCAATGAATTTAGATGGTGGCCAATCCTAGGCCGACCGGACGTGGTCGACATCGAGCGCATGCTCGCGGACCTTCCGGTAGAGTGTGGAGCGCCCAATTCCGAGACGGCGGGCAACCTCCGACATGTGTCCATGATAGGTTTCTATTGCGAAAGCGATAAGATCGCGTTCAATATCTTCTAAAGTTCTGAGATGGCCTTCACGGTCCAAGACCGAGACTGCGCCTGTATCTTCACTTTCATTGGCCGGGACGAGGCTTTCGAGCGCATCGCGGTCGCCGTCCTCGACGATTTGCGACATTAACGGCATTAAGCCTGATATTTGCGGGAAATCACTGGGGCGGAGGTGGTTTCCGTCCGATAAGATCATGGCTCGGAAAATCATATTTTCCAGCTGTCGGACATTGCCCTTCCACTCATGTGTCGCGAGCATTTTCAGGGTTTCAGACGTCGCACCGGACACATTCATTTTTTCTTGTGCATTAAAGCGCGCAATAAAATGTTCTGTCAGGGCCGGAATGTCTTCAGAGCGCTCGCGCAAAGGCGGAACCGCGATAGGGAAGACATTCAGGCGGTAATAAAGGTCTTCGCGGAAGCTTCCATTGGCGACGCATTCCGCCAAGTCGAGATTGGTCGCGCTGACAATACGCACGTCGACAGAGACAGGGCGTTTGGAACCAATCGGATCAACTTCGCCTTCTTGCAGAACGCGGAGCAATTTAACTTGCATGTCGAGCGGCAATTCACCGATTTCGTCGAGGAATAATGTGCCCGTGTGGGCTTCTTGGAATTTACCCAAATGCTTAGCATTCGCGCCGGTAAAACTACCCTTTTCGTGACCGAAAAGGATGCTTTCGACCAATGTTTCCGGGATCGCGCCGCAATTGACGGAGATAAACGGTTTGTCGGCGCGGTCACTCGCGCCTTGAATGGCGCGGGCAATCACTTCTTTACCAACACCGGACTCGCCCGTTATTAAGATCGGGATGGTCGCTTTCGCGCCGCGTTCCCCCATCGCCACAACGGGACGCATCACGGCACTACTGCCGATCAGGTCATCAAAGGTCAGCCCCCCTGTCGATTGCTTCTTGAGGCGCGTGACTTCGCGCGACAGTGTTTTCATTTCCAGCGCATTGCGGATAGAAACGACAATGCGTTCAGGGGCGGCAGGTTTGACAACAAAGTCCCGTGCGCCAGTTTTCATAGCGGTCACAACCGCTTCGATTGACCCTTTGGCCGTCAACACAATGACGGGCATTTCCGGGCGTTTTTTGGCAAAAGCCGTCAGGACTTCCATCCCATCCGTGCCCGGCATGATGAGATCAAGCAAGACGACGTCCACATTCGCGCTATCGCTGCCAAGGACCATTTCAATGGCCGTATCGCCGTTACCGGCCTGCAAAACGGAAAAACCGCTCTTCTCCACAACGGCCTGTAATAGGCGGCGCTGTGTTGGGTCATCGTCGACGATAAGGACGGTCTTGGACATGGAACTCCCACTTCTTCACTTGGCTAGCGCTCTCTAATCGGGCGCTTTCGCATTTCGACATGTGTGCCAAAAAGGGATGAAGGTGAGGTCAGTAAACAGGGTAAAGGTTTGGTGAAGAGAAAAATAGGCCGCGTTTCTACGATTGAACACGCGCAACAGCTTTGGTAGTTGGATATAAAGAAACGCTTCGGTTGCCTGTTGACAGGCGGCCCCATGATCAGAGGACATAGCCGACATGGCCGATACAAATTATACGCGTGGCGAGATGGAAATCACCGACCACGAGGGCACATTTTCAGGATTTATGGGTGTCTCTAAGTATGGGGCGGTCACGATTATTGTTTTGCTTATGTTCCCAATTCTGACGTTTGCCGCCAATGTAGCTTGGCCAACATCCCTCTTGATCAGCATCATTTTGGGTGTGATTCTTGGCGTGGCTCTGAAATTTAAAGCACAATGGTTTGCAGGTTTGATCGGGTTTTCCGTTTTCTTGGGCGTCGTGATCGGTCTTCTGCTGCTGTTGTTCTAAGGGAATATTGCCGGCTGAACGGGTCATGCGCCCATTTGTGCAATAGGTTTCCTCGCATAATCGACAGCACGAAATTATTTTTCTTTTCGGTCGCTTTCAATTGCGGTGAGCGCAAAGATTTGCTTTAGGCTGCAAATGAGTCGTCACATGACGTCGCAAAGGGGATCTGTGTGCAAATTGCGGTCTTAAAAGATACGTCCGATTCGGATGCCCGCGTTGCGGCCACGCCGGATACGGTCAAAACCTATGTTGATGCGGGCCATACGGTCACGGTCGTCAAAGGGGCGGGGCAGGCAGCCATGTTCGCCGATGCGCTTTACACGGATGTGGGGGCCAAACTGGCTGCGTCAAACACAGCCGCCGTCAAAACCGCTGATATCGTTTTGTCCGTCACGGGCGGTACCGCGAAATTGCTCGCGAGCATGAAAAGCGGTGCAGCGATCACGGGCCTGCTGTCGCCCACTGACAATCCCAAATATATTGACGCGGCCGCCAGCGCTGGCGTGACGGCGTTCGCACTGGAATGGATCCCGCGTATCAGTCGCGCGCAGAGCATGGACGTGCTGTCGAGCCAATCCAACCTGTCCGGCTACCGCTCTGTTGTGGAAGGCGCAGGAATTTATGGACGCGCGCTGCCGATGATGATGACAGCGGCGGGCACAATTGCTCCGGCGAAGATTTTTATCATGGGTGTCGGTGTTGCGGGCCTTCAAGCGATCGCCACGGCGCGTCGCCTTGGCGCTGTGACGACAGCGACAGATGTGCGTCCGGCGACTAAGGAACAAGTCGCCTCGCTCGGGGCTAAATTCATCGCGGTCGAAAACGAAGAATTCAAAGCGGCGGAAACCGCAGGCGGCTACGCCAAACAAATGAGCGCAGAGTATCAAGCGCTGCAAGCTGAATTGACCGCCACTCATATTGCCAAGCAAGACATCGTCATCACGACGGCGCTCATTCCCGGACGGGACGCGCCGATCCTCGTGACCAAAGCGATGCTCGACACCATGCGCCCCGGCTCCGTCCTCGTGGATCTGGCCGTGGAACGCGGCGGCAATGTCGAAGGCGCAAAACCCGGTGAGATTGTGACCACTAAGAATGGCGTTCACATCGTCGGCTATCTTAACTGGCCGTCGCGGATGGCATCGGACGCGTCGAACATGTTCGCGCGCAATATCAAAGCCTTCCTTCCACTGGTCACAGCCGAAGACGGCAGTTTCGCGCCGAATTGGGACGATGAAGTTATTCAAGGCGCGGCACTCACGCGCGACGGCGAAATCGTCAATTCGCGTTTGAAAGGGTAGGGACTATGTCAGCTATGATCATAATGGCAGGCGGTGTCGCCGTTAGCCCACTTGTCTTCCAACTCGCAATTTTCGTGTTGGCGATATTCGTTGGCTATTACGTCGTCTGGTCCGTGACACCGGCGTTGCACACGCCATTGATGGCCGTGACCAACGCGATTTCATCCGTCATCATCGTCGGCGCGCTGGTGGCTGTGGCCGCTGGCACGCAAGGCGGCTCATCGATCTCGACCTGGGCGGGCTTTGCCGCTGTGTCTCTTTGTGCCGTGAACATCTTTGGCGGCTTCCTCGTCACCCAGCGCATGCTGGCGATGTATAAAAAGCGGGAGCGTTAGAATGTCTTTGTCTTCTTTTGCGCTTTCCGCAAATCTCGCCGCTGTCCTCTATACGGTCTCGGCGGTTCTCTTCATTCTCGCATTGCGCGGACTCAGCTCACCCGAAACATCCCGGCGCGGCAATACATATGGCATGATCGGGATCGCGATTGCGATTTTCACGACCATCTTGGTCGCCGGTTTTGGCGGCACGGGCCTTCTTCTGATCGGCGGGGGAATGGCCCTCGGCGGCATTGTTGGCGCGATTATCGCCAAGAAAATCCCGATGACGGACATGCCGCAACTGATCGCGGCCTTTCACTCGCTCGTCGGTCTGGCTGCCGTGCTGGTGGCGCTGGCGGCTTTCTTTAGTCCGGACAGCTTTGGCATCTTGAATGCGGACGGCTTGATGAAGGGCGGCTCGCTGCTCGAACTGTCCCTCGGCGCCGGCATCGGTGCGATTACCTTCTCCGGCTCGCTGATCGCTTTTGCCAAACTCAACGGCAATATGTCGGGCTCCCCGATCCTCTTGCCCGCACGTCACGTCATCAACATCTTGTTGGGCGTGGCCTTTTTCTTCCTCGTCGGGTTGATGATGAGCACGGGCGGGACCGAGCCGTGGATGATGTGGGCGGTGATCGCCGTGACGCTGGTCCTTGGCTTTACCCTGATTATCCCCATCGGCGGCGCGGATATGCCTGTCGTTGTGTCGATGCTGAATAGCTATTCCGGTTGGGCGGCTGCCGCGCTGGGCTTCACGCTCGGTAATCTTGCGCTCATCATCACGGGGGCGCTGGTTGGCTCATCGGGCGCGATCCTGTCCTACATCATGTGCAAAGCCATGAACCGGAGCTTCATCTCGGTCATTCTTGGCGGGTTTGGCGGCGATGCGGCCAGCGCGGCAGACGGCGACAAAGAACAACGTCCGGTCAAGCGCGGCTCTGCCGAAGACGCGGCTTTCATCATGAAGAACGCGTCTAAGGTTATCATTGTGCCGGGCTACGGCCTCGCCGTCGCGCAAGCGCAACACGCCATTCGCGAAATGGTCGATAAGTTGAAAGAAGAAGGCGTTGACGTGTCCTACGCCATTCACCCCGTAGCGGGCCGGATGCCGGGGCACATGAACGTGCTGCTGGCCGAAGCCAATGTGCCCTATGACGAAGTGTTCGAATTGGAGGACATCAACTCCGAGTTTTCCAACACCGACGTTGCCTTCGTTATCGGCGCCAACGATGTCACTAACCCCGCCGCCAAAACCGATCCAACATCACCCATCGCGGGCATGCCGATCTTGGACGTCGATAAAGCGGCCACCGTGCTGTTCGTGAAACGGTCACTATCGCCGGGCTACGCCGGGATCGACAATGACTTGTTCTACCGTGACAACACGATGATGTTGCTGTCCGATGCCAAGAAAATGGTCGAGGAGATCATCAAGGCACTGTAAGGGATCAGACATAGAAATTAAGAAGGCCTCTCATCGAAATGAGAGGCCTTTTTTGTTGCCCGCAGGTTTGCGGCTCTAGACGGTTTAAACTTCCGTCAGGATTTCATTTAAAGGCAGGCGTGATTTTGGCGCTGCAGCATTATAGTCGTTTGCCTCAGAGTGGTAACCCAAACAAACGATGAAAAGGCTGCTGAACCCTTTGTCACGCAGGCCGAATTCTTTGTCGAGCGTCGGAATGTCGATGCCCTCCATCGGGGTGCTGTCGATACCGAGCGCCGCTGCACCGAGCATGAATTGGCCACCGTTTAAGTAAACTTGCTTGTCCATCCAATGCTGGACGTCTTTGTAATCTTGTTTGTGCAGGTTGACGAACATCGTCCGACCGCCGTGCATTTGCGGTTTGAAAGTGTCCTTATCGGCATCAAATCGACCATCCTTGTCTTCCTGTTCAAGAACATGAAGGAGGTAGTCCTCGTCGATTGAAAGCCGGCTTGCAAATACAACGACATGTGACGCATCGCGAATGGATTTGCTGTTGAACGGATATTTTTCGTCGGTGGCTTTGGCGATCCGGTTTTTACCCTCTTCGGACGAGGCCAGAATAAAGTGCCACGGTTGGGCATTCGTGCTTGAGGGACTGAAGCGCAAAAGGGATTTGAGGCTCTCAATATGCTCAGCTGAAATCTTTCGGCTGGGATCATAAGCTTTCGTCGTGTGGCGCCACTGAGCGACCTCTGCCGGGTTTGCGGGATCAGGCTGCGTACGTTTTTGGGACATTATGTGACAGGCTTTCTGCGTCTTGGTTGAAACTGTGAATCCGAATTTACACAGCTCATATATGCTCTACCTAATTATTATCTAGTACGCACTTATTGTGCTTATACATACGCATTGGATACCACTATGTCCGACATGGTCTCATCGAACTCGTCAGCACGATCCCGACGTCATACGGCCTACGATTGTTCAGGCGGCTGCCCGGTCGAAGCGACTTTGGAGGTGATCGGGGGAAAGTGGAAAGGGATGATTTTGTTTCATCTCTTGGAAAGCCCACACAGATTTTCAGCGTTAAGCCGTGCCGTTGGCGGAATTACGCAACGAACGCTGACGAAGCAGCTGCGAGAATTAGAGGCGGACGGGATTGTTTCACGCAAAGTCTTTCCCGTAGTCCCGCCTAAAGTCGAGTATAGCCTGACGGAATATGGAGAAACGATCCGGCCCATCATTATGGCTTTGAAAACGTGGGGTGAGGGTCATCTGGGTTCACAGACCGACCAACAATCATAAAGCCTCCCTCCAGCATATTTACCGAAGCGACGTCATGTGCCCGCGTTTGACGACCATCTGGAGCGTATCGAGCGCTTTGAGGTCTTCCGTCGGGTCGTCTGTGTAGAACAGGATGTTGGCAAAATAGCCCGGCGCGACATGTCCCACGCGGCCCTTCGCGTTCACAACCTCAGCGCCCGTTTCAGTGGCAGATGTCCAGACGTCGTCTAAATCAAGACCGACAGTTTCGTGTAAATACCGCATCTCCAGATGGATTGCGCTGGGTCCAGCGTCTGTCACGAAGTCCGTTCCTGTCGAGATGCGGACGCCATGTTCAACCGCGAGCCGGGTCATATCAGCACTCAAGGCGCCGCTGCAAAGCGACGGCTTAGGGGATTGATCCTCCAGCCAATCGTAAATCATTGACGTCGCATCAAGAATGGTGCCGTGCTGTTTCATCGCCGCAAACGTATCAATCAAGGCCTCCGGAAGAGGCTGTGTCTCGTCACGATCAGGCATAGGGTCGCGGGAGCCATAAGTGACTGGCATTGTGGGTTGAAAGACGTGGGCGAGACTGCAGGCATGAGACATAGTCGTGACCCCGGCGCCCGCAACTTGTTCAGGGCCGGCGGGATAGACAGCCGTGTGCGCCCATGTCGGTATGTCTTGTCGTTTGGCTTCTGCCGCAATGGATTCGACCTGCTCGGTCGTTAAATCAGCATAAATTTTGATGCCCATCGCGCCGCTACCACGGGCGAGTGTGACACTCTCTTTGATATCGGATTGGGCATCGATACGGCGCATCCACGGGACGTCACCGGGTGTCAAACCCGCCGTGACGGACTGCACACGCGGGTCTGCCATGAAAGTCGGTCCGGCGAAGACGGCTGAATAGACAATATCCGGAGATTCTATTTCATTCTGATAGGCCCGCCGCGATAGTTCAGCCGCGGCCCGGAGGTCATCCGCCATGGATCGCCCCGTGGTCACGCCACTTCTGAGCATGTCGCGAAGACGTTTCTCGGCGAGCGCTGTGTCGGGCGGTGTTGCGACATGGATGTGGGTGTCGATGATCCCGGGCAGGGCATACAGTCCCGTTACGTCAACGCGGGCCGCGTTCTCTGGAACGGAGGGCGTATCAATCAGTGAGAGAATGACACCGTCTTGGACGAGAATGGTTATGTCTTGTCGGTCACTGTGTGTCTTATCAAGCGAGACAAGCGTGGCCCCGGTGAACGCTATTAAATTGGGGTCTATAAGGGTCGTGTCGGGGCTAGTCGCGCAGCCGACAAGTCCGATGGACAGAGCCGAAAACAGATAAGAACGAAGTCGCATAAATATGGTCCTGATGATCTATTAATGAATCTAACAGCTTTGGCGACGCTAACAATATGATCTTTGAAATAGGCCTCTACCGTCGATGCCCTCATTCCACACGCCCAACTCTCTAACCGCGTGTCGCGTGCCGTTGGTCTTGACTTTCCCCTGTTACCCGATGACCCTTGTCTATGACATCTATGCGCGCCGTAACCATCCAAGCTGACAAATCGTTGCTGATCCAAGACAGGGCAAGACCCGATGCTGGGGATGGCGAGATTCTCATTCGGGTTGAGGCGGCCGGGGTCAACCGCGCGGATCTGCTGCAACGGGCTGGGTTTTATCCGGCCCCGCCGGGCGCTTCCGAGATTTTGGGTCTCGAGGTCGTCGGTCATGTTGAGGCCGTCGGGCCGGGAACAACACGTTTTAAAATCGGTGACCGCGTTTGTGCCCTGCTGCCCGGCGGGGGTTACGCAGACTTCGCTGTCGCTGATGAAGGGTCGGTTCTGCCTGTGCCCGATTCCCTGTCCGCTGCGGAGGCGTGCTGTTTTCCTGAAGCCGTATTTACGGTTTGGGCCAATGTGTTTGATCGGGCGCGATTGCATCCGGGCGAAGTGTTTCTCTGCCACGGTGGGACCAGCGGCATTGGCGTGATCGCGGTGCAAATGGCGCGCTTACTGGGCGCTGAGAGCGTTTTTGCGACGGCAGGAACGGACGAGAAATGCGCTCTTGCCGTAACGCTCGGCGTGGACCGGGCGATAAATTACAAGTCAGAGGATTTCGTCACTGTGATGGGCGAGGCGGGCGGCGCCGACGTCATTCTGGATATGGTTGGCGGCGATTACGTGGCCCGCAATATCCAAGCCTGCCGCCCCGATGGACGCATCATCAACATTGCCTATATGAATGGGTTTAAGACCGAGGTCGATTTCCGGCCTGTCCTGATCAAACGCTTGTCTTTGATGGCGACAACGTTACGTGCGCGACCCATCGCCGAGAAACGCCGACTGCGGGATGCGCTCGAAGCCAAAGTCTGGCCATTTATTATGGACGGGACACTCCGCCCTGTGCTCGACAGCAGCTTTGCGCTGTCCAATGTCGAAGCTGCCCATGCCCGCATGCAATCAGGTCAGCACTCCGGTAAGATCGTCTTGTTGATGGGCGAGGGTTAGATAGGGCTTCAATTGTTATAATCATTGCCGGTCGTTTGATTGCAGTCGGATGGCCCTAAACAAAAAAACCCCTCACCGAAGTGAGGGGTCATATTTTTGTACGCGGTGTCGGATTATCGGTAATCCCGTTCAACCCGGCGGGCGTCATAGGTCTCGCCATCAATCGGCATTGACCCCCAACCCGCTTCGAATTCCAACTTTACCGTATAGCGCGTTTCCTCTCGATCATCGAAATCAATCGAGACGCTCGTCCTGCGCTCTGTGCGATATTCAGTGCGGCACGTTAACAAGCCGCAGGACTTATAGGGTACCCGCTCATAGCCGGCCTCGAACCCGCTTTCATTATCAGTTCGGCGCGTGTCACTGTCGATTTCACTTTCGACAATACGAAACCAGTCATAATCCTTTTTCCGAGTCTTACGGGCCGCTTCGTAAAGCGCCTCGTCATAGACTTCGCTACGAGATTCGTCACGTTTGCCTCGGACTTTCACGTCGAATGTTCGGTCCGCGGTTCGGCGTGTAATCGGGGCTTCAATGGACGCGCCCGCTTTTACGGTCACGTCTGTCGCCATAGACAACGCTGGAATGGATGTGCCGGCAGCTAGAATAGCCATCGTTAAAAGTGTCGTACGCATGATATTTCCTCCTATGCTGTCCAATAAACGGGTCAGCCGGAGAAAGGTTCATTTTGTACCAAGGCCATTTCAAGGCCATTTTAGGGCAGATTTAGGGCAGGTTTAAACTGCGGGTTGTTGCGCCGGGGCCATGCCTTGCCGCGCAAGCGCCAATAATACGCCCGCGTCTTGTTCCATCTTGTGTTGATGGGCCTCTAGGTTTGGATAGTTTTCCAGCTGCAACGGCGTCCGCTCAATCCAACGCATAATAATATAGAGATAGGCATCAGCGTGAGAGCGCGCCCCGAGCAACCACGGGCCGTCGCTTTCCGCGATCCAATCGTTCAGCCGAAGGAAATATTCATTGAGCCGATCATAGGTCATGTGCCGAACGGTTTTCTCTGTCTGGGGTGTATCAGCAAACAAACTGGGTCTGAAATGACCCTTGAAGGCCGCGTGGACTTCGGATGACAGAAAGCTGAGCGCTTCGGCCTCTTTACGGCCAGCGGGTTTATCACGCGCATAGGCGGCGTCGCCAACATGGGTCGCGCGAATATAGCCGAGGATCGCGGTCGCTTCGGTCAGCACATCGCCATCATCAAACACCAAGGCTGGAACTTGGCCGCGCGGATTAATCGCGAGATAATCTTCCCCTTTATGCGCACCGCGTTCAAGGTTGACGATTTCGATGAGCGCATCGGCCCAGGCAATGGCGATATTGGGGGCCAGCGCGCAAGTGCCGGACATTGTGTAGAGTTTCATCGCTTGGGTCTCCGGAAGAGCGGTATTGGGACGTGAAGGCGGTGATGTCGGTCCGATCACGTATAGCTGAACTGACATGACTTGTTTTTACGTTAGGGGCGAGCATGATTTACTCCCAATCAAACTGGCGGAACACTGTTTTTCTGACAGGCTTAGCGTTGCTGGCGTTTGCCGGGAACTCGGTATTGACCCGATTGGCTCTTGTTGACGGTGCGATTGGAGTCGGTCTGTTTACGACGCTGCGGATTTTCGCGGGCGCTGCCGTGTTGCTGGTCTTAGTGGGTGCCCGGACAGCCATACGGGCCGGGAGCTGGTCTGGCGCGCTGTCTTTACTGGGATATGCGGGCCTATTTTCTGTCGCCTATCTCAATCTTTCAACCGGGATGGGGGCATTGATCCTGTTCGCCAGTGTGCAAATCACCATGATTGGCTGGGGTCTTCTGCGCGGTGAACGGTTAGGGAGTGTCCAAATTTTCGGGGTTTTGCTGGCGGCGGGGGGATTGGTCTGGTTGTTGCTGCCCGGTTTGGAACGCCCCCATCCTGTGGCCGCCGCCATCATGATAGGTTCAGGGGTCTGTTGGGGTATTTACTCTCTCTTGGGTCGCGGCGCAGGCAACGCAACCCATGTCACGGCGGGGAACTTTCTGCGTGCAGCAGCTCTGATCGTACCGATTGTTATTCTATGGAGGGTGATAGCGCCCTCAGAAGCGGTCTCTGTGCAAGGCGTCGGATTGGCTGTGACCTCAGGCGCGATCACATCCGGTCTAGGCTACGCCATTTGGTATCGCGCGTTAAAACACCTGTCCGCAACGCGCGCAGGCGTAGTCCAACTCCTCGTTCCGCCGCTCGCCGCGCTGGGCGGGATCATCTTGCTCAGCGAACCGCTCACAGTTCGTTTTTTAGGGGCGAGCGCGATCATCCTGATAGGGATCGCGCTCGCTATTTTTAAGCGTGTGACGTCGGATTAGCTAAACTCGAAATAGAGGAATTCAGCATCATCGCCGTTCCGCAATTCGAGCCGTCCGCTCTCGCGAATGGCCAAACCATCGCCGCGCCGCAACGCTTCGCCATTCACGGTGACAGACCCGCGCGCGACTTGGATCCAGCCGCGTGTGCCGTCCCCCATCTCGTGATCGATGCGCTGATCCCCGTTAAGGGTGGCCGCATAAATATCCGCATCGGCGCGGATCGACATGGACCCGTCCCGCCCTGTGGGCGATAGAAACAAGGCCAGCTTGCCGTCTTTGGCTTCAGGGCTAATGTCGAGCGTGTCGTAGCGCGGCTCTGCGCCTTCCACATTCGGGAGGAGCCAGACTTGCAATAGTTGCATCGGCTCCGTTTGTGACGGGTTGGACTCACTATGCCGTACGCCGGACCCGGCGCTCATATATTGAACGCCGCCCGCCATAACGGTTGAGCCATTGCCCATACTATCGCGGTGCTGCAGCCCGCCTTTGAGGATGTAGGAGAAAATCTCTGCGTCCTTATGCGGATGTGTCGGGAAAGCGCCGCCACCGTCAATCCAGTCATCATTGATCACGCGCAGACTTTCAAACGCCATATGATCGGGATCGTAATAGCTGCCAAATGAGAAGCTATGCGCCGCGCGCAGCCAACCATGATCGGCTTTGCCGCGCGCTTCCTCTGGCCGGAGAACGAGGCCTGAAGCGAGGTTTTTTGATTTTGTTTTCGTGTCTAAAGTCATCGTCATATCCTTTCTTGAGAATTTAAGCCGCGAGTGTGCGGATCTGTTGCTTCGTCTGTTCGACCTTGTCCGGACCATTGGCCATCAATTGATCCGCAGCAATGATTTGGACATCTGTGATACCGAGAAAGCCGAGAAAATGGCGCAGATAGGGTGTCGCAAAATCGATGTCACTGCCGACCTGAGTGCCACCAGAGGCCACTAAGATGACGGCGCGTTTACCGCTCAACAAGCCTTCAGGGCCATTTTCCGTATAGTGGAATGTGCGTCCCGCGCGCGCAACTTGATCGACCCAGAGCTTTAGCGACGCCGGAATACCGAAATTATAGATCGGGGTGCTGATCACAATCAACTCACTCCCCTCCAACTCTTCAACGAGTTGGTCAGACCTCGCCAGCGCAGCGCGGTGATCCGCTGTGCGGTTCGGTTCTGGCGTAAACGTCGCGCCGATCCAATCCTGTTGTATCACGGGAAGCGCGTGACTAACGTCGCGGGTTTGCACCCGAACAGGGCGAGTTTCGGCGACGCTGTCAATATAGAGATCGGCGAGACTGCGGCTAACCGATCCGTCGCGACGAGCGGAGGAATCGATCCGTAGAATGTTTAGCGGGTTTGGCATGAGAGGCTCCTATTTCTGTTGATCCTCATCTATGTGTTGTCATGATCATTGGTAAGCTGGCTTGATTGCAAGTCACTGTTGCGATAATCGCAACGAATGGATCGTTTTGCCGAAGCTGAAATCTTTGTTCACACAGTTGAGGCCGGAACCATCACAGGGGCAGCCAAAGCGCTGTCTTTAAACAAATCTGTCGTATCGCGGCGGATTAAGGCGTTGGAGCAACGCCTAGGCGCAACCTTGCTCAACCGCTCGACCCGGACTTTGTCACTGACCGATGCGGGGCGTAGTTATTACCAGCGCGCACAGGGGCTGCTGCGGGCGTGGCGCGATATGGAGGATGAGGCGAGCGGGGCGGAATGCGCGCTGGCAGGGCCGATCCGTATCGCCGCGCCGTTATCGTTCGGCTTGTCACAACTTGGCCCAGCTCTGATCGACTTTCAGAAGGATCATTCAGATATCCGGCTCGACGTTGATTTTTCCGACCGCAAGATCGATTTGATCGCTGATGGGTTTGATATGGCCGTACGGATTGGGCGGCTGGACGATAGCGCGATGATTGCGCGCAAATTGGGCGATGTGCGGATGGTGTGTGCTGTGTCTCCACAATGGCTCGCTGAACATGGACCGATCGAGACAATTCACGACTTACGTGACGCGCCGGAGCTTCGCTACGGCCTAAAATTGGGCAAAGGCTGGGCCTATCGTGAGCGGTCCGGCAAACGGGGAACGGTGCAGCTTGAACCCCTCATGCGCGCGAGTAATGGCGATTTTCTGCGCGATGCGGCAATCGCGGGCTTGGGTGTTGTGATCGAACCGGACTTTATCCTGTGCGATGCGGTTCGGGCCGGGCGGCTCGTAGCGATCTTGCCGGAGTATGTGTTTGATGCGCCGAGCGTTTATGCGGTTTGGCCACCAACCCGTCATATGCCGCGACGGGTTAGAACCTTAGTCGAGGCCTTGCGCACCCGCTTTGGCGGTGTCGCCCCATGGTCATTAGAGGGGGCGTAAAGCCCGTTCAGCTAAAGTCCGGGCTCCGCTTGTTTAGAAAGGCGCGAAAACCCTCGCCGAAGTCGCGACTGCTGAAGCCCGCTAAAAATTGCGCGCGTGTTTCGTCTGTCTCGTTGCGCTGACCATTTTGATAGGCGGTGATCATGGATTTGGTCACGCGAAGGGATTCAGGCGACAGACGGGTGAGGCCTTCCGCGTAGTCCTTCACTGCGTCGTCCAGCGCGTCGACGCCAAAAGTGCGATGGACTAGCCCCATTTTTTTCGCGGGCTTGGCTTTGATGATCCGCGCGGAGAACAAAATGTCTTTGGCATTGGCGACGCCGACGGCGTCAATCAAGCGGGCAATATCTGAGAACGGATAGACCAATCCTAATTACGCGGGCGTGATCGCGAAGCGCGCAGTCGCGTCGGCTAAGCGTATGTCGCAGCACAGGGCGAGGCCACAGCCGCCGCCGACACAGGCCCCTCGGATGGCCGCAATCGTTGGCATTGGAAATGCGGCAAGCGCATCAAAAGCCGTCTGGATATCGGCGCTGATTTGAGCCGCGGATTCGGGCGTCGAGTAGAGCGTTTCGAATTCGGAAATATCGGCCCCGGCGGCAAAGTGATCGCCGTCTCCTTGCACGATTAACGCGGTCGGATTCTCTGCTTCCAACGCGCTGAGAACGACGGGAAGTGCGGCCCACATTTCAGCGTTCAGCGCGTTGCGCCGCGCCGGTTGGGAAAGGGTCAAACGCGCGATGCCATCGTCTGAAATGTCTGTTTTGATATGGTCTGTCATTCTGTGTGTCTGGCTTCCGAGTGGAGGTGAGGATGAGTGAACACGGGCTTGTCCTCCGCATAAAGGGTCTTCCCGAAAGAAGCGATGAAAACCGTTCATGGCGTTGTGCGCTCGTCTTTCGGGCGCGGGCTAGGGTCACATATCTCTTCTATAAGGGCTTATTAGAATATCACTTAAACTTATAACGCATTATAAGAAACTTATAACTCTATATTTATCAACCTATTGTGTCGCTAAGTTCATGTAATAATTTCACAGCGTTTTGTGTCTAATGTTTTCTGGCACCTCGCCTTCATCACGGGCTCACCGGCGATGATACGGGGCGTAGACGCGTGGACGCGCCGTCAAACCGGGGGTAACGACGACAAAAATCGCCCACTAATTTTCTTTTGATCGCACACATCCTTGGGACGATTTCCGACTGACTTTGGGTGGCCGACGCGCTAGCCATGCGCTCTACTCTGAAGTCGCAGAACACATGTGACGTCGGGATGAGCGTAATCTGGGGAGGATGAGCGCATGGCGGACAATTCCATTATTATCGCGACGTTGGTTGCCTATAAAATCGTGCTGTTAGGCATCGGATTTTGGGCCAGTCGGCGTGTCGATAGCGAAGGCGATTTTTTCCTTGCAGGACAAAGCTTGGGGCCTTGGACGGCGGGGTTATCTTATGCCGCGTCTACCTCAAGCGCATGGGTGTTGCTCGGCTTTACCGGCATGGTGTTCACCCAAGGCTTGGTTGCGCTTTGGCTCGTGCCGGGGATCTTCGGGGGTTACCTGATGACATGGCTGGTTATGGGGCCACGCCTGAACGCGGAGACGCGCGAACGCGGGCATATCACTGTGGTCGACTTCCTTGTTGCGGATGCCGGGAAATGGGCGCGGATCATCGGCGTGGTTGCTGCGGCGCTGATCCTTTTTTGTTTCGTCTTTTACATCGCGGCGCAATTCCAAGCCGCGGGGAATGCGCTGACCGAAGTCTTCGGGATGAGCGCAACGGAAGCGATCTTGCTCGGGGCCACTGTGATTTTGGTTTACTGCCTCATGGGCGGTTTTCTGGCGGCGTCAATTACGGACGCGCTGCAAGCGGGCGTTATGGTCCTCGCTTGTATCATTGTACCGATTGCAGCTTTGAATGCAGCAGGTGGCATCGGCAATGTAATCGACGCGCTGCACACGACTGTGCCACCGTCCTATCTCAGTTTTACCGGGCAAGCGGCGGGCATGGCCGGAATTGGCGCGGCAATGGGATTGCTGGGAACGGGGCTGGGCGCTTTAGGGCAACCACAACTGCTCAACCGGATCATGGCGGTTCGAAGTCAGGCCGAACGTCGCCGCGGGGCGGCGATAACCGTCGGCTGGGGCGTGCTGATTTACAGCGGACTCGTCGTTTTGGCGCTGTCAGGTCGCGCAATGGCGTTGGATACCGGCGGCGAGAGCCTGTTTTTCGCGGCGGCGAGTGCTTACTTGCCTGCAGCGCTCGCGGGGATTGTCATTGCCGCCGTTTTGTCTGCCGTGATGAGTACAGTCGATAGTCTTCTTCTCGCGGCGGCCTCAGCTGTCAGCCACGATAGCGGGTTAACTTGGCGCGATCCTAAACAGGCGCTCCTGATGGGGCGTTTGGCGATGGTTGGCGTGGCCGTGATTGCGGTCGTGATCACGCTTTTCGCACCCACAGACATTTTCACGCGCGTGTTGTTCAGTTGGGTCGCGCTTGGGGCCGCGTTTGGCCCTGCGATCCTTACTCGGTGCCTCGGGTGGCGGGTGAAAGGCGGGGCGGTCCTCATGGCCGTGATCGCAGGCTTCGGGATTGCCGTCACGGCCTATAATATTCCCGGTCCCGGCGCTGAAATCATGGAAAAATGGGGCAGTTGGGCCGTCGGTTTTATCATTCTTGCCCTCGGGCGGCAAAAGACCTGACGCTTTGCTGGGCCCCGGAACAGCTTTTCTGTCTGACGCAGGTTGGATTTACTGCAGTTTGAACGTTGGCGTAAAGGTCTTGCAGAGATTTCGCCATTATGGGGGATAGGGCTAACGTTTAGAAAGCCGAAAGCATGACCCTGAAAATTATACGACATTGCCTGCTCGCAGCGACTGTTTTGCTCGTGGCTTCGCCCGTCATGGCTCAGACCGACACCGCGTACTCAGACATTTCCAAGCGCGACATGCGTGAATTCCGGCGCTTGATGCCGGGTATCTACACGAATGAAGAGCAGGTAAATTTTCAAGAGAGCTTGGGCGTCGCTAAAGAAGACCAGGTGATGCGCATGGACGTGGTCGTTACACGAACAGGTGAGAGCTTTACGAGCGTGATTACATGGGCCGACGGACGGACGCTCGAGGCCCGGCATGAACATAGTATTGTGAATGGTAAAATACAGGCCAATGCGATCCGCAATGGACGTATGGAATGCGCGCGCACTGTTACCCGGACGTTCGAAACTTTCACAGCTGTCGGATGTGACGGACCATTTATCCTGTCACCGAAGGGAATTAGCCTCACGAGTGGTGATAAGACCTATATTTTACTGCGATCCCGTCCGTTTACATGTTGGGTCAGCCCTCGCAAAACTGACGGAAGTTACGCCTTTTACAATAACCTCGTCCTCCATGATCAGGGCGGACGGGTCTGGATTGATGCGACAGCGGATCATCCCCGTGTCGGGTTGAAGCTCCGCAATGTGACTTGGCCGACGGGTGTGAACCGTGACTCGATGGCGCTCTATACTTATCAAGGTCAAGATGAAGTCTATTCACCGGGCTATGCTTGGGGAGACCCGAAATCAGAGCGCCTCGCCATCAATACCAGATGGATCCAAGCGTCTTGCACACAGGGTAACTCGCTTATTACGCCCACTCTCAACCTTACGCCGGGTCGTTCCGACTAGCCCCTCAGGCGTTCACAAGGCGGCGTGACGAAAAGCTTATTGCGCGTCCATGCCGATATCAAAGTTTGGCGCGGAATGGGTCAGTGCGCCGACGCTAATCACATCCACGCCTGTTTCGGCGATTCCGCGAACAGTGTGCAAATTAACGCCGCCTGAGGCTTCGACTATGACACGCGCGTCGCCTATGATGCGCTTGGCCTCACGCAATTTTTCGGGGTCCATATTATCGAGCAGGACGACATTGGGGTGATAGGGCAGAACTAGCTTTAGTTGCTCCAGAGTGTCCACTTCGACGCTGACCATCGTCATATGATCGCGATGTTCCATCACGGTGGTCAGGGCTTTGTAAATGCCGCCCGCCAGCGCGATATGATTATCCTTGATCATGATGGCCGCCGCAAGGCTTTCACGGTGCGCAAATCCACCGCCAGCCAGCACAGCGCGCTTTTCCAGCGCCCGGAGCCCCGGTGTTGTCTTGCGCGTTGCGGCAATCCGCGCGCCTGTGCCCTCGACAGCTTTAACATAGAGCGCGGTGAGCGTTGCGACACCACTCATCCGGCCAAGGAAGTTGAGCGCGACGCGTTCCGCAGATAGAAGCGAACGGGTGTTGCCGTTGACTCGCGCAATGATGGTGCCGGCTTTGACAGCCCCGCCGTCACCGACTTCAATGACAAACTTCACGGACGGATCGACGAGCGCATAAGTCAGCTCTGCCGCTTGCATTCCAGCAATCACGCCAACTTCGCGGGCCCGCATGACGAGCGAACCCGTCGCGGCTTCCGGCACGAGCAGGTTCGCCGAGAGATCGCCGGACACGCCGAAATCTTCTTCGAGAGCACGCCGAACAACGGGTTCAATAATAATGCGGGGGAGAGGCGGGAGTGTTGACATGGGTGCGCTCTAGCCGGACGGAAAGGATACGTCGAGGCCGCAGCCTGTGAGGACACCCCAGCCTTCAACCGCGGCCAGTAATTCTATGGCACGGTCAGGCTCAGTTAAGCGTGCGGCCAGCCAATCGTGAAAGTCGGTTGCGAGTGTATTAGCGATCTTTTGTGCCATTGCGTCCCCCCGTATGGCCTGCGCGGTTAGCTCCAGCAAAACGGCAATTGATGGATTAAAGACCCCGGTTTTCATGACGCTGCCAATCATTGGCATCAATTGATTGGCGGGGAGTGGCGCAGCCGGTAACATCGCGTCCATGGTCTCTTTATCCCGGCGGGCAAGCTCGTTGAGCGCGGCTTCCATGACGCCTGCTTTCGAGCCATAATGGTAAACTAGCATCCGGTCAGATGTCCCGGCCGCTTTCGCCATTGGTCGCAGGCTTGACCGCGCGACACCGTGTGACAGCACATAATCGGCCAACGGGCCCGTGTATTTGGCCGCATTTTGTGTGTTTTTATCTGTCACTTGACGGGGGTTGTAGCGACCGCTACATATGTAGCAACTGCTACACTACAGGAACGTCTCATGGATAAGCGCGGCACATTTCTCATTATTGGCATCATTTTCTGGATCGTTGCGGCGGGCCTAATGCATTATCTCGGACCGATCTTCTTAGATGGGGCTTTATTGCACATATTATTTTGGATCGCGAATTTCGCTTTTGCGGCTGTCTCCATCATTTTAATTGCAAAAGCTACAGGGCGGACCAAGCATGACATGCTTGTTCCAGTCACGATCATGGCCATGCCTGCGATGATCATGGACGGTCTATCGATAACGGCTGACGCGCAAGGTCTGACCCATATTTACGCGAATACGCCGCTTTTAGCCGCCTATTCTGGCGGGTTCTTGCTCTTTGCTTTTTGGAGTTTCTTCTTCTTCGCGCTGGTTTGGCATCGTGACGCAAAAGTTTGACCCAAGTCCCGGGTTGGGGGCGATAAAATGGATCCTCGGATAACGTCTTCGTAAACCCCATGTTCATGACATTCAACATAACCCCATCCCCGCCTACCCCTTTTCGTGGTCTGTTAGCCTCACCCGCTTCGGACACGAGAGAGGCATTGCTCTCAGGCTTGCGGGGGTTTGGTAGGCTGGACGGTATGCGAGTTAATGCGGCGCATGCGGTTCCATTCGACGGAACGATCGATGACGACTATCGGATGAGAAACGAGCTTGACGACGCCAAACGATCCAGTGGATCGTTTGGCTAGGAACTGAACCGCATCGCGGTTCGGCCCCGAATGTCAGGTGCGCCTTCGGTAGATCGGGCGGCAGGCAGTTGCGGGGTCGAAAGCCTCGGAAGGGTCTAACCGTCACTCGCGTGAGCTCATAGCGGGCCGCGAGGGCACGGCGTTTTGATCGGATGCGTCTGTCAGGCGCGCGGGCTTTGCTCGTTGTAAATGGTTCTAACTCTACCTTCCCCATCAGCGGGGAAGGCCCGCGCTCGTGTCACGTCACGAAACGCTTGAATGCCGGCGCCTTGATGCGCGGTGGGACGTGATCTCATGTCAATTTATCGAATGGGGTCTAGGCTTGAAAAAAGTCCCTTTACGTCACATATGCGGCGGGAAATAAGCGCCCGGAAGTCTGGCGCTCCTTACACCGTAAAAACACAGAGACGGAACAGCTCTCATGGCTCGCCAATTCGCTTATCATATGCAGGGTTTGACGAAGAAATTCGGCAATAAGACTATCCTCGATAATGTTCACCTGTCCTTCTACCCGGACGCCAAAATCGGCCTCGTCGGGGTCAACGGTGCGGGTAAATCAACGCTGATGAAAATTATGGCCGGCGTCGACACGGAAGTGACCGGCGAACATTGGGCGGCTGAAGGCGTCAAAGTGGGCTATCTGTCGCAAGAACCGAAACTTGATCCGGATAAAGACGTCTGGGGCAATGTCATCGCGGAATGCGAAGATAAACGGATTTTCGACGCCTATAATGCTGTCGCCATGAAAATGGCTGAGGATTATACCGACGAGTTGATGGAAGAAATGACGGTCCTGCAAGAGCAGGTTGATGCGCGGGATGCGTGGGATATTGACAGTAAAATCGAAATGGCGATGCAGGCGCTCCGTTGCCCGCCTAAAGAAGCTGATGTTACGCCGTTGTCCGGTGGGGAACGTCGCCGGGTCGCGATTTGCAAACTTTTGCTCGCTAAACCTGATCTGTTGTTGATGGATGAACCGACCAACCACTTGGATGCGGAGACCGTCGCGTGGTTGGAGAACTATCTGGTCAATTATAAAGGCGCGATCATTCTGATTACGCACGATCGCTATTTCCTCGACCATATCACCAATTGGACGCTCGAAGTGGATCGTGGCCGGACGTTCCCGCATGAAGGGAACTACTCGTCTTGGCTGGCGTCGAAAGCTGACCGGATGGATCAAGAAGGCCGCGAAGGCGACAGCAAGACCAAAGCGTTGAAACGTGAATTAGAATGGATCCGGTCTAACCCGAAAGCCCGTCAGACGAAATCTAAAGCGCGGATCAGCGCATATGAAAATCTGCGTGATGAGGCCGATAGAGAAGTCGTCAGCCACGCTGAAATCCGTATCCCAATGGGCGAACGGCTCGGTAATATTGTTGTTGAAGCAAATAATGTCTCCAAAGGCTTTGGCGATAAACTGCTGATTAAAGACCTGTCCTTCAAACTGCCGCGCGGTGGCATTGTTGGCGTGATCGGTCCGAACGGCGCGGGTAAAACCACATTGTTCAAGATGATTACAGGTGATGAGACGCCCGACGAAGGCAGTTTCAAAGTCGGCGAAACGGTCGAACTTGGATATGTCGATCAGAACCGGGATGCGCTCGATAATAGTAAAAACGTTTGGGAAGCAATTTCTGACGGGCTCGACATTCTACAACTCGGAAAACGCGAAGTTCCAAGCCGGGCCTATGTCGGTGCATTTAACTTTAAGGGCACGGATCAGTCGAAGAATGTTGGGCAATTGTCCGGCGGTGAACGCAACCGGGTGAACTTGGCGAAAATGCTGACGCGTCCGGCCAACTTACTTTTGCTCGATGAACCAACCAATGATTTGGACCGTGAAACACTCGCGTCACTTGAAGTTGCGCTCGAAAAATTCCCCGGATGTGCCGTGGTGATTTCGCACGATCGTTTCTTCCTTGACCGTGTTGCCACCCATATCCTCGCCTATGAAGGCGATAGTCATGTGGAATGGTTTGAAGGCAATTTCGCGGACTATATTGAAGACAAAAAGCGCCGTTTGGGTGACGATGCGGATATTCCGAAGAAGCTGAAATTTGTTAAATTTGACCGCTGATTCAAGCGCGTCGTAAACCGAAAAGGTCCGGGAGGACCTTTTCGAAACGCGTTTAAATTAGGAGTGTCAGCGTAAAACGCTGACAAATCACCGGATCACACACAGAGACCTTTAAGTCTCGTAAAACAGTTTTTGGTAGATGAAGCGCATTATGCGCCTCATCCTATCGATCATTATCTGTTTGTCGTTCGCGGTGACGGCCCGGGCCACCGATCCGGCGCCGTTTATTGTCGTGGATCAATTTGGCTATGTGCCAAACCTTGAAAAACGCGCCGTCATTCGTGACCCGCAAATCGGCTTTGATGCGAGCCGGTCTTTCCAACCAAGCGGCCTCTACGCCGTCATTGATGTGCGAACGGGCGATCCCGTCTATCGCGGCCGTCCTGTTGCATGGAAGCAGGGCAAAGTAGACGAGGCGTCTGGCGATCGGGTTTGGTGGTTTGATTTTTCTGCGCTGACGACCCCGGGAACTTACGTTGTCCGGGATTTGGACAGCCGCGTTGAGAGTGATCCCTTTGAGATTTCGCGAACCGTTTATCGTCCGGTTCTGCGCGATGCGTTCAAGGTGTTTTACTATCAACGGGCCGGGTTTGAAAAACGCGCACCCTATGCGGCGCAGGGCTATGAAGATGCGGCGTCACATCTCGGGAAGGGCCAAGATAGCCAAGCGCAACGATATGATTCTAAAGGAAAAATGGACGCCGCGCGCGATCTTCACGGCGGCTGGTACGATGCGGGCGATTACAATCAATATACCAGCTGGACCGCCAATTATGTGTCGAGCTTGCTGGCGTCCTATATCCAAAATCCGGTTGTTTGGACCGATGATATGGGCATTCCTGAGAGTGGGAACGGGATTCCCGACGTGCTGGATGAAGTGAAGTGGGGCTTGGATTGGCTAGCCCGAATGCAAAATACTGATGGGTCCATGTTGTCGATATTGGCGCGAGCGGAAGCCTCGCCGCCGTCCCAGGCAAAAGGGCCGTCACTCTATGGTCTGGAGAACACATCGGCCACCATAACAGCGGCGGGTGCTTTTGCGATGGCCGCCGAAATATTTCGAACGCAGCCGCGTTTGATTGAAATTGCGGATAGTTATCAAGCGCGATCTCTGCGCGCTTGGGCGTGGGCTGACGACAACCCGAGTGAGATGTTTTACAACAATGATGACGACCAAGGGACATTGGGCCTTGGCGCTGGACAGCAAGAAGTCGATGCGGATCGGCTAGATAAGAAAAGGCTCATCGCCGCGGCGCAAATTTTCGCGGCGACCGGGGAAGAGCGGTTTTGCAAAACGGCTGAGCGACTCTACCGCCGGGTTGGGGGAATCAAATCTGACACAGCGAATGGGTTTGAAGGCGACCTCGGATTTACGATGCTACGGTTTGCGGCGACCCAAGGCGTGCCTAAACGCCTGTCCCAACGTATCCGACAAGATTATTCGAGCGCCATGTTAGAATGGAATGGATGGGGGGCTGTGAATGATGATGCGGACCCGTATGGCGCTTATGTGGATGGCTATTGGTGGGGAAGTAACGGCACGAAAGCGCGCCGCGGTGCGGTCTTCACACAGGCTGTCGTTGGCGGCATTGATCCCGCATCACACGGGCGCGCCGTGAACGCAGCGTCGCATTACCTCCACTATCTTCACGGCGTGAACCCGATGGGTCTCGTCTATTTATCGAATATGAAAGAGGCTGGCGCAGAGCGGTCTGTGTCGACAATCTACCATGCGTGGTTCAAGGATGGATCGCGCGATTTCGATAGCACAAAAACGTCGCGTTACGGGCCAGCCCCTGGATTTTTAGTGGGCGGGCCGAATCCCGGTTATGCGCGGGATGAATGCTGCGCTAAAGGGTGCGGCGGGTTTGGTGACAAAGTTTGCCGTCGGCCAGATAGTGTTCCTCCCGTGGGGCAGCCTGCCGCGAAGTCATATGGCGAATTTAATGACGGCTGGCCGTTAAATAGCTGGTCTGTGACCGAAAACTCGCTCGGCTATCAGGCTGATTACCTCCGACTGCTCAGCAAATTCGTGCAATAAGTCACATATAAAGAAAATTTTATATGCTGCACGCTTTGCCTGTGATAGGTTAGTCGAGTGGAAACAATTGCTCGCATATTAAAATTGCTCGGTCATCCAGATCGCTTGAGAATTCTGGCGCTCCTGCAGCATGAAGAACTGACAGTCTCAGAGCTGGTGTCTGTGCTGAAGCTGTCACAGCCACGCGTCACGCAATATATAAAGTCGCTTGAGGACGCAGGCGTCGTGGACAGACTGCGCGAAGGCTCGTGGGTGTTTTCCCGGCTTTGCGTAAACGGCGGTATTTCGATGGCGATTGTCATGGGTGTGCTTGAAAAGTTGCCGGTTGATGACCCTGTCATGGCGGCAGACCGTGATCGGCTGAACCAAGTTCGGGCCGTGCGGGCCAACCAAGCCAATCAGTTCTTTGCCGATGTGGCCAATAATTTGGGCCGGTTGAGCCACGAGTTTTTGCCGCAAGCCAAAGTCGAAGCCGCCATTCTGGCGCAACTGGATACGCGCCAATTTTCCTTGATGGTCGATTTGGGCACAGGGTCTGGGCGGATGCTCGCGCTCTTATCCGATTGGGTCAAAAACGGAATCGGCATAGATCTGTCGCCCGACATGCTTCGCGTGGCTCGCTATACTTTATCTGATGAGCGGTTTGCGCATTTGTCGGTGCAGCAATCGGATTTGGCGCGAACGCCGTTGGGTGACGGGGTCGCGGATTTGGTCACTCTGCATCAGGTTTTGCACCATTTGGACCGACCCAGCGACGCGCTTTCAGAGGCCTCACGCCTGCTGGCTCCCAATGGAACACTCCTCGTGGTTGATTTTGCAGAACATGATCGCGAAGACTTTCGTGACCAATTTTCCCACCGCCGCCTCGGGTTTTCTCCGGAAGAAATGTCGGACCTTTTGAGCGCGCATCGGTTTGTAGATGTTCGTTATGAGACGATTGCTGGCGCAGACGATACTTACCCTGATCTCTTGATTTGGCGGGCGACACGCGCGCCAAAACGAACGCTGGAAACGATAACATGACCCGGTCTGTCCCCCAACGCGACCCCAATGCCCCCGTCGGGGCTATCGCACGTACCTCGTCCGATCGTTCTGTCACGAAGAATAGTTCTGATGTTTGCGTGAGCTTTGAATTTTTTCCACCAAAGACAGTGAAGGCTGAAACGCGCCTTTGGACCGCGATAGAAACACTTGAACCTCTAGGACCCGACTTTGTTTCCGTGACCTATGGGGCAGGCGGATCGACCCGCGAACGGACGCACCGCACGGTCGAGCGTATGGCCAAGGAAACCCGCATGAACCCGGCAGCCCATCTGACGTGTGTCGAAGCGACTCGCGATGAAATTGACATTATCGCCAAGGACTACTGGGCCGCAGGCGTGCGCCATATTGTGGCGCTGCGGGGTGATCCGACCTCTGGTATTGGTGATAAATATCAACCTCATCCCGATGGCTATGCTTACGCATCGGATCTGGTGGAAGGGTTGAAACGGATTGCCGATTTCGAAGTCACAGTCTCGGCCTATCCCGAACTGCATCCAGAGAGTGGCGATTGGCGCTCAGAGATTGATAATCTAAAACGCAAAATTGATGCCGGAGCGACGCGGGCCATCACACAATTTTTCTTCTCTCCCGACATTTTTTGGCGCTTCCAAGACCGGGTTCTGGATGCGGGTATTGATATCCCGATCGTACCGGGCCTGATGTTGCAGCCAAACGTAAAAGGATTACAAAAAATGTCTGAGCTTTGCGGCGTGGCGGTGCCGGATTGGTATGTCGAATTGTTCGAAGGTCTCGATAATGAACCGACGACGCGCGACATGCTGACGGCGACTTTGATTTCTGAGCTGGCGGCCGAATTACATGATCGGGGCGTGCGCCATTATCACCTCTACACACTCAACCGGGCGGAAATTGCGAATGCCGTGTCGCGCGTGCTAGGATTGCATAGACGGCAATCGATTGGCGATCAAAGCGTTGGACCTAGTTTACGCGCATGATTTGGACTCGAATTTTCACGGCGGCGGCGCAGCTTTTTGGGCCGCAGAGCCAAAATGATGGGCGTGGCACCTCTGGCACGGTCGAAGACGCGCCTGTGGTTGCCGCTTTGATTGCGCTTGGGGCCAAGATGGCGAAAGCGGACGGGGAAGTCCGGACCGAAGATATTGCCGCGTTTGAGCAAGTCTTTCGCCCTGAACCGGAATCGCAAGCCATGGTCGAACGGTTTTTCCGTCTCGCGCGGCAGACGACATTAGGATTTGAGCGCTATGCGAAACTTATCGCAAAACATTTTCGCGCGCGCCCAGCGGCGCTTGAAGATGTGATTGATGGTCTATTTCATATTGCGCTAGCAGACGGAGTTTTGACAGCCGAAGAAAATGATTATCTAGCCAGAGTTGCCGACATCTTCGGGTTCTCAGAATCTGAGTTTTCCCGCCTCAGAGCCAACCATGTCGGCCGAGGAGCGGATGATCCTTATTTGATCCTTGGTATTGATGAGACGGTCACAGATGAAGGTCTGCGTAAGGCCTATCGACGGGCGGCGGCGGCCAACCATCCTGACCGGATCATCGCGCGAGGCTTACCGCCAGAAATGACGGCGCTGGCCACGCATAAAATGGCGATGATCAATCGCGCTTATGCGCATATTCAAGCGACACGGAAAAAAGAGCGGGCAATATTGCTATAAAGCATGCCTTTCTCAGCCCATCTGACTGAGATGTGACCATATCGCAATGCGAGTGCTCTTGACCTGAGCGCTATTTCTTCCGATTTAGGAGGTCTAGGAGACGAATGATGACAGGAACTCAGCATCTTCATGGTCCGGGAACGGGCCTGTTTGGACAGATCGGACGTTGGCTCACTCTTGCCGCCGTGACAGTTGTGGCTGCTTTCATGCTATTTTTCTCTGCGGCCTTTGCTTTAATCCTGATCAGTGCCATCGCCATTTTGGTTTTGATCGCGGTCGCAATCTTCTGGATCAGAGCCAAATTGACCGGTCGACCGTTTGGTCCACGCGCACAGATGGATGCCCGCATGGCGGACATTCGTCGGCAGATGGGCGCAGATATGCAATCTGCTCCGCAAACGAAATCCGATGGTCCGGTAATTGATGCGCACCAAACACCCGAAGGCTGGACGGTCGAACGCTAAACCCTTACGCGCCCGCACATGACGGGGCGCGATTTCATAATTATGATGCTTTGCTGCCTCGGTTGGGGCGGCAATTTTGTCCTGAGTTCATGGATTGTGGGGGCTAACCCGGTCCCGCCCTTTATGCTGGCCTTATTTCGCGCCGTGTTTGTGCTGCTCTTTATGGGCGTGTTTTTGCTTCGACCTTTGCCCAAAAAATTCGGACGTCTTCTATTAGTGAGCCTCTGCGTCGGTCCGATTCATCTCGGACTTCTCTATACCGGCCTACAAACCGCACCTGCATCTGCGAGTTCGATCATCAGCCAAGCGCTGATCCCAATATCGTCAATCTTGTCTGTGCTCTTTCTCAAAGAGAGGATCGGTTGGATTCGCTCAACCGCAATTGTCGTGTCGTTATTGGGCGTCATGATCATGGTCTATGAACCCGGCGCGCTGGCGATGGACCGCGGACTTGTGCTCTTACTTTTGTCTTATGTCGCGCTGGCCACCGGATCTGTTTTAATGCGAACCATTCCCGACGTGGATTGGCGCCAGTATGTGGCCTGGACGGCGGTGTTGGTGTTTGTGCTGTCGCTCTTCACGACGGCGGTGTTTGAGACGGGCCACGCGGTCGCTTGGGAACAAGCGGGTTGGAAATTGATTGTTGTGGCGCTTTATGCGGCGCTCTTCGTATCAACTTTCGCGCATGGCCAATATTTCCGCCTGCTTCAGACCTATGAAGTGAGCCAAGTCATTCCCCTAACATTGATCACCACGCTGTGGGCCTGTCTGCTCGGTGTGTTGGTCTTGAATGAAACGCTCTACCCGCGCTACATCGTGGGGGCGATGCTGATCCTGCCTTGCGTCTGGATCATTGCGCGGCGAGGGGCCGTGCCGCCCGTGCAGGAGGACTGACGATGGCCAATAAAACTGTCCCGGAAGGGCTCAAAGTTGAGGATTATATCGCGGCCATAGACAGTCCTGAGCGGCGCGCAGATTGCGAATGGCTGCTGAAAACACTGAGCGAAGTGACGGGCATGGCCCCCAAATTGTGGGGTGGAACGTTGAAGAGTGCTATCGTCGGTTTTGGTGACTATCATTATAAATATGAAAGCGGTCGAGAAGGTGACTCCATGCGCATCGGCTTTGCGAACCGCGCGCAAGCTCTCACAATCAATATTATGCCGGGTTACCAGGATTTTGACGAGGAATTATCCCGTCTTGGAAAGCATAAGATGGGCAAATCTTGTCTCTACATTAAGCGGCTCTCGGATGTGGACACGGATGTTTTGACCGAAATGCTCCAAAAAGGGTTCGCGATTATGGCGGAAAAATACCCCGAATGAGCCCGCTTATTATTGAAACGCCATCGCCAAACTATAACGACAGAAAACTGCCAATTTCGATGCTCGTTTTGCACTATACGGGCATGGAAAACGGCACGGCGGCGCTTGATCGAATGCGTGACCCCGATGCGCAAGTCAGCGCGCATTATATGATTGAAGAGGACGGGCGGGTTTTTCGATTGGTCCCGGAAGCAAACAGGGCGTGGCACGCAGGTGTCTCGGACTGGAATGGGATCAAAGACGTTAATTCCGCCAGTATCGGAATTGAAATCGTCAATGGCGGCCATGAATTTGGATTGCCCGATTTTCCTGACGTGCAAATCAACGCCTTGATCCCCCTGTGTAAGCGGATCGTGACGGCTCATAATATCGCGCAGCAAAACATCGTCGGTCATTCTGATATTGCGCCAGAGCGAAAAGAAGACCCGGGGGAGATGTTTCCGTGGACGGGTCTGGCCGCCGCTGGAATTGGCCTATGGCCGGGTGAGGCGAACGGGGATCGGCGCGTCTTATTCGAACGGGGCGACCGTGATCGCGGCATTAGCTTGATCCAACGGGGGTTGGCTGGGCTGGGCTATGGTGTTGCGTTGGACGGAGTCATGACGGACCGAACGGTCGCCGTCATCCGTGCCTTTCAGCGGCGCTATCGGGCCGATAAAATTGACGGGATCGTCGATATGGAAACGTTAGACCTTGTAAGTCGCTTAGCGCGATTGGTCTGAGCGAACTCGCGCGAGAGTCCACACACGGATATAGCTCGCGAGGCCCTGTTCGGGCGCTTCGAGCAGTCGTTTATCATCTAACTGTCGGATCAAACCGGACATGGACAGGGATTCAGTCTTGGCGGCACGGTCTAGTTCGTCCCAAAACTCAGACTCCAGCGCGACTGACGTCGCATGTCCGTGGATGGAAACAGAGCGCTTTTTCATGCGACATCAAATGGAGGGTGACTGCTCTGGCGCAGCGTATTGCTCGGACGGGTGAGCGCAATAAATCCGGCTTTCAAGGGCCGATTGGGCCGCAAGTTGGAACGGTTTATCTCACTGATCATCACGGGTTGGCGTGACTGAAAACGCATTCTGGTCAGACCTCAGGGTAGCTAACTTTTGTCCAGTATATGATTATTCAACGCTTTTGTCTGCCTATCACGGGTTGTTTTCGCAACATTACGCTGCGCCAAACTCAATCCATGGGCGACGCGATTGGCGTCGGCCTGTTTCGTGGCGTCCATTTTGGCTTTGCGTTTACGGGCTTGTTTGAGGTTGTGGACGCTCACCGCGGAGAAATCATCAATTCTGGCCGCACAACCCTGTCAAATTCGTCTTCGGTGACAAACCCGAGGCCGACCGCTTCCTCACGAAGGGTCGTCCCGTTTTTATGCGCTGTCTTTGCGACGGTGGTGGCATTGTCATAACCAATGGTCGGGGCGAGCGCCGTGACGAGCATGAGGGAGCGGCTCAAAAGTTCGGCAATCCGGTCTTCATTGGCCGTGATACCGACAACACAGCGGTCCGAGAAACTGCGGGAGGCTTCGGCCAACAGCGTGATGGATTGCAGCATATTATAGACCATTACAGGCTTGTAGACGTTCAATTCGAAATGGCCTTGGCTGCCCGCGATTGTGATGGTCGTGTTATTGCCCATGACTTGGGTGCAGACCATCGTGATGGCTTCGCACTGGGTCGGATTGACTTTACCCGGCATAATCGAGCTGCCCGGTTCATTCGCTGGCAAGCTGATCTCACCGAGACCTGAGCGCGGCCCGGACGCGAGAAAGCGAATGTCATTGGCGATCTTGAGCAGGGACACCGCGACCGTATTTAACGCGCCGTGGGCTGAGACAAAGGCATCATGCGCCGCAAGCGCTTCGAATTTATTATCGGCGGTGCGAAATGGCAGACCAGTATAGCTGGCCACTTCAGCGGCGAAGTCTTCTGCAAACCCGGGTTTCGCATTCAGTCCCGTGCCGACGGCTGTGCCGCCCTGCGCCAGTGGGTAAAGCTCTTCTAGTCCCCGTTTTACACGCTCTATACCGAGGTCGAGTTGCGCCACATAGCCTGAGAATTCTTGTCCTAACGTGACGGGTGTCGCGTCTTGCGTATGGGTTCGGCCGATTTTGATGATGGACTTAAAGGCTTCCGCCTTATCATTGAGCGCGTTCCGCAAGACTTGCAATTCGGGCAGTAATTTATGCGCGATCTGTTCCGCCGCACTAATGTGCATGGCTGTCGGGAATGTGTCGTTGGAAGATTGGCTGCGATTGACGTGGTCATTGGGGTGAACAGGTGATTTTGAGCCAATTTCGCCGCCCAAAATTTCAATGGCTTTATTCGAGACGACTTCGTTCGAATTCATATTGGATTGTGTGCCGGAGCCGGTTTGCCAAATAGAGAGCGGGAAATTGTCGTCTAACTTGCCCTCAGCCACGTCGGACGCCGCCTGCACGATGGCATCCTTTAGGTGGGACTCCAGATTATCAGCCTTATAATTGGCAATCGCGGCGGAACGTTTGATGATTCCGAGCGCCCGGATCAGCGCGGGCGGCATGGTTTCAATTCCAATCGGAAAGTTGATCAGCGAGCGCGCCGTTTGCGCCCCATAATATTTATCAGACGGAACGTTGAGTTCGCCAAAGGAGTCAGATTCGGTGCGAAATTTTGTCATGAGCTGCCGTTAGCAGGCGCGCGGCGAAGGGGCTAGTCTCTGGACGTTATTCACGAATGCTCATGATAAAGAAAATGACAAGGGTGATGAACGTCAGTCCGAATATAGCAATCATGATTGCGGTAATATTCAGACTAGACACCCAAACCGGGCTTGCGTCTGATTGCTTAATCTCAGCCAAAATTAGCGTTGAAAAAAGATAGCCTGCGAGAACCCATAGAAATGCGGTATAAATTATTTTCCCAAAGGTCGTGAAGGGAACGAAATCCAACTGGTACCGCAGTCCACGGAATGAGGATTTGAGGAAAAAGTGCTTGTTCAAGCTACTTCTTTCGGAAGCTGTCCAAACTGACGACTTTCGGCGTATCGCCTTCAGTGGCGGCGTCATCAGAATTCGTGTCATCAGTCGTATCGTCATCAGCATTATCGGCTGATTTTTTACCGAACTTTGGCGCCGCTTTAGCAGGAGCGCCTAGCGTTGATGATATGGGCTTGCTCAAACCTGTGGTCGCGGGTGATGCTAATGATGTGACAGGCGAAATGTCCAAGACTGGACCGCCCTCCATCTCGGCAGGAGTTTCAAAGGCCAATGAAAAGCCCACGCTCGGATCATGAAAACGCGTGATCGCGTGATAGGGCACACGAAGGTATTTCGGGATGCCCCCGAACTTCAATGTGACTTCGAAATCATCGGCATTCGCGGCGAGATCCCAATATTGGTGTTCTAAGACGATGGTGATTTCTTCCGGGTATCGCTCCGCCAGAGAATCATCAATTTCTGCGCCCGGATACCGGGTCAGGAATGTGATATAAAAATGGTGCGCACCGGGCAGGCCATCTTCCCGAATGACACGACGAATCGCGTCTCGGACAATCCCGCGTAGCGCAAGGCTCCGCATTTGCTCGTAATTCATCAGGTCTTGACTCATAGGCCTATCTTAGAGCGGCGAGATAGCGGGTCAACCGCATACCTTCACGCAAAGTTTCGCAGAGGCAAGCCTGCGGGGGTCGACAAAGGCCGCAAGACAGGCGCGTTTTTCGGGCCTAAGACATTGAGGATGAGCCACCCGTCTCCCGACACATTGTTTCAGCCCCCCCACGCCAAACCGCTGACGGGGAAAGAGGGGTTCATAGAAGCCACGTGGAAATTCATTCGTAACCCGGTCGAAGGGTTCGGACCGCTGGCCTATCGCCAGCCGATCGTTACCGCGAAAACACTGGGTCAAACATTACACGTCATTTCAGACCCGGAAGGCATGAATGATGTGCTCGTTCGTCATGCTGACAAGTTCACGAAGACAGCGATTGATGCCCGTATCCTTGGTCCCGCGACGAAAGAAGGGCTACTGTCAGTGCATGGCGAACAATGGAAACGACAGCGCAAATCTGTCGCCCCGATTTTCCGCAAGCGACATATGGAAGACCTCGCACCGCTGATTGCTGATGTCATTGAGCAATTTAAGGCACGTATCGACCAACGACCAAATCTAGACTTATCAGCGGCGATGGCCGATTTGACATTTGATGTGTTGGCGAAGGCTTTGCTGGGCGACCCAAAAGGGTTGGACCGGGACCGGTTGAAAACGGCGACACGTGCGGTGGTTACGGGGGCGGGAACATTACGGCCTGATGATTTGCTACCATGGCCGCGATGGGTACCGCGCCCGATGACGCCGCGTGGATCGGCTGCGTTAAAAAGGTTAAAACGTGCGGCCGATGATTTGATCATTGAGCGCACGCAGCACCCCGCCGATGACCTCGTGGGGTTATTGATTGGCGCGGAGAATCTCAGTCAAAGGGAGCGGCGTGATAACCTCATTGGGTTCTTTATTGCTGGACACGAAACGACGGCACTGACCCTGACATGGGCGCTTTATTTGCTAGGGCGTCATCGCCCGACACTCGACCGTATCCGCGCAGAGGTCATCGCGGTGTGCGGGGACAAGCCTATGACCTATGATCAGCTCGATCACCTCACTTTCACGCGGGCCGTGATTGATGAGACGATGCGGCTTTATCCTCCGGCTCCGCTGCTTAATCGTGAACCCCAAGTCGAGGTCGAGGTGTTGGGGCGGATTCTTAAACCCGGCGATGCAGTTTTGTTGAATAATTACGTGATGCACCGGACGGAACGGCTGTGGGACAATCCCTTACTCTTCGATCCGGACCGATTTCTGCGCGATCCGTCGCTGCGGGCCAAAGGTGCGCCGTACATGCCGTTTGGCGCGGGGCCGCGCATCTGTGTCGGGGCGGCTTTTGCCATAATGGAAGCGGTCATGGTTTTAGGAACGCTGGCGCGGGATTATGATATTATCGTCGCTGACGATGTCTATCCGCGACCTTTAATGACGGTCACGCTTCGCCCCGAAGGCGGTGTTCCGGCTAGCTTAGTCCGAACTGACGTCTAAGGTTTATGGTGCCTAAAACTTATTGTCCAAGAGCGGCTCGAATGTTGCGCCTGCAAATATCTTGACCCCTAAGGCTTCGATTTCTTTGAGCGGCAGGCGATCATCTTCGTCCATGCCGGGACCCGGCGTGCGAATGAAGACACCTCTGATCCGGCCGGGATGGCGCAGGACCGCATCGCGATAAATAGCAGGGTCATGCTGGCCACTATCGCCAATGAGGTAGAATGGAAGATCGGGGTTGGCGGCTAAAACAGTGTCGATAGCCTCAGCCTTATGCAGGCTGGGCTCCTCTGTGATCATCTTGGTCGGGTCGATGCCAAAGTCTCGCAGGAATTTTGGCCCCCTAACAACGCCATTTGCCATGAAGACGGCATCGAGGAAGCCATGTAGGTTCCAAGGGGATGAACTGACATAAAACACGGGGTTTTTCCGCCCCGACATTGATCCCGCCATCATTTTCAACAGTGTCGTCGCATCAGGATAAATATAACGACTACCGACAGACCCGGTCACACTGGTCCATAGATTTTTACGCGTTGACCACGCTCTGGTCTGCATGATCGTGTCGTCAATATCAGAAATTACCCCATATTCCGCTGTCTCTGATGTAATCAGAACGGGGTGGTGAACGATATCGCCTGTACGGTCCGCTTTAACAACGGCCTTGGTCCAGCCGGGAAGGGGCGATTTGCGCGGCAATTCCAAGCGATAATAGCCTTCTTCGTCTGAAATCGCTGTCGTGTTGCCAATGCTAATTTTTTCGCCTCGGACTTCCTTGGTCATGAATAAAGCCGCCATCGCGGCGAGGTCATTGACGATTGAAGGCGTGTCGTTGGATGCACGCGATGTGTCGGCCTCTAAAGCCCGACCGCGAATGATGATTTTATCTGGAGTGGTGTAGCCAGAGTAAGGCAGCAGTCGCAGATTTTCGGGGGGAGCATTTTTCTGAATTGTGTCGAGAATAGTTTCAGCCCGAACGGCGATTGAATGCATAAATGGTTTCATTAGAGTCTATATGCACGTCGCCTTCATATCGTTCCACAATAAACACAGAGGAACCTGAGTTTCTTTTGGGTTGCAGCCCGAATGATAGGTGAAACCTATGAGGGGTAGATTGATAAACACGGTTTAGATGGCATGCCGCAGACGGTTGGGGGCAATGCGCGTCATATCAGTCAGAGGGAAAAGTGGTGGGTTTCTGTTGCCAGCTACCCACCGGAGCCCGCCTAGGGGTCTGAAACCCTAGGAGTTTAGTTCGGAATCATCCGGACTGCTTACGCAGCCAAGGCGAAATCCTCAGTATAATTGTCATTTGCAATTACTGTTTATGGACTTTTAACGGAGTCCACACGAACGAAAGCTTACGTCTTTAGGCGTTTGTCGATGCTATTTCGGCCCCATCAGAAGCCCACCAAATTAATGTTGGGTTTGTGGTGGAGCCGCCGGGTACTGCCCCCGGGTCCAATCCGCTTATTACACGCGCGTTTATCGTCATATCTGGCAAGCCAGCTCTTACTATATAGTGCATCCGCGTCGAAAGTTCCAGTCCCAAACGAAAAAGCCGCCCCGAAGGACGGCTTTAAACGCATAAATCTATGACGGATTAACCGGACCAGCCCATACGTTTGGCATTGGCTTCGCAGCTCGCCTTGGCTTTGTAGCCTTCCGTGCTGCGGCCCACAGGTTCGCCATTGGAGGCGGTCCGACGCCAGCGATGCTCACCGGCTTTATCTTCGTAGAATTCCCACTTATCGGCCCCACCGAGATTATTGGGATTGCCGTTATAACCGTGACGTTCGGCATTGGCGGTGCAGCTGGCTTTCGCTTTATAGCCTTCAGTTGCGGCGCCAATGATGTTGCCATTGGAGGCGGTGCAACGCCAGCGATGTTCGCCAGCTTTATCTTCGTAAAATTCCCATGTGTCGGCCATCGTGGTCTCCCCGATCTTTGTTTTCGATGCGCATGGTTAATAAGCGCAAGGCGGTTTTGGCAAGAGACAATCGTGCACAGGCTTGTTTTGGGCGTTGAAACGAGGCGGCTTGGCGGTCATAGAAAACTCATGAGTCAGGCCCTGAAATATCTTCGTAAGCTTGTCGCGTTCGACACGCGCAATGGTAGCGGTAATGAGGTGGCTTGCGTGGAGTGGTTGGCAGAGGCGTTAAAGGCGCATGCGCCGGATCGCTTGATCGTTGAAACGGTCGGACGGTCGCGCGAAAAATCAGATAGCGCTTTCGTACTTGCCAGCTGGGGCCAGCCGAAGACCGTCTTGAATGTCCATATCGATACGGTGCCGAGCGGCGAAGGGTGGTCGGCTGATCCATTGACATTGGTGGAACGGGATGGACGGGCTTATGGTCTCGGCACGGCTGACATTAAAGGCGCTGCGGCCGCGATCCTCGCTGGATTGGATGAGGTGACGCCTCGGGACGTCGCGATCCTCTTTTCGGGCGACGAGGAGCATGGCTCCGAAGTCATGCCTGCCGTCATCGAACGGGGTTATCTTTCAGGGATTGAACGCGCCGTCGTCTGCGAACCGACATCCTGCCGTGTCGGACGGGCGCATCGCGGAATACTTGCGTTTAGCGCAACTTTTCGTGGGCCCGGCGGGCACTCGAGCCTGTCTGATACGATCGAAGCTCCTTTGCTTAAAGCGGCACGGTTCGCTGTCGCCCTCGGAGATTATAAGGAAGACAATATCGCCTTTGGCGTCGATCCCTTCAAAGGGCTGTGTGTCAATATTGGGGAATTGAAATCTGATGGCGCTTATAATGTAATTCCGACGACCGCGACCGCTTGGGTCTCCATGCGGCCTCCTCCCGGGGATGACGTGCGTGCGCGCGAGGGAGATTTAATCGCCATGGCACTTGCAGCGGCGTCTGATGTTCACACTGACACGATCGTGGCTTTCGCGCCCTTCGCCAGCCTGGATATCGCAGCTTTCATGCCTGTGTTCGGGACAGAGGAGATCGTCGATCTTCCTTATTGGACGGAAGCGTCAATGATGAGCGGCGCAGGGCTTAACGCCATCGTTTATGGTCCGGGCAATCTGGAACAGGCACATCGATCAAATGAATATGTCGAAATCGATCAACTCCATTCGGCGCAGGCGCGTTATGCTGCTGTCTTAGCAGGGGGGCTCTCATGAGCAGTGTACGTCAGACGGTTCTGTCGTCGCTCTCCGCCGTGGGCGCGACACAAGAGGCGAGCTTTTACGCTGAGTTGTTCGCCAAAGATGATCCGGAACGCTTCGCGTTGATCCTGCTTGATCCGCGGGTGCTAAATAATCCCTTGCTCGAATCGCTCACGTCGAATTTGCAAATCCTCTCCAATTTAGGTTTGGCGCCAACGCTCCTGATCGGCGCGTTGGAAGATAATCGGACAGCGATTAAATTTCAGGGACAACGGCTGGCCCGCGATCTGGATAGTTCGGGCGTGAAATCAGCGAAGTTGGACACCAAAACCTACGGGCTTATCGGTGAAATTCGCCGTCGTGCGCAATCCGGGATTATTCCAATTTTGGAAATGACTGAACGTCGCGGGCAGGGCGGCATGACAAAGCTGATCAATGATCTGCGGCCTAATAAAATTGTCTCCTTGCAACCCTCTGGAGGATTGAGCCTCAAGGGTGTCCGCCGTCGTAATCTGCGCTTGGCTGAAATCGAGGGATTCTTGAATCAAGCGACGGTTACACCGGGTCAGCAATCCTTTCTGCGGATGGTTCAAAGCATTGAACAGGATGCGAATGAAGGGCGTCGTAGTTATGTATTGGCTTCGCCGCTTAATTTACTGAGTGAGCTGTTCACGACCAAGGGATCTGGGACACTGATCCGTCGGGGCGCCGCCGTGGTGCGTCACGAAACACTGGCCGAGGTCGATTTGCTTGGCTTAACGGCCGCCATTGACCGGGCCTTTGATAAGCCCCTGCGGACTGAGTTTTGGTCAGAACCGATCAAAGCCGCTTTTTTAGAGCCTGATTTTCGAGCCGGTGCGATTTTTACGGAACTGGCAGGTCACGCGTTTTTGTCAAAATTTTGGGTCGTGCCTGAAGCGCAAGGCGAGGGCTTATCCCGCGATGTCTGGGAGAAAGCGTGTGAGGACATCCCGAAATTCTTTTGGCGCTCGCGCCGACATAATCCGTTTAATGATTGGTATATTACAGCCTGTGACGGGATGCAGGTGAGTGGCGACTGGCGTGTGTTCTGGAAAGGGCTTGAGGGGAATGCTATTCCCAACGCGATAAGCGCGGCAACCACGGCCCCTGACGATTTTAGACCGGACTGAATATGACACTTTCAATCAATGACACTTTTGACTCGGGTAATATCGAGGTTGTCGACGCGTCTGATCCTCAGAATATTCGCCTTCGCATCAAGCAAGATCATCAAAGCGATTTTTATCAGTGGTTTCACTTCCGGGTTGCCGGCGCGAAGGATGTGCCTTTGCGCCTCGTGATCGAAAATGCGGGTGCGTCCGCCTATCCGAAAGGATGGGAAAATTACAAAGCCTGTATGAGCGAAGATCGCGATGACTGGCTGCGTGTGCCGACGACGTTTACCAATGGTGAGCTGGTCATTGAGCATACGCCAACACTTGATTCTGTACATTATGCCTACTTTACGCCTTACACGATGGAGCGTCACCGGGACCTTATCGCTGACGCTGTGTCCTACGAGGGCGTCTCGCTACGTGTGTTGGGTCAGACGCTCGACGGACGCGATATGGATTGCCTCTCGATGGGCACGGGCGACAAATCGATCTGGGTTATTGCGCGCCAACATCCCGGCGAGAGCATGGCGGAGTGGTGGATGGAGGGCTTCCTCGCCCGCATGACAGACTCCGAAGACCCGCTTGTGATCGACATGCTCAAGAAAGCGACCTTCCATATTGTTCCAAACATGAACCCAGACGGCTCTTTTCGCGGTCACTTGCGCACCAATGCGTGTGGCGCGAATTTGAACCGCGAGTGGGACACACCGTCGATGGCACGCAGCCCCGAAGTCAAATTGGTCCGCGATGCGATGGACGTGAATAAGCCTGTGCTTTGCTTTGATGTCCACGGCGACGAAGATCTGCCGTATAACTTTATCGCGGGCGCCGAGGGCAATGATAATTATACGCAAAAACAAGCGGATGATCTTGCGGCCTTCCTCACGGCTTATAAAGCGGCCAGCTCAGATTTTCAGACTGAGGTTGGCTATCCGCTGACCGCACCGGGAAAAGCCAATATCACCGTCTGCACCAATGCGGTCGCGTCCCGTTACGATTGCCTGGCGATGACGCTCGAAATGCCGTTCAAAGACAATGCCAATGCGCCGGATGCGGCGCGCGGATGGAGTGGCGACCGCGCGGCTCAACTCGGCAATGATACGCTCGAGGCGATGGCGGCGGTGATTGACCAACTCTGATAAAAAGCCCCGGCGCGAACGCCGGGGCGGTAGGGGTTTTAAAGCGTAACGCGATCGACGATTTTGACCTGATCAATGGCTTGGATAGCGGCGACAGTTGCGTCGCTGACCATGCCATCGACACTGATGAGGCAAACGGCTTCGCCGCCTTCTTTTTTCCGACCCAAAGAGAAGGTCGCGATATTTGTCTTGGCTTCGCCCAAAACGCGGCCGACTTCGCCGATGAAGCCCGGCTTATCGTCATTGCGGACATAGATCATCGACGGGCTGAACGCTGCGTCCATCGGGACGCCAAATAGCCTCACAATGCGCGGTTCACCGCGATAGATCGTGCCGACAATCGCAAACTTACGGACAGCCGTTTCGACAGTGATCCGTATCAAGCTGTCGGCTCGTTCCGCTTCGTTCACATAGCTCTCAGTCAGTTCGATGCCGCGTTCTTTGGCGAGAACAGGCGCGCTCACCATGTTGACATCTGGCATGGCGGCCTTGAGCATCCCGGCAAGTGCCGCAGCGCTCAAGGGGTTGGTATTGAGCTGCGTAATCCCGCCTTTATACGTGATCTGGATGCTTTTGGCCGGTTCGTGGAGCAATTGTCCCATCATCGTGCCAAGCTTGTCAGCCAGGTCGACCCAGGGCTTGAGTCGAGGGGCTTCTTCGGCGGTAATCGATGGTGTGTTGATGGCGTTGCTAATCGCGCCGGTCAGCAAGTAATCCGCCATTTGTTCCGCGACTTGCACGGCGACATTTTCCTGCGCTTCATTGGTCGACGCGCCGAGATGCGGGGTCGCGATGAAGCCCGGCGTGCCAAACAAGGCATGCTCTTTGGCGGGTTCAATGGAGAATACGTCAAGCGCAGCCGCACTCACATGGCCGGCGTCTAACGCATCTTTCAATGCTTCTTCATCGACCAGACCGCCGCGCGCGCAATTGACCAAAATGAGGCCTTTACGCGTCATGCCGAGCCGTTCGCGATTGACGATGTTCTTGGTACTTTCGACCAAGGGCGTGTGCAACGTGATGGCATCAGCGCGCTGGAATAATGTGTCCAGTTCGACTTTTTCGACACCAATTTTACGCGCGCGCTCTTCGGTCAAATAGGGGTCGAACGCGATCACTTTCATTTTCAAGCCAAGTGCCCGCTCTGCGACGAGCGCACCGATATTGCCGCAGCCAATGACGCCGAGCGTTTTATTAAATAGCTCCGTGCCTTTGTAATCCGATTTCGGCCATTCGCCATTCTGTGTGCGTTCTGACGCTTTCGGGATTTGGCGCGCAGCCGCAAAGAGCATCGCAATGGCGTGTTCAGCCGTCGTGATGGCATTGCCAAACGGGGTGTTCATGACAACGACACCGCGGTCCGTGGCCGATTTAATGTCGACATTATCGACACCAATCCCGGCCCGTCCGATGACTTTAAGGTTGGTCGCTTGGCCAATAATTTCGGCGTCAGGACGGGTGGAGGATCGAACCGCGAGGCCGTCATACTCACCAATGATTTTCATCAATTCGTCTTTGCTCAGACCTGTGATGACATCGACATCAACACCGCGCGCTTTGAAAACTTCGACGGCGCGATTGGACATTTTGTCCGCAATGAGAACTTTTGGCATCTTACAGCTCCGCGATCAGAGTATCAAAGGCCCAATCGAGCCACGGCAAGACGGCGACAACATCGCCGTGCTCACACAATCCAGACACCCAGAGGCGGAAGCCGGGAGGGGCCGTACGGTAAGCGCCAAAATCGAGCGCGACATTTTCATCGGCCAGCAAATTGACGATGGATTTGGCGAAGGCGGCTTGGTCGTTGAGCGGGAGCGCGGCAATACGCGGGTCCACGATTTTGAGGCAAACACCCGTATTGGAGCGTTTCTCGTCATCTTCGCACAAATTGGCAATCCAATCTCGCGTGTCGACCCAATCCCAAATTGTTTGAGCGTTAGCATCGGCCCGGTCTTGCATGCCTTTCAGGCCGCCATTAGCTTTAACCCATTTGAGCGCGTCGAGATGATCTTCGGCACAGAGCAGGGACGGCGTGTTGATTGTCTCGCCTTTGAAAATGCCCTCAATCAATTTGCCGCCTTTCGTGAGACGGAAGATTTTCGGCAGCGGCCACGGTGGGTTGTAGGACTCCAGCCGTTTTACGGCATGGGGCGACAGGATAATCATGCCATGCGCGGCTTCTCCGCCCATGACTTTCTGCCAAGAATAGGTGACAACATCGAGCTTTTCCCACGGCAGGTCTTGTGCATACACGGCGGACGTGGCGTCGCAAATCGTGACGCCGTCGCGGTCATTCGGGATGAAACCGTAATCCGCGACTTTCACGCCGGACGTCGTGCCATTGGCAGTAAAGACGAGGTCTTGTGAGCCATCATAGGCTGAAAAATCGGGGAGCTTGCCATAATCAGCGGTGAGCAGCGTGAGCTCATCCAAGGGCAATTGCTTGTCTGCATCAACGACCCATGCTTGGCCGAAATTTTCCCAAGCCGCGACGATCACGGGCTTTGGGCCGAGCATCGACCACATGGCCATTTCGACCGCGCCCGTATCGGATGCGGGGACGATACCGATGCGGTAATCGTCAGGAATTTGGAGGACTTCGCGGGTGAGGTCGATAACCTCTTGAAGTTTGGCTTTGCCAAGTGCGGAGCGGTGGGAGCGGCCCAGAGCCGCGTTAGAAAGCGCGTCTAATGTCCAACCGGGGCGCTTACGTGTCGGTCCGGCAGAAAAACGCGGATCAGCCGGACGTGAGTCCGGTTTCGGAAAATTCGTCATCAATGTCTCCATCAGTGCGTTTTTATACACCGTCGAAGTGCGCCTCAGTGGGGAGGCGTGGCCCACGCGCCGAATAGCGGGCCGGGGAAATGAGTCAAGTTAGGGAATGATAATATGTACGACCGCGCATCAAGGCGCCGGCATTCAAGCGTTTCGTGACGTGACACGAGCGCGGGCCTTCCCCGCTGATGGGGAAGGTAAAGTTAGAACCATTTACAACGAGCATAGCCCGCGCGCCTGACAGACGCATCCGATCAAAACGCCGTGCCCTCGCGGCCCGCTATGAGCTCACGCGAGTGACGGTTAGACCCTTCCGAGGCTTTCGACCCCGCAACTGACTGCCGCCCGATCTACCGAAGGCGCACCTGACATTCAGGGCCGAACCGCGATGCGGTTCGGTTCCTAGCCAAACGATCCACTGGATCGTTTGGCGTCGTCAAGCTCGTTTCTCATCCGATAGTCGTCATCGATAGTTCCGTCGAATGGAACCGCATGCGCCGCATTAACTCGCATACCGTCCAGCCTACCAAACCCCCGCCAGCCTGAGAATAATGCCTCTCTCGTGTCCGAAGCGGGTGAGGTTACAAGACCATGGTTTAGGAAAGCGGGGATGGGAGTGCGTGGATTTCTTTGGCTGCGTGATCAGATGTCGATATAAACGCGGATTGATCCGCCAAGACCGCTGACAAACTTTCAAAAAATGGACAACGTTCATCCCTAACACCCCATTTTACGCCGCTCACCCTGACGAAAGTCGGGGACCAGCCACCTGACATGGCGAAGCATGGATGTGTTCCTAAAACTGGAGTCGGACTTTCGTCGGGACGAGCGATTTTGAAGGGACAAGGATAAGCGTGTTAATCGCCTAAAACTCCGTATACCCGCCGCCATTATCCTGCGCCAAATTACCAAATTTGGTCAGTTCTGGCGTAAAGCTCAACATCACAGAGCCAATGGGTCCGTGCCGTTGTTTTTGGATCAGGACTTCGGCTTTGCCCACGGAGTTATCCATCTTGGCTTGCCACTTCATCACCGCTTCAGGATCGTCATCATCCGGTTGTTCGCGGGCGAGATAATATTCGTCGCGGTAGATGAACATAACGACGTCGGCATCTTGCTCGATAGAGCCAGATTCGCGCAAGTCAGAGAGTTGTGGGCGTTTGTCTTCGCGTTGTTCGACCTGCCGCGACAACTGGGCGAGGGCGAGCACAGGAACATTGAGTTCTTTGGCGAGGGCTTTCAGACCCTGCGTAATCATGGTCACTTCCTGCACTCGGTTTGTCGACGAATTCATCGCTGCGCCGCCGGTCAAGAGCTGGAGGTAATCGACCACGATCAAATCAAGACCCTTCATCCGTTTGAGCCGCCGCGCACGCGCCGCCATGGCCCCAATCGACAAGCCGCCCGTGTCATCAATATGTAGCGGGATACGGCTGATTTCATCGGCGGCATCGCGCAAATGTTCATATTGTTCGGGGTTGATATCGCCGCGCCGGATATGGTGCGAGGGAACCATAGAGTGTTCGGCCAGCAATCGTGTCGCCAGCTGTTCGCTACTCATTTCGAGCGAGTAAACACCGACAATGCCGCCGTTCATGGTTTTTTCGACGCCATTTTCGTCTTTTTCAACTTTGTGCTGTTTGGCAACATGGAAGGCGATGTTGAGCGCGAGGGATGATTTGCCCATCGACGGACGCCCGGCCAAGATCAGCAAGTCAGATTTATGCAAGCCGCCCAGTTGCGCGTCGAGATCATCAAGCCCGGTAGCAATGCCCGAGAGTGTGCCTTTACGCTGATACGCCGCCGTCGCCATTTCAATCGAGTCGATAAGCGCATCTTCGAACGACACGAACCCCGTTTGTGTGCCGCCAATCTCAGCGAGATTATAAAGCTGCATTTCGGCTTGTTGGATTTGCTTGGACGCATCGTCTTCGCTGTTCTGATCCTTGGCCAATTCCTTCATCGTGTCGCCGAGGCGGATAAGCTCACGGCGCATCGCCATATCAAAGATCAGCTTAGCGTATTCCGGCGCGGTTGATCCGGGCGGCGCCTGTTCTAGCAGCAGCGCGAGATATTCGACGCCGCCAATATCGGACAGGGCGTCATCCTTGGCAAAACGGTTTTTGATGACGATCGCGTCGGCAAGTTTACCATGCTCAATCAGGCTCGCCATCGCACGGTACATGTTGACGTGAACGGGATTGTAAAAATGTTTGGCTTCGACGATGGAGCTAACGCGGTGGTAAATCTCATTATCATAGAGCAGCGCGCCCAAAAGGGCCTGTTCGGCCTCCATACTATGCGGCGTTGTGTCGAGTTCTTCTTCGAACCCGTCCATCATCTGGCCCTCCATCATTGAGGGGTCGATCGGGGCATAGTCAGGCATGTCGGGAATGTCGCTCATGGCCTGCGTCTGTCACACCTGAGAGGACGGCGGCAGATGTCTTAGCAGCAAACAATCTTATACATATCCACAACGCCCGAGTGATGGGGATAAGAGGGGTGTTTCGCCAGCTCTATGGCGACATTTGGCTTGATCTATGCCTTTCCCACAATCGGATTGAAAGTTGTGCGTCGTCTGTCGGATTGCATTGTCGGGAGTTCATGGCGGTCCTACGGTCATGAAATGAGCAAGCCGCGCCGTATCATTGGGTTCGACCCGTCCATTGTCGCTTGCGGTTGGGGCGTGATTGATGTGGAGGGCAGTAAGATGCGCCACGTTGCGCACGGGGTTATTCGTCCGCCGCGCAAAGAACCCTTGGTCAGCCGCTTGTCCTTTCTTTTCGTGGAAGCCCAAGCGGCGATTGAGGCCTTTCACCCGAGTGAGGCGGGCGTCGAAGAAGCCTTCATGAAGGATAATGCGATGAGCGCGCTAAAGCTGGGGCAGGCGCGGGCCGCCTGTATACTTGCGGCGACGCAGTCGGGATTAATCGTGGGAGAATATGCCGCGAAGCTCGTCAAGAAATCCGTCGTCGGGACGGGGGCCGCCGATAAGGCGCAGGTCGCGCATATGATGAACCTGCTGCTGCCCGGGGCGAATGTGAAGGCCGGCGACGCGGCAGATGCACTCGCGATCGCGATAACTCACGCCAATCATCCGCGCATCGGGTAGTGCTATTTACGCGCGGGTAGATAATGCGGGGCGGGCACAGGTGGCTCTGGATACCCCATCATGACGACGGGCGGCGGCGGGGTATAAACCTGCGGCTCTACATAAACGGGTGCTGGCGGTTCCGGTGCGACATAGACGTTAGGTTCGACCGCAACCGGAGCCGGGGGCGGGGCATACATGTAGGGCTGTGCGTAGCAGCAGGGGTTCTGAACAGGGGGTGGCGTGCACACGTACGGATGACACCCTGAATTCGTGTAGCGCGTGTTGTCAGGCGACGTTGAACAGGCCGACAGGGTCGACGCGCCGACAAGGCCAAGGATGACGACAGATATTGCTTTCACAGTCATTGTAGATGCCAAATTTGTGTTTCTAGCCTTCTCACTATCCCATGTGACTTAAAATTAGATAAAAATGCGCGCGGTGCAGGACATCGCAATCTTCGTATGAGCTTGCCCGCATCACCCAATCCATGTGCTAAAGGTTCGCTACGAATCGCACAGGACGTAGTGACATGATCGGTATGATATCCGGAACATGCCTGATGGTGGGCACGGGCGAAGCCATCGTCGATTGCGGCGGTGTTGGCTATCTGCTGCGCTGTGGCGTCCGAGCGCTGGGCGATATGCGCGAGGGATCGCCCGTCAGATTGCATGTCGAAACCCATGTGCGGGAACAATCGATTACCTTGTTCGGCTTTGCGACTGAAGAAGAACGCGCGTGGTTTGAACGGTTACAAGCTGTGCAGGGTGTGGGTCCCAAAGCGGCCTTGGCGATCCTTGATATTCTTAGCCCCGGAGACGTGATGAGCGCCGCCGCCCTAGAAGATAAAACAGCGTTTTCGCGCGCCTCAGGGGTCGGGCCAAAGCTTGCGACCCGCATTGCGACGGAACTCTCAGGCAAACCGCCACCGCTCGGACGCGGTTTTACGTCGGCTTTCACGGCGCCATCATCAGACGTTATTGATGGGGCGGCCCGTAATGAGGGCTTATCAGACATGCGTCTTCGCAATGATGCCATTAGCGCGCTGGCGAATTTGGGCATTCCGCAAAGCGATGCGCTCCGGGCTGTCGCGGCGGCCTATGCAAAGTTTGAGGATGATCCAGCTCTGGATGATCTGGTTAAAGCCGCTTTGAAGGCATTGGGGTCATAGATGGACGACCTTGCTGCGCGCCTCACTGACGCCGATACACAGCCGGGCGATGTGCGTGACCGGGCGCTGCGTCCGCTGAGTTTCACTGATTTTCGCGGTCAGCAAAAGGCCATCACGAACTTAAAAGTTTATGTTGAGGCGGCGCGACGACGGGGTGAACCGCTCGATCACTTGTTGCTGTCCGGCCCGCCGGGCCTCGGTAAGACCACGCTGAGCCAGATTGTGGCGCGTGAGCTCGGGGTCAATTTTCGTTCGACGTCAGGGCCAATCATTTCAAAGGCCGGTGATCTCGCGGCGCTTTTGACGAATCTCGAACCGAACGATGTCTTGTTCATCGACGAAATTCATCGGCTCAATCCGGTGGTGGAAGAAGTGCTCTATCCCGCGATGGAAGATTACGAGCTTGACCTGATCATTGGTGAAGGGCCTGCGGCACGGTCGATAAAGATTGATCTGTCGCCCTTCACATTGATCGGCGCGACAACCCGTGCGGGTCTGCTTGCGACACCGCTGCGCGACCGTTTTGGTATTCCGGTTCGTTTGGAATTCTATTCCAAGGAAGACCTGACAGAAATTGTGGTGCGGGCCGCGGGTAAACTTGGCTTGAATATGACTCCGGACGGCGCGGCAGAGATTGCCGGGCGCGCGCGCGGAACCCCGCGCGTTGCGGGTCGCTTGCTGCGCCGGGTTCGCGATTTGACAGAGCATGACGGCGTTACTGTCGTCGATGCCGTGGCAGCCAATGTGGCCTTGAACCGCTTGGGTGTTGACCATTTGGGTCTCGATTCTCAAGATATGCGCTATCTTCGGACGCTATGCGATATGTTTGGCGGAGGGCCAGTCGGTGTCGACACGATGGGGGCCGCACTCGCGGAGGCCCGTGACGCCCTTGAGGATGTGGTTGAGCCTTACCTGATTCAGCAGGGGTTCTTGATGCGCACCCCGCGTGGCCGCGTCGCAACACCCCGCGCCTATGAGCATATTGGCCTGCCCGCCCCGATGGTTGTATCGAATAGTGAATTTTTCGGCGATGATTCTCTTGATAGTGGCGGGGTTGGAGATGTCTGAAGACGAGACTGAGGTGCCGACCAGTTTTCTGCGCAAAACGATCGCGCCCGCTGTTGCGATGGTCATCCTTTATGCGTCAATCCGATCATTGCCTTCGTTACTCATGAGCCAAACCCCGCCGATTAACGGCGAACACCTGCTGGGCGTGTTCCTCCTCAGTCTGGTCGTGTTTTACCTGTTTGGTCTCTACAATGACCGCAAACGCAAGCGGAAAGGGCCGAACGAGTGAAACCTGAAGACGCTGCCATTCCCGACCGGGATCGTCCGCCCCTCGGCTATTTTGACGGCCGACAGCACCGTTTTCCCATCCGCGTATTCTATGAGGATACGGATTTTTCAGGCGTCGTTTATTACGCGAATTATCTTCGGTTTTTGGAACGCGCCCGGTCGTCCTTCTTTCGCCTTGCTGGGATTGGTCATGCTGAATTGCTTGAACGGGATCCAGCGCTCGCCTTCGTGATCCGAAAAATCAACCTCGATTATCGGAGTAGTGCGAAGATCGACGATGTCCTGACCGTGGTCACGACCTATGATGTTTTCAAAGGCGCACGATTGTTGGTGACGCAGTGGATAGAACGAAACGGCGAAATCATTTTGACCGCCGATAGCGAAGCCGCTTGTATCGATTTGGATGGGCGTCCAAGGCGGGCGCCAAAAGAGATGATCGAAAAGCTCAAACCTTTTCTTCTCACCACCCTGTAGGAGGCGCCCATGTTCGAAGGATTCGACTGGCAACCCATCCTCATCGCCGCGATTGCGGTCATGAGCTTAATTAACGGCTTATCCGTTTTTCAAAACTTTCGTTCTGACCGCGCCGTCGTTCGGATCGAACCCGTTTATGAAGATGATTGGATGTATTGGACGGAACTTGTCGATGAGAAAAGTTCCGAAACTGTCCGCCGCTATATTATCATCGGGCACTTAGCGCGGACGAACTTCGGGCGCAGACCGACATCAATCGCCAATACAAAATTGCGAATTCGTCTTCGGAATATGCGGACAGCAACTTCGGCCCTTTATGATATAGCACCGCCGGAGTTAGAAATTTCGAATGCAGACTCGCAACGTCTGCCTGTGATGAAAGCGGGGCCTGACCCATTCGATTTTCGCCCCATGCTCCAACCGGGCCAATCTGTTGCCGGTATCCATTGTTTCTTATTCGGAATGTATGGCTCTGATTTGTGGATGCCAAAGACTGAAAATGGGATGCTCGAAGGTGCTCTTGAACTAGAGAGTGGATTTGGCAATTTATTCAAATCCAAAGTCGGGTTTCGTCACGTTGAATTTTCGGCGCTGGAAACACTCTTCCCAGAGTTGGAAAGCTTCGTAATGAAAAACCTCGAAGCGGATGAGGCATGATCCGAGACACGCTGTTCCTGCTTCCGCCAGGGTTTGAGGCGCGCGGAGAACGTCAATATTGCCCCGAATGTGCTGAGGTCTGGGGGTTACTGGCTTATTACCCCGCAATCCGTGAGACGTTGGACGTAGTCTATCAACCTGTCGCTCATCCTCGACCGGACTTAGTGACACGATTGGGAACAGGGCAGTGGAACTGCCCGACGCTAATTTTAGGAGACACCAGCCCGGATGGGGCGGGGGTGCAGGCTTCAAACGGTGTCCGCTATATCGATAACGCGCGCGATTTAGGGCGCTACTGGGCGGCCCTTTATGGGACGGCAGTGCCGCGATAGCACTGCGGTTTTTAGGCTGCTCTAAGGGGCGGGCCTATATTTCAGAACCTATATTTGATGGATCGGGGCCGATGTGAATCGACCGTGCTCCAGTCGATTCCGTGATCAGCGCCAACGCGAAAGAGTGGTCTCGCAGTGTCAGAGTGGTGGCGCAAACAATGGTGGGCGATACTGGGATTGAACCAGTGACCCCTGCCGTGTGAAGGCAGTGCTCTCCCGCTGAGCTAATCGCCCGTAAGATCCATTGTCCTTACGAAGGCGCGGCTTTAGCGGGGCGGGGGCGTAAATCAAGCCTCGCCTGTAAAAGTCTTGCGACAGCGGCCTTGCTTTTTTGTAATGGTTTTCGATAAAGCGCGTCACAATCGTGTTACAATTGGAAAGACGACGTGAAAAACGCACCCTTCAAGCTATGGTAACCGTAGCTTGGTGACTAGAATAGATTGGTGTCAGTTTGGGGTTAACCCGTTTCACACTAGTTTTTCGTATAATCGCCGTGGCAGAGTTTTAGGCTGTCCTAGAGAGAATAATATGACCGAGCCGACGCCCATTGCTCGCAACATCCCCCTTAGGCATGGTGATTTCGCGACTCTTAGCGAAGCCTTGGACTATGCTGCGACTGGTGATACTGGATTTAACTACTTTGACGGGAAGGGGCGCTTGCGCACCAGCCTCCCCTATTCTGAGTTGCGAGAGCAAGCGATGGATGTCGCCAAGCGGCTCGTCGGTTTTGCGCCGAAAAACTCTCGTATTGGTTTGGCCGCCGTCTCAACCCCCGAATTCGCTATTCTGTTTTGCGCTTGCCAATATGCGGGCTTGGTCCCGGCGCCGCTGCCCTTACCCGTAACCTTGGGGGGGCGCTCATCTTATGAGCGTCAGCTTGAGCGGATGGCGGATACGGGTGACTTCTTTGCCCTCTTTGCGCCGGCCTCGATGGAACCGATCATGAGCTCGGCTCTGAACGACACCGCGACACCAGTCTATACGTTTGAAGCCGTCCGAGCGCTGCCCAAAGGCGATAGGCTCCGCCCCTTCGACGCGGATGACCTGTGCTATATTCAATATTCATCAGGATCGACATCGTCTCCCAAAGGGATTCTCGGGACCCAAGCGTCCGTGTCGGCCAATTGTCATGCGATCACGAAATATGGTCTGCAGGTCAATGAAACGGACAGGGCGACGTCTTGGCTGCCGCTCTACCATGATATGGGACTGATCGGTTGTATGCTTGCGCCGCTTGTTTCGCAAATGTCTGTCGACTTTATGGATCCAACTGACTTCACGCGCCGCCCGGTGACGTGGCTCCAGTTGATTTCAGATCACAAGGGCACGCTGTCCTATTCCCCCACATTTGGCTACGAGCTGTGTGTGCGCCGCTGGCGTGAAGACCGCGAGCTGGATCTATCGAGCTGGCGCGGCGCAGGGATCGGCGGCGATATGGTGCGTCCAGAGCCGCTGACTGATTTTGCAGAGCTATTTGCGCCGATGGGCTTTAAGGAAAGTGCGTTTACACCGTCCTACGGCATGGCCGAAACCACGTTGGCCGCGACTTTCGCGCCGCTGGGGCAGGGGTTGCTGAAACATACAATTGATATGCGCCGTTACGAGACCTCGTCCGATGCCGTGACGGCGACAGACCTGACGCCAAAAGCGGATCGTCGGACATTTGTCGCCTGCGGTGTCAAATTGCCAGATCATGACGTTGAAGTGCGCGACGAAGATAACGCCGTTTTGGGCGAAGACCATATCGGTCGGATTTGCTTAAAGGGACCGTCCCTATCGCCGGGCTATTTCCGCAACAGCCAAGCGACGGAAGCCGCATTTTCACGCGATGGTTGGCTCGATACAGGGGACTTGGGCTATTGGCACGGTGGCCAGTTGATCGTGACGGGGCGCTATAAAGACCTTATCCTCTATCATGGCCGCAATATTTGGCCCCAAGATATTGAATGGGCGGCACAAGCTGCGGCCCCGCATCGCTGTGGTCGGGCCTGCGCTTTCTCCGTCGGCGGAGCGGGCGATCAGAAAACGATCATGTTGCTGCTTGAGTGCCGGACGCGGGATCGGAAACTACTCGCCGAAATTGAAGCCGCGGTCTCTGCCGCGATTCGTCTCGAAGTGGGTGTGCCCGTACAACTCATGCTGGTTCCAAAATCGACCATGATTATTACCTCATCAGGTAAGCTGTCGCGCGCGCGCGTGAAGCAAAAATACCTCGATGGCGGCATCATCGATTTACAGACACCAACACAACTCCGCGCTGTTGAAACGGCGGGTTAGCCGTCACACTTGCACGTTAGGGGTGGTGAATGGGTGGCTAGACGCCCAGCTATCAGCTTGGTAACGGCGCGGCTTGAAACGTATGGCCACTGTTGAAAGGGCCCGCATGCCGACTGATGAGCAAATATTTGATAAAATATGCGAGCTGCTCAAGCCGTATAATGTCAAAAACAAGCCAATCCTACGGGCGTCAGGCATTATGTCCGACCTTGAAGTTGATTCCACAGCGGTTTTCGACCTGATTATGGAATTGGAAGATCACTACGATATTTCGATTCCGATGGAAGTCATTAGTGACGTCAAAACGGTCGGTGAATTGGTGAATGCTATTCAGGACTTATTGAACTCATGAGTGGACCCAAAAGCACTGCGGATGGCGAGAAAGTCGCCGCCTCCGGCCTATCGATTTTCAGCAAATATGACCCGCTTAAGCAACGTGTCGATGTCGTGAAAAAGCTCGGCGTCGATCCGTTTGATATGACGTTTGATGATATAATGAGCGCCACTCGCGGGCGCATTGGCAACCGCGAAATCATCCTGGCGGGCACAAATAATTATCTTGGACTCACCTTTGATCCGTCGACGCGTGCATCCGCTAAAGACGCGATTGATCGTCACGGGACTGGCACCACAGGCTCACGCATTGCCAATGGCACATATGTCGAACATGAACAGTTAGAGCGCGATTTAGCCGCGCATCTCGGCAAGCCGTCCTGCATCGTCTTCACGACAGGCTACGTCACAAATTTGGCCGCGATGGCCGGATTGGCGGGTCCGAATGATGTGATCTTTATCGACGCGGATGCGCATGCCTGTATCATTGACGGGACGCGCTTGGCGGGAACAACGACCGTCCGCTTTCGCCATAATAATCCCGCGGATTTGGACAAACGCCTCGCGCGGCAGAAAATCCCCGAAGGCGGCCATGCGTTGGTCGTGATTGAAGGGCTCTATTCCATGTTTGGCGACATTGCGCCGATCGATGAATTTGTTGCCGTCGCGCATAAGCACGGCGCCTATCTCTATGTGGATGAAGCCCATAGTTACGGTGTCTTTGGTGAGACAGGGGCTGGGATCGCTGAAGAGCAAGGTGTTCTGGATAAAATCGATTTCTACTCTGGCACATTTTCCAAAAGCCTCGCGTCGGTCGGCGGCTTTTGTGCGTCGCGCCATCCTGAATTTGAACTGCTGCGCAAGGTTATGCGCCCTTATATGTTCACCGCCTCTGCAGCTCCGTCCAACATCTGCGCGGCACAGGCGGCGCTAGATGCGATTAAAACGCGCCCTGAGTTGCGTCACAATATTATGGCCCGCGCCGCACAATTGCATGCGGGACTTAGCGATATGGGCTTCGAGCTTTGCGCGCCCGCCAGCCCTGTGATTGCGGTACGCCGTGATAATGAGGTGCAGGCCGCGATGGAATGGAATTGGCTGTTACAAGAAGGCGTTTACGTCAATTTGGCCGTGCCGCCCGGAACACCTGAAAGCTCAAGTCTACTGCGGATTTCCGTCTCAGCTGCGCACACGGAAGAGGACGTCAACGCGATCCTCAGCCGTTTTAAAGCGCTTAAAGACAATGGCGATGACATCATCGCGGAAATGATGCGCCGGATGCAAGCGTCTGCATAAAGGCTCCTGTCTAGGGGGCTACCCTAGCGAAACGCGCCGCGTCGCCAGAGTTTCCATCCTAGGACGGGCGACCAGAGAACGGGGTGTTTACGTTGCGCCTTTGTGACCTCGAGCGACACGCCAGAGTGTCGCTCTACTTTGCGCAGAACGTAATCAAGGCCGCCATCAAAAGTGGCGGCGCTGTTTAAAACGCGGATCGCGGCGATGGGTCTCCCGATCATACGGCGCATGAACCACCGAAATTTTGAGCCGTTTCCGGGGTAGGTTTCAACAGCATACTGTCCGTTATCGGACGCCCCGAAGAGCGTTTCGCTGACTGTGTCGTAACGGGCTTGGTAGCGGGCGACGATTTCCTGCGCGCGCCCGTCGTCACTTTCGGGACGCAGTTCCGTGCGGTAACTCTCATAAAAGGCGCGACCCCAGAATTCAGGCGCCGTTGCAGGCGCGTCAAACAGTGGCGCGGTCTCACGCGCAAGTTTTCGCACGGCCGCGACGCGGGCTTGTAAAATTCGGTCTTCAATCGCGGGGTTAGATGCATCCAACAACGCACAAGGCTGGCTGAACCGGCCCCACACTTGACTGAGAAAACTATCGGAACAGCGGCGTTCAAACTCGTCTAAAGTGATGATCGAATATTTGCAGGTCGATAAGACGCCGTCATTCTCTTGTTCAAGATAATAGACAGCGGGCGGGATGAGGCGGTTCGTTAGGGCTCTCCATCGCCCCGATAGTGTCGAGCCATGCGTCTTACGGTAGCTGTCGACGAGCACATAGAAGTCGAGCATTTTTCCCGCATCGTCCAGATCGCGCAAACTGGATCCGTAATAGACAAAACCGAGTACCCGTCCAGAGTGGCGCGTCCGAATGGCGTTCATCACCGCGTGAACGCGCGCAGGGGGATCAAGCTGTTCAGATCGGATCAAGTCCAGCAGCTGGTCCGATTTTGCGCCCGTATTTTTGCCGGTCATCGCCGGATCGTGACTGGTCGGCTGGCGGATATCCGGAACTTGTTTCCGGGCAGATTTAACGGTTCACCATCCAGCATCACAGGACCAGAATAGGCGAATTCCGCCGTGTCTGTATTCCAGCTATAAAAGCCATCGGGACGGCGATCTTTATCTTTGAAACCGACCCAAACCTCAGCCAGGTGGCGATAAAGCTTTGAGCACCCCCCTTCGACATAAGTCAGACGAAGATCGCCGTCTTCATCGCCCCAAAACGGGTCCAAACCGAGCGCGACAGAGGGAAGGGTTGTTGCAATCGTGCCCAGATGTGGCCCCGTATGCACGACCCCGTTAATCGTGAGTGTGCAATCGGTGGCGGGCATGACGCTATCTCGTTCCGCGGTTACGGCCTTGACGATCCCGCCGACAACGGCTGCCGAGCCGCCAATGCCGCGTGTGTGGAGTTCGTTTTTCGCAAAGTCCGTCACCATCGGCAGGGCCCCGGTGGAGAAGAGAAAACCGTATTGATCGGGAACGCCGTCGCACGACAGGCGGATCATGCGTGTTTGAAGCGCTTTTGGGTCGTTGTGGATGGTCTTTAATCCGGATCGGCCTACGCGTTTCATACCAATGATTTTGGCGATTTGGTTTGTCATGCCGCCGGACGCGATGGCGAAATCCGGGATAGTGTCGGTATCGCCGACTTGTCGCATGACTTCGCTCATGACGCATTGAACTGTGCCGTCTCCGCCTTCGATGACGATGAGGTCAGAGGTGCTGAGTGCAGCTTCAACTTGGCTGGGCAGAGCTTCGAATAAGGCGAGATCAAAGACGCGCGCGCCGTGCTCATCCGCATGCGTGGCAAGGCGAGAGCCTTTTTTGCCGACGCGCTCTGAATGCGGGTTGATGAATAAGGACGCGGTCATAGGGCGGCTATAGCGCCTCAGTGCGCGTGAGAAGAAATGCTGAAAGCAGCCCGAAGGCGAGCAATGGCATCGCGATGGCCGGACCGACAGAAAGGCCGCCCGATGCTGCAAATGTGGCCATAGCCCCGTCAATAATCAGAAACACGAAGCCAAGCGTAATGCCTAAAACAAGGGTTTTATCACCTGTGTCCTCCCGCCCTGTGCGCTGCATCATCGCGGCACAGGCCATGAGCAGAATAAGAGCGGCGAGGGGGCGAGTGAGACGGTGCGCGTGCCAGAAGGCGTAGGCGAAGGCCGGTTTGGCCCCGCTATTGCCGGGTTTCATGAAGTCCCGCATTTCCGAAAGCGATAAATCACGGGGCTCAGCTGCGAGGCGAGCAATGGATGTTGGGGTCTGCGAGGTCGTCCACGTTGCATTGCCGTTGATTCGCGTGGCTTCGCGCGGTTCGCCGTTTGAGCCTTTCACTTCGAGACGGCGAACGCCCTGCAGCGTCCATCCATCCCCAGCGTAAGTGCCTTTATCCGCCCAAATAATCGAGTCGACTTCTCCGAGTTCGTTTCGTTCAAAAATCTGAATTTCGCCGAGTGTTTCGTAGGAGACGCGTTCTGTCGCGCGAATGATGGCCCCATTGTCCTCGAGCCAAAGCGGGTTATCGCGGGTGATGTTCTTTATTTTATACTCACCAATTCCCCACGCCTGCAGAGCGCGCACGGCAGGGGCCATCGTATAATCAATAAAGGTAATCGACAGGATAGACGCGCCGAGCACGACAGGGGTCAGAAGGAGCACTTGCCGCGTCGCGCTAATCCCGAAGCCGAGCAGGGCGACGAGCTCATGCTGTCGGATCAATTTCACATAGGTCAGTAAGATCGCAACGACGAGAGTGAAAACAAAAATACGGTCAAAGATGACGGGCGCACGTAGCGCCATATATTTGAATGTACCTTTAAATCCTTCGCCGCTCGCGACAATGTCTGCGCCGTTGGCCAGACTATCGAGCAAACCGATAAGCACGAGGAATCCGAACACAACCATCAACCAGGTGAAGAGAAAGGCCTTGGAGAGATAGACTGCGAATTTAAGCACGCGGGACCTCTGTCTCGCCGCGTAAACGACGACGTGTTTTTTGGATAAAGGTTCGAACTTGCCCCTGCGCGTGACTGACCCACTGCGCGAACGATGTCAGCGGAGGTTGGCCCATTTTAAAGGCACTCTTCCAGAACACAAAGGCGGCAAAGATGGTGAGGAAGGTCATTAACCCCCATATTCCGACCCATGGCGGCAATTTCCCGGACGCGCCAAGCGATTGCGCAAATTCGAGCGCTTTCTCGAAGGAAACCACGAAAACCACGCCGACAAATATGCCCGCAGAAGACGGATTTCGCCCATAGTTCAGACCAAAGGGCACTGCGATGAAGGGGATTAGGAAGAGCAGCATCGTGCGCGCGATACGGCGGTGCAAGGTCGCGTTATTCGTATTGCGATCAATTTCTGTCCGTTGATCGCCGCGGCGGTTTTCAAACAGCTCGGTCGAAGTGAGTTCGCGCTCATCATTGCCGCGAATCCGAAATGGGGTCGGGTTTGATACACCCGCAATCGAAATTCCGTCAAAGCTGCCATTGTCTGATAGGCGCGAATTGTCCGTGACTTGATAGCCTTGACCGGCGCCGAGTTGCAGGACCGGCGCGCCGCTTTTCTCACGGATAATTAATTCGCCTTCATTGGCTGTTGTTAGGCGAAACCCGGTCTCGACCCCCTCGGTATCAAGGATCGCGTCATAGATAAAAATGGGCCCGATTCCGGCGTTAGGCTTGGCCGTGCCGCCAAAATAAGTTCGAGACCCAACGGTCGTGAACGTGCCTTCGCGCAAGGCGGCCGTAAAGGACGTCTGTTTGACGGAATTCTCAACCGTCCGATACCGATACCGCCCGAGCGGCTGTAACCAGCCCTCAATCAAGATCGACCCAACGGCCAAAATCGCCGCGACAACAAGAAACGGCTTTGTCATATGGGTCAAGGATACGCCCGCGCCCAAGGCCGCCGTTAATTCAGAGGAGCGCGAAAAGCGGTCAACGGTAATGATCGTGCCCAGCATCAAGGCCATCGGCACGGCAATGCCAAGATAATAAGGCAAGAGCGAAACAATCATATTGGACGCATCAGATGCAGGTTTTGTCGACGTCGTGACAACCTCAAAAATACGTAGCAGGCGTTCTAACAGGAGGACGCAACAGGCAAAAACGATCAACCCGCCAATCGCAGACATTGCTCTTTTGAAAAGATATGTGTTTAGACGACCCAAGAGATTCCTGCGATGCACACTTTCATAAGTCTCATTCCGTGCCATATTCGGACGGCACACGACATGAAATGGTTCATGCCGTGCTCATTTAACTGGGCCTATTGAAAAGCCATGATCAACGCAATTCCCCCGCACAGACTCGACCAAAAAATTATTCGCGTGGCTTCGGCCTTTGCGATTGGATGTTTCGGCATGGCTGCAACGTCCACTGCGCTGGCTAATGATGAAGCCGAACCTCGATCCGAAATCGGTGTGGAGCGCGGTCTCGAGCTTTATGACACAGATGCCGCGGACCGTTGTATCTTGGGCTACCATCAAGTCCGCTTGACGATCAATAATGTTTACGAAGAAGGCATTCTCAAACTAGAGCTTTTCGGCGAAAATGACTTTATGAAAAGCTCCGGCAAATTACGCCGCATTCGCGTGCCCGCAGAAGCCGGCCCGATGAAGGTTTGCATCCACGTGCCGGGCGCAGGCGAATATGCCATTGTCGGTTATCACGACATCGACGGCGACCGGAAGCTCGATAAGAAATGGAATTTTAGACCGAAAGAGCCGTTTGGCCTGTCTAACAATCCTGTGATTGAATCGCTACGCCTTCCAAAATGGGAAGAAACGCGCTTCACTGTCCCGCATGACGGCGTTGAAATTTCCATTAATTTGGTTGACCCGTAACAGGCTCTGCCGTCATGGCAGCCCCTTTATTGAGTAACCAAAGGGTCCCTTCGCATGGCGCGTGTCGCATTTGATATCAGCGGATCGGATCAAGCCGATAGCGATTTTCTCGCTCTACCCTACACCCTGTACGCGGGTGAGCCTGAGTGGCGTGCGCCGCTACGATTTGAGCGCAAAGCCCAACTCAGCGCTAAAAACCCAACACGCGCCGCAATAACAGCCCGTTTTTTTGTGGCGCGCCGCGCCGGGCAAGCGGTCGGGCGTATCGCCGCCTTTATCAATACAGCGCATGATCAGGTTCATGGAGGGGCTGTTGCTTTCTTTGGTTATTTTGATTGTGAAGACGACCCGGCGCTTTCCGACGGTCTCTTGAACGCGGCGAAAGACTGGGCGCGTTCGCAGGGCCGGACGCATTTGCGCGGTCCGGCGATGTGGAGTGTGAATGAGGAAGTCGGCCTGTTGGTTGACGGTTTTGAACATCCGCCCGCCGTCATGATGCCCTATGGCCATCCGCACCAAGTCGACGCGATCACGCGAAACGGATTTGAGAAATCGACAGACCTCTATGCCTATCTCGCGGATCTTACGGACGGCGCACCGTCAGGGCGATTGGTTAGCGCTTTGCGCGGCAAAGCCGAAACGGACTCCGGATTGACGTGGCGGTCTATGAATACGCGTGACTTCATGGGCGATGTCCGGATGGCGCGAGAAATATTCAATGACGCTTGGTCGGATAATTGGGGTTATGTCCCGTTCTCTGAAGAACAATTTAGCCATATGGCCAAAGAGATGAAGCCGATCATGTTTAAAACAGGGTTTCAAATTGGGTTTGTCGACGGTGAACCCGCTGCGTTTATTTGGATGATTCCGGATCTGAACGAGGTCGTGAAAGGGTTGAATGGCCGATTGCTACCCTTTGGCTGGGCGCAACTTCTTTGGCGTATCAAAGCAAAAAAAGTCACCAAAGGTCGCGTGCCGTTGATGGGACTCAAACGCAAGTTTCACAAAGGTCGTCGCGGCGTTGCCTTGACGACTCAGATTTGTTCAGACGCTTTCGACGCCGGACAAGCACAAGGTTTTACCCAATGCGAGTTGTCTTGGATATTGGAAGGCAATCGCAGCATGACGAGTATTTGCGAATTGGTGGGGGCCGAACCCTATAAAACATACCGTATGGTCGAGGCTGAACTGTGAGTCTTCGCGCGATAATTCTGGCCGGACAGCGTCCCGGCCCGGATGCCCTCTGCGATCATGCCGGTGTGGCGTTCAAAGCCGACATTCCGATCGGCGGTATTGCAATGGTTGAACGCGTCGCGACGGCGCTTCGTAACGCCGGAATTGATGCGCCGTTTGCGCTGTCGGGCTATCCAGAGCCAAAAACCGGGTTTGTGATCGTTGAGGGGGGATGCGGTCCCGCTGATAGCGCGCTAATGGCGGCCAGCGACGGGGCGTTTCCGGTCTTGCTCACGACGTGCGATCATGCCTTGCTGACATCGGATATGGTGGAAAATTTCGTCGCTCAGTCGCGGGCCTCGGGCGCGGATTTCACAGCCGGATTGGCTACTGAGGCGGTTATTCAGGCCGCTTACCCGACGACGAAACGGACCTATTTGCGGTTCGCCGATCATGCGGTGAGTGGCTGCAACCTGTTTTACCTCGCCAATGAAAATGCACTCGAAGCGATCCGTTTTTGGCGCGTCGCCCAAGACTTTCGCAAGGACCCGTTGAAATTGGCCCGCACGGTAGGCTTGGGCCTTGGTGTGAAATATGCGTCGGGCCGGCTGACACTGGGCGGCGCGTTTGAAGCGGTCTCGAAAAAGCTGGGCTTGTCTGCCGCGCCTGTTCTATTGCCCTTCGCGGAAGCCGCCATTGATGTCGACAAGCCATCTGATTTAACCCTTGTCGAAGCGATATTGGCGGCGCGCGACTGATGGATCTTACGATTCAATGCACGCGTACGGTTGGAAACCGAATCGCCTCGAATGCTGGGCTATTGTTTGGCGCGAAGGCGGTGGGGGCTGTTCTGGGCGTGATTACGCTGATCGTTACAGCGCAGGCCCTGGATAGTCAGGTCGAATTAGGGACCGTAATTTTCCTACATGCCTATATGATTTTCTTTGCCGAAATGATGACATTCCAACCGTGGCAATCCATCATTCGATTTGGGTCTGATGATGTCGAAGCCAATGATGGGGCGTCTTTTGCGCGACTCGTCAAATTTGGCGCCATTCTGGATGCCGTCGCCGTTAGTTTATCTTATGTCGCGGCGATTGCCATGTTTGGTGTTTTCGTTGCTTTTGTGAACGCTTACCCAGATTTTTGGGCAGGCGATGAACAGATCGACCCGTCCAAGCTTTTCTGGCTCGTTGTTAGTTATTGCTCGGTCGTTTTGTTCCAGCAAACGGGCATGAGCACGGGTGTCCTGCGCCTGTTCGATAAATTTACCGGATTGGCCGCCGCCTGGTTGGTTATGCCGACGGTCCGCCTGATCGGTGTCTTAATCGCGGCCCATCAAGGGTGGGGTATGATGGGATTTATCGCTGTTTGGTATTTTGGGGCGCTCGTTCGAAACTTTGTCGTAGTTGGCTTAGGGCTGACCGAACTGGCCCGGCGCGGGATCCTTAAGCCCGCCATCAAAGCAAAAATAGATTTCTGGCGCCCAAGGACTGGCCTTTGGTCATTTGCGACCAAAGCCTATGTGGATAGCTCTTTGGCGGCGGGCTTTTCTCACTTACCCGTTCTCTTGGTCATGGTTGTGTTTGGGCCCGTATTTGTCGCGGTTTACAAATTCGCGGAGGAAATCGCGAAGCTTCTCTCAGAGGGTGTGAAGCTGCTTGATCAAGTCATCTACCCGGAACTGGCGCGGATTGTTGCGGCCGGGAAGGGCGGACAAATTCTACGCTTAGTCAGTAAAGCCAGTGCCGTGGCTTTGGCTGCAGGCGTTGTTTTATCGGCCTTGGCCTATGTCTTTGCGCCGCCACTCGTCGACCATTTTCTGGGGGACGGATATGAGCTCGTCCCGAGTTTGGCTGTCTTGCTCGTTTTAGGGGCCGCTATTTTTGCGGCCGTTGCGCCGCTCTACCCGGTCTTTTATGCGGTCGGAAAACCCGAGCGCGCGATCTATGCTCGCGCGGCCGGGATCGTGGCTTATATTACAAGCTTTATTCTTCTGACCCGGTGGTTGGGCGAAATAGGCACAGGTTGGGCATGGATCGTCGGCTATTCGGTCGCGCTGATCGTTGTCATCGTTCTCGTCTTGAAAACCTTGTCTGCCTTTGAGGATGATCCGATCTCATGATTGCTGTTTTCGACTTGGATTACACGTTGACGCAGCGTGGGACATGGGGCCGTTTTGTATGGCGAAGTGTCCGGACACGACCTTGGTTTTGGGGGCCGTTACTGTTTGAGACGATCCGAGATCAAATTGAATATAAGGCCGGTCGTCGGCCTCGTGGTGCGGTCAAGCAGTCCATGATGCGGTGGAGCCTTATGCGGCGAACGCGACCCGACCTAGAAAAGATGGCTGGCGCTTTTGCTGATGCGGAAATCCGCTCAGGTCTGCGTCCCGGCGGACGCGCGGCGCTGGCTTATCATCGCGATCGTGGCGACCATATTTTGATCGCGTCAGCGGGTGTGGATTTGATCGTTGGTCCCATTGCCGAGCGCCTTAAAGTGGATGGGGTGGTTTGCACGCAAATGGCGTGGAAAGCGGACCGTCTTGAAGATCGGTTTGCGTCGGAAAATTGTTACGGAGACGCAAAGCGCGCGGCTGTCACCTCTTACCTGATCGCGAATAATCTTACCGGGCCCACCGTATTTTACACCGATAGTAGAGCGGATTTCGCGCTTCTACCGATCATGGACCAAACGATCGTTGTTGATCCAAAGGCCAAGACGCGGGCAGACGCGCAAAATTTGAGCCTGCCGATCCAACATTGGGCGAAAAGTGAGGGCGGGTTTGAGCCTGCCCCCCAGATGACGAAATCGTGACAGATCTGCAACCCTTTGTGACTATCAGTCGTTTCCATGCTGGGATTAAGGAGTGATAGAAATGCCAAATAAACTCCATAAATATGATGGTACGCGGCTGAAGGTTGCGTTTCTTTACAATCATGAGGTCCCGCATCAGGTAGCTCATACAGCGCCTGTGCTGCGTGAAATGTTGATCCGGCACGCCGATATCGATGTGAGCGTTCTGACTTCGACAGCGGAGCAAAAAGACATCGTCTTGTCCGGGCTGGGCCCCGCCCTCGCGGCTCGCACGAATTTCATCGATTTAGACACGACGAAATCTGATCGGGGTATACGCCGCGCCGCGAATTCCGTGGCCCCCGCGCGCCGCATTTCCGTGCTGCAGGAAAACCTAGAAACATTGGCGAAGTTCGATGTTTTTGTCGTTCCAGAGAGCACGTCTTTGATGATGAAGACGCAGTTTGGGTTGGATCATTTGAAATTTATTCTTACCCATCACGGCGCGGGGGATCGTGCGGTGACAGAAAAAGTCTCGATCCGTGATTTCGATTTTGTTCTGGTGCCGGGTGAAAAGCTCGAAAAACGGCATAAAGAACATGGTTTGATCCGGGACGGGGACTATGCCGTCACGGGGTATCCCAAATTTGATTTTGTCGCGCATGGCGGCGAACCCAAACTGTTCGATAATGACAATCCGGTTGTTTTATATAATCCGCATTTCGATCCGCACCTGTCGAGTTGGTACACGATGGGTGAGGCGGTTTTGGACGCGTTTGCCGCGAACCCTGATCTGAACTTAATCTTCGCGCCGCATATCATGATTTATCAGCGCAAGATTCATACGTCCGTTGAATTCAAACGTGTTCGGCGCCGCAAGCCGCTGCCAAAGCGGTTCTTGGATTTGCCCAATATTCACATTGATCTAGGCAGCCCGCGCAGCGTCGACATGACTTACACGCGCGCCGCCGATATTTATCTCGGTGATGTCTCGTCACAGATTTATGAGTTCTTGCATGAGCGTCGGCCGGTGATTTTCCTGAATAGTCACGATGCGGACTGGCAGGGTAATCCGCTCTATTTGAATTGGACAACCGGACCCGTGTTGACGGACGTGAGTGATCTGATCGAAACGGTTCATGGGGCAACAGATGCGCATGCTGATTACCTCCCGGCGCAGAACCTAGCCTTTGAAGATACCTTCGATTTGACGGACGGAAAGTCGTCCGTGAAAGCCGCGGACGCTGTGGCTGAATGGTTACGGCGTGACGTGCTGAGCGAGCCTGAATTGCTGGCCGCACAATAATTCTTGAAACAAATGTGATTTGTTGAAGTTCCTAGGGTGCTTATGCTGCACCTATGAAACTACTTGCCCCGCTAATGCATCGTTTCGTTTCGGTTGGAAGACTGACAATTATTGATCATACCGGCACCCGACATGATTTCGGTCCTGGTGGGGCGCCCTCCGCGACGGTCCGTGTGACAGACCCACGTCTCTACCGGAAACTGTTTCTCAACCCGGAACTCCATGCGGGCGAAGCCTATATGGACGGAACTCTGATCATTGAAGACGGCGGAATTCGCGGCTTGCTAGAGGTGTTCGCGCATAATCGCGATGGGCTTCGCAAAGGGCCAATCCGTAAAGGTATCAAGACGATTCAAAAGACATTTCGAAAGACTATGCAGCGGAATAAACGCAACGCCTCAATAAAAAATGTTGAGGCGCATTATGATCTTTCCAACGACCTTTACCGCCTCTTCCTTGATTCCGACCTGCAATATAGTTGCGCCTATTGGCCGACCGACATCAAGCCATTGGAAGAGATTACCTTAGAAGAGGCGCAGTTGGCGAAGAAACGCCATATTGCGGCGAAGCTCCGACTGGAACCCGGTCAGCGCGTGCTGGATATTGGGTGTGGCTGGGGCGGAATGGCGATCCATTTGGCTAAAAACCATGGCGTCAATGTTGTGGGTGTTACCCTCTCTCAAGATCAATTTGCTTTAGCGCGCCAACGCGTCGCAGCGGCGGGTCTGCAAGATAAGGTCGAGATCAGATTGCAGGATTACCGCGATTGTAAAGGGCCCTATGATCGGGTTGTCTCGGTTGGCATGTTCGAACATGTGGGGGTTGGGAATTTCGAAGAATATTTCACGAAAATACGCGACGTGTTGACGGAGGATGGTTGTGCCTTGGTGCATTCTATCGGTCGTAAAGGTGGGCCTGGGGCGACAGGAAAATGGATTCGAAAATATATCTTCCCTGGGGGGTATAGTCCAGCTCTGTCAGAGACGTTTGCTGCCATCGAAAAGGCGGGGCTTTGGGTCACGGATATGGAAATTCTTCGCCTGCATTATGCGTGGACCCTCGCGGAATGGGAGAGGCGCTTTCAGGCGAACCGAGACGCAGTCGTGACCATGAAAGATGAGCGTTTTGCCCGCATGTGGGAGTTCTATCTGGTCATTTCAGAATTTAGCTTCCTCTACGGGAAGCATATGAATTTCCAGATTCAATTGGCCAAATCTGTCGGTGCGGTACCGGTGACACGGAACTCCATGATGGACGGGCCGGATCTACTGGCATAAAGGCCTGCGCCATGACTGACCCAGCCTCAATCGACCCAGCGGAAAAGCCCGCAAACCTCAGCAATCCTCGCCGGGCCTTCATCAAGAAGACTGGTAAGAAGCTCGTGCGCAAGATTGCAGGCTTCCAGTCGGCGCAATCCAAAGTGCCTGATACGCCCAAGCTGGATAACGCGCATTTCCCGTGGCTGTCTGAATTTACGGATAATTGGGAAGCCATTCGCAAGGAGGCGCAAGCCGTACTCGCGTTTCGCGACGATATTCCCGCGTTCCACGAATTGTCGCCGGATCAGTACCGTCTTTCCACCGCGAAGAATTGGAAGACCTACATCCTCTATGGTTTCGGCCAACGCATGGAGACGAATACCCAGCTCACGCCCGTCACAGCGGATATTTTATCGCGCGTGCCGCATATTCAAACAGCGATGTTTTCCATCCTCGCGCCCGGCTATCATATCCCGGCGCATAAGGGTGTGACCAAGGGCATTTTGAGAAGTCACTTGGGCTTGATTATTCCGAAGGACCGCGAGCAATGCCGTATCCGTGTCGATGACACGATCACGGCCTGGAAAGAGGGCGAAATTTTTGTCTTCGATGACACGTATGAACATGAAGTCTGGAATGAGACTGACGAAGAGCGTGTGATCTTGTTGTTTGATTTCGATCGCCCGATGAAACTGCCCGGACGGGTGCTCAACAAGACCTTTCTTCAAATCATGAAGTTTACGGCCTTCTATCAGGACCCGAAGAAAAACTTGGCGTCGGCGGAAGAGAAAATGGAAGCGGCCATCCGCCAAGCCGACGCGAATATTGAAGCTATGAGCGATCCTGCTGACACATAAAAAAACCGGACGGCAGAACCGTCCGGCTTAAGTTTGATGGAATTGATTGCGTCTAGTTCAAGTCGACAATCGTATAGCCAAGATCAGCCAGCCGCGCTTTTTGGCTCGCGGCATCTCCGACAACGACAATCCGCATCGCATCGGGACGCATATGCGCATCCGACAGCACTTTCGCATCGGCGAGTGTCATCGACTGAACCCGTGCCATTTCTTGGGCCCGAATATCGGCGGGTAGGTCATTGCGGCTAATGTCTTGGATGAGCCCCAGCTTATCGCCGAGTGTTTCTGTCTTGAGGGCCTGACCGCGCATCAGCGATTCTTTCATTTCCGCCAGTTCCGATTCCGTCATGTTGCGGCCATGCTCAGCGACAATGTCGCGGATGAGCTCGAGGCTTTCCTTGGTCGCATTGGTGCGAACCGATGTTCGGACCAAGAAAGACCCGCTATCTTTGTCAGCGTTGGCGCCAGAGCCGATCCCGTAAGTGTAGCCTTTATTGACGCGCAATTCCGTCATCAGTTTCGACGTATAGATGCCGCCCAGTGGGAAGTTGAGCGCATCAAGACGCGCATAGTCCGGGTCAACCGATGTGAGCGCCGGGCGGGTCATACGAATGACTGACTGTTTGGCGTCCGGCACATCGTAGAAATAAATTGTCGTGTAATCTACGGGGGCCATGGCCGGGCGGGGCTTATCGGCGAGTTCGCCGTCAACGGGATCACCGATTGTGCCAAATACGCTCAACACATCGCTTTCCTGATAGTCGCCGACAATGTTCAAGGTCGCCGTGGAGAGGTCCATATAGTTGGTATGGAAGGCCTTAAGGTCCTCCAGCGTGATCGCGCGGACTTGATCTTCTGTGCCTGCGCCGGCGACGGATAGGGCGCTATCGCCCGGGTAAGTCAGGCGCGCTTCGGCTTGGGATGCTAAGAAGTTCGGGTTGGCTTGCTGCGCGACGGCGCTTTGGGCGTAGCTTTCGCGCAATGTCTCAAACTCAGTCGCGTCAAACGCGGGCGTATTGATCATATCGTTGACGAGTGCGACGGTGGCGTCGAGGTTTCGGGCCAAAGTTTTCCCGCGGACCGTCGTAAAGCGGTTGCTTGTGGAAACATTGATGGTTGAACCGAGATTGCCGAGCGCTTCTTGGAAGCTGGCCGTGTCGAGTGAGCCTGAGCCCTTCATCAATAAGTCACCCATCATCGTGGCGACACCGGGCTTCGCGGCGGTCGCGCGATTTTTACCCGCGTCAAAATCAATCGAAAACTCAATCAAAGGCACTTCAACGGATTGAATGCCTACAATCTCTAAGCCATTTCCGGCCTCAGCCGTCCAGATTGCTGGGACAGGCAATGTGTAGGGCGCGCCAAAGTCCGGCTCGACTGTGCGGTCAAACGCGGACGCCGTCGGTTCATAGATACGGGCGTCTGGATTATAAGGTACGTCCGCTTCTGCGCCTTGGACGACAACTTCTTCGACCACTGTGGCGGTCGCTGCGCCGTCTAAGCCGAGTTCAAGTTCGCCTTTTGGGACGAAAGAGGTTGAGATGAACGGCTTGTCTTTGATGTAGCGGTGGTAAACGTCCATGACGTCGGCGGCGGTGACAGCGCGCAGTGCGGCAATGTCATCATCAAGATAACCGGGATCGTTCCGGAATAGGTTATATTCAGCCAGCGCAATGGCTTTGCCGAGCGCGCTCTGGACTTCATCATAAACGGAGACTTCGGCGTCCGTCTTGATCCGCTCCAGCGCATCTTCGGGGATGCCGTTGGCTTCAAATCGGGCAAAAGACGCGGTGATCGCCGGGATCAAATCGTCAATATCTTCGCCAGCCTTAGGAGAAACGAACAAATAAACTTCGCCCGCGAGTTCTTTGAAATAGGTGAAGGTCCCGACACCGGTGGTGAGCTGTTCTTCATCAATCATCACTTCGTTGAACGGCGCGCGTTTGCCGTCCGATAGATAGGTCATGAGGACTTCGAGCGCGTAGGAATCCGTGTGATATTCTGCGACAGCGGGCCAGACCATGCTGAGCTGCGGCACTTTGGCGAAGCTGTCCTCATGCACGAACATCTTACTTTCTGTGAGCGTGACCGGTGCGATAACACGCTCGGGTTGGACGTCGCCCGCCGGAATTTCACCGAAATAGCGCTCTACGAGTGTGCGGGCTTCCGCCGGATCGAAGTCGCCAGTAATTGTCACGGTCACATTTTGTGGCGTGTACCATTTGGCGAAGAAGTCTTTCGTGTCCTGCAAGGTCGCATTGTCGAGATCCTCGAGCGATCCGATGACCGTGTGGTTGTAAGGATGGCCGACGGGGTAGAGCGCTTTGCCAATAATGTAGAAATTATGTCCGTAGGCTTCATTGTCGACGCGCTGGCGCTTTTCGTTTTTGACGACTTGTTTCTCGCGGTCGATCACATTTTGATTAACCGTGTTGATGAACCAACCAAGCTTATCGGCTTCAGCCCAAATCACTTTTTCAAGCGCGTCCGCGGGGACGGCTTGGAAATATTGCGTCATATCATTGGTGGTAAAGCCATTCGTCCCTTCACCGCCGATGCGGGTGTTCATGACGTCGAGGCCCCCATAGCCAAGGTTCTCAGAATCGAGGAACAGCAAGTGTTCGAACAAATGCGCAAACCCTGTCTTGCCGGCTTCTTCGCGGGCAGAGCCCACATGAGCGGCGAGATTGATGGCGACAATCGGATCGGATCTATCAACATGCAAGATGACGTCGAGACCATTATCGAGGGTGAACTTTTCGAATTCTAATTGCGGCAGAGACGATGACGCATCAGCGGCCTTTAGATTGGGCACGGAGGTCGTCTCACAAGCCGCCAGGGCGATAACGGAAGCAAAAAGGAGAGCGCGCTTTTTCATGATCAATCCATGTTGTTTATCGATAAACTTGCTCTGCTATAGTCCTGACCATTCTGAAATGCTAGTCAGAACCGATGGATGATTTGCACATTCGAAACGGACTATATGTTCCCGCGCAGGCGATGAGCGTCGATGCTGTCAAAGCGTCGGGGCCGGGCGGGCAATCGGTCAATAAAACCAATTCGGCGGCACAGCTCCGCGCCTATATCGATGCGTTTGGCTGGTCGGACGGGTTCGTCGCGCGGGTGCTCGCCCATTCAGACGGTCGGATCAGCCAAAGCCAGCGCGCCATTGTCATACAGTGCGATACACACCGCAGTTTCCACCGCAATCAGGATGAAGCCCGCGAGCGTTTAGCAAGATTACTTCTCAAAGCCCTTCATCGCGATAAACCTCGCCGCGTCACCCGCCCCTCCTACAGTTCAACAAAGCGCGCCGTGAAAGCGCAAAAGCGTCGCGCGGAAATTAAGTCGCTGCGCGGTTCCGTGAAAGATTGGAACGGGTAGCTTGGCCTGTTGGCAGGCGATAAGGAAGTCACGCTCGATATTTCTGGTAATGCGACGTCGGTGATAATGAGAACGCGAATTTAGGGGGCTATTTAAATACTGTTATTCGCGAGTTGGCATTCTCATTCCGCTGGCGGTAACACTTGCGGAGCATGGCGCGACTCGCTATGGGGCGCGCCGATCACCGCGGCTTTTCCTTATCTCAGGATGAGGTTTAAGGCCGCGATTTACGTTATAACGATGGAGGCGACCATGGCGGTCCCTAAGAGTAAGATCAGTAATTCGCGTCGCGGCATGCGCCGCTCGCACGATAAACTCGGCAAGCCGAGCTATGTCGAAGATAAAGACAGCGGCGAACTTCGCCGTCCGCACCACATCGACCTGAAATCCGGCATGTATCGCGGTCGTCAGGTTTTGGCGGCTAAAGAGTAAACCAAATACCGCTTAATCGCGTTGTTTTGGCATAGAGGCTTCGGTCTCTCAGACGATAAAGAATGAACACCCGGCGGTCTCGCCGGGTTTTCTTGTTTGGGGCGATGACAGATTGATAGACGTGATCCTGTTGACTCCCGCGTCTATCGGACTAATCGGCTGCGCATGATTGAAATCGAGACAGTATTTGCCCGCGAGATTCTAGATAGCCGGGGGAACCCGACACTGGAAGTGGATGTCACGTTGTCAGATGGCGGCTTTGGCCGTGCCGCCGTGCCGAGCGGTGCCTCCACTGGCGCGCATGAAGCGGTTGAGCTTCGCGACGGCGACAAGACGCGCTATCTCGGCAAGGGTGTCCAAAAAGCCGTTCAAAACGTGAATGATGAGATCGCCGACACGATTTACGGTCTCGACGCTGAAAACCAGCGCGGGATTGATGAAATCCTCAAGACATTAGACGGAACTGAGAACAAAGGCCGTCTCGGGGCTAACGCCATGCTTGGCGTCTCGCTTGCGCTCGCGAAGGCTGTCGCTGATAGTCAGTGTGTGCCCCTCTACCGCTATGTTGGCGGCGCGAACGCGCACGTTTTGCCTGTGCCGATGATGAACATCATCAATGGCGGCGAACATGCCGATAACCCGATCGATATTCAGGAATTCATGGTCATGCCTGTCGGCGCGGAGAGCTTCTCTGAAGCCCTGCGTTGCGGCGCCGAGATTTTTCACGCGCTGAAATCAAAGTTAAAAGCCGATGGCCATAATACCAACGTTGGTGATGAGGGCGGCTTTGCGCCAAACCTGTCCAGCACGCGCGATGCGCTTGATTATATTTTGAAGGCGATTGACGCGGCGGGCTATACCGCGGGCAAGGATGTCTTTCTGGCGCTCGACGTGGCCTCGACCGAATTTTACGAAGGCGGTCGTTATGAGCTGAAAGGGGAGGGCAAGAGCCTTACCTCAACAGAGTTTGTCGATTATCTGGCGCAGCTGGCCGCTGATTACCCGATTATTTCTATCGAAGACGGCATGGCCGAGGATGATTGGGATGGCTGGGTCGAATTGCAAAGCCGCATCGGTGACACAGTCCAACTTGTCGGTGATGATTTGTTCGTGACCAATCCGAAGCGTCTCAAAACTGGCATTGAAATGAAGGCGGCCAATTCGATCTTGGTCAAATTCAATCAGATCGGTACGCTCTCTGAAACGCTGGATGCTGTGGATATGGCGCACCGTGCAGGCTTCACGGCTGTGATGAGCCACCGCTCGGGCGAAACATCGGATACGACGATCGCGGATTTGGCCGTTGCGACCAATTGCGGGCAGATCAAAACGGGCAGCCTTGCACGGTCAGACCGGCTCGCGAAATATAATCAACTGCTCCGAATCGAAGAGCAGTTGGGCGATATGGCGGTCTATGCCGGACGGTCGATTCTGAAGGGCTAAGACTGTCACTTTACGCCCAGGCGTCATCACATTTTCGTCTGAGGCTTAACGCGACGTAAACTGTGATCCGACTAATTTGGCCGGATGATCCGGCGGCTTAAATTGACACTCCCAGACGTAAAGCGCCGCGCTCCAGCGGCGGCTTTGGTTGTCTTTTATCTGTACATTGGTTTTCACGCGTTCTCAGGCAGCCAAGGCCTCGTGCGTTGGATGGAACATGCGGATCGCGCTGACCATTTACAGGGGCGGGTGACGGCGCTCGAATCACGGCGCGCCGATCTTCAAACGCATGTTGACCTGCTTTCGGCAGGGTCTCTTGACCTCGATACGCTCGATATCGAAGCTAGACAGCGGTTATATGTCTCGAAGCCGGGTGAAATCACAATATGGCTTGACCCTTAGGCCCGGCATGTAAAGAAGCGCATGAATACTCGGCTGTTCATGTCGGGAATTGATACTGACAGCGCTGTCGGAGTGATTAATGGCTACGAAAACACCAAAGAAATCCACCAAGAAATCGAGTGCTGCGCCCAAGAAAGCGGCGTCGCGCACGACGGATAAGGATGAGCTGCTCGGTTATTACCGGGATATGCTGCTGATCCGGCGCTTCGAAGAGCGCGCAGGGCAGCTCTACGGCATGGGGCAAATCGCGGGTTTCTGTCACCTCTATATTGGACAAGAAGCCGTCGTCACCGGATGCAAAGCCGCGATGAAAGACGGCGATCAGATGATCACGGGCTACCGCGATCACGGTCATATGCTGGCGCTCGACATGGACCCGAAAGGCGTCATGGCCGAATTGACCGGGCGCGCGACGGGCTATTCCAAAGGGAAAGGCGGGAGCATGCACATGTTCTCGACCGAGAAGAAATTCTACGGCGGGCACGGCATTGTTGGCGCGCAGGTTCCGATTGGCGCGGGTCTCGCGTTTGCGAACCAATATCTCGAGAATAAAGCCGTTAGCCTCGCCTTCTTCGGTGATGGGGCATCCAATCAGGGTCAGGTTTATGAGGCCTTCAACATGGCCAAACTCTGGAACCTGCCTGTCATCTTCGTGATCGAGAACAATCAATATGCGATGGGCACGTCCGTTCAACGCGCCTCAGCCGAAACCGAATTGTTTAAACGCGGCATCAGCTTTGAAATCGAAGGCAAACTTGTCGATGGTATGGATGTTCTTGCCGTCCGCGATGCGGCTGCGGAAGCCATCGAACATGCGCGCTCTGGCAAAGGGCCGATGATCCTCGAGATGAAGACTTACCGCTATCGTGGCCACTCCATGTCTGATCCGGCGAAATACCGCTCTCGCGACGAAGTCACCAAAGCGCGGGATGAAACCGACCCCATTGACGCGGTCAAGAAACGTATTTTGACTGAAAAATGGGCGAGCGAGGACGATCTCAAAGAAATCGACAAAGCGATCAAAGCCACCGTTAAAGACTCGGCGGATTTTGCTATTGAAAGCCCAGAGCCAGATCCGAGTGAACTTTGGACGGATGTCCTGATTGAGGTGGATTAATGCCCACTGAACTCCAATATCTCATTTCGGCCGTCGGTCTCTACCTGTTCATGATCCTTATGCAGACGGTCTCAGCGACCGTGTCGCGTAAAGCGAGCGTCGCAGACCTTGTCGGCGCGCGGGACGATTTGCCCACCGCGGGACTAACGACCTTCCATGGCCGCACAAAGCGCGCGCAAGCGAATTTCACCGAGTCGATGGTCATGTTCGTCCCGCTCTGCCTGATTGCGGTTTATTCTAACGATACATCCGGCCTTACGGCGCTCGGCGCGGCCCTGTTCTTTTATGGGCGTTTAGTCTTTGCCCCGATGTATTATTTCGGTGTGCCGTGGTTGCGCACCCTCGCTTGGTTCGTGTCGATTATCGGCATCCTTCTGTTCTTCGTGGAGCTGCTTTTCTAATGGCAATCGATATTCAGATGCCCGCCCTCTCTCCGACGATGGAGGAGGGGACACTTGCTAAATGGATGGTCAAGGAGGGTGACACCGTGCGCTCTGGTGACATCCTCGCCGAGATTGAAACTGACAAAGCGACGATGGAAGTCGAAGCCGTCGATGAAGGCACGATTGGCAAGCTGCTTGTCGCGGACGGAGCGGAGGGTGTCAAAGTCGGCACCGTGATCGCGCAATTGCTGGAAGACGGCGAAAGCGCGGATGATTTGGCCTCGCCCGCGACATCCGAACCTGCTGATCGCGGTCAGATTAAAGCGGATGATCAAGGCGATGACAAACCCGGCAGTGCGGGTCCGGCGCATCCGGAGAATAACGCTGACGACGGCACGGTTGAAAAAGCGCCGGCGGGCAAAGCGGTCGCCAACGACCCCGATATTCCAACCAATATTAAAATGATCTCGACAACCGTGCGCGACTCGCTGCGGGACGCGATGGCCGAAGAAATGCGGCGTGACCCGACCGTTTTTGTGATGGGCGAAGAAGTCGCCGAATATCAGGGCGCGTATAAAGTCACACGCGAACTCCTACAGGAATTTGGCGCGAAACGCGTCATCGACACGCCGATTACCGAACACGGCTTTGCCGGGATCGGCGTCGGCGCGGCTTTTGGTGGGTTGAAGCCCATTGTCGAATTTATGACATGGAACTTCGCCATGCAGGCGATTGATCACATCATTAACTCCGCCGCTAAGACGCTCTATATGTCTGGCGGACAGATGCGTTGCCCGATTGTGTTCCGTGGCCCGAACGGCGCGGCGTCGCGCGTTGGCGCGCAACACTCACAGGATTACTCCAGCTGGTACGCCCATGTGCCGGGCCTGAAAGTTGTCGCGCCTTATGATGCGGCGGACGCGAAAGGTCTGCTCAAAGCCGCGATCCGTGATCCGAACCCGGTCGTGTTTTTGGAACATGAGCTGATGTATGGCGAAAGCTTCGACGTACCGGACATGGACGATTTCATCATTCCGATTGGCAAAGCGAAAGTCCGCCGCGAAGGCAAAGACGTGACCATCACGGCGCAATCCCGCATGGTCAAATTCGCGCTCGAAGCGGCGGAGATTTTGGCGGAAGAAGGCATTGATGCCGAAGTCATCGATATGCGCACGCTCCGTCCGCTCGACACGGATACGGTCATCAAATCCGTCAAGAAGACCAATCGCATCGTCTGCGCTGAAGAAGGCTGGGGCCAACACGGTATCGGCGCCGAAATCGCCGCCCGCGTCGTCGCCGAAGCCTTCGACTATCTCGACGCCCCGCCCATGCGCGTGCACCAAAAAGACGTGCCGCTACCCTATGCGGCCAACTTGGAAGCGCTCAGCTTGCCGGGCACGGAGGATGTGGTGAAGGCGGCGCGGGCTGTTTGTTATAAGTGAAGTTCGTTTTCCAATTTGATATGGGGGTAGAGGGTAAACCAGAAGAACCAAACGAGCTCTTAGCCACTACGTGGTCATCTAATCGGCTTAAGGCGCTTACAAGAGTGACGAACCCATTCCAACTAAATGGAAGATTCAAAAGTTGGGGGCCAGTTATCCGTCTCGTTCTTAAAAAGCGTTGGGTGAATGTTGGTCTCGACCAACTTTTACGAGAAGGTCAAATTCCCATGGTTGCTTGCGCTGACAGTCCGCCCCGGTATGCGGACCCTCGCGCTTGGCTAGATGAAAACGAACATTTCGCCAAAAGCTTAGGGTTTGGTAGTCTCCGCTTAATGAAACCCAATTCGTAAGAAAACCTACTCCTCAACCTCAAGCCTGAAAGCCCGTAATGTCTGAAGTCGGAAGCCTCACAATCCCACCCGCTGCTCTTGAACACGACAACCGCCAAGAGATGTTCCGATTCTGGATTGCCGGAAATACGGGTCATGTGGCGCTGAAATACGGCTTTCTGGGTGAGCAAAAAGACGAAGCCTATATGTTGGGGCAAATGTTGGCTGACGTGGCCAAACATTATACCAATGCCTCGTCCGAAGGACTCCCGAACGGGCTGAGCGCGGATGAAATCCTCTCGGCGATCAAACGCGGGATGACAGACGGGCTTACGTTTGACGGCCATACCGAAGTCACTGAAGCGCCGGATAAGCCTTAACTAAACGACTGTTGAGACAGGGAAACGCACGGATGTCCGCACGCATATTTCAAATATTGGTCGGTCTTGTTGCGATTTCTTTTGCGGTCATATTTACCGTTATCGTCGGTCCGGCGCTCATCGCGGATTCGGATCCCGTTGCAGGCGCCCTCGCGGGATTCGTTAATCCCTATGCGTCCGGTTATGCGTTGGACACGATCCTCTGCGGACTGATCCTGACAATCTGGATTCTTTATGAGCGGAAAGCCTTAGGCATTCGCCATGGCTGGATTTGTATTCTATTAGGGCTTGTCCCCGGCGTAGCGGTCGGCTTCGGCCTCTACCTTATTTTGCGCTTCCGACAGTTGCGCGACCAGACACAGACGAAAGCCGTATAATGCCTATTGAAATTCTCATGCCCGCGCTATCTCCAACGATGGAGGAAGGCACACTGGCCCAGTGGCTCGTCAAAGAAGGCGATACGGTCGCGTCGGGTGATGTGCTGGCTGAAATCGAAACGGATAAAGCGACGATGGAAGTCGAAGCTGTGGATGAGGGGGTCATCGCGAAACTTCTCGTTCCCGGTGGCACGGAAGGCGTGAAGGTCAACGCGCCGATTGCGATCTTGCTGGAAGAGGGCGAGGACGAAAGCGCGCTGGACGGGTATAGTGTTGGGGGAGCGAAGGCTGCTGATGACGGAGAGAAGACGGACAAGGCCCCGGCAATAAATGCCGGGGACGAGACGTCTAAGCCGTCCCCGGCCCCTGTGGCCGGGGCCTCATCCGGTGAAGACCGGATATTCGCGTCACCCCTCGCCAAACGTATCGCCAAAGACGCCGGACTCGACCTTTCGTCGATCTCTGGCTCCGGCCCGAACGGTCGCATCGTAAAAGCCGATGTTGAGAAAGCGCAGAGCGCGCCAAAATCCGCGCCTAAAGCGGCCGCAGCGCCACAACCCACACCGTCGACATCGACAGAAGTCGGCTTGCCGCGGGCGGGCGGCGCAGAGATGCTCACCAAAATGGGTGTCCCACCAGAAAGCTACCGTCTGGAACCACTCGACGGGGTTCAGAAAGTTATCGCGCGCCGCTTGACCAGTTCCAACGTTAATGTGCCGGACTTCCCGCTGACGATTGATTGCGAAATCGACGCGCTGCTCGCGATGCGCAAAGAGCTGAACGGACAAGCGCCTGAGGGCATTAAGATTAGCGTCAATGACATGCTGATCCGCGCCTGCGCGCTGTCCCTTAAGGCACTGCCGGAGACAAATGCGAGCTATACGGATGACGGGATTGCCTATCACCATAATGCCGATGTTGCCGTGGCCGTCGCCAGCGATCGCGGGTTAATTACGCCGATTGTGCGTCAGGCTGAGAACAAAGGCTTGTCGATGATTTCGGACGAGATGAAAGATCTCGCCACCCGCGCCCGGGATGGAAAACTCAAGCCGCAAGAATATCAGGGCGGCAGTTTCTCGATCTCTAACCTCGGGATGATGGGCATCCGCGAATTTGGCTCAATCATCAATGAACCGCACGGCATGATCTTGTCTGTTGGGGCCGGTGAACCCCGCGCCGTTGTCAAAGACGGCGCCCTTGCGATTGCCACGGTCATGACAGTGACGCTGACCTGCGATCACCGTGTGGTGGACGGGGCCGCGGGCGCGCGTTGGTTGCAACACTTCAAAGGACTGATCCAGAACCCTCTGACAATGATGTTGTAAAGGCGGGGATGTTGTAAGGGCGGATGTTGTAGGGCTGGGGATGCTGTCAGCAGTTTTCCCCTCACGGTTGTGCCGGGTTGAGAGATTTCGCGCGCGGTCCTATTTTGGCACACGTGTTTCGTCGGAGCCCAGATGGTGCTTAAATTTCTAACGGCTGGAGTGATCTCCGCCATCCTTGCGGGTGGCGCGATGTATCTTGCCATGGACGAAGATATGCTGGCGCAGTTGCGCGCCGATACGCAGCGCGCGCGGACAACAGACACGATCCCAGAACTCAGGCGCAATGCGGAAACGTCCACTGAAACCGGGACTGTCGTTGATCGGTTGCTCGGACGGGATGGTGTCTCTCGTGAGGCTGACGCGCCAAATGCCGATTCATCCGCCAATGACGATGGCGCGCCTATAGACGCCACGCTTTCCGAAACGCAGCCCGTCGAATCACCGAGTCGCGTGGGCCGTACCGTCGAAGATGGCTCGCCTAAGCGCGGCTGGCTCGATGATTTCCTCCCGCAGCGTGACACGGTGACGACCCCAATTCCCGTCGTGCGCGAACCCGATGCGCCGCGCCCGGTTGATCCGGCTGTATTTGAGACGCTGATCGCGCAGGCGGCTTTGGTCGAAATTGTCGATGCGCGCGATGATGCCTATTTCAACATTCTCAATTTCTCATTGGCGGAGGGACGGTATGAAATTGCCGCCGGTTTGGTCGCAAATCTGTCGTCACCAGAGCTGCGGGACACGGCGCGCCAACGCATCGGCATTAGCCACGCGCAAGCCGGACGCATGGATCAAGCGTTTGCTGTTTTGGACGATATTGAGATCAAAGAGCTGACCGATCCGATCCGTTTGGAAATTATCCGGTCTGTCACGATGAGCCGCCAACCCGGCTAGCTAATTCCCCGCGACTCTGCCAAAGTGTCAGCGCTTTAAACCATCGTTTTCATGGGATTTTTTCATGGCAGATTTCGACGTCATCATCATCGGCTCCGGACCTGGCGGCTATGTTACCGCTATTCGGGCGAGTCAGCTCGGTTTGAAGACTGCGATTATCGAAAAAGCGGAGTTGGGCGGCGTCTGTCTGAACTGGGGCTGTATCCCGACGAAGGCGATGCTGCGCTCCGCGGAAGTCTATCACAATATGCAACATGCGTCCGCTTACGGCCTATCGGCTGAGACGGGCTATGATTTAAAAGCTATCGTCAAACGGTCGCGGGATATTGCCGGGCAGCTCTCGGCCGGCGTCAAACACCTGATGAAGAAGAATAAAATTACGGTCATCAGCGGTCACGCCTCCCTTAAAAAAGGCAAACCCGCACCGACGGTCGTCGTTGATGGCAAAGATTACACCGCCGACCACGTCATTCTGGCGACGGGCGCGCGGGCGCGGGTAATCCCACCCGCCGGGCTGGAACCCGACGGCAAGTTCATTTGGACTGCACGCGAAGCGATGACTCCCGATACAATTCCCGAGCGTTTGCTCGTCATTGGATCCGGGGCCATCGGAATGGAATTTGCGAGTTTCTTCTCGGCATTTGGCGCGAAAACGACCGTCGTCGAGATGATGGACCGGATTTTGCCTGCTGAAGACGCCGAGGTGTCAGCCTTTGCGCAGAAACAGTTTGAAAAACGGGGGCTCACGTTCCGCTTGAACTCGCAAGCCTCGATTAAAACCGGGGCGAAATCTGTCACGGCGACATTCACGAAAGACGGTAAAACAGAGACGGCGGATTTTGACCGCGTTATTCTTGCGGTCGGAATTGTCGGTAATGTCGAAGACATGGGGCTGGAAGACGTCGGTGTCAAAATCGATCGGACTCATATTGAGACGGATGAATTTTCGCGCACCGGCGTGCCGGGTCTCTACGCGATTGGCGACGTCACGGGTGCGCCGTGGCTGGCGCACAAGGCCTCACATGAAGGCATTATCTGTATTGAGAAAATTGCTGGGGGATCGCCGCATCCGCTCGATCCGAATCGTATTCCGGGTTGCACCTATTGTCACCCGCAAGTCGCCAGCGTTGGCCACACTGAAGCTCAAGCAAAAGAGGCGGGTTATGACGTCAAAGTCGGCAAGTTCCCCTTCGTTGGCAATGGCAAGGCGATTGCGCTCGGCGAACCGGAAGGCTTTGTAAAGACGGTGTTTGACGCCAAGACAGGTGAACTCCTCGGCGCGCATATGATCGGCACGGAAGTGACCGAACTGATCCAAGGGTACGCTATCGCGCAGACCTTAGAGACCACGGAACAAGAACTGATCGAGACCGTATTCCCGCACCCAACCCTGTCTGAGATGATGCACGAAGCGACTCTGTCCGCCTATGGCCGCACTATTCATTTTTAGTCGAGGAGCACGGCCGTTTTGTCGAAACTAGGCTGGCTGCGTCCAAAGCGGAGCCATGCCCCGAACGGTTTTTTATAGGCCAGCATCGGTTTCTCAACGAAGGTCCATGAGAGCCATGCCAGTCCGACGACAACGGGTAAGCTAAACATGAATAAGCTCAACACTGTTGCGTTGGGCAACAGGCCGATGATGACTTGCATCACGACCCAATGGTAGATGTAAATGCCATAGGATAAGTCCGTTACACGTTGCATCCATGCGAATTTCGGCGCTTTGACATAAGCCACCCAAATTACGAAGCACGCAAGCATCAGGTTTGCGGTCACTTCGACCATGGGCGTGTCTCTTAATATCCAAGAGAGTGCGGCGAGGGCTGGAATGGCGATCCAGTGGACACGGATCACGTCTCGGTAGGCGTAAATCATTGCGCCCAAACCATAGGCGATCCCAAACCGTGTCGCGCTTTCGGTTGTCGCGGGCAAGCTTTCAAAAAGACCAAAGTTTTGACCAGCGATCCAGACCAAACTGGGAATGACAAATTGTGCCAGCACCATCCATTTCCGGCGAAGGAATCCGAGGGAAAAGGCTAGGAATGTCGCAATGTAGCAAAGCACTTCATAGCGCAGGGTCCAAAGGGGGGCAGAGCCGTATTGTTCGCCATTGGCCGTGAATACACCGGGTAAAATCATATCCGTGTCGTAAAATGTCAGCACTTTAAAAGGCTGCATCCAGACATCCTTATGCGTTAGGTAATCAAGCAGCGGCAAGGTCGTCATGAACGTGCCAACGACCAACGCGACGAACAGCATATGCACGACGAGAGCAGGCATAATCCTAAGCGAGCGTGCGGCTAAAAAGGCTGGGACATCACCGCGGTAAAGTATGGATTTTGTGACAAGAAGTCCGCTCGCAATAAAGAACATGTTCACGGCCAGATAGCTAAACGTATAGTGTAGGAAAACGTGCGGTTCGCTATCGCCATTCCCGGCTTGGACGGCGAAGGCATGTCCCACCATCACAAGCAAAGCGAAAATCAAACGTAAGGGCGTGAAGAAATTATCATGCCCATCCCGAATTTTGACGGGTGTCGATTGTTTTAACATGGTGTGTGCCATTCTTTTACGTCTTAGATTAAGTCCTTTAAAATATGCATAATCCGCGCCGTTATTCGCTTGGTAGGCGAGTGAACTGCGCCTACGGTTAATACCTGATGAATCCAAAACCTCTCTTTAAGTCTGTCAAATCGGGTTGGACTCCGGATCGCGTCGGCGATCAATCCGGCAAGACGATCCTGATTACGGGGGGGAATTCCGGAATTGGGCTGGAAGCGGCAAAGATTCTCGCCAGCAAAGGCGCAGACATTTTATTATGTGCACGGACAGCGCGCAAAGGCGACGCCGCGGTGGCTGAGGTCAATGCGTTGGGCGGCGGCAAGGCCCGATTGGTTCTGCTCGACCTTGCGGATATGGCGTCAATCCACGCCTGCGCACAGACGGTTGCCTCGATCGTGGATCGGCTTGACGTCTTGATCAATAATGCGGGTGTGATGCAAACGCCCAGAATGACGACGAGTGATGGCTTTGAGTTACAACTCGGAACCAATCATCTCGGTCATTTCCTGCTCAATGGATTATTGTTCCCGCTTGTCGAAAAGGCCAATGGCCGCATCGTGACAGTGTCGTCCATTGCCCACAAATTTGGACGGCTTAACCTCAATGACCTGATGTATGCCAAAGGCCGCTATAATCCGTCTATTGCCTATGGTCAGAGCAAGCTTGCCAATATTGTCTATGCCTTTGAACTGCAGCGGCGATTGGACGCCGCCGGGAGTGATGTCACCAGCTATGCCGTACATCCCGGCTATTCCGATACAGCGTTACAGAGTTCGGGTCCGAAAGGGCTGCTTAATCTGTTCTATAAACCGTTGAATGCGCTCTTGGCGCAGCCGGCAAAATATGGCGCCTATCCGACAGTGTTAGCGGCGGTAGAGCCCAAGGCGCGTCCGGGCGGCTATTATGGACCGACGCGGTTCCAAGATATGCGCGGCCCGGTGGGGGATAGTGCGGTTCACCCCAAAGCGTTGCGAGAAGACAAAGCCCGGACACTTTGGGCGTTGAGCGAGGACTTAGTCAGTTTCGATTGGTCGACTGTTCTTAAAACCGCATAGACGCAACCCGCATTCGCCTCTTGTGAATCACGTCCACCCGCGCCAATTAACGCCCATAATGGCTACTCTTATCGACATCAATAATCGTCCCGCTTTACAGGCGAGGCCGCGACATCCTGAAAAGGCTAATCGGCCTGAAACGGAGGTCCTGCGAAAACCGAAATGGATCAGGGTCAAAGCCCCGACGTCTGAAGGCTACGCCAAGACCCGCAAGATTGTAAAAGACAAGGGACTGGTCACGGTCTGCGAAGAAGCGGCCTGTCCCAATATTGGCGAATGTTGGGAGAAGTCCCACGCGACCTTCATGATCCTTGGTGAAATTTGTACCCGCGCCTGCGCGTTCTGCAATGTCGCGACCGGCTTGCCGCAAGCGGTCGATGCCTATGAGCCCGGCAAAATCGCGGAAGCGGTGTCGGAGATGAACCTACAGCATGTGGTTATCACGTCGGTTGATCGTGATGATTTGGCCGACGGCGGCGCGCAGCATTTTGTCGATGTGATTCACGCCATCCGGGCAAAGTCGCCCAAGACGACAATCGAAATCCTCACACCGGATTTCCTACGAAAGGGCGATGCGCCTGATATTGTGATTGATGCGCGGCCTGACGTGTTCAACCATAATTTGGAAACTGTGCCGCGCCTGTATTTGTCGATCCGTCCCGGTGCGCGCTATTTCCATTCCTTACGCTTGCTCGAAAAGGTCAAGGATCGCGATCCGAGCCAGTTCACCAAGTCTGGCCTGATGGTCGGATTGGGCGAGACGAAACAAGAAGTCATGCAAGTCATGGATGATATGCGGTCCGCCGGAATCGATTTCTTGACGATTGGCCAATATCTGCAGCCGACGCGTCGCCATGCCAAATTGGAACGCTATGTCACGCCCGAAGAATTTAAAGCCTATGAGACGATTGCGCGCGCCAAAGGGTTCCTCATGGTGTCCGCAAGTCCGCTGACACGATCATCCTACCATGCCGATAGTGACTTCGCGCAGCTTCGTGCGGCCCGCGATGCGCAGGTGGGTAAAGCCTAATGCCAAGCACGCGATTTCTGGAGCGGGTTCCGCATTGTCCTGACTGCGTCATGAGCCTTGTGACGAATGTTGAGCGTTACCCGGACTTTATTCCGGCCATGACCGCGCTTCGTAAAACGAAGGACCTAGACGATGGGTTCGAAGCCGAAGCCATGATCAACTTCAAAGGTGTGACAGAGACATTCGCGTCACGCATCACAATTGATAAGGTCGCGCGGACTGTCACGGTTCAAAAATCTAGAAAGGGTGGGGCGGTTAAGGCGCTCCGTAATAATTGGCGTTTCTATGAGATGCCTGATGGCTCAACCTTGATTGATTTTGAAGTTGAAGTCCGATTAATGTTCCCATTGGAGTCGCTGCTCCGTCAAAAATTCGACAAGGCACGGGTCGTCGTTCGAAATGTCTTTGTGCAACAGGCGCTCGATAATTGCGAAACAGTGTCGGGCCAGCCGCGTTTGGACTTGGCCGCAGAAGTGACGAAACTTGGCCTCGACTCGCGTCTTATTTACGATCCGCCGCTCGTATAAGCATTTTCATGGCGTGTATGACGGCATAGTCGCGCACCCGATTGCGCGACAGATCAGCAAAGACCGCCGTCTCAGTTAACACGCCACTGTCAGACGCGAGCCCGAAACAGACGGTTCCGACAGGTTTTGACGGCGATCCACCCCCTGGACCTGCGACTCCTGTGATGGAGATCGCCAGATCGACGCCCAAGCGCTCTCTCGCGCCAGCGGCCATCTCGCGCGCTGTGTCTTCGCTTACTGCGCCGTGCGCCCGCAAAGTGTCTGCCGACACGCCAACAAGCTTTTGTTTGAGCGTGTTTGAATAGGTCAGGAACCCGCCTTGGAAGACGCTTGAGCTGCCGGGCATGGCCGTGATGGCGGCGCCTAACAGTCCGCCTGTGCAGCTTTCAACAACGCCGATTGTGACGTCATGGGCTTTGGCTGTCTCCAAGAGGTCTTTTGACAAGCGGAAGATATCGGCGAGGACTGGATCTGTCATTTTTGAGTATCCAAAGAGTCCGGAATTTCCACAGTGGCAAGGGCTTGGGCGGCGATGCCTTCCTTGCGACCGGTGAAGCCGAGCGTTTCCGTTGTGGTGGCTTTAATCGACACGCGTGCGAGGGGCAGACCGGTTATCTGCGCCACGCGCGTGCGCATGGCCGCGCGATAAGGCTTTACCTTCGGGTGTTCGCAAATGAGCGTCAGATCAATATGGCGCAGCGTTGCGCCAACATCTTGGGCCAAACTGATCGCATGGGCGAGGAACCGATCGGAACTCGCCCCTTTCCACTGCGGGTCAGAGGGGGGGAAATGGTCGCCTATATCGCCCATGGCAACGGCGCCTAAAATGGCGTCTGTGATTGCGTGTAGACCGACATCGGCATCGGAATGACCGACCAGCGTATAGCGGCTCTCGACCTCAATGCCGCAGAGCCAAAGCGGATCCGTGCTTTCTTCCAGCTTGTGAACATCAAAGCCCGAGCCGGTAACGGTGAAAGTCGTATGAGACAGCATGGCCTCGGCCTTGGCGAAATCTTCGGGCCACGTCACCTTGAAATTGCGCTCAGATCCCGGCGTGAACGCCAGAGACAGACCCGCGTCCTTGGCGACCGCTATATCGTCATGCGCCGACGCGTCAGCGGGTAGGGCATCGAATGCGGCCTTGATTTTGGCATAGTTGAAGGCTTGGGGCGTTTGCACACGGTGCAAACGGTCGCGATCAACGGCGGAGAAATCATCCGCTTTCAATGCATCTGCAATGGGCAGAGCCGGCACAGCCCCGTCATGGGTTTCAAGCGCGTGCAAAAGGGGCTGGATGAGCGCGGTATCCAAAAACGGTCGTGCGCCATCATGGATCATAACATTACGCGGCGGTTGATCTGCCAACGCGTCCAATCCGGCGCGCACAGAGGCTGTGCGGGTCGTCCCACCGACAACGACTGTAATCGCGTCGCTTAAGGTAGCGGCCCGGGTATCATCCGCAGCAACAACGACAATGATGCGGTCAAAGAAACCCGTGTTTGCTGCATTATTCAGCGTATGCGCCAGTAGGGGTTTTCCCGCTAACTCTTTATATTGCTTAGGTATATTTCTGCCTGCGCGTTTTCCTCGCCCCGCAGCGACCAAAATGAGTGCGCAGTCGGTCAATGTCAGGTGTCTCCGGTGCTGAAATATTGTGCAAAAGCCGACGCTCGGCTAAACCTTCTCTTCCATGCCAAACCCCATCCATATCGGCAAGCTCGCCTTGCGCTCTCGCGTCATCGTTGCGCCTATGTCTGGTGTCACCGATCTTCCGTTCCGGCGGATTCTGTCGCGGTTCGCACCGGGGGCAGTCGTATCAGAGATGGTTGCCGGTGAGGGACTGGCGAAGGATGACCCTGAAAACGTAGCGCGCGCCGCGGGGGGGGCGGATATCAAGCCTATGGCCGTGCAGCTTGTTGGCCGGGATCCCTATTGGATGGCGGAAGGGGCCAAGAAGCTTGAAGCCGCCGGCGCAGAGCTAATCGACATAAATTTCGGCTGCCCCGCGCGAAAAGTTGTGACGGGAATGAGTGGTAGCGCGTTGATGCGGGAGCCGGATCTCGCCCAAGAGATCGTGTCCGCTGTAGTTAAGGCCGTCTCTGTGCCTGTGACCGTGAAAATGCGGTTGGGCTGGGATGATGACAGTCTCAACGCGCCGCGCATCGCAACCGATGCTGTCGCGGTTGGGGCTGTTGCGATTACTGTTCATGGCCGGACACGATGCCAATTTTACGAAGGGCAAGCCGATTGGTCCGCCGTACGGGCAACCGCTGACGTCTTGAACGTGCCGCTGTTCGTCAATGGGGATATTGCGGACGGGGAAACCGCGCTCGTCGCGATGACACAATCTGGCGCTGATGGCGTGATGGTGGGGCGTTCACTGATCGGGAGGCCGTGGGCGCTTTCGCCGATCATGGCAGCGGTCGATGGAACGGGTGCAAAACCCGATCTGAGCCCGGCTGAAAAAACGCAACATGCGCTGGATCATTATGCTGAGATGCTGGCGTTTTATCCGCAGCGCAAGGCGGTTCGCGTCGCGCGCAAACATTTGATTGGCTACGCGACGGACGCGGGTTTGAGCGACGACGATCCTGTGCGCCAACGGCTCGCGCGCTCTGATGACGCGGACGAAGTGCGCGCCATTCTCGAAACCTTATTTATCCTTGCAGAGCGGACTGCCGCATGACCGGAACCCTCATTGAAGATTGGCCATTCCCGCTGTTTCAAGTGGAGGATGGGCGCATCGTTTTTGCCAATCAGGCCGCACAGGAATGGACGGGCGATAGCGTCAAACGGATGCGAGGGCGGGTGTTGTCCGACATTATTCAAACCGACCCGGGCCTCGATGAGCAGATACAAAAGTCGAAGGATTTGAATGCGGCGCTGACCAATCGCGCCTGTTCCGCGATATTGCCAACGGGCGCGACCTTGACCTGTCATATAACGGTCTATCCGGTCGAAGGTGGAACGCAGGGCGTGTCTTTCTGGTTGGCGGGCCCGCGCCCGCGCCAAGGGGCAATGGGCGGCCCCGTTGTATCGGGCATGGGGCGGATGATCGCTCATGAACTGAAGAACCCTCTCGCGGGGATTAAAGGCGCAGCGCAATTGCTGCGCGATGACGTGAAATCGGAAGAAGGACGGTCCTTATTGGACCTGATTGGGTCTGAGATTGATCGAATTCGTCGTTTGGCGGACCGAATGGAAACGCTCGGTGACCAAGATCCTGACCATATGGATACGGTCAATATTCATACGGTTCTCCGGCAAGCCCGCAAGATTGTTCAATCCGCCGAACCGCGGCTGGTCTTCTCGGAAAACTATGATCCATCCTTGCCGCAAGCGCAGGGCGACCCGGATACATTGATGCAGGCTTTGCTCAATCTCATCCGGAATGCGCAGGACGCGCTGTGCGATACGGATAAGCCGGAAATCGAATTGGTGACAGCCTTTCGCACCGGCGTGACCTCCCGGAGTGACAATGGCGATGAGGCGCGGAACTTACCGATTCAGATTAGTGTGACCGATAATGGCCCCGGCATTTCTGACGAATGGCAAGATCATATCTTTCAGCCTTTCGTATCCACCAAACGCGACGGGCAGGGGCTGGGCCTCGCCTTAGTGTCGAAAGTCGCCAAGGCGCATGGCGGTCTCGTTGAAGTCCGCTCCCGACCCGGCCGCACAACCTTCTCTATCCTCCTTCCCGCTCCCTCAGGAGAGTTTCTGTGAAATATGACGTCTTACTGGCAGATGATGATGACAGCATCCGATTGGTGCTGAGTAAGGCATTGACCCGTGCCGGGCACACGGTGCGCGCGACCGACAATCCGCATACGCTATTGAAATGGGCTGAAGCGGGACATGGTGACATCGTTTTGACGGATGTGATGATGGACGGGCGCGAAGTGTTTGAACATCTTCCCGAACTGTCGAGAATGCGGCCTAAACTGCCGATCATTGTGATTTCGGCCAATAATACGGTGAATACAGCGATCAAATCCGGACAGCATCGTGTGTTTGAATATGTGCCTAAGCCGTTTGATTTAGACGAAATCACGAGTGCGGTTGCGCGGGCAGGGCAATCGGTCGGGCCTCGCCGGGTCAAAGCGGTCCCTGTGCGCGGTCGATTGCCGATGATTGGCCGTTCCGCCGCGATGCAGCCCGTATTCCGGGCGGTCTCACGCTTTGCTGCGGCAAACCTACCAGTGCTTATTTACGGCGCCGTCGGGACCGGTAAGGATTTAGTCGCGCGGTTGCTCCATGATGGTGGCCCGCGCCGCGAAGGCCCGTTTCTGCGGACATCAGATTTTGAGAATACGTCGCTGACTTTGCAGAAGGTCAATGGCGGAGACCTCTATATCGACGAGGTCGCAGAACTCTCGACGATGCAGCAGGAGCGCTTGTTGGCCTTTCTGACAGAAAGCGAACAGATTCCGGCCTCTGAGCGCCCGCGCGTTGTGTGTGCCACACGCAAAGATTTACGGCGCGAGGTTGAAGACGGGCGTTTCCGCGATGATCTGCTGTTCCGTATCAATGTCGCCGAAATTCGTATTCCACCACTCGCGGCCCGAGATCGCGATACGATTGAATTGGCCGAAGCTTTCCTCGGGCAGGCTAGTCCACATCAGTCTCGCCGTTTTTCCACTGAGGCCCTTGAGGTGCTGCACCGCCACGAATGGATCGGGAATGTCCGGGAATTAGAAAATATCGTTCGCCGTCTGGCGGTTCTCTATTCTGATGATGTGATTTCAGCGGACATGGTTTTGCAGGAATTTTCTAAGGATATACGGTCCAGCGATACGGATACAGATGCGTCGGATAAGTTCGAGCGGCAGTTGGCTTTGGCTTGCCGCGCCTTACTTGATGAGGATAATTCTACGGAAGACGGGTCACATTATCAAACTGCGATGGCGTGGATTGAAAGACCTCTGATTACCGAAGCGCTTCGCGTCACGGGCGGGAACCGAGCCAAGGCTGCGGACTGTCTGGGAATACACCGCAATACGCTCCGCACCCGTCTGAAATCTCTCGATTTGCAGTAGGTTTTTACACCTCTAGTGTTGAAAACAGGCCACACTGATGTATTCGTGCAACAGTGTTGTTCGGTGCTAGGGCTCGAACGTTATCACATGGAGCCAAATGGCGGACGCGCGGGCCATAACTAAAACGGTGCGCCCCCCTGCGGGTTCTGTCGTGCGACCGACTGTGAATGTCCGTTCCGGCGGACAACAATCGGCCGGGCGTTTGCCGCGCATTGCCCGATCAGCAGCCTTTGGTGTATTCTTTGTCTCGGCAATTGCGCTGACAATCCTCGGCGCTTTGTTGAGCTTTAGCTCCAATGATGCGCAGGTCAGCACAGCCTATATCATTCTTCAAGCCAATATGGCCTTGATCGCGGTCATTGCATTTTATCTCGGATACCGGGTGCGCAAGACCCTTTTCGTCCCGGCAGAACGGGACTCGACCCCACTTTTGCACCGCAGATTTGTTGCCATCTTTAGTCTCGCGGCACTGTTGCCTGCGATCATCATCGGGGCTTTCTCAGCCTCATTGATCAGCCAAAATGTCACCGGCCTGTTCGGGTCTGATGTGCGAGAAAATATGGAGAGCGCCAAGCGTATCCTCAATGACTATGTGGATCAGGAATTATCAGAACTCGCATTTGATTTGCGGATCGTTCGACAAGGTCTGGAAGAGCGGAATTTCGACATAAGTGACCGCATTTCCTTGACGGCGGAATTGCAGATTGTGTCTCGTGTCAGGGATTTGGATGCGATCATCCTGATGCGTGAAGACGGACAGGTGCTAGCGGAAGCACAGGGTCCGCGCGCGCCATTGTTTGAAGTGCCGCGACCGGAGCTCTTAAAAGGCATCAACGCGAGTAAAGTTGAGTTTTTGAAAAATGATCAAACGAACTATTTGATCGCCTTGATCCGATTGGATGAGGAGAGTGATATCTTGCTCTATACGGGGCGATTGTTGCGGTCTTCGTCACAAGTGCTCTCGAACATAAATGGCATCAATACAGCGACGGCGCGGATCGACGCGTTTACCGCCAGTCAGTCACGGATGAATCGGATTTTCGCGCTGACATTTGTCGAAACGGCTCTGTTGTTATTGATGGCGGCGACATGGCTCGGGCTTGTGCTCGCCAATCGCATCATTGAACCGCTCTCCAGTCTGGTGACGGCGGCTGAACGGGTGCGCGCCGGGGATATGAGCGCCCGTGTCAGCGTGTCCGGGCAATGGGGCGAGATTTCCGATCTCGGCAGCGCGTTCAATCGTATGACCCAACAGCTCAATAGCCAACGGGATGCTTTGGTGCGCGAACATGATGTGTCGGAACAACGACGGCAGTTCTCAGAGGCGGTGCTGTCCGGGGTTCGTGCCGGGGTTCTCGGCTTGACGGAAAGCGGTCGGATTACGCTTATTAATGCGTCGGCAGAACGGCTGCTCGGCCTTTCAGCCGAAGCCGCGCTCGACCGTCCAATTGCTGATCTTCTGCCAGAATTCGGCCCCGCTTTTGCGCGCGCGCGCGAAAGTGTCAGCAATCGCGCGGAAGACCAAATCGCTTATGAAACCCAAGCCGGGTCGATCAACCTTGATCTTCGGGTTGCGAGCTATCGCGGAGCGCGGAGCGACACGGGTTGGGTGGTGACGTTTGATGATATGACCCGTTTGGTCGCGGCGCAGCGGCAATCCGCATGGCGCGAAGTCGCGAGGCGAATTGCGCATGAAATCAAAAACCCACTGACGCCAATCCAGTTGTCCGCAGAACGCCTCTCGCGAAAATATGGTCCGTTGCTGACCGAAGACCGAGACGTGTTTGACAATTGTACGCAAACTATCATCCGTCAAGTCGGGTCCTTGGAGCGTATGGTGGACGCGTTTTCAGCGTTCGCGCAAATGCCGCAACCGGAATTTGAGCCGATCAATTTGATTGATGCCCTAGCAGATGTCTTATTCGAACAAGGCGTGGCCTTTCCAAACATTCGTTTCAAACGCATCGGGATATGGCCTGAAACGCTCCCCGTTCGGGGAGATGAGCGCTTGCTGACACAGGCGCTGACGAACATTTATAAAAACGCCGCCGAGGCCGTTTTGCGAGACGCCGATCAGAAATATGGCACGTGGGTCGGCGAGGTTGAGACACTTGTTCAAGATCATGGCGAAAGCCTTCAAATCATTATCCGCGATAATGGGCCGGGCTGGCCGATGGCGGATATTAACCGTTTGCTCGAGCCCTATGTGACCACGCGAGACGGCGGTACCGGGCTGGGACTGCCTATCGTCAAACGCATTGTCGAAGATCACGCCGGGACGATTTCGCTGTCGGCGCGAACCGATGGGCAGCGCGGCGCGCAAGTGTCGGTTTCGCTGCAAGTCGACGCCACCCAAGTTTTGCAAGAGGAAGCTGCTGAATGACATTAGACCGCCGAAATATCTCTGCTCAAGACATTCTGATCGTCGAGGACGAGACGGATATTCGGACTCTTGTCGCGGGTATTTTGCAGGATGAAGGCCATCAGACACGCGAAGCCGCAACGTCGGATGAAGCCCTCGCGGCTGTGCGGGCGCGTGAGCCCAACCTCGTTATTCTTGATGTTTGGCTTAAAGGCAGCTCGATGGATGGGATTGAGTTGCTCGACACCCTGAAGCAAAGCGCGCCAGACCTTCCAGTCATCATTATTAGTGGCCATGGCACCGTCGAGACGGCGGTTTCAGCCATTCGCAAGGGCGCGTATGATTATATTGTTAAGCCTTTCAAAGCTGACAAGTTGATCGTCACCGCCACACGCGCGCTGGAGGCGGCTCGCTTGCGGCAAGAGAACCGAGAGCTGAAGGGCAAGGCACCATCGGACACAACTTTGATCGGTGAAAGTCCGCAGATCGTCCAGCTTCGGCAAAAAATTATGCGGATTGCGTCAACCAATTCGCGTGTCTTGATTTCGGGCGCCTCAGGGACAGGCAAAGAACTGATCGCGCGATTGATCCATCGCCAGAGCGGTCGGTCGGGGGGGCCGTTCCGGGCCGTCAATGCCGCCTCAATGGTTCCTGAACGGGTTGAGGAAGAACTTTTTGGTGTTGAGGGTGCGGACGGTGTTGAGAAATCCGGTCTGCTAGAGCGCGCGCATAATGGCACGCTCTACATCGACGAAGTTGTTGATATGCCATTGGAAACACAAGGTAAATTGCTCCGTCTTTTGGTCGAGCAACGGTTCCAGCGCTTGGGAGGCCGCGACGATGTACAAGTCGATGTTCGGGTGATTACCTCGAGTTCGCGTGATTTGCTTGAGCAAGTGAAGCTCGGGCGCTTCCGGGAAGACCTCTACCACCGGCTTAACGTGATGCCGCTCGAAGCCCCACCCTTATCGGAGCGACGCGATGATATTCCAGAGCTTGTGAGCTTTTTTATCGACCAATTAGCCGCCTCGACGGGACTACCGAAACGCGAAATTGGACCGGATGCGATGGCTGCGCTGCAAGCGCATGATTGGCCGGGAAATGTCCGCCAGTTGCGGAACAATGTCGAACGTTTGCTGATTCTAGCGACGGGTGATCCGACTCTACCGATTACTTTATCGACCTTGCCGCCCGAAGTGTCGGTTGTGCGCGGCGGGCAAGGACCGGATGATAGCGAGCGTATGATCGCACTGACGTTGAGGGACGCACGCGAGCATTTCGAACGGCAATATTTACAAGCGCAGATCGACCGGTTTGGCGGCAATATTTCCCGCACAGCCAACTTCGTCGGTATGGAGCGTTCCGCCTTGCATAGAAAACTCAAGTCGCTAGGCTTGAGCGCAAGTAATGGTGCCAATTCCGCGCAGGCAGACGCCGAGTAGGTGGATTGCCCTGTCGGCAAGTTCGCCGGGTAAATGAGGCTGATCCATGCGAGTGATTATCTGTGGTGCCGGACGTGTCGGCTATGGCCTTGCCACCCGTTTGGCGGGGGACAATAATACTGTGACTGTGGTGGATACGTCCGCCGATTTGATCCGAAAAATTACAACGGGCTTAGATGTTCGCGGTGTTGTGGGTCATGGGTCGCATCCGGATGTACTGGTCCGCGCAGGTGTTGAAAACGCCGATATGATCATTGCCGTAACCCACCATGACGAAGTCAATATGGTGGCCTGTCAGATCGCGCATTCGCTGTTTGATGTTCCCACGAAAGTGGCGCGCGTTCGGGCGCAATCCTATCTCGAGACGCAGTATAATGATCTCTATTCGCGCGAAAATATGCCGATCGATATCATTATTTCGCCAGAGATCGAGATCGGAAAATCAATCCTGCGTCGCCTCTCGACACCCGGGGCGTTCAATGTTGTGCCTTTTGCGGATGGATTGGTGCAGTTTCTTGGGGTTCGCATTGGTGAGGACTGTCCGATCATCGATACTCCGATCAGACAAATTCCGGATCTTTTCGAAGGCTTGCATGCGGCCATTGTCGGTATACGCCGCGACGGTGTGTTGTTTGCGCCCAATCCGGATGATCCGCTTGAAATCGGCGACGATGCCTATTTTGTAACTCGTGCGGAACACTCGCAACGCTTGCTGGAAGTCGTTGGCACACGCGAAGCCCGCGCCCGTCACGTCGTCATTATCGGCGGCGGGAGTATCGGCAGCTATGTCGCTGAGGCGCTCGAAAAGCAGCCTGGCGTTCGTGTTCGTATGATTGAGCTTGATAAGGCCCGCGCGGAAATCGCGGCGACGGCCCTTCCTAAAACTGTGATCCTTCACGGTGATGCGATGGATGCCAGCGTGCAGGCTGAGGCCGGCGCGGCCACGGCTGACATTCTGATTGCTCTGACAGATAATGATAAGACGAATATTCTCGCGTCTGTACTCGGTAAAAAGTTGGGCGCGCGGCATACAATCGCTTTGTTGAATGAACAGTCGATGCAGGATCTGCAAAAAGACTTGGGCATAGACATGGTCATTGATCCGCGCGCCTCGACAGTCTCATCCATCCTGCGGCACGTGAGGCGCGGCCGAATTTTGGACGTTTACATGCTGGACCAAGGCTCTGCGGAAGTGTTGGAAGGCGAAGTGTTGGAGACGTCAATTTTCGCAGGAAAAACTTTGAGCGAGGCCGCCGTCGGAGACGGTGTTGCCATCGGCGCGATTGTTCGCAACGGCAAGGTGATGATGCCAGAGCCAAGTCTGATGCTCAAAGAGGGGGACCGGGTTGTCCTCTTGGCCGAGCGAGCCGCGCTTCGAGGTATCGAAGCTCTGTTCCGTGTTGGCGTTGAGCTGTACTGATCTTATGGTCCCGTTCCTCCTGACACAATCGCGTCAGTCAACCGACCGCTTTGACGGCGCCCCTCAGGCGTGAGGATCGTCAAAATATTCCTCTGGCTTGGCTATGCGTTACTGAGCAGCGCCGCCTTGATGATGTTGACGGCTGTCGTCGCGCTGTTCCTGCTGGAGGTAACAGAGGCGGGCCTTATGGCGATCCTAGCCCTTGTTTCGGCCCTCGTTGGCGCTCTGATGATTACGGCCAGCTACAAAGCGTCGTCCAAAGAAAGCGCGTCAGAAGCCATTTTGTTTCTGATCTTATTTTGGGTCGTCGTTCCGATCATCTGTTCCTTTCCCTTTTATGTTTTAGGCGCGACTTCGAGTCCGGTTACGGCCGTGTTCGAAGGCGTCTCGGCCATGACCACAACGGGCGCAAGTTCACTTGATCCCGATGCATTGCCCCGAACGCTATTGTTTTGGCGTTCACTGTTACAGTTTTTCGGAGGCGTTAGTGCCGCTATTTTCGCCGTTGTTATTCTCGCGGCATTGAACTTGACCGGGACGGGGATCCACCGGTCTGCGTTATTCACCTTCCGAACGGGAGAATTGTTCAAGCGTATTCTCGGAGTTGGGCAGTTGGTGTCTGCGATTTATCTTTTCTTTGCTTCCATCGGTTTTGTCCTGATGGTGATGGGAGGAACGGAAACGTTTACGGCGATCTGTCTGGCTTTGTCGGGGGTCAGTACAGGCGGTTTGCAACCGTTTGGCGGGCCGCTCTCCACGGTCCTGTCGCCATTTTCAGCCGTCGTATTGGCCGTCTTATGCTTAAGCGGCGCTTTTAATGTGTCCGTCTTATGGGACGTCTTGCGATTGCGTCGATGGCAACCGTTTTTGCGGATATTTACCCATGTTGAACATCGCGGCTTGTTCACGATCGCAGGGTTGTTAACTCTTGCGACGGTCGTCTTTGCCAGTGTTTACAATCTGGGACCGGCGATATTGGATTCCTTGTATTTTGTCAGTTCGGCGGGCTATCGGTACGACGTTATCAGCCTTGATATGGTTCCGGCTCCGATCTTGATCGCCACGGCCTTAATCGGCGGATCGGCGCTCTCTACGGCAGGCGGGATTAAAGTTATCCGCCTATTACTTTTGTTCCGGCATTTGGGCACGGATGTGGCCCGTCTCTCTCATCCATCACGGGTCAAACCGATACAATTTCGGGGGCAGATGATTGAAGATAATGAGTTTCTCTCAATCTGGATGTATTTTTTCGGTTACTCGATTGGGTTTGCCGTTGGAGCTTTGACGCTTGCGGCCGCGGGGCTCGACTTACAGGATGCCTTGGCAACGTCCGCGGCGTCATTAGCCAATGTGGGGCCCTTGCTCGACATGACATTGCCGTCCTCCGGGTTACGCTATCAAGACTTCACCCCGATGCAAATGACGCTGTCGGCTTTGCTGATGTTGGCCGGGCGAGTCGAAGTTTTAGTCGTGCTTTCGCTGATAATTCCATCGACTTGGCGACAATAAAGGCAGATATGGGCTGTCACTGAAGCTTCTTTCTATACTGTTTGCGTTTGGCAAACGCGTTGCTAAGGTTAAGTTCAGACCCATGGTACGGCCGAAAATCACGGCGCTGCCCAATAAAAACAATAGGTGACCCGCTATGTCGGACCGCAAACAAAGTCTTCAAGACACGTTTCTCAATACAGTTCGTAAATCCAAAATGCCGCTGACGATTTTTCTCGTCAATGGTGTGAAATTACAGGGCGTTGTGTCCTGGTTCGATAGCTTTTGCGTGTTGTTACGCCGCGACGGTAGCTCCCAGTTGGTCTACAAGCACGCGATCAGTACCATCATGCCGTCTGGCCCCGTGTTATTGCACGATCCGTCAGACGACGAAGACTTAGACTAGTCAGAACGGCCACCATCCTTGTACGAAAATGATGTAAAAACCCAACGCGCGCTCGTTGTACACCCTCGATTTGCCGGTGTCAGAGCCGCCGATGCGGACTATGATTTGGAAGAGGCGGTCGGCCTCGCCGAAGCGCTTGGCGTAACGCCCGTGGACAATCGGATTGTTCCGATTCGTGAAGTGAAGGTCAGCAATTATTTTGGCTCTGGTCAAATCGAAGATATGGCCGCGTCGATTAAAGCGTTGTCGTTGGACATTGTCATCGTCAATGGTGAACTCACGCCGATCCAACAGCGTAATCTGGAAAAATCATTAAACGTCAAAGTGATTGACCGGACGGGTTTGATCCTCGAAATTTTTGGACTGCGCGCGGCGACCAAGGAAGGCCGATTGCAGGTCGAGTTGGCGCGGTTGAACTATGAACGGTCTCGGCTGGTACGGACCTGGACCCACTTGGAGCGGCAACGCGGCGGCTCTGGTTTCTTGTCAGGACCGGGCGAAACGCAGATCGAAAGCGATCGTCGCCAACTTCATGACAAGATCGAAAAACTCAAGTCTCAGCTTGATGATGTGTCGCGCACACGCGACCTTCAACGCTCTAATCGTAAACGCTCGCAAAACCGGATTGTTGCGCTTGTCGGCTACACGAATGCGGGGAAGTCGACCCTCTTTAATCATCTGACAACTGGCGGCGTGCTGGCCAAAGATATGTTGTTTGCGACATTGGATACGACGCATCGGGTCTTGCCCTTGCCGAGCGGACAAGAGGCTATTTTATCCGACACAGTTGGGTTTATTTCTGATTTGCCGACGCAACTTATCACCTCGTTCCGCGCCACATTGGAAGAAACACTAGAAGCCGACGTGTTGTTGCATGTGCGCGATATTTCCGACCCGTTGACCGCGCGTCGTCGCGAAGAGGTGATGGATGTCCTCAACCAAATCGGGGCAGGTCCAGATCACGGTCAGCCCCTGATTGAAGTTTGGAATAAAGCTGATTTGCTGCCGGACGATCAATATGACGAAGTCGCGCAACTAGCGGATCGCGCCCGTACTGAAGCGTTTCTCAACGATGCGTTTCTTATCTCCTGTCTGTCGGGAGACGGCATTGACGCTTTGCTGGCTGGGGTTGAGGAGGCGTTGACTCGCAGTGACGAAATCCTAGATGTCACGATTTCGCCGAAGGTCTTTTCTGCGCGCGCGTGGCTTCATGAACATGGTCATGTGATCGAAGAAACGACCGGAGAAGCCGGGTCGATCAAAATGATGGTGCGATTGACGGAAAGCGATGCAGGCAAGTTTCGGGCGAAACATGCCGCGTTAATAGACGTCTAAGTCAGACCTTTAGTTTCTGCCGTTTTAACGGCTTGCCAATGCGCTTCCATTTCGTCGAGATTTAATCCCTTGAGCGACCGGCCTGCGCGGTCCTCAACGGCATCAAATCGCCGGTTAAATTTTGCATTGGCGTCACGCAGCGCGGCTTCGGCATCCAGGCCGAGTTTCCGCACCAGATTGACGGTTGAAAAGATCAAATCGCCAGCTTCTTCGTGCCGATGCTCAGGCTGTGCATCTTTTAACTCAGCCGCTTCTTCGACAATTTTATCGAATGCGCCTTCATGATCCGGCCAGTCAAAGCCGACTTTCGCGGCGCGTTTTTGTAATTTCTGCGCGCGCATCAAAGCAGGCAGGGCAAGGGCGACACCGTCCAATGTGCGGCCAGACCGTTCTTGCGCTTTCAATTCATCCCAATCAAATTTTTCGGCCCCGTCAAAGACGTGCGGATGGCGCCGAACCATTTTATCGACGAGAGTGTCGACAACATCATCAAGGTCGAAAGCGCCGACTTCACTGGCGAGTTTGGCATGAAACAAGACTTGGAATAAAAGATCGCCAAGCTCTGATTTAAGTTCGCCCATATCGTTGCGGTCTATGGCGTCTTTGACTTCATAGGCTTCTTCTATTGTGTAAGGGGCGATGGTCTCAAACGTTTGTTCGCGGTCCCACGGGCAATCCGCACGCAGTCGGTCCATTAGGGCCTTAAGCCGCGCATAGCGCTCTACCGGTAAACCGCTCACGGTTTAGGTTGGCGCAGCGCGCGCAAGACCAAGGCGCCTAACACCAAAGCCGACGCGCCGTAGCTGCCCCAGATGAAGACGGCGAAGGGACCCATATCGAGCATCAGAGAGCCTCCACACGGGCCGTTGCGGCGGGTGCAGGCTTGCGCGCTGCTCGCGCAGAGGCGATCTCGGCCAACATGCCCCGCATCGTTAACCACCCCAACAGCAAGGTATAACCGAGCGCCATTAACGCGAGCGGCAGTAGGAGTTGCGGTGCAAGACCGGGGCTGTCGGGCATGGAAATCGTCGCCGGTTGGTGCAGCGTGTTCCACCATTCGACGGAAAATTTGATAATGGGAATATTGACCCAGCCAATCATGGCGGTGATCGCGGCGAGACGAGACGCGCGCTTCCGGTCTTCAACCACCTGCCAGATTGCCATATAGCCAATATAGATAAACAGCAGAATGAGAACGCTCGTCATCCGACCGTCCCATTGCCAATAGGTGCCCCAATCGGGTTTGCCCCACAGGCTACCCGTTATGAGGGCCAGCACGGTGAAAGCAGCCCCCGGAATGGCGAGGGAGCGCGCAGCGAGGTCTGCAATCGGGTGACGCCAGACAAAGCTAATCAAACTGGCTAACGCAATCGAACTATAAGCCGCCATCGCGCTCCATGCGGCGGGAACATGGACATACATAATGCGGACAGTTTGCCCATGTTCGGCTTCTGCGGGGGAGGCGAATAACGCTTGCCACAGGCCAAGGGCCAAGATCAGCAAAGCGCTCCAGCCAAAGATCGGCGTCAACCAGCGGGCAAGGCCGACAAAGCGTTGCGGATTGGCAAAGCGAGTAATCATGACGGTCCTCTATTCGCCGCGAGGGCGGCGACGCTGGTTGGAAGTCCTAGCGCGACAGCGATGAAGCTCAACCCCGCAAGCATACGAAATTGCACCGCACCCAAACCGTCTGTGGCGAAAGCATTAGCGGCTTCTGTGCCAAAAATAAGCACAGGAATTAACAGGGGCGCGGTGAGGATGACGGCGAGCACGCCGCCGCTTCTTTGTCCGGCGAGGAGCGCTGCCGTGACAGAGGCGTAGGCCACCATCGCAGGCGCACCGATCAACAAGGATAGAACTGTTCCGGTGATGGCTGTCCCTGTCATCTCTATCAATAGCGCGAGAAACGGCGACACAAGAATGAGCGGGAGTAAGGTTGTGAGCGCAAAGGAGATACATTTTGCAATCACGATGGAAAGGCCCGTCGTTCCGGCCAAGTGCATTTGTGCAAGCGCGCCCGTTTGCTGATCCGTTTGATAGAAGCGGTCTAGACCCAGCAGAGCGGAGAGGGTTGCGGCGAGCCAGAGCAAGCCGGGGCCAAGCGCAGGGGTGGATCCACCGAGCGCGATACCGCACAGTAAAATGAACAGCGCCATGAACGCGAGCGACAGGCCCGTGCCGGACGCGCCGCGCGCGGCGAGGCGTAATTCTCGGATGAGGATCACGCGGATCATGATGCGGCGCCTGAGATCGCGGGCTCTAGCACGAGTTTCTTCGCCGTAACGCCGATGATCGGAACGGGTTGATGCGACGCGATGATGGCTAGTCCGCCGCGGGCGAGATGCTGGCTCAAAGTTTCTGTCACAAGGGCTCTGCCGTCAACATCCAATCCTGACAACGGTTCATCCATCAACCATGCGGCCCGATTTGAGGCCATAAGCCGGGCGAGAGAAAGCCTGCGTATTTGACCCGCAGACAGGCCCGCGACAGGGGTGTCGTCGCGGTCTTGCAACCCAACCGATGTGAGCCGATCGTTGAGCGACATGTCATCATTGAGCAGGGTTTGCCAGAAACTCAATTCTTCGCCCAATCTCAACTCGCTGCGTTCCGGACCCCGGTGTGCGGCGTAAGCAAGTGCTTGATTTGCGGGGATATTTCTATCTTCTGACGTCCAACGGATGTCGCCTTCATCCGGTGAGAGAAGCGCCGCACAGGCTAGCAGGAGGGTGGTTTTCCCAATGCCATTTGGCCCTGTCAGCCAGAGCGCTTGGCCGGGTTCGACGCACAGAGAGAGACCGTGGATCAGAGTGCGGTCGCCACGCGACAAAGACAGCTGATCAATCAATAATCTTATGTTATGGCGCACGTCCATGGCGACCCTATGGCGCGGTGCGGCCACAGAGTCACGATGTTGAATCGTTGGACTGTGACCTATATCAGAAGACCCTATGAGACCGCCAAATAGAAATCGCCGCTTGGCGTTAATTGCCCTCATTGGAGGTGGCCTCGCCATCGGCATGGGGCTGATCTTAACGGCCTTGAACGAGAACACGCAGTTTTTCTATAATCCGTCAGATGTCGTGGCAGAGAATTTTGTCGCGAAGTCAGAGACGTTTCGCGTTGGCGGGTTAGTGGTCGAGGGCACAGTTGAACGCTCAGGTGTGACGACATATTTTGATATGGTCGATTTTGAACGGCCAATGCCTGCACCGATAAAAGTCACGTTTAACGGTCAATTGCCAAACCTATTCCTTGAAGGACAGGGCGTGGTTGTGTCAGGGCGGATGATTAGTGACACAGAGTTTTTAGCGAATGACGTTCTCGCCAAACATGATGAAGAATATCAACCGAAAATTGAGTATCAGGACCAACTCGAAAGCTAAGTATTGTGGCGAGCAGTTTGGCAGATGTGGGGCAGCCTCACTGCTCGCCTTTGTTTACCGAAGTAGACAATACCATTATGACAGACTGATACCTCAATAGGCAGGGCCTAGTACCGTTTCTGCTGCTTTAAGTCGTGATGTGGTTAAAAAAGTCTTTCTGATGCGACCGCCTCACTCTTGCGACGCAAGGGGATAGACTTTCCCATTTTTCATAACAAAATCAATATCTTCTAATTCTGAAATGTCCTGAAGCGGATCGCCATCGACGGCAATTATATCGGCGAAGGCGCCCGGTGCGATGACTCCGATTTTCCCGTCTAGGTCGAAAAGTTTGGCGTTGACGATGGTTGCGCTTTGAATCGCTTGCATCGGTGTTTGTCCCCACTTGACCATAAAGGCGAACTGATTGCCGTTCGTGCCATGTGGATAAACACCGGCATCCGTGCCAAAGGCGAGGGGCACGCCGGACTTTACAGCCGCTTGGAATCGCTCGCGTTGTGCGCGACCGACTTGGCGTTCTTTGGCCAGGCTTTCTTCTAAAATTCCGGCCTCGGCGCCTTCGGTGAGAATATAGTCCGAGACATAAACATCCATCGACAGGGTTGTGCCGTTTTGCAGGGCCAAGTTGATTCCGGCGTCGGAAATGAGGGAGGAATGTTCAACAGAATCGACGCCTGCTTTGATCGCCGTGTTAATCCCTTTTTCGCCATGTGCATGAACCGCGACTTTCATGCCGAGCGCGTGCGCTTCATCGACAATGGCGTTCATCTCTTCCGCGGTGAATTGCTGCGCGCCGATGCTTGTGCCTTTGGAGAGAACGCCGCCCGTTCCGCAAAATTTAATCACCTGCGCGCCGTATTTCTTATTTTCTCGCACTTTAGCGCGCACCGCCCATGGTCCGTCAGCAACACCGCCAGCGACTTGTTGATACTCAAACGGCAGAAGATTACTGTCGCAGTGCCCTCCGGTGATACCAATCGAGCGACCCGCCGGGATGATTCGAGGGCCGGGCACATCGCCGTCCTCAATGGCCTCTTTTAGTGCGACATCCGTGAATCCGGGAGCGCCGAGATTGCGAACCGTTGTAAAGCCGGCTGCAAGCGTGCGTTTGGCATTCATCACCCCTGTAATCGCGGCGCGTGACGTGGAGCGCTCTAATTGGCGGTAGCCATGAACCGCGGCATCACTGGTCAGATGCACATGAGAATCAGACAGGCCGGGGAGCACTGTCATCTCGGAGAGATCTATAAAATTGATATCGACGTCTGGTTTTGGAGTGTCCGCTGCTGCGCCCACCGCTGTTATGACGCCATTTTCAATCGTGATATATTGGTCCGACAGGGTTGTTCCCGCTTTCGTGTCGATCAGGGTCCCCGCATGTATGACGGTTGTGCCGGAGTTCGCGAGGGCTGGTCCGCAAAGTGCCGTTGCGAGTAGGAGGGAAAGGGCTGTTTTCATATCGGTCACCTGTAGTCCTACGTTGTGGAGTGAGCTAAGCGTGACATCGATGGCTCTGCAAGTGGAAAGCCCAAATATAGGCGCAAAATCGCCCGACCTGCTCATTTCTGGCGCGGGTTTATCTGGGCTTGTGGCCGCATGGCGCTGCCTGAGCGTCAATCCGGCGTTGACCATCGCGATTTACGAAACGTCTGACCGAATCGCGGGTGACCATACATGGTCCTTCAACGGATCTGACATTGCGCCGAATTTACGAGACTGGTTTTCACCCTTTGTCGCGCATCGATGGCCCCGCTATGACGTTCGGTTTCCCAAGCGGTCGCGAACCTTGGACATTGAATATTGTTCCGGTAATTCCGACACATTATTTTCTTGCGTCGAGCCGTTCATCCAATCCGGGCGTTTGCAAGTCCACTCACGGACTTGCGCGCCTGAGCGGACGGACATTCCGCATATTGATGCGACGGGATACCGTCCACGGAGCGACGAATTCCCCGGTTGGCAGAAGTTCGTCGGCCACGTTATCCGCACAGACAGGCCTCACGGTGTTGTACGCCCCGTCATCATGGACGCCACGGTCGCGCAGATTGACGGCTATCGTTTTATGTATTTGCTCCCGTATTCGGATCGCGAAATTTTGGTCGAAGATACCTATTTTGCGGACACGCCGACCCTGTCGGAAGACGAAATAGGAAACCGGATCGATGCCTATATTCATGATAAAGGCTGGGGGGGCTATACGATCGTGCGGCGTGAAAAAGGCGTCCTGCCGATGATGATGGCGACAGACCGGGATGATGATAGTACCAAAATCGGCTTGGGCGGCGGTTTCGCGGTGGCCTCAACAGGTTTCACTCTGCCGCATGCCGTTGAGCTCGCCAATGTAATCGCGCAAGCGATACAGCGCAACGGACCGCAAGCCGCCCCACAGGCCATCGTCGATTTTCGTCGCCATCATATTGCGCGCGAACGTTACGCACGGCTGCTCAACCGAATGTTTTTCTGTGCCGCTGAGCCGGCTAAACGCTATCTCGTTTTGCAACGCTTCTATGGGCTTGGAGACCGATTAATCCGTCGCTTCTACCGCAACGATTTGTCGCTGCGTGACAAGGCGAGAATTCTCATCGGAAAACCGCCCGTGCCCGTAAGCAAAGCGATTGCAAATTTTAGTGAGACCGCCTTTATCCGGCGGCAGCGCGACCAAGCCCGCGCAAAGGGACATGATACATGACTGCAACCCTCGATCCGCTCGACGTCGCTGCCGCCAAACAGGGGGCGGGCACGAAGCCAACGGCTATCGTTATCGGCGCGGGCTTTGGCGGCATCGCTTTGGCCATTCGTCTGCAAAGCATGGGGTTCGCGACCACCATTATCGACAACCGGGATAAGCCCGGTGGCCGCGCCTATGTCTATGAAGAAGCGGGTTTCAAATTCGATGGCGGGCCAACCGTTATTACGGACCCGGATTGCCTGCGCGAACTGTGGACGCTCACGGGCCGAAACATGGATGATTACGTCACTCTGCTGCCGGTTGACCCGTTTTACCGTTTGCAGTGGGAAGATGGCGACACACTCGATTATTGGGCCAGCCAAGACACGCTCGAAACCGAAATTGAAGCCCGTAATCCTGACGATGTGACAGGCTACCGCCGCTTCCTCGCCTATAGTCAGGAGCTCTACCGCGAGGGCTATGAGAAACTCGGCACCACCGCCTTTCTCAAAATGCGGCAAATGTTCCAAGCCGCGCCGCAGTTGATCCGTTTGCGCGCCGATAAGAGCGTTTATTCGATGGTCAGTAAATTCGTGAAAAACGACCGCGTGCGGCAATTGCTCAGCTTTCAGTCGCTGCTCGTCGGCGGCAATCCGTTTAAGACCAGTTCGATCTATGCGCTGATCCATGCCCTGGAACGCAAGGGCGGGGTTTGGTTTGCGAAAGGCGGCACGGGCGCACTGATCGACGGCATGATCCGTCTGTTCGAGGACATGGGCGGGACACTCCGCTTGTCGACCGAGATTACCGATATTCACACAGATGGCGACCGAGTGACGGGGGTCGAGGCGGCTGACGGCTGGTCCCTGACGGCAGATTTGGTCGCGTCCAACGCCGATGTGGTGCATACCTATAAACAGCTATTGCGGGGCCATGACCGGGGCAAATCCTATGGCAACCGTTTGGCCAAGAAGAGCCACTCAATGTCGCTTTTCGTGCTCTATTTCGGCTTGAAAACCACCCATCCGGAGATGAAGCACCACATCATTTTGCTCGGGCAGCGGTATCGTGAACTCATTGCCGAGATTTTTGGCAAGGGCCGAAAACTGCCCGATGATTTCTCTCTCTATCTTCACGCGCCTTGCGTTACGGACCCGTCTATGGCGCCAGACGGGTGCAGCTCTTATTATGTGCTTTCCCCCGTACCTCATTTGGGTCACGCCGATGTTGATTGGGACAATGTCGGGCCGCAATATGCCGATAAAATTCTCGACTATCTCGAACAACATGCGATCCCGAACCTGCGCCGCGATCTTGTTGTGCAGAAGACGCTCACGCCGTTTGGATTCCGTGATGAAATGAATACACATCACGGCAGCGCCTTTTCGATTGAGCCGATCCTGACGCAATCCGCTTGGTTTCGCCCGCATAACCGCGATGATGTGCTGGATAATATGTATATTGTCGGGGCGGGGACGCACCCGGGCGCAGGGGTTCCCGGTGTTGTCGGTGCAGCAAAAGCGACAGCGGGTGTCGTGGCGGATGATTTTCAAGAGAGCTTGAAGCAGATAGCTTAATCAAAAGCCTGTCGCTGGACACACGCGGTTTTGTGACCTAGTCAATTTAACTAAACAGGGGTCGTATTCATGAAACGCATTATTCTCGCATTCATTTTCATTTTTTTAGCCGCGCCGACGCAAGTGCATGCTGCGGACATTCTGAAAAATCTTTCGGCAAATGAGGTCGAATCACTACTTGAAAATGAGGGGTATTCGGCGGTCGAAGTTTTATCAGACTCTAGTCTTAGGGTTCGTGTCGATGGGCGCGGGTATCTGATTACGATTTTTGACGATGGGGACCTTTAGCTCTATTACGGTATCACGGGCTCGAATGCTGATACTGACGACATGAACACATGGAACAGAACGAAAAGACTGTCGCGCGCTTACATTGATCTCGAAGGCGATCCTGTTGTGGAAGCCGATCTGCTGGCAGACCGCGGCATCACGCGCGTGCAATTCGCAAACTTCATGACCGTTTTTCAAACTACAGTCTCTCAATTCAGAGATTTTGTTTCAGACTTATAGCGCCTGCTCTTTGGCGTGTTTCACGCGGACGTGACCTGTGATCACAACAGAGTGTCACATGTTGCGATGAAGCTTTGCTAAGGGGCGCCTAGTTTTCACTGGGAGGCTTTCATGCCGAAACTTCGTTTGCCGTTGCTTCTGACGCGGCTGTCTATCTTTTACTTCCTGCTGCCATGGCAGTTGATGCGCTTTATGAGCCCGGGCGCAGCAGACGGGATTGCCAAGAAATATTACCATATGCCGGGCCTCAATGAGACCGTTGGCTACGCGATTGGGGCGTTCTGGATTATTTTGCTGATCGCGTTTCTGCTCGGGTTCAAGAAACGGATCAGCTACGGTCTCGTCTTTCTGCTGCACACGGGCGCGATTTTTGTAGTCTTGCCCGCTTACATCATGGGTACGGATAACTTTAATCAGCTTTTCCTTGCCGCTATTCCGGCGGCCGCAGCGATGGGACTTCTCTATGCTCTTCGCGATCAAGACACATTGCTGTCGCTTAAATAGAGACAGAACTCTGCAAGTTATTAAGCGCCCCGGCGATCACCGCCGTGGGCGCTTTTTATTTATCGGCGCCGCGAGAACAGCTGCCGCAGTAAGAACAGCCATGTTCGGTCGACCATTAAAACGACGACCATGACCGCCACGCCCCAGACGGCAGGTTTTCCCGTCCACCAAATCCAGATCAGGGCCGCAAGGGCGAGCGGGTAGAGCAAAACCGCGACGCTGAGCCGCCAGATCGCGCGCAATTTTTCATTCACGCGTCCAACTCACGCGGTCGAATAAAGTCGATCAAGCGCCAGTTTTGCGGGGACAACCAGTCGCCATCATCAATGCGTTCCAACACGGAACAAGCCCCCGTCGGGAAATCATCATGATGTCCGCTCATCAGGCTGTGCAGTTCGGACCAACCCGGATTGTGTCCAAGCCACATCAACCGCTCAACATCGGGCTCACCGTGTTTTTTCGCTAGCGTGAATACATCGGACGGGGAGGCGTGGTAAAACTCGCTGAAATAATCGACGCGCTGCGCGCCCGGGATCGCCCGGATGAGACGCATGGCGGTTTCGCGTGTGCGTTTGGAATCACTGCTCCAGATCGTCTGCGGCGCATACCCGCGAGCCGTCAGCGCCTGACCGACAGCTGTAGCGGCCTTTTGGCCGCGTCCATTGAGCGGCCGTTCATGATCGGATTGCACGTCGCTATTCCAGCTTGATTTGGCGTGACGCATAAGCAGGAGATGGGTGAGCATGATCGCAGCTTAACGGTATGTCCGTCTGGGCTCAATGCTAGGGACACTCAATCCCACCCTAATTCATTGTATAGACAATCCCGATCCGTGAAATCGTGTCTGTCTGTTCCCGACCTGCCGGGACGTCCGTGTGGCTTTCGACGCGGAAACTGGCGCGCAGGGCAAACGCACCGAACATATCCGATGTCAGAGCAGATTCGTTTATGACATAGGTGTCGATGTCGGAGTAAAGGAGTTCTGTGTCGTTGCTGACCGAAACTTTATCGTTGAAATCATGCTCGAGTTCCGAAAACAATCGGGTCGAGGCGAAGCTTTCCTGCTGACTAATAGGGTCGGTGGGCGTGGTGACACTCAGCCGAGATTTTTGTGACCGGTAACCGGCTCCGGCTTCTAACTTCCAAAGCGTCGGTCCGTCGGCTAAAATTGTGTGACCATAGCCTCCGCCAGCAAAGTAGCCATTCTTATACGCGCCGAAATCATCGCTATAATAATCAGAGTTCAAATAGAGGTAGCTTTGCTCGCTGAGGTCACGCCCAACCTTGTAACTGACGCGAAACCGCTGCTTGTTCGTATCGCCGGACGCTTCGCCATATTCTGCGGACCCTGCGAAGTCATGCCGCCAATCATAGCCCCGCCGCTTTAACTTGACCTTCGTGCCGACATTGGTTGTTTCATTATTGCCCGTACTGGTTGCCCCGTTCAATTCGACCTCGCCCGTCCAACCGATATCCGCTTCATTTTGCGCGAAACTCGCAACCGGCAGGATGGATATGAGAGAGGCTAACAGGGCGCGGCGAAACATGCGGAGACTCCGAAAAAGATGCGATATCGCCTTTTGATAAAATTGGGTTAACGTCACCTTACGAAGCTCACGCTTTACGCCTGCTATTCCCGCCATTATGGCGGCGTCGAAACTCTCTCACTGATGAAACAAACTCATGTTCGACCTTAAAGCCATTCGCGAAAACCCCGCCGATTTCGATGCAGGGTGGGCCCGCCGCGGTCTCGATCCGCAAACGGAGAAAATCCTCGAAAAGGATATCCTGATCCGGAAGTGCAAGACGATGGTGCAAGAGGCCGAAGCGGCCCGCAACAAAGCGTCTAAGCAAATTGGCGCGGCCATGGGACAGGGCGACAAGGTTGAGGCCGAACGGTTGAAAACCGAAGTCGCAGGCGCGAAAAACGTCATTGCGGCGCTCGGCGCGCAACTCGACAGCGAAACTGCCGTTCTCAATGATCTGCTCGCGAGCCTCCCCAATATTCCGAATGAGGATGTGCCGCACGGCGAAAGCGAAGACGATAATGTTGAAATCGCTAAATGGGGTGAACCCCGCGCGTTTGATTTCACGCCAAAGGCGCATGATGATCTCGGCGAAGCGCTTGGGATGATGGATTTTGAAACGGCCGCCAAGATGAGCGGCTCACGCTTTGTCGTGCTTCGCGGCGCGCTGAGCCGGATGGATCGCGCCTTGGCCGCGATGATGCTGGATATGCAGACCGGTGAGGGGTTTGAGGAAACGAGCCCGCCCTTACTCGTTTGGGCAGACGCGCTTATGGGCACAGGCCAGCTCCCTAAATTTGAAGAAGATCTCTATAAAACGACAGGTGATCATTACCTCATCCCGACCGCTGAAGTGTCCCTGACCAACACGGTCCGTGAGAGCATTCTCGACGCCGACACACTCCCGCGCCGCTTAACCGCGCATACGCCGTGTTTCCGGAGCGAAGCCGGGTCTGCCGGACGGGATACCAAGGGGATGATCCGTCAGCATCAATTCAATAAGGTTGAGATGGTGTCGATCGCGACGCCGGAGACCAGCGATGATGAGCATAAGAATATGCTCCGTTGCGCCGAAGCGGTCTTGCAAAAGCTGGAGCTGCCTTATCGCGTCGTTGAGTTGTGCACGGGTGATCTCGGGTTTGGCGCACGCAAGAGCTACGACATTGATGTGTGGCTACCGAGCCAAGAGACCTACCGCGAGATTAGCTCGATTTCGAACTGCGGCGACTTCCAAGCGCGCCGGATGAATGCGCGTTACCGGGCGGGCGAGAAGGACAACCGCTTTGTCCACACGCTCAATGGCAGTGGATTGGCCGTGGGTCGGACACTCGTCGCAGTGCTGGAAAACTATCAGAATGAAGACGGTAGCATTACCGTGCCGACCGCGCTCGTGCCTTATATGGGCGGTGTTGAGCGGATTGGCTGAGGCACGGCCTAACCCAATACTCCGCTCTCCCGACGATTGTCGGGAGAGCGGGAGTGTAGAGGGGCCAGCTCTCTCGGTCCCTTTTCGCCGACTTGATCGGGGGTCCATGCTGCGATGTTCAATTTGGTGGCGATGGTCGCGCGTTACGACCCTGCCGTGAATTGCAACTCAGCCAATCGCGCATAGAGCCCGCCTTGGGCGCTCAATTCATCATGGGTCCCGGTTTCGACGACGCGGCCTCCATCCAAAACAATAATCCGGTCGGCTTTCAACACTGTGGCGAGCCTGTGCGCGATAACAAGCGTCGTGCGGCCTTGGCGCAGCGTCTCAAACGCCAGTTGCACAGCGCGTTCGCTTTCCGAGTCCAGCGCCGACGTGGCTTCGTCGAGCAGCAAGATCGGCGCATCACGCAAGATCGCGCGGGCGATGGCGATGCGTTGGCGCTGTCCGCCGGACAGGGTCGCGCCACGTTCGCCAATATCTGTGTCATAGCCGGATGGCAGCGCGTCGATGAATTCATGCGCGAAAGCAGCTTTGGCGGCGGCGATGACGTCGTCGCGGGACACGCCTTCGCGACCATAGGCAATATTGTCAAAAGCCGTGCCGGAGAAGAGCGGCGCGCCCTGCTGCACGACCGCGATTTGCGCGCGTAGACTTTCCGGATCAAGCGTGCGCGTATCCGCATCACCGAGCCGGATTGTCCCGCCTTGCACATCATAGAAGCGCAGCAGCAGTTGGAAAACGGTGGTTTTACCTGCACCGCTTGGCCCGACTAGAGCAATCGTTTCGCCGGCGTTCACAGTGAAACTGACATCGCTTAGCGCGGATGTATCCGGTCGGGTGGGATAGGTGAACGTGACATCATCAAACGTGATCGGATCGACGTTTTTGGGCGTGTCATTGCCCGTTATCGTCGGGTTTTCATCCAGAATATCGATTAACCGTTCGGACGCGCCCGCTGCGCGCAGCAGGTTGGTCCAAGTTTCGGTTAAGGAGGAAAGGCTCGATACGCTCATCATCGCAAAAAACGTGAAGGCAACTATGTCGCCACCGCTCATGGTGCCCGCCATGACTTGTCGCGCGCCATTCCAGAGAATCCCGGTAATTCCGACCATGCTAATGGCGAACAGGATTGCCGTCAGCCAAGATTGAACTGTGATCCGCTTGGCCTGAACATCATAAGTCCGTTCAATGGCAGCACCGAACAGTCCACGCTCTAGGGCTTCGCGCGTATAGGCCTGTACCGTTTGAATTGACCCGATGGCTTCACTCGCCCGGCCCGAAGCTTCAGCTAAGCGGTCCTGTCCATCACGAGAGAGGCGGCGGATAACTGGTGTTACGAGAACAACGATCACAAAAATGATTCCGCCGACACCGACGACCAACAGGCCGAGCTGCCAACTGACGACGAACATCATGATCAACGACCCAAGAATGATCGCAACAGACCGCAAAGCAAAAGAAATCGATCCTGTCACCACGGTTTCGACCAAAGTCGTATCCGTCGTCAGGCGCGATAAGACTTCACCGGTCCGGACGCGTTCGAAATATTGTGGGCTGAGACTTGTCAGTCGATCAAACACCGCCCGACGCAAATCCGCAACGACGCGTTGGCCAAGCGTTGTGATAAAGTAAAATCGTAATGCGCCGAATATGGAAAAAATCAGTGCGAAACCCATGACGAGAACGAAATAGCTATCCAGTGCTCCGTTCTGGGCAAAGGGTAATGCGGCGCAATAGTCTGGGGCTTTGTCACCACCAAATCCGCAATCCACAATGAGTTTAAGAATGCCGCCGAGCGATAATGTCCCGATAGACGAAAAGATCAACGTAATCAGAAAGCCGACGAGCCGTCCCGGATAGCGCAATACGAAGGGCCACAGCGCGGCGAGCGGGCGGAGCGAGCGGGATCGGTCACGGTGACCTTTGTCCTGTTCGATCTGGGCCGCGAAGGCGGCGCCTGTTGAACGGGCAAAGTCTTTGGAATCGGGAGAATGAGCCATGATCGGGTGCGGCTATGTCATAGCGAAGCACGTGTGGAAAGCTGTGCTTTGCGCGAAATCTGGGGCTTGTTGCTTTTACCGAACCACCCCAGTGAGCCTTTCATGCCGCAACGCTTTTCCAATATGCACTCCGCATTGAAAACCGTCTTTGGTCACGATGCTTTCCGACCCGGTCAGGAAGAGGTGATCGACGCGATTATGGCTGGACGGAATGTGCTCGCCGTGATGCCGACGGGCGCTGGGAAGTCGCTTTGCTACCAAGTGCCGTCGCTGATGTTGGACGGGGTTAGCATTATTATCAGCCCGCTCGTCGCCTTGATGGATAACCAAGTTGCGGCCTTACGCGCGAATGGCATTGCGGTGTCCTGCCTTCATTCGGGCCAAGATCGCGCCCGCAATGTTGAGGAATGGAAACGGGTCGCTCGCGGCGAAGTCAGCATGCTTTACATGTCGCCAGAACGGCTGATGACGCCGCGCATGCTGTTGGCGATGGAACAGATCAACCCGCCCTTATTTGTCGTCGACGAAGCGCATTGTGTTTCCAAATGGGGACCCGCGTTCCGGCCCGAATATGGCATGCTCTCTGGCTTGAAAGCCAAGTTCCCGGACGCGCGGATTGCAGCCTTCACCGCGACAGCGGATGCAGGCACCCGGACGGATATTGCGGCGCAATTATTTGGCGGCAAGGGCGACGTGATTGTGCAGGGGTTTGATCGTCCGAACCTGTCCCTGACGGTGAAGCCCAAAATCAATCGGTCGTCCCAACTGCTCGATTTTATGAAAGATCGGCAGGGAGAAAGCGGGATCGTTTATGCGCTGTCGCGCAAAAGCACTGAAGAACATACGCGCACGCTCGTCGCAGCGGGTTATACCGCGCTGGCGTATCACGCGGGGATGAGCGCGGAACAACGGTTTGAAAATCAGGAACGGTTTATCGCCGAGGACGGCATCGTCATGGTCGCGACGATCGCGTTTGGCATGGGGATCGACAAGCCGGATATCCGCTTTGTTTTTCACGTCAATCTGCCCAGTTCGCCCGAAGCTTATTATCAGGAAATCGGCCGCGCGGGCCGCGATGGTCAACCGGCCGATACGGTTCTCCTTTATGGGCTCGACGACATCCGAATGCGCCGTCAATTCATCACGCAGGAAGACTCGGACGCGGATCATCAGCTCCGCGAACATAAGCGGCTTGATGCATTGCTCGGCTATTGTGAGGCATCGACTTGTCGGCGTCAGGTGTTGATGGCGTATTTCGGTGAAGATCTACCGCCGTGTGGGCAATGTGATGTGTGCGAAAACCCGCCGGAGCGGATCGATGCGACGGACGCCGCAATTGCGTTCATGCGCGCGGCACAGGACACGGGAGAGCGTTTTGGCGCCAACCATGTCATCGCGGTCGCGCGTGGTGCCGACACGGATAAAATTCGCCAATTTGGACATGATCAACTGCCGAGTCACGGCACAGGCCAACGCTGGGGGGATCCGTTCTTCAAATCCCTCGTGCGTCAGGCCATCGCCACGGGCTACCTCAGCGTCGATATGGAACGCTACGGCCGGATTGTCGTTAATGCGCCGGGCCAAGCCTTGGTCGCGGGTCAGGGCGCGTTTTTAATGACTGAGCCCAAAGCGCCTCAGACTTCAAAAACGCGCAAGCGCAAAGTCGCGCCGGAATTAATGGGGGAGGCGGATCATGATTTGCTCGTGACTTTAAAAAGTTTGCGCCGGGATATGGCCCGCGAGATGGGGAAACCCGCCTATATTATTTTCTCTGACGCGACTTTGATTGATATGGCGCAGAAGCGGCCTAAAAATCGTGGGCAAATGTTGGGGGTCTCCGGGGTCGGCGAAACGAAATTCGAACGCTTTGGCACCGTCTTTTTAGAGGCGATTAATTAGCCTAGATTTTAGAGAGACTGGCAAGGGAGCGCGGCTGGCACAAAAGAGACTTGCTCGAAGCTGATGTCGGGCGTCTCGCCGGCGTCATAGGTCACAGTAACAAATAGCGTTGCAATCGGGGCGTCTGGATTGCCCGGCGCGTCAATCGTCTTGATGACCCTTGGATTTGCGCTGAGAAAATGCACGCAGGATGACGATATATCACGCTCAGACTTCGCGTCTTCGATGATAATGTTGACGTCATTTTTAGCTCCACTAACCAGAACGTCGAACGGTACAGAGTGGGTGACAAGATATTGCGCCAACCCCGGCTCGGTCGTCTCAACGGGTTCAGCAACCAAAGGGGCGGTTTTCCCTGTGATCGAAAACGCCACGCTGGCCGCGGCCGGTAAACTGATCAACTCAATCATGATCCATAACCCGATCAGGATTTTATATCGCGGTTTTGCATTTTTGAGGCGTTTGAGCATGTACTCTTACATGCATGTCTTGGGCCAGAGGCCTTGAGCCTGACGTATCCGGCGCTTAAGTGCGGCCTATGACGACGACCCCACCCTATAAGCCGACAAAAGCTGGAGTGCTGTTTTCAGGCGGACAAGACAGCGCGACGGTGCTCGCGTGGGCGCTCACCCGGTTCGATCATGTCGAAACGATTGGGTTTTCCTATGGCCAACGCCACAATGTTGAGATGACAGTGCGAAAAGCGCTACTGGAACAAATGCGGACGGAATTCCCGCAATGGTCTGACCGTCTCGGCGAAGACCATGTGATTGATTTGGCGGGCTTTGGCGCAATTAGCGAAACGGCGCTGACGCGAGAGCGAGAAATCGACACGCTGGAATCCGGTATGCCCAATACATTCGTTCCGGGGCGCAACCTGATCTTTCTAACCTATGCGGCGGCTCTCGGTTGGCGGCGTGGGTTTTCAGACCTCGTTGCCGGTATGTGCGAAGCCGATTTTTCTGGCTATCCGGATTGTCGTAAGGAAACATTGGACGCACAGATGCTGGCGATATCATTGGGGCTAGAGCGGACGTTCACATTGCATTCGCCGCTCATGACACGGTCCAAAGCACAAGCCTGGGAGTTGGCGGAGACGCTCGGCGGGAACCCGCTGGTCGAGATGATCCGAACGGGCACCCACACGTGCTATATGGGCGTACGCGACACGTTGCATGCCTGGGGCTATGGCTGTGGTACGTGCCCCGCTTGCGACTTACGCGCTAAAGGATGGGCGGATTACGCCGGATCATGAGCTACGCTGTCAAAGAACTTTATCTCACCGTTCAGGGGGAAGGCGGCCAAGCGGGTCGCGTCGCCGTATTCCTGCGCTTTGCGGGCTGCAACCTATGGAGCGGACGCGAACAAGACCGCGCCACGGCTGTTTGTTCGTTTTGTGACACGGATTTCATCGGTACGGATGGACCAGGCGGGGGTCGGTTTGACGCCGAGGGATTGGCCGAAGCCGTTTTGGCCGCATGGCCGGCCGGGCAGCAGGACCGATGGGTCGTCTGTACGGGCGGGGAGCCGCTCTTGCAGTTGGACGCCGCCCTCATTGCCGCGCTTAAATCAAAGGGCTTTAAAATTGCCATTGAAACGAATGGCACAATCGTCGCGCCAGACGGTATCGATTGGATATGCGTGAGCCCGAAGGCGAATGCACCCGTGGTGCAGAGGTCCGGTCAGGAACTAAAACTAGTCTATCCGCAGAAAGAAAATCAGCCCGATCAATTTGTTGATCTCGACTTTGAAAATTTCTTCTTACAGCCGCTCGATGATCCGTCGCGGCAGCTGAATACGGACGCAGCCTTCCAATATTGTTTGGCCCACCCGCAGTGGCGACTGAGCGTGCAGGCGCATAAATATATTGGCGTGGCTTAATCCCGACGCTCAACCGCTAAGAGAGGCTTTTGGCCGTTTGATTGGAGAAGCGGGAAATGGCCCGGTGCGCATCCGACCAGATACCATTGGCCTGTGGGGACCCAAATTGGTCAATGCCTGTTTCAAACCATTTGTAAGACACAGTGCCGAGGCTTTCGCCGGACAGGCGCAATAATTCGCCACTTAATTCCGCCCCGCCGGTACCAAAGCTCTGAAAGCTCAGGCTGGGTTCTCGTGAGAGCTGCTCAAAGGTCGGACGGTTGTTTTTGGCGTCTTCCAACGTCACGCGAAGGACAATGTCCGCGTCATCAGAGACGAGAATGCCTTTTTTCGCAAAGTCCCGGTTAAGCTCTTCATAGACCTCGTCGACCAATGAGTTCAGGGCTCTATCGCCATAAAATCCATTGCCAGAAAATCCGGATCGCAAGCTACGAATGCCAGACCCGCGTTCACTCATTTTCTTTGGGAGATTATTGGCCCGATAGGCCAATTGCTCGGACAGAACGACCTCGATTTTTACGGGCGCTTGCACAGGCGCGCTGATGGTGCTGTCAAATCCGCGCGATTTGGCTACGGCGCTCATCGGCGCGAGGATCAGGGCAGTGGAAGCAAGAATGAGGGCAGTGCGGCGCATGGTCAGTCTCCTTTATTATGCTACATTATAGCATTTTTAGGCGACGGAAACAAATATCGAAAGCGTGAAGAGGGCTCGCAGAACCATTAAGCCGTTATGCGAACGCGTCGATGACAACGGAGAGTACATTCGTGGCGCGCTTAAATTTCATGAGTTCGGAGTCTAACTGGCTTGCATGAAACTTGCTGGAGACCGTAAAAACCTTACCGGACAGATCGACGACTTGGGTCGTCATGACCAAGATTTTCGTTGATGTATCCATCGCCTGATCCGTAATTTTGACCGGAACGGACCCAACGTAATAGACCCCTTTGCCGGTGGCATAGGCGCCTTTGCCAACCATTTTGGTTGTGCCGACGACGCCTTTTCCAACGGTCTTGCCCGTAAAATAAGTGGCTTTGAACGGTAATGCTGCTGCTTTGCCCGTTGTCTTTGCGACGGTCATGCATCCGGACAGGCTGAAGGCCGCTAGCCCAATGATCACAAACTGACGCATCGAAATCCCCTTAAAGTCGCAGCCCCTTTATCAGCCGAGCCTGAACAGGCGCTTAATCGACAGACTATTTCGCTTCACGCCACCAGCCCCAGGCTAAGGCCGCGAAAAATGCGAGGAAAAATGCGAATGGCGGCGCCAGCGGACGACGTTTCGATCGAGTGACCGTATAGGCGTCATTATCCCGCACCCCGATCCAATTCCTGCCCGTCAATGCTCCGGTTTTAATACGACGCACGTCGGGCATATAATCCATCGACAGGCCAATCATCCGTGTCGTGCCGCCTGTGGCGTCTGACAGCGGCGCCAAGACGTCGACGGTGGGAAGAAGTTCAGCATATTCGATAGGATTGAGCATACCGACCGCGGCGATAGTGGAGAGGCTCCCGTGACTGAGCCGGTACGCACCAAGCCCGCCGAGCGGCATCGCGCCCGTATAATATCCGGCCTCGACTTCGGTCATGACGATCTCAGACGCGGTTCCGTCAGGCAAGATGATTTGCGCCGTATCAGGGGCGCTATCAAGCGTGCGCCGTTCGACAATGAGCTGTTCGTTTTCAGCGCGCGCCGACAGGGTTTCGGCATCAAGATCTGGTTCTCCCAAAAGCCAATGCGCGGTGCGGCGGAACATTTCTTGATAGGGTCCACCGCCTTCATAGCCTTTGGCCCAGAGCCACGCTTGATCGCTCATCAGCATTGCAACGCGCCCCTCACCAACCCGGTCGATGATGAATAACGGCGTCCCGTCCGGGCCTTCCATCAAAACATTGCCGGCGAGCGGATCATTTTCAATCGCGCGGAACCACGGTCCCCATGTTTGGTCATCGCGCCCCGCAAACGACCGTGTGATCGGATGCAAGCGACCTTTATCATTAAGTTCAGCCCGGAACGGCTCTGTCGTTGTTTGTCCCGTTGGCCGCGTCGGTAAAACGCTGACCAAAGGTGTCAGATAGAGGCTGTCTTCCGACGCAAACGCAGGACCCGCCGCGACGAGTAGCGCACCGCCATCTTCAACATAACGCGCAATATTAGAGAAGTAGCGCGACGGAATCGTCGGCTCTCGCATGCCATTTTGACGAGGAATATCGCGGCGCTGATATTGATCGAAAATGATGAGATCGAAGTCGTCGAGCCGCTCTTCAAATAATTGTCGCCGTGGGAATTGGATGAGGGACAGCTCAAGGTCGCCCGCATTGGTGTTCTTCACCCGGGGCTGGGTTAGGATTGTGAACTGTACCAAATCGATTGAGGGATCGGATTTCAAAAGGTTGCGCCAAGAGCGTCCGCCAATATGCGGCTCGCCCGTGATGAGCAGCACTCGCATGCGGTCACGAATACCGGAAATTTCCGCGATGAAGAGATTATTATTGAGCGTTAACTCGCCCGTCTCTGCAGGCACGACACTCATTTCGATCGTGTTGCGGCCACGCCGTTCAATCTCGAGCGGGACAGATAGGGTTTGGCCAATGGTGATCGGGAAGCGGGCTTTACGTTCACCGTTGAGGCGGACTTCGATTTGGGCGCGCTCCCCCTCATGACCGGGATCATCGACACGGAGTTCGAAACTTGCGAGTTCGCCGACCACACCAAATTTTGGGGCTGTCACAGCGGAAATTCGGCGGTCGCGCGCGTCGGGGTCACCGATGATGAGGGCATGAAACGGAACGCCCTCGGGCATGACGGTAGCGGTGGCCGCGCTGACATCATGCGCTTGACCATCGGTCAGTGCGATCACGCCGCCAAGCCGTCCAGACGGGACCGAAGCGAGCGCGTCTGTCAGCGCCAAGGCGACCCGTGTGCCATCAGCATTCGGCGGAATAGTGACGCTGACGATGTCGATCGGTCCGTCCGCGGATAGGCGCTGCCTCAAGGTAATCTCGGCCTCATTGGCGACATCGGATCGGTCGCCCAATTGCATGGAGTCAGATGCGTCCTTCAGGATCAAAACTGTGTCGGGTAAGGGGCGGCGATCTTCGCTGACGAGTTGCGGCCCTGATAAGGCCAAGCCCAAAAATAGAGCCGCGAGCAAACGTTGAAAGTCGGACCGCAGCCGCGTTGCCGTCGCGAACAACGCCGCTGCGGTTGCGAGACCGACCAATAGGATAACCCAGAGCCACGGCAGCAGCGGATCAAAAGCGATGCGGGAGAGCCAGTCGTCAAACATCACGGACGCTCCCGCGTCTGGTCGAGTAAGTCCTGAATAGACCCTATTTCTGGCTGCTCTTGGCTTCGGTTGCGTAAGTCTTGGATCGAATCGAGACCTGAGCCGTCGCCTGCATCCGGATCGCCCATGCGCCGGATCAGTTCTGCCGCGTGGACTTGGTCCGCTTTATAATTGCCGGACAGCGCATACATGGCGACATTGACGCCAAAGCGGATCGCGAATTCACGTTGGCGCGGGATTTCGTTGGCCAGATCGACCAGCGTACCCGTATCGGAGTCAATCGCCCAAGCGGCCGCCCAATCGTTAGAGCCGATAATCACCGAAGAGACACCGTCGCGGCCGCCTTTGGTCGCGCCTTCGCCTTCGACATAGACCGGACCATTGGCCCAACGACCCGGAAAGACCTGCGTAAGATAAAAAGATTTGGTGAGAACGTGATCCTCAGGAACCCGGGCTAAGCGGCCAATGTTCAATCCGCTGGTGACGCGCGATAGCCCCGGATGTGCCGCGCCCGCACGGAAAGACCGTTCCGCCTCATCGGCGGTGTCGAGCATGAGTGTCCCCCCCGCGGCGATATAAGTATTGAGTGAGACGCGCTCAGCCTCCGTCAGGGCCGCCGTATTGTTGCGGACAGGCCAATAGAGAAATGGATACATTTCGAGCCCCACGCTGTCCGGGCGGACAGCATGAACGCCAACAGGCTCAATCGTGGTTCGAAGGGTCAGTTGGCGCTTTAAACTTTCCAGCGCTGTCATGCTAAGCCCATCGATGCGCGCGTCTCCTGTTTCGATGTACGCTAAGTGCAAACCGAGGGCGGCTTCGCGCACACGTTCATTGGTTTCGCTTTGGGCGTCCGCGTGTCCGGGCAGGATCGTGAGCCCGATGAGAACGGCGCTGGTCGCCGCGGCTCCGAACCGGCGTAACCGCCCGGTCAGGCTCGCAGACATAATCATATCAAGCGCGAGCATAAACATCGCGATCCCGAGCAGGACGCCCGCCAGCGATCGGGGTTCGCGTCCATCCATACGCTCAATGGTCAAACCTTGCGTGGGAAACATTGCAATCGCTTCGGGGTTGGACACGGCTTGAACTGCGCGTTGCCGGGTTCCGGACCGATAATAGCCGGGCGGAAGCGTAGCATTATTCACGGCCCAATCTGCGTCGGGGACAGTCACGGGACGAGGGGGCGGCGGTCGCAGCTCCCCGAACGGACCGAGGACACGGTCAAGCGTCCATGCGCCGCCTTCCGCCGAAGACACGACGCGCCGTGATTTCGCGAGCGGTAGAATGCGCTTCAACATGTCGACATATAGTCCAGAGATGGCCAAATTCGACCATTCCGGTCCGGCTGTAACATGAAAGAGAACGATGCGGCCTTCACCGCGCACGGATGAGGTCACGATCGGCGAGCCGTCTTTCAAGCGCGCCCACGTCCGTGCATCTGTCTCTGCGCCGGGGCGCGCCATAACTTGACGTGAGACGGTAATGTCCGCCGGGACGGCCAATCCAACGAACGGTGATTCAGACGCAAAGGGCGCGAGGGCTTGCGGTGTTTCCCAGGCCAGCGCTCCGCCGATTGAGCGACCGCCCCGCCGCAAGGGCACAGGGACGAGCGTATCAGACGTGGCGGCCAATTGGGGACCGGCAAAGCGTATCAACACGCCACCATTTTCGACATAGTCGATAATCTCTGGGGCGTCAGATCGCATCGAATCCGGCATGACAAGCACCGTCGGATTGAGCGGTAGTACCGTCTCACTATTGCCGATGAACAGATCAGCAAACGGGCTCAGCGCTTGCTCCGTGTAGAAATTTTCGGACAAAAGCGGGCTGGAAGACCCTGACGGCGGGGCGAGGACACCGACCAGAGGGCGTCCAAAGCTATCGTCGAGCAGTTTCGTCGCCGCACCGGCCCGCATTCCGGTCACACGCAGGCGCGTGACTTTGGCGCGTAATTGCGGCGGCAGTGATATGGACACCGTTGAGAGCGACGCACCCGGCGCAAAGAGGAGCGGTTCAACTGCCAGAATGTCGCCGCTTTGTGACAGGGCCTCGACGGTCGTGCTGCGTGGGCTTAGCGCACTGAACCAATCGGCCTCGAACCCGTCCGCCGTCTCGCGGACATCGCCAGGAACGATCACCGTGTCTAAGGCTTCGGGAAGCAGCACGGTCGCGCCCACGTCGCGCAGTGATGACAGAAGGGCCGTGTCATCGCCAAAGCTAACACCAGACGAGAGGAAAACGGTATTATTGTCACGCGAAAGTGTCGGGATTTGCACGGATCGCGCTTGGAACACGGGGGTGGCAGAGCGAAGTCTCAGCAGCGCCTCGGCGGCCGGAATGGGGGTCGGGTCAGGATCATCTCCGAGAATTAAAACGACGTCTTGATTATTGCGCTGGGCGTCGCGAACCCGGCGGCGGGCATCATCTGTCAGATCATCCCAGATTGGGGCGGCGGCGGCGCTATCATCAATGATAAGGGTTAGCGGGCGCTCGGGCGGGGCATCATTGCTTTGCAACAAGGGTTGGCTCAGCGCGAAAACCGCCAGTGCGACCATCAATAGCCGATAGAGCAGCACCCAAATCGGCGTGGCGTTGGGCGTTTCTTCATCTGTTTCCACACCTTGCAGGATCGCAAGCGGAGGGAATATCCGGCGTTTGGGCGAGGGGGGGCTAATTTTGAGAATCCACCACACTAACGGCAAGGTCAGCAGGCCTAACAGGGTCAGCGGCGCGAGCAGGGACAATGATCCCATCAGAGGGAGCCTTCAAAGGCTTGATAAAGCGCTGTTAGGGCTGGGCCGGGAGGTTGGTCGGTGCGGTGACGAATGACGGTAAAGCCCAAATGGCGGGCGCTGGTCTCAATCCACTCGCAGTGAGCGGCAAAGCGCGCCTGATAGTCTTCTTTCGCTCGTTCGGCGCGGCCCATCAGATAGGGTTTGAGCCAACCGCCAGGTGTTTGAAATTCGACACGCCCTTTGAAAGGAAAGCTTTCTTCTGCGGGGTCAATAATATGCAAAATAACCCCGGATGCTGGGCGCGCCGCTAGAGCCGCGAGTTTGGTCGGCCACGCGCCAGGTTCGGTTAGAAAGTCGCTGCAGAGTAAGAGTTTTGCATAGGCCGGAATTTTGCCGGTCAAGTTCACCATGTCGCCGTCTGATCGCGCCAAGCGTTGTGCCAAACGTTCATAACCGACGCGCCCAGATCGCGGACGTTCGCTTTCCCCCAACACGGCGCAGCGTTCCCCGCCGCACATCAATAGCGAGGCTAGAGCGAGGGAAAGAACACTGGCCCGGTCCCGTTTTGTCGGGAGGGATTTATCGGATCGCCAGTCCATGCCCGGACCGCCGTCTCGCCAGAGATAGACGGAATTGGCTGCTTCCCATTCATTGTCGCGCACAAAAACCGCATCCCCACGGCCAGATCGCCGCCAGTCAATACGGTTGGCCGGATCGGACACATCATAGGGGCGGTATTGCCAGAAGCTCTCCCCCTGTCCGGCGCGGCGACGGCCATGCACACCCGCCGCGACCAATGCCGCCACACGGTCGGCCTCGGCCAGCAACGCCGGATAGCCAGATGCTAAACGATCGGCGTCTTGTCTTAATGTGTGTGCAGCCGTCTGAACTGGCATGATATCTATCTGATACGATCCACAAGGCGCGCGACAGTGTCGTCAATCGTCGCCCCCTCGGCGCGGGCCGCAAAGCTCAACGCCATCCGGTGTCGCAAAACGGGTCCGGCCAGATCAATCACGTCATCAACGGACGGCGAAACACGTCCATCAATCAAGGCCTTGGCGCGTGTGGCGAGCATCAAGGCTTGTCCTGCGCGCGGCCCCGGGCCCCAAGCGACAGTCTTGCGGATGACTTCATCTTCTGATTGATCCGGACGGGCATTGCGCACGAGCGTCAGGATTGCGTCCAGCACAGTTTCACCGACTGGCAATTGCCGAACGAGTGCCTGCATATCCATAAGGGCTTTCGCCGTCATCGCTTTCTTAGCGGCTGGCAAAGTCGATCCGGTTGTGGCGATCAAAATATCGCGCTCGGTTGCAAGTTCTGGGAAGCCGACATCAATTTGAAATAAGAAGCGGTCAAGCTGGGCTTCGGGCAGCGGGTATGTGCCTTCTTGCTCAATGGGGTTTTGTGTCGCGAGAACGTGAAAGGGTTTGGGCAGCGCGTGCGGTTTGCCTGCGATGGTTACGGAGCGTTCTTGCATCGCTTGCAGCAGCGCGGATTGGGTGCGCGGGCTGGCGCGGTTGATTTCGTCCGCCATCAGCAATTGCGTGAAGACCGGGCCTTTGATGAAACGGAAATTGCGTTTTCCATCTTCATCCTGTTCGAGCACCTCAGACCCGAGAATATCGGCGGGCATAAGGTCAGGGGTAAATTGGATGCGCGAATCTTTGAGACCCAAAACGGTGCTAAGGGTTTCGACAAGCAATGTTTTCGCCAATCCCGGAACCCCGACGAGCAGCGCATGTCCGCCTGACAGGATGGCTGCGAGGGCGAGATCAACGACTCGATCTTGACCATAAATGACCTCGCCAATATTCGTTCTCACGCTATTGAGAGTCTGCACAGCGTCTTGTGCCGCCTTTTCTGTGGCGGAATCGACTGCGGTGTCGAGGATTTGGCCCATTGTGCGTGTCCGTGCGTAACCTATCTGTTAGACCGCGTAACAATGCACTCGCCGACGGGAAAGGCCCATGACCATCGAAAACACGTTAAATGAAGGTAAGTCGCCCTTTTCTCTCCAAGATTTGATGGAGGCGCTGGCGGATACGTCGGGCGGCGAGCGTCCGGTTGAACGCTGGAACCCTGATTATTGCGGTGAAATGGACCTCATCATCAAGGCAGATGGGAGTTGGTGGCACGAAGGCTCACGGATTACCCGCCGGGGCATGGTCGATCTGTTCGCGTCTGTCCTGCGCAAGGATGAAGATGGTCGAACGTATTTGGTCACACCAGTTGAGAAGTTGGGTGTGCAGGTCGAGCGCGCGCACTTCTTAGCGATTCGGGTTGATGCAACAGGTGAGGGTGAGGCGCAGCGCTTGTTTTTCAAAACCAACCTCGGCGAAACTGTTGAAGCCGGATCGGACCACCCGATCCGTGTGGAAACCGATGAAAAGACTATGGAGCCGGATCCTTACGTTGGAGTGCGCGGGCGGCTCGAGGCCGCTATTACGCGCGCCGTGTTTTATGAGTTAGTCGATTTAGCGGTCGAGACCGACGGCACGCTCGGCGTTTGGGCGGGCGGTCAATTCTTCCCATTGGGGCCAAAAGGGGCGCATGCCGCGTGAGCGATTGGATTGAAGAGAAGCTGCGCGACGCATTTTTGCCGATCCGCATCACGGATGGCACGGACGCGATTACACGTGATACGCAACGGGTTGCCGCTGTCTTGCTCCCGTTCGTGAAACGCGAGAGCGGCTGGCATTTGATCTACACCCAACGCCCCGAAACCATGCCCAATCATGCCGGACAGATTAGTTTTCCGGGGGGGAAGGCGGAAAAAGGAGAAACTGTTCTCACCGCCGCCTTGCGCGAAACACAGGAAGAAATCGGTCTGCTGCGTGACGCGATCGAGATTATCGGCCGTCTGCCGTCATTTGATGCAACGGGACATTTTCGTATCACGCCCTTTGCCGCCATTATCGATCCGGATGCGGCGTTGATTATTGACGAACACGAAGTCGCTGAAGCGTTTGAAGTGCCGCTCGAGTTCCTTATGAATCCCGACAATCATGTTGCCAAACCCGTCACGTTCGACGGGGAAACCTTCATCGTATATTATATGCCCTATACAGGGGAGGATGATGTTGAACGGAACATTTGGGGCATGACGGCCGGGATGACGCGGCGCGTATGGCACCGCGGGTTTAATCCGTCAGGCGTCGAGTAGCCGCATTGCGATCTTGTCGCGCTCTGTCGCTGGGGTATGAACGCTGTAATGTCTGATCCGAGCCAAACCTTCCCATTTTTAACTGACGCAGGCGCGAACGCCATATTGGCGGCGCTGCCAGAGGGCTCGACCCGGTTTGTCGGCGGCTGCATTCGCAATGCGCTGTGGGGGCTGCCGGTCGCCGATATCGATATGGCCACGCAATTGTCGCCCCAAGAGGTGCAGACGGCGCTGAAAGCGGCGAAGATTAAAACGGTTCCAACCGGAGTATCTCACGGCACATTGACGGCGGTTGTGTCCAGAAAACCCTATGAAATCACAACCTTGCGCCGCGACGTTGAAACCGATGGGCGCCGCGCCGTCATCGCCTATACCCAAGATTGGGCCGAAGATGCGCAGCGCCGCGACTTCACCGTCAACGCGCTTTACGCCGATGCTGCGGGAGAGATTTACGATCCGACAGGCGAGGGGCTTAAAGATATAAAGGCGCGGCGCTTTCGTTTTGTCGGAGATGCGGATGCGCGCGTGCGTGAAGATTATTTGCGAATCTTACGGCTGTTTCGCTTTGTCGCTTGGTATGGCGATGACGCCAAGATCACTAAAGAAGCGCTGTCGGCCTGCCGCGAAAACCGACGCGGGTTGAAATCCTTGTCGGCAGAGCGCGTCTGGTCAGAGACCAAAAAACTTCTGTCGGCCCCCGACCCCGTCCGCTCAATTCGCATCATGTTGCAACAAGAGCTGCTCGACACGCTGCTGCCCGAAGCCAGCAATGTTGATGGATTGGTGGCGCTCATTGCGTTGGAAGCCCGCGAAGGGATCAAGCCTGATCCACTCTTGCGCTTAATGGCCATGATGGGGCGGGACGCGCTGTCGGCTGCCTTACTGGCGAAACGGTTGAAATTGTCGAACAAAGAAGCCGCGAGGATCAAAGACTGGGCGTCAAATGCCGAAAACTTGTCGCATGATATGCCAGAGCGCGCTCAGAGGCAGGCTATTTACCGCGCGGGCCAACAAGTGATTATAGATCGCGCGCGTTTGCGGGCCGCCGGGGCTGAAGATGCGATTAAATCTACGCAGTGGATGGGGCTGGCTGATCTCGCGATGGGCTGGACGCCGCCGACATTCCCGGTGCGCGGGGCAGACCTCCTCTCGGCAGGCGTGCCCAAAGGCCCGAAACTCGGGAAAGCCCTCACAGCGCTAGAAGCGCTCTGGGTTCGGTCAGGATTTTCAACGGCAAAGCCGCAGCTTCTCGCGGCTCTCAAACTACTAGGCTATTAATATGGCGCTGAAGCTTTTCATCGGGAACTATAATTATTCCAGCTGGTCGCTGCGGCCTTGGCTAATTCTGCGAAAAATGGAGGTTCCGTTCCAAACTGAATTGGTCGATCTCGACGTGCCGGGCTACAAAGAGCGCTTACTGGAAATCAGCCCGATGGGTACGGTCCCTGTGCTAGACGTGAATGATGAGCGCATTCCCGACAGTCTCGCAATCGCTGAGTTTTGCGCCAAAATGGTCCCGAATCTCTGGCCAAGAGACGAAGTCGATCGCGCCGAAGCGCGCCGCGTCACGCATTTAATGCATGAAGGCTTCGATGCACTACGTCGCGAAGCCCCAATGAATTTGAAACGCCGCACAGAGGGGCCAATGCCTCAGGCTTGCCTTGAGGACGCGGCGACCATCGTAGAAATGTGGGATGACCTGTTATCGAAGCATGACGGGCCTTATCTGTTCAATGAGTGGTCAATTGCGGATGCGTTTTACGCGCCTGTGGCGACGCGATTCGAAAGCTACGGCTTGCCGCGTTCGCACCGCTCAGACACATATATCTCCGAGCTGATGAGTGATGGGCATTTCCAAGACTGGGAAGCGCTCGCCTTTGCTGAAACTCACGTCTTGCCAGACACGGATGCCGTCAATGCGTGATCTAAAAGCGGCCATCCGAACGGTGCCGAACTTCCCTAAACCGGGCGTCCAGTACCGAGACATAACAACTTTGCTCGCGGATCCTGAGGCGCTTGCTGAGTCGGTCAAACGCCTCGCCGCGCCTTACCGTGATGCGGGGTTGACCGCCGTCGCGGGGATTGACGCGCGCGGCTTTATCTTTGGCACAGCTGTGGCGATAGAATTAGGCGTTGGTTTCATTCCTGTTCGTAAGGCCGGAAAATTGCCGTTTGAGACGTTAGAGCAGGATTATGCGCTCGAATATGGACGCGACACGCTACAAATTCACGCCGATGCGGCGGATGCAGGCGATAAAGTCCTGCTGGTCGATGATTTGATCGCCACAGGCGGCACGGCGGGCGCAGCTGTATCTTTGCTGCGCCGGACGGGCTGTGAGGTTGTCGGGGCTGCGTTCCTCGTGGACCTGCCGGATCTGGGCGGCGCAGATTTGATTAAGGCGATGGACGTTCCGGTGACGTCCTTAGTCGCATTCGAGGGCGACTGACTTTAGACGTTAAACTTGAACAGCATGATGTCGCCGTCTTTGACAATATAGGTCTTGCCTTCTTGGCGGACTTTGCCGGCGTCTTTTGCGCCTTGTTCGCCGCCATGAGCGATATAATCGTCATAGGCTGTCGTTTCGGCTTTGATGAAACCTTTTTCAAAATCGCCGTGAATGACGCCCGCACATTTCGGTGCGGTCCAGCCATCGATAAAGGTCCAAGCACGGGCTTCTTTCGGCCCGACGGTGAAATAGGTCTGGAGGCCGAGTAGGGCATAGCCCGCACGGATGAGGCGGTTAAGGCCGGGTTCTTCGAGACCGATCGCGTCCAAATATTCAGCCTGCTCTTCATCTTCTAGAACAGCCATTTCCGATTCGATTTGCGCCGAAATGGCGACCGCTTGCGCGCCTTCGGATTTGGCATGGGCCATGACTTTGTCACTAAACGCATTGCCCGTCGCGGCGCTGTCTTCATCGACATTGGCGACATAGAGCACGGGTTTGGATGTGAGCAGCTGGAGCATGGCCCAAGCTTTCTTGTCGTCTTCGTCAATTTCGACCGTGCGCGCGGGTTTGCCGTCTTCGAGCACCGCAATGGCCGTCTCAATGAGACGCATCGTCTGGATGGCCTCTTTGTCGTTTTGCTTGAGCTTCTTATCCAGACCGGGTTTGCGCTTCTCAAGGCTTTCCAGATCCGCCAGCATTAGCTCTGTTTCAATGGTCTCAAAATCTGACATCGGGTCGATGCGACCATCGACATGGGTGATGTCATCATCTTCGAAACAGCGCAGGACATAGACGACGGCGTCGGTTTCGCGGATGTTGGCGAGGAACTGGTTGCCCATGCCTTCACCCTTGGAGGCACCCTTTACGAGGCCCGCAATATCAACAAAGTTCATACGCGCAGGGATGATCGACGCTGATCCGCCGATTTTGGCGATAATGTCGAGGCGCGGTTCAGGCACAGCCACGTCGCCGACATTAGGCTCAATGGTGCAGAACGGGTAGTTCGCCGCCTGTGCATTGGCAGTTTTGGTCAACGCATTGAAAAGCGTTGATTTTCCGACGTTGGGCAAGCCAACAATGCCGCATTTGAAACCCATGATGAGCTACCTTGCTATATATTCTGCGACTCGGTTCTGAAACAGATCCGTCGCGCCACTCGCTAATTTATCGGCATAACGGCCAATGCCGTTGCACATATCATCGCGTAAATTGATTTCGTCTTTGGCAAATCCTGAGAGGACGTAGCCGGAGACGCGGTCCTTATGTCCCGGATGGCCGATACCGAGGCGGATACGTTGAAAGTCGGGGCCGCCGCACATTTGGTTGATCGATTTCAGGCCGTTATGGCCCGCTAACCCGCCGCCCATTTTGACGCGCACTTTTCCCGGGGCAATGTCGAGCTCGTCATGAAAGACAGTCACGTCGGATAAGGGGATTTTATAAAAGGCCATCGCCTTTTGTACCGACAAGCCAGACTTGTTCATAAATGTCGTGGGTTTGAGGATGAGGACTTTTTCGTCCCCAATCATGCCGGTTCTTGCGAGACCCGAAAACTTGGCCTGTTCAGGGCCAAATTTATGGTCGTCAGCAATCGCGTCGACGACCATGAAGCCGATATTATGACGGTCGAGCGCGTGTTTCGCGCCCGGATTGCCAAGGCCGACCCAGAGCTTCATGGTCTGGGTCTCCTTAAGCGATGGCTCCGCTTTGCGGCGTAGCCAGCCGAACATTACTCAGAGTCAGCTTCGTCAGTCTGCCCAGTTGCAGGAACGGCAGCCGCATCGACTTCGTCTTCATCAGTCGCTTCGACTTCAACACGTGACGCAATCATAGTCGCGATGGTGAAATCGCGGTCCGTGATTGTTGGTTTGACGCCTTTTGGCAACGTGATGTCTGAAATGTGGATCGCATCACCAATATCAAGTTTGGAGATGTCAGCTTCGATGCTGTCCGGAATGCTACCCGCCGGGCATTTCACTTCGATGCTGTAACGCACGACGTTCAATGTGCCGTTGGCTTTCATGCCTGGTGACTCTTCTTCGCCGATAAAGTTCACTGTGACTTCAACGTCGATCAGGGTCTTATTGGTCACGCGGTAAAAATCGACGTGAACAGGGAAGTCTGTGACAGGGTGGAATTGAACGTCTTTTGTAAAGACCTTCTGGTTTTTGCCTTCGTGGGACAATTCGATCATGGAGCCGAGGAAGTCGCCGGTGTTCAGCGCTTTCAAAACTTCATTCATTTTCACGGCTACAGAAACAGCGGCTTCATCGCCACCATAGATGACGCCGGGAACTTTACCGTCGCGGCGTGCCGCGCGGGCATTCCCGGTTCCAGTTTCTTCGCGAACGACAACGTCAAGAACAACGCTCATGGGTCTATCCTAGTAATTTAAAAAATGAACCGCCCCCAGAGATATCTGAACGGGCGGTCACGAATAGCGATTACGCTATCCAAATCCGGTTGCGCGCGGCCATACCCAACGAGTCGAGCCGACGCAAGTGTTTGCGTCAGCCTACTCAAACAGTTTTGATACGGATTCATCATTCGCAATACGGCGAATGGCTTCTCCGAGAAGTTTTGAGGAGGATAATTCGCGAATCTTGTCGCACGCCTTGACGGCATCAGGTTGTGCAATCGTGTCGAGAATGACGACTTCTTTCAATTCGCTATTGGTAATGCGCTCGACAGCCGGGCCAGACAGTACACCATGCGTAATGTAGGCTGAGACAGAACTGGCCCCATGATCCTTTAAGGCGGCGGCCGCATTGCTGATCGTGCCACCTGAGTCGATAATGTCATCATAAATGATGCAATTGCGTCCTGCGACGTCGCCGATGATGTTCATAACTTCGCTTTCGCCGGCTTTGGGACGGCGTTTGTCAACGATGGCAATGTCAGCGTTGAACATTTTCGCGATGGATCGCGTCCGCACCACGCCGCCTGTATCAGGGGAGACAAACATAATGTCTTTGCGGGTTTTGGCAGAATATTGTTCTTTAATGTCACTGATAAAGACGGGCTGGGCGAACAGGTTATCCGTTGGGATATCGAAGAAACCCTGAATTTGTCCGGCGTGAAGATCAACGGTAAGAACACGGTGAGCGCCCGCTTTGCTAATCAGGTTCGCGACTAGTTTTGCTGAAATCGGGGTGCGACCGCCTGTTTTTCTGTCCTGACGGGCATAACCAAAATAGGGGATGACCGCTGTAATCCGCTGAGCCGAGGCGCGAACAAGCGCATCAATCAAGATGAGCAGCTCCATCAAATGGTCATTTGCCGGGGCGCTCGTGGGTTGGATTAGAAAGATATCCTCGCCGCGCACATTCTCATTGATCCGTGCGAATATTTCTTGATCCCTGAACCGTTCGATATCGATATCGGTTAAGGGGACATCGAGGACGTCGGCAATATCCCGCGCGAGCGCGACATTCGCTGTTCCGCTGATGAGCTTCATGGCGGTCCCTTCCCAAGGACTGAGTGAGCGCTCCCCTAGCGCCCCACATGCGGGCTGTAAATCACGGGGGGCAAAAATTCGTGGGGTTATGTAGGGTTATCGAGTCTGTGAGGCCCCTGAGCCAATCGTATCTGACATTAGTGAGGTAAGACGATTGCGGAGATATTTCGCCCATAGCCTTCCAAACCCTGATGGGTGTTGCGGCGGTACGAAAAGAATTTCGCCTCATCGGCATATGTACACTGTCCGACCCAATTCCGGTTTTCGACACCGCAATCCGCGAGCCGTGACAGGATAAAGGCAGGTAGGTCAAAGTGGGGGATGCCCGAAGGGCCAGAGACGAAATATTTGGCATAGTCTGCGTTTACGTCGGTGAACTCCGCCATAAAGGCGTCTCCGGCTTCATAATTCGGTTGGCTAATGCAGGGGCCAAGAACCGCAGAAATGTTGTCTGGGTGTGCGCCCACCTCACACATCGCGGCAATCGTGCTCTCGACAATGCCGGACAGCGCCCCCCGCCATCCAGCGTGACAGGCCGCAATCACGCCTGCGTCTGTATCCTCTAATAGAAGAGGTCCGCAGTCAGCCGATTGCGCGGATATCGCGAGACCGGGTGTTTTTGTGACCAACCCATCAGCGCGGATCGGCTCTGTCGGTGGCGATTCGATGATTTCGACATCGTCGCTATGGATTTGACGCAGGCTTACCAAGTGACCGGCGCCTAAGGCCTCGCACACGAGGGCGCGGTTCTGGTTCACGGCCTCTGGGTCATCGCCGGAATACAAGCCTGTGTTCAAAGAGGCATAGATTCCCGTGGAGACGCCCCCTTGCCGACCCGCAAATAGGTGGCGTGATTTTAGGTTTGGGTGAGTAGTAAATATGGTCACGCGTTAAATCCAAGCGGTGTGGGAAGGCCGGGCGCTGACAGGCAAATGGCTTTGAACAACAAACCCATTTCATCCTCATCCAGCAGGCGGTGGAGCTGTCGTAGCAATTTAGGCCGGGCCTTTGGGTTGCCCCGGAGCAAGGCCATCGCACGTACTTCGACTCCAAGCCGAGATAGAAAGGTTCGCTGCGCCAAAGGGCCGACCGTGTCCAAGCCTACAGCATCGGCAAGGGCCTTCAGACCCTCGAAGTCCACTCGTGCGGTGAGGTCCGTATCCCCGGGCGCACTGAACACGCCGACCTTCTCGTGGCGTTTGAGCGCTTGCAAAGTATCGCCGAATTCGGTCGTTTCAGGTCCATAATCAATGAAGAGCGCGCGGCCGGGCGTGGCCGCGAAACGCGCGTACAAGTGATCCGCAAGCTGCGCGCTCGCGGGACATATTTCGAGCAGATCACCTTGGCGCGGATTGTCATGTGTGCCGGGGAATGTTGATGTGAGAGACGGGGCTGCGGCTTGGCCATCGGTTTCAAAGCGCAAACCATCATCCGCGACGCCGACACGCCGTTCGCTCCAGCCTTTTTCGCCCGCAAACGGATCTGTGCAAACAAATTGCCGAATCGGAAGGCAGTCGAGGAATTCATTGCCGATGATGAGGCACGGCGCGTCGTCCACAGTTTCCAAACGGTCGGCCCAACTGACCTGCGCGCCGCTTCGTCCTAATGTCTTGGCCTGAACGGCTTGTAGGGCGGACGAGGCTTCGACAAGGATGATTTGCGCGGCTTTGAGGCAATGCGGCTCAAGCGCGACCGCTTTTAGGATGTCGGCCATCATGACGCCGCGGCCGGGGCCAAGCTCAATCAGGTTAAACCGCGACGGGCGCCCCAGATCGACCCAGCTTTGCACAACCCACAGGCCCAAGCATTCGCCGAACATTTGGCTGATTTCAGGCGCGGTAATGAAGTCACCCTCTGACCCCAATGGATCGCGTGTCGGATAATACCCATCAACCGGGTCAAGCAGGCATAGCGTCATATATTCTGCGACGCTCATGGGCCCCGTATCGCGGATACGCGCTTTGAGGCGCTTGGAGAGCGCTGTTTCAGAGACCGCGTTTTCAGACATTAGATCAGGTCTTTTTTGAGACATCATCGGTGACGGACGCCCGGTCTGCGACGTCCGCAGTACCCGCATAGGCCGGATCAACCGCCGCACGTCGGGCGGCCCAGACCACAACAATCAAACCGATGATGACCATTGGCAGGCTATAGGCCATCCCGCGTGTCAGCAGTCCAAACTGCGCAATATTCGCATCGGGCGTTCTGACAAATTCGACACCAAAGCGGAACAGACCATACCCGAGAACGAATGCACCAGTGACCAGTCCCGGTTTGCTCATCGCTTTGAACCGTGTCGTGAGGATGCGTAGGATGAGCCAGAGGATAAAGCCTTCGAGAAAGGCTTCGTAGAGTTGGCTGGGGTGCCGGGGCAGGCTGTCGGGGGCTTTCTGGAAGATAACGCCCCATGCGACCTCGGTCGGACGACCATAGAGTTCTTGGTTCATGAAATTGGTGATCCGAACCAAGCCCAGACCAATCGGCGCGCCAATGGCGGCGAAATCTGCGATCCGCATGTAGGATGTCTTTTTGCGCCAAGCCGTATAACCGATTGCGGCGCAGACCCCGAGGAACCCGCCGTGAAAGCTCATGCCGCCGCCGCGAATGCCGAGCACGATGTCTTGCGGCGCGGTCCAAAGCATGTCCGTTGAATAGAGAATAACCCACCCCAACCGACCGCCAACGAAAATGCCAATGAACGCGTAGAACATCAAATCCGAGAGGTCGTCGCGGGTTGGGACAATCAGCGAGCCGCGTGTCGGGCCGGACGCCAGCCAGTATTTCTTTACCTCTGCGACCCGCGCCGCATAAAGATACGCGCCAAAAAGCCCGACAACATAGGCAATGCCGTACCATTTTACGGTAAGTGGCCCGATCGAGAAGGCGTCCTCGCTGATCCACGTCGGAAAGATGATCGCGCTAATAAGGTCGATAAAACTAATCATGTGGCCTCTCTAGCGAAGGGGGACGTATGATTAAAGCGGCAACTGGCAATCGCCCTGTCGGTTTCCTAAATAAGACAAGAACACATTGGAGACGATTATGCAGTCGCGAAACAAACCTCTTGCCGATATCTCAAACTTGATGGCCAATGCCGTGGGTGCCGCCAAAGGTGTCGGCGATGAACTCAAAGCCGTTACACGGTCACAAGCGGAGAAATTTATTGCCGATATGGATTTGGTGACGCGCGATGAATTTGACGTGCTTAAGGCCCGTCTTGATGCGGCTCTCGGTGAAATCGAAGTTCTCAAAGCCAAACACGACGAGACTTAAAGACGTTGCAGATTACGATTTTTACGCACAGCTCGCAGTCATATCTAAAGTCTGCTACATAAGGGGCTCCACTATAACGAGGAGTCCGTCATGACACGTCCCCTAACGCTGATTAGCTTGTCTGCCATTACGCTCATGGCCTTCGCGGGCTGTACGACGGACGGACAGCCGACGCGCAGTGACGCGATTGCCGAAACGCTCGCCGATGCCCGTGTGGGCGAAGAAGTCGATAAGATCTGCTTCACGCGCGGGATCGACAGTTTTTCAGAGGAAAAACGCAATTCAGTCGTCCTAAGGCGCGGTGTGAATGATGAGTATCTTGTCGTGACGCAAAGCTGCACCAATCTTGATATGGCGCAAAGTCTCCGGTTGGATAGCGCGCTCGGATGCCTGCGACGTCAGGACTATATTCGGGTCTATCAAAGTGCGTTTGGCCCGTCGGACGCAGATCGTTTTGCCTTTGACCGCTGCCAGATCGACGCGATCTACAAATGGGATGATGCGCTAGACGCTCTCGTCGATGATGAGCCTGACGCTGATTGACCCCCAAAGGGGCATTCATAAAAAAGTGACAAGCATAAAGAAACCGGCGCGAACAAGTCGCGCCGGTCAAATTTTACAAACTGTGGAACAGCTTAGGCTGTTTTGATGTCCGGGATACGCAGGACTTGACCCGGATAAATTTTGTCCGGATCGGATAACATCGGCTTGTTGGCTTCGAAAATCTCTGGATAGAGTTTCCACGTCCCGTAGTAGGTTTTTGAGATTGCTGACAATGAATCGCCGCTTGCAACCGTGTGAAAGCGTGACTCACGGCCGACCAAACGGGTTGAGGCTTCGTCCTTAACGCCGCCAATGCCTTCGACATTGCCGACTGCGAGGATGATTTTCTCTTTCATTTCTTGGCTGACGGCTTCGCCTTTGACTGTGACAACACCATCGTCATCAACCTGAATGTCGAGGCCATCTGTATCGAGATCGTAGCTCTTAATCTCTTTTTGCAGCTTTTCGTCGGCCTCCTTGCCCCCAAAGAGTTTCCCCAAGCCCCGGCCTGCGGCTTTTACAAACGGTATCATTCCAAACATAATTTTTTTCCCTTAAATGTGATGCACTGTTACGTATTGTAACGTGCTGCGCCAAGGAAAGTTTCATCGCGCGCTATATTTCATCGAAATCCGTCCTTTGGGGAGACAAGCGCATTCAGGTGTTGGCGAAGGGCAGGGGGTTCGCTATTGGCGCGCAAAGTATAGACTCTCGTTCGACGCGGAATAAGTTCCTGCGCGATATTCGATTTTTAAAGGATGTTCCTATGGCCAACCTCATTCAAGCTGGCGTTAGTGTCTTTGGCCTGTTCACCATTGATCCGGCTCTGCTCGCTTTCATCATGATTTTTGTTGCGTTTGCGACGCTGAATTACATCGACAAAAAGCGGATCGACTAGGGTTTAGACCGCCTTGGCGCTTCTCGCCCCCATTTTATTGCTGACTGTCGGTCTCGTCATCCTTGTGGTGGCGGGGGACATACTTGTGCGCGGTGCTGCGGCCTTGGCCCGTCATTGGGGTGTTCCGGCACTGATCGTCGGTCTCACGGTTGTCGCGTTTGGGACGTCGGCGCCTGAGCTTGTCGTGAGTGTCAGTGCTGTGCTCGACGGTGTTGGTAATATGGCCGCCGGTAATATCGTCGGGTCGAATATTGCCAACGTCCTGCTGGCGCTGGGTCTGCCCGCGCTTATTATGGCAATCCCCACGAATTTGAGCGGCGTCGCCCGCAATACATTCGTCTGTGTTGTCGCGACGGTTATGCTGATTGTCCTCGCCTTTCTCGGCAATCCATTGATTTGGTGGCAAGGGGGCATCCTGTTCGCGGGGATCGTTATCTACCTCATCTGGATGGCGATGTTAGCGCGTGCGGGCGTGGATGAGTCCATATTGGAAGAAATGGCGGAAATCGAAGAAGGCAAAAGTGGCCTTCCAAAATCGGTCTTTTGGGACATAGTTTATGTCGTTGCCGGATTGATCGGTTTGTTCCTGGGGGGCGAGTTGATCGTCACCAATGCGGTAAAGCTGGCATCCGGATTGGGTGTGTCGGAAACGATCATCGGCCTGACGATTGTCGCCATTGGGACATCACTACCTGAAATAACAACAGTTATTGTCGCGACATTGCGCGGTCATTCCGAAGTCGCGATTGGCAATGTGTTGGGCTCCAACGTGTTCAACATTTTTGCTGTCATGGGTGCAGCGGGACTGGCTGGACCGGTTTATTTTGAGGATAATCTCTTCCAATTCGATCTGTGGGTGATGTTAATTGCGACCATCGTGTTGATGATGTTCGTGATGACCCGAAAGCCGATTGGCCGCAAAACTGGTGCGATCTTCGTGTTGGCCTATATCCTTTACATGCTCGCCGTCGTTTTCGGATTTAAGTGACACGGCCATGCTGTTTGAAATTGAAAAAGACTTTCAGTTCGAGGCGGCGCATTATTTCGGTCATGCCGATGCGAATGATCTGTTTAAAAAAATTCACGGCCATAGTTTCTCAGGCCGGGTAACCTTACGCGGTCACGCGCAAGCGGAAAAAGGCTGGGTCCGGGATCTGTGGAAGATCGAACAGGTCATCAAGGACGTCGTTGAGCCGCTGGATCATAGTTTGCTCAATGAAGTCGAAGGGTTGGAACAGCCTTCACTTGAACAAATTGCGATGTGGATTTTTGAACGGCTTGCGCCGCGTCTTGACGGTCTGCACTGTGTCGAAGTCGGCCGCCCGTCATGTGGCGAACGGGCCAGAGTCTGGGCCGAATGAGGGTCTGGGCCGAATGAAGACGGTTCTGATTACCGGCGGTGCAGCGCGTATCGGCGCGTTTATCGCGCGCGCTTTAGCAGCAGATGGCTGGAAAGTTTGTGTGCACTACCGCACCTCGTCGGGCCCTGCGGACGCCTTGGCGGCAGAAATCGGCGGCGTGGCGATCAAAGCAAATTTAAGAGTGCCGGGGGATTTGGCTGGCCTTATCGAATCCGCGCGGCAAGCGCTCGGCAGTCCGATTCACGCGCTCATCAATAATGCCTCGACATTTGATCCCGATACGGTCGAAGATTTCACCAACGGCACTTTTGACCATCACATGGACGTCAATTTGCGCGCGCCACTCACTTTGTCACGGGATTTTGCCGCGCAAGCACCGGGACAGGGCTGTATCATAAATATCGTCGATCAGCGCGTGCTGCGTCCGGATCCCAGCTTCTTTACGTATAGTATAGCTAAAGCGGGGCTCTACTGGGCGACCCAGACGATGGCGCAGGCGTTTGCCCCGGATGTGCGCGTGAATGCCGTCGGTCCCGGCCCAACGCTTCGTAATCATACGCAATCTGTTGATGAATTTGAGCGTGAAAAACGCCTGACGCTGCTCGGCAATGGCTCGCCCCCCGATCAGATTGTCAACGCTGTCCGCTATTTCCTGGGCGCGACCTCTGTCACGGGACAGATGATCGCTGTCGATGGCGGCCAACATCTAACGTTCGACGATACGACCACCGAATGGGGACCTGACCATGAATAGCCGTCCGATCCTCCGACGCTTTGGCCGCAAGCCAAACGCCTCAACCCGCATTTTTGTGCGTGGCCTACTTATTCAAGCCAGCATCGGCGTACATCCGCATGAGCATGAACAAACCCAACCCGTTATCATCGACATAGAGCTTGATATGGGTGGCATGGTTTTGCCCAAGGATGACCGCCTACACGAAACGTTGGATTATGGTTTAGTGGCGGAAAAGGCGGAAGAGCTAGCACTCGAAGCGCATGTGCAGCTGGTCGAAACGCTGGCGGAACGGATTGCGGATTGGGCGCTCTCAGCGGACGCGCGGGTTCAACGTGTCGCTGTCTCTATCGCGAAACCTCAAGCCCTGCTGAAAGCAGAAATGGCCGGGGTGGAAGTGGTCAAGTCGCGGTGACGACGTCGCTTTCGCTCAACGTCTATGGCACGCCATTGCAGCCGTGTTCGACGGATCCGGTGACGGGATATTTTCGCGACGGCTGTTGTGAAACGGGGCCGTCTGATCGTGGACGGCATATTGTTTGCGTCGTGATGACGGACGATTTTCTTCGCTACTCTAAGGCGCAAGGAAACGATCTCTCCACGCCGCGCCCTGAGTTTCGCTTTCCCGGATTGAAGGCCGGGGATCGCTGGTGTCTCTGTCTTGAGCGGTGGCGCGAAGCCCATGCGGCGGGACACGCCCCTAAAGTCGTTCTGGAAGCCACTCACCAGATTACGCTTGAGCGTTTGCCACTTTCTACACTGAGAGCGTTTGCAGTGGATGCGCGCGACACCTAGCTAGGGTGTGTGAACCCGCACGAATCGATATCTCCCGCGAAAGATCCGACCCTCAACCGACGCGGTAAGGGTGAATACGGCCCGGACCGGATCAAACATTACGTTAAACGCTTGCCGAATAAGCCGGGCGTTTACCGCATGACGGACGAACACGGTACAGTGCTTTATGTCGGTAAAGCCAAAGATCTGAAAAAACGGGTTTCGGCCTACACGAAATATGATCGCCACCCGACGCGTTTGCGCCGGATGATCCGGGCGACGACGAATATGGAATTTGTCGTGACGGAGAGTGAAGTCGAAGCACTGTTACTCGAAGCGCAACTGATCAAAAAACTCAAGCCGCGCTACAACATCCTCCTACGCGACGACAAAAGCTTTCCTTATATCCTCGTGCGGAAAACCCATCCGGCGGCGCAGGTCGTCAAACATCGGGGCGCGCGCAAAATCAAAGGGGATTATTACGGCCCGTTCGCGAGTGCTGGCGCGGTCAACCGCACGCTCGACACGCTGCAACGGGCGTTCATGCTGCGGAATTGCTCAGACAGTTATTATGAGGGACGGTCGCGCCCCTGTTTGCAACATCAAATCAAGCGTTGCTCCGCCCCGTGCACGGGGGTGATTGGGTTGGACGATTACGGCAAACTGGTGACGGATGCCGAGGATTTCCTCAAGGGGCGTTCCGATAATCTCCGTCAACGCTTGAAAGCTGATATGGACATCGCGTCAAAAGCGATGAATTTCGAGAAGGCGGCGGAACTTCGGGATCGTCTCCGTGCGCTGGCCAAAATCAACAATAGTAATCTCGGCAAAATCAACCCGCAGACCTTTAGCGATGGCGATGTCATCGCGGTGCATACGGCAGGCGGGCAGAGCTGTGTGCAAGTATTCTTTTTCCGTGCGGGGCAGAACTGGGGCAATAGCGCCCATTTCCCGCGTCACGACAAAGACCACGGCCCGGAAGATGTGCTCGATGCGTTTCTGGCGCAATTTTATGCGGATAAGCCCATTCCGAAGGAGATTTTCATCTCACACGATCTGCCGAGCTTGGATTTGATCGAACGGGCCTTATCGGAACGGGCGGACCGCAAGATACAAATTTCAGTGCCGCAGCGGGGCGAGAAGAAGAAACTTCTCGATACAGCGCAGCGCAATGCCCAAGAAGCGCTCGGTCGGCGTTTGGCAGAGACGCAAAACCAAACCAAACTTCTGGCGGAGGTCTGTGAACTGTTCGGGATGGACGCGCCGCCGAACCGGATCGAAGTTTTCGATAATAGCCATAATCAAGGCACTAACGCGATTGGCGCGTTCGTTGTGGCTGGACCGGAAGGTTTCCGTAAACGCGACTACCGCAGTTTTAACATCCAAGACGTGACCATCACCAATGATGATTTCGGCATGATGCGCGAAGTGCTGACCCGCCGTTTCTCACGATTGGTCAAAGACGACACGCTCGAATGGCCCGACCTTGTGTTGATTGATGGCGGCAAGGGACAGCTCTCGGCGGTCACGGGTGTGTTGACAGACATGGGCATCTTGGGCCGGATTACGCTGGTCGCAATTGCCAAGGGGCCAGACCGGAATGCCGGACGCGAAACCTTTTACATGAATGGGCGAGACCCGTTCACCTTGCCGCCCCGGAACCCGGCGATGTATTATTTACAGCGTTTACGGGATGAGGCGCACCGCTTTGCAATTGGCACGCACCGGGCGCGCCGAAAGAAAGATATGAAATCTAACCCGTTGGATGGTATCCTTGGTGTAGGACCCGGCAGAAAGCGCGCGCTTCTTGCGCATTTCGGCTCGGCTAAGGCTGTGAAGAATGCGGCATTAGACGAGCTATCCGGTGTAGAGGGTGTCAGCGGGAAACTGGCGCAGCAAATACATGACTACTTCCATGAATGATAAGTCCGGTATGAATAAAAAATCTGGCATGAATGATGAGGCTAGCCCTCGCGATCAAGGGAATGCACTGCCCCCGAGTGGTTTGGGCGGGGCGTTTGCTGACGGTCTAACTCTGGTCCGCTTTGCGGCAACGCCGGTCATCATGGCGTTGATCTTATGGCAATGGCCGGACCCGCAAGTCGCGATCTTGGCCAGTGTCTTATTTATTGTCGCCGCCGTGACCGATGTTTTCGACGATTGGTTTGGCGGGGCCTCGCGCAGCGTGATGCGACGCTACGGCTATCTCGATGATATTGCTGATACGGTTTTAATCGTCGGGGCGCTGCTTGCACTTACGCTCGTACTCTATCGCAACGGCCTGATGCATTGGGCCTTTTATATCCCTGTTTTCGGGCTGATTGGACGTGAAATTCTGGTCGGTTTACTCAAAGGGTTCGAGCTGTCGCGTTATGGTTGGCCGGATAACCCTATCTCAAATGCCAAAGTCGCCTTTGCTATGCTCGGCACGACGTTGCTTGTGGGATCCCCGTGGCTGACGCAGTTATTTGATCGGGTGCGGGCAGGCGACGATCGGGCTATGGAAGTTTATAGCGCCGGATCACCGTTGATTTGGATTGCCGGACAGGCTTGCCTATGGCTCGCTGCGGTGTTTTCTCTGATCTCGGCTTATAAAATTCTGACGTTTAAACGCGATAAGGGGACGACATGACTGACCTGAGCCTTTCTTCCCGTCATCCGCTTTATTGGGTCCCCAATGCGCTGACTGTGCTGCGGATGCTTGTGATCCCAGTTTTTATAATTGGAATTCTATCGCTTGAATTTGGCTGGGGCAGTCCTTTTGGGCAAATGATGGTGCTTGGTCCGGTCTTTGCGCTGGCCGCGTTGACCGACTGGCTTGATGGGTTTTTAGCGCGACGCTGGCGTGTTGTGAGCGGATTTGGACGGATGATCGACCCGATCGCGGATAAGCTGCTCGTTGCAGGCTGTTTGATCGCCTTTATGATTGCGTCCAAAGGGCAATGGGTGTTCCTCATCCCCGGCCTCGCGATTATTTTCCGGGATATTTTAGTCAGTGGCGCGCGCGAACATGCGGCGCTGACAGGTCGGGTTATGTCCCCGACCAAACTCGCGAAATGGAAAACCGCCTTCGAAATGCTCGGCATTGCCGTACTGATCGTCTGGATGTTGGCGCGCGCCTATCTACCCATCGACTCGATTATCCCTGATATTGTCAACGTGTCACGGACTGCGGGTTTGGCCCTGATCTGGCTGGCGGCGATATTGTCAGTCTATACGGGCGCGCTCTATTTGCGCGATGCGGTCCGGGATTAGCGGCCCACCCATGAAGCTGTAAGGTGTTTAAACTGACTGTTTCCAAAACCTAATCCCATCATGGACATCAAGCCTACAGCTGTCGCGATTATTCCGTATCATGACCTAGAGGCGATACGGCACGGTGTCGTCTCGTTTCCTGCCATTCAGTTTTATCGAACCATCGAAATTGACGCCGCGCACGTGTCACTACTCACGAAACGCATGTTAGCCAGCGCCTGAATGCACGGCCGAGTATAAACGGCTGCAACAATCACATTACAAATCAACCCCAATCAGAATAGGGAAATCGCATGAGAATTCTTCTGACGAATGATGATGGTGTCCGGGCGACGGGGTTGCAAGTTCTGCGGCGAATTGCGGCTGAACTATCCGATGATGTCTGGGTCTGCGCGCCGGAAACGGAACAGTCAGCCGCGTCACGCGGGGTCAGCCTGCATAATCCCGTCCGGCTGCGTCATCTCGAAGATCGTGTTTATTCTGTCACGGGCACGCCGACGGATTCCGTCATTGTGGCGATGCGCGACCTCTTGATGGATCACCCACCGGACCTGATTTTATCGGGCGTTAATCGGGGGCAAAATTTAGCTGAAGATGTGACGTTCTCGGGGACAGTCGCGGGGGCATTGCAAGGCATGCAGATGGGCATTCCGTCGATTGCGATGAGCCTGGCGCGCGGCTTCCAAGGCGCGACCTCGCTGCCCTGGGAGACAGCCGAAGCCCATGGCGCCAAAGTGGTTCGGGATTTGTTAGACAAGGGGTGGCCGACGGATGTCGTATTGAATGTAAATTTCCCGGATACGGAACCGGGTGACGTGCGCGGGGTACAGTTCACGCGCCAAGGCAAGCGTGACTTTGCCATGAGCCATATCGACAAACGCGATCACCCTCGCGGCGGCGATTATTACTGGCTGACCTATGGCGCGAAGAAATCGAATCCCGATCAAGGCACGGACTTACGGGCGATTTATGATGGCTTTATTTCCGTGACCCCGCTGCACACGGACCTGACACATGCCGACACGCTGGCGAAGCTTAGTCAAACGTGAGCTTCGATCCGCGTCTTGTTGATATGGTGATGCGGCTGCGGTCGCGCGGTATTAGTGATGCGTCGACATTGCGGGCGATGGAGTTGGTGCCGCGTAAGCGCTTTATTGCGGCTGAATTATCAGAACGCGCCTATGAGGAAATCGCCCTGCCGATTGCCTGTGGGCAGCAGGTCAGCGCGCCAATGACGACGGCCCTGCTGGTGCAAATGCTGGCTCTAACGGATCGCTCAAAAGTGCTGGAAATCGGCAGTGGGTCCGGCTGGATGTCTGGGGTGATGGCACAGCGCGCGCGGCGTGTTTACGCGGTTGAACGCTATGTCGGGCTAGTCGAAGCGGCGGAAGACAGATTACGAGAATTCGGCATTCACAATGTTGAAATACGGCATGGGGATGGTCGCTATGGCTGGGCGGGCCAAGCGCCGTTTGACCGAATTGTGCTGGGTTGCGCGGTTCGCGCTGTGCCGCAAAAAGTGCTGGATCAACTGGGGCCAAATGGTCGCTTAGTGGCGGTTGTGGACGGGACGCTGACGTTAATAGAACGGGCGCGAAAGCACCTCACAGAGAAAGAATTTGTGCCGCTTGCCCTACCGATGATCGAAGCCGGTAAGTCCAAAACGCTCTGATTTTGAGGGCGCTACCTATTCGATTTCCAGTCGATGCTCCCGTGTCATCAAATCGACCACGGCGTCATTGACGCTAATCTGTCCGGCCAATATGTCGGCTAAAGCCATGCTGATTGGCATGTCGACATCATGTTCCAGCGCCATCATTTTAAGGGCCGGAGCAGTCGCGACGCCTTCGGTCACGGCGAGGCGGCCTTGCATGATCGTCTCAAGGCTTTCACCCCGTCCAAGAGCCAGACCGCAGCTCATATTGCGGCTCATTTCAGAGCTACACGTCAAGACTAAGTCGCCAAGACCGCACAGACCCGTCAGTGTTTCAGGGCGCGCCCCGAGCGCTTTGCCAAGGCGAGTCATTTCCGCGAAACCACGCGTCATGATGGCGGCGTGCGCGGACCGACCCAAGCCTTTGCCAAGAACAATACCGCAAACAATCGCGAGGACATTTTTGACGGCGCCGCCAATCTCCGCGCCGATTACATCGTCAGTCAGGTAAGGACGAAAAGTGGGGGCCGCGCAAGCGGTCACGAGGTCTGCGCCAATCGTCGCGTCTTTACAGGCGAGCGTGACAGCGGTCGGTAAGCCGCGCGCCACGTCGGCGGCAAAAGACGGTCCCGACAGGACGGCCGGAACTGCGTTCGGGAGAACGTCCCGCAAGACATCGGCCATGAAAGCACGGCTGCTAATTTCGATGCCTTTGGAGCACAGTAAGACGGGCGTGCCAGCGGCAATATGAGGGACGAAGGCTTGCAATGTGCCGCGCGTGTGTTGGGCCGGGGCGACGGACAAAATAGCATCCGATCCGGCGAGGTCTGCGGGATTGGACGTGGCGCGCAATGATGGGTCGAGCGGGACGCCGTCGAGATAGCGCGTGTTCATATGATGATCATTGATCGCGGCGGTGCAGTCGGGCTCAAAGCTCCAAATCGTGACATCGCGGCCAGCGCTGGACAGGCTTTGGGCGAGCGCCGTGCCCCATGCGCCAGCACCGATAACGCCGATGGTTTGATAGCTCATGATTTGGGTCCCTTTCGACCTGATCCTGACGCAGGGGCCGTGCGCGCGGCTTCGCGGTCTAGTGGCCAGCGCGGACGGGCAGGCGCGTTTAATGAATCAACGCGTCCCGCCTGTAGCCGTTCCAGTCCCGCTTGAGCAATCATAGCGGCATTGTCGCCGCAAAATTTTAAGGGTGGAAAAATCGGTGTGAAGCCGTGCGCCTTCGCGGTGTCGATTAAGTGCGCGCGTAAGGTTTGATTGGCGGCAACGCCGCCCGCAACCACGAAACGGTGAGGCCCGTCATAGTTTTCTGTGAACAGGCGCATGGCGCGAGCCGTTCGGTCTGTGAGGCAATCGGCGACGGCGGCTTGGAACGACGCGGCGAGGTCGGCTTTCGCCCTGTCGGTTTTGTCGGAGTTTTCATAGGCGCGGGCTACAGCGGTTTTTAGACCAGCAAAGGAAAAGTCGCAATTCTCGCGGTCGAGCAACGGACGCGGCAATCGCACGGCCCGATCATCGCCGTCCTTGGCCCAGCGTTCGACATTGGGACCGCCCGGAAAACCAAGGCCCATCACTTTCGCTGTCTTGTCAAAGGCTTCCCCCGCGGCATCATCAATGGTGGAGCCTAGCCGTTCATAGTCACCGAGCCCGTGAACCGCGAGCAATTGAGAGTGACCGCCGGATACGAGTAAAAGCAAGTAAGGGAAGGGGCACACGTCGGTCAGGCGCGGCGACAGGGCGTGGCCTTCTAAATGATTGACCGCGATTAACGGGATGTCGAGGCTGGCTGACAGGCCTTTAGCCGCCATTAATCCGGTAATGACTCCGCCGATGAGACCCGGGCCGGCCGTGGCCGCGATTGCGGATAGTTCCGCGTAGTCAACGCCGGCTTCGCTCACGGCTTGATCTATAATTGTATCAATCTTGCTCATGTGAGCGCGCGCCGCAATTTCCGGGACGACGCCGCCAAACGGGCGATGGGCCTCATCCTGTGAGGCAACGATGTTGGACAATAAGCCGCGCTCGGAACAGAGCACAGCCGCCGCGGTTTCATCGCAGCTGCTTTCAACGCCCAAGACGAGCCCATGCTTAATAGCTAGAGTGGGCGCATTGATCATTTGCGTCGGAGTGTCTGTAGCGGGTATGGGCACAGCGCTCACCTAGGGAAGGCCTGCATCAGTTGCAACAGACCCGACATATTGGCACGCGTGGCAGCCCTTTGGCGCTCTATCAAGCGAACTGGGCTAAAGACCTGCTCGAAGCCCGTGACCCTGAGACGGATTGGCAAATTAAAGTCCTGAAAACGACGGGCGATCAGATCAAAGGTGAGCTTAAAGATTTTGGCGGCAAAGGCTTGTTCACGCGGGAACTCGAAGATGCCTTGCTGGATGGCCGAATCGATCTTGCGGTTCATTCGATGAAAGATGTTCCAACTGTCGGGCATGAACGCCTCATCATCCCCGCTTTGTTGCCGCGCGAAGATCCGCGCGATGCCTTTATTTCGCTCAATCACGCGTCGATTGATGAGCTGCCGCAGGGGGCCCTTGTTGGATCGGCGAGTTTACGTCGGCGAGCGCAACTGGCGGCGCTCCGTCCGGATATCCGCTTTTGCCTGTTGCGCGGAAATGTCCAGACGCGACTGCGAAAGTTGGAAGAAGGCCTATGCGACGCGACATTCCTCGCGGTGGCCGGTCTTAACCGTCTGGGCCAAAGCGCGCGGATCACGCAGGCCGTGCCGACAGAGCTGATGCTGCCCGCACCGGCTCAGGGTGTGGTTGGTATCGAAACGCGGCGCGACGAAACGGACCTTCTGGAGACCCTTAAAACCCTCAATAATTCTAATTCTGAGATTGCGATAACGGCGGAACGCGCTTTTCTTCGGGCGTTGGATGGGTCTTGTAAAACACCGATTGCGGCACTCGCGGACAGAGCCGGAACAATGCTGGGCTTTCGCGGTGAAGTGCTGGCGAAGGACGGGCGCCTGCGGTTTAGTTGTGCCGAGGGGCGCGATGTGACGACTGTCGGGGAGGCCTATGATTTCGGTTATAGTTTGGGCGACGAGCTGAGGACCGAAATTGACGGACGCATTACCTTTGACGACTAAAATTTGGGTCACCCGAACCGAGCCTGCCGCGACGCTGAGCGCCGAGGCCTGGACCAAAGCGGGTTTTTATCCAATTGTCGCGCCTTTGCTTTCCGTCGAAAAACTGGATTCAAAATCGATTATTCCCGACGATGCGACGCTGATTTTTACGTCCGCCAACGGCGTTCGCCACTGCGGCTTGATAGGCGATGATCGACAAGTTTATTGTGTCGGTGATGCGACCGCTCTTATGGCCAAAGCGCTGGGGTTTACATCGGTTACATCCGCCGATGGCGATTGGAAAAAACTCACGAACATCATCGCCAAAACATCGGATCCGATCGTCCATATTTCAGGGTCGATTGTGAGAGGACAGATTGTAGACACACTCCGCGCCCAAGGTTTTGATGCCCGACGGGAAATTGTTTACCAGACGCGGGCTGTGACATCATGGCCGATGGATGTGAACCAGATTGATGCTGTTGCGTTATATTCACCAATGGCGGCAGACATATTGATGGCTTTACCGCCGCGCTATCTCGGTCATCTGACAGCCTATTGCCTTTCTGAAAATATTGCGGCGCCATTGAGTGGTATGACTATTCGGATTGCGCACGCTCCAAATGAACGGGCGTTGATCGCTTGCAGCGAGACGCCAGAGCCTTAGAATGCGCTTATGACCGACTCTGACGAAATTCTGGTTTTGCCGTCTGATGAAACTGAGGGTGATGACGACTATGTCGATGTGGCGTATGAGGATGTTGGCGATGATGGGGCCGGCGAAGACGCACCCAAACGGCGCTTACTCTGGCCGCTGTTGATTGGGGTGGGCGTGCTAATTGGATTTGCAATTGCCTTTGCTGCAAGCTGGTACACGCGCCCAGCGCCCTTTGACGCCAGCGCCTTAGAGGCCCGGATCGCAGATTTACAGACAGAGGTGACTGCGCTGCAAAATCGTCCGGAGCCAGTCATGCCAAAGGTGAATTTGGCGCCGCTGACACAGCGTATCGTGGCTTTGGAAGCGCGTCCTCGGGTTGATCCACTGAGCGAGGAAATTGTCGCGCGGATGGAAGCCTTACAAGCGGATGGGTTTCAAGTGCCAGTGATGCCGGACCTCCCGGACTTTGACGCGGTTGAAGCCCGATTAAATGGTCTAGAGGATCAAGTTCAGGCGCAAGCTTTGACGATCGCGGCCTTACCGGTTGGTGGGACTGTCGTCGTCGCGCCAGAAACAGAACCGTTCATCGACGCGGACACATTGCCGCGTTTTCCGGCGCAAATCCTCAGAGAGGGCGCGTCGGAGTTAGTCGGTAGCGGCTTTATACGGCGGACATTCTCTCGCCATGTTCGTGTGCGCGGATCAAATGCCCCGGATGTCCTTATTAGCGGCATTGAAGACGATCTCGCGAATGGTAAGCCGCGCGCGGCGTTGGCGAAGTTTGACCGTTTACCCCCCCAAATTCGCTCGCTTGCGCGGGCTTGGCGCGCCAATATGGAGGACGCCCTGCTATGACAAAATATATCATTACCTTCTTGCTGTTCGTCGCAATTTTAGCCGGCGCGCTACTGTATATCGGCGACGATGCGATGCTGACGCTCAGCAGTTCCGGCGCAAAATGGCCGATCGCTTTTCCTGATTTGGAAATGAGTTGGCAGGCAGTGATTTTCCTCGGCACGCTGCTGATGATTGGCACGATTACACTATGGTCTTTGCTGCTCTGGATTTGGCGTCTGCCGCGACGGCTGAAATCTGGCGTCGGGATGCGTAAACGCAACCGCGCGATTGATGCGATGGAAGAGGCCCTGATCGCGGGGGCTGAAGGCGATATGGACCGGGCCCGCAAAGCCTCTGCTCGCGTGCGCGATTTGGCTGGGTCAACAGACCTTGGCCATATTATCAGCGCAACCGCCGCAGAAGCTTGTGGTGATCAAGAACAAGCCATCATTCATTACTCGGCCATGCTGGACAGCCCAAAGACGCGCCCAACCGCGCAACGCGGGTTGGCTCAGGCGAAATTAGCTAAGGGTGATCTGCCGGGTGCCGTTGAAGCCGCCCGCGAAGCGTTTGATCAAAATGTGCAAGCCCGGTGGGCGTTTGATACCTTGTTTAAGGCGCTTGTGGCGGATTACCGCTGGACCGAAGCGCGCGACGTTTTGGAAAAAGGTCGCGCCGCGAAACATATTTCCGGTGTCGTGTTTAACCGTCGTCGGGCTGTCTTGCTCACGGCTGAAGCTGACTATTGGATGGATCATGGACAGCACGACAAGTCACTGGAACTGTCTCAAGCCGCGCTGAAGGATGCGTCCGATTTTGCCCCGGCGGTTGCGATCGCCGCCTATGAGTTGGCGCGAACAGGCGGGCAGAAGAAGGCGGCCAGCCTGCTTGAGAAAGCGTGGAAGACGGCGCCGCATCCCGCGATTTCGCTCGCCTATTTTGATCTCTACCCAGGGGAAAGTGACGCCACCCGCTCAAAGCGGTTAGAGCGTTTTATTGCGTCTGACCCTGAGGACCGCGAAGCCAGACTCTTGATGATTTCGCATGATTTGCGGTCCGGGCGTCCGGTTGACGCTCTGTCGCTTCTGGCTCAAATTCTAGATGAGGAAGAGCCAACGGCGCGTTTGTGTTTACTGGCGGCTGAAGCGGAACGTGCCTTGGGCAATCCAACAGACGCGGGCATGTGGACTGAACGCGCGGCGACGGCGCCGCATGAACGCGATTGGTCAGATCTTGATCCTGAAGGGCCGGGCTTTGCCTATGAGTCGCAAGATTGGCGGCGATTGGTCTTTTCTTTCGGTGACACCGGCGAGCTTGTACACCCACGGGCAGAGCGCCAAGATGCGATCCGTCGTCCGACTCCAGAGGCGAAATTAGAACCCTTGCGTCTCGCCGCGCCTGAAGATGAAGCGGCGCCAGACGGTGACTTAGCGCGTCGGTTCGATGATCTTATGGACGCTCAGCCGGGCGATAAAGACGCCGAATAATCGGGCTAGAGCGTTAGGATTGGAGCCGTAACGCGCAGGTGTTTCAAAGACCTGCATCGACTTTAAGGTGGTTTAGGCCTGCATTCGCTGACTGTTATACGGGCCTTTTCTAGCCAGTCTCTGTCAGACGTTTAGCCTAGCAAGTCCCACAAGAACGATCCGATTAACCAGCTCTGGATCCACCAAATTGCGATCAAGGCGAAGACGTAGGACAAGTCGATCTGCTGCATTTGCGGCATGATCTTGGCTTGGAGGTCACGGAATGGCCTTAGGATCGGGGCATTAAAAGCGCGAAGCGAATTATAAATCTGTGACGCCATCCCGCCTCCCGGGTTCAATATCCCGAACATAAAGAGGTAGGACATGACGATCTCAATGATCAGCAAGAAGCTGATCGCGCTGAGAACCATGGAGACGATTTGAAGGATAGATTGGGCAAAGCTCATAGGCTTGCCCTAACTATCCCGCGCATAATCGACAAGACCCTTAACGCTGTAACTTTAGCCCCGCTGACTGACGCGGTAGATCGTTGGGACATTGGCTTCGATACATTCGATGATTGCTCCGGCGATGTCTTTTTTGGTCGCCTCCTCAATCCCTTGTAGGCCGGGTGAAGAGTTCACCTCGAGGATCTTCGGGCCAGTTGCGGAGCGTAAAATATCAACGCCGGAGACATCCAGACGTAGGATTTTGGCGGCGCGAATGGCGGCGCGGCGTTCTTCTTTAGTGAGCTTCACCGTTTTGACGCTGCCGCCTTGGTGGACATTGGAACGGAAATCACCGGGCGCCGCTGTCCGCATCATGGACCCGACGACTTTGCCATTGACGACAAAAGCGCGAATGTCGCTACCGGCCGCTTCTTTGACAAACTCTTGGACCAGAAAGTGTGCGTTCAACCCGCGAAATGCGTCGATCAGGGCTGAGGCTGATTTCCGCGTTTCAGCCAAAACAACGCCGCGTCCCTGTGTGGATTCGAGTAATTTGACGACGGCAGGGCTGCCCCCGATGAGATCAAGAATATCATTCGTGTCACGTGCGCTTTTCGCGAAAGCTGTGGTCGGCATGCCGAGTCCATGTCGCGCCAAAAGCTGGTGCGCCAACAGTTTATCGCGGGACTTCCCGATACTGTCCGCCGTGTTGAGAACATAGACGCCCATGGCTTCGAATTGGCGAACCACAGACATGCCGTAAAACGTAATTGAGGCGCCAATCCGGGGAATGATCGCATCGTAACTGACGAGGGGTTTTCCCTTGTAATGCACTTCAGGCTTATGACCGTTGATCGCCATGTAGCAACGGGACGTATAGATGGTTTCAATGGTGTGGCCGCGGGCTTCAGCCGCTTCGATCATCCGCTTATTGGAATAATTGTTTGGACTTTGGGTGAGGATGCCAATTCGCAAAGGACGGTCTTGAACCGCGGATTTGCGCCGTTTTTTATAGACGGAATAAGACAGTGTCGTCTGGATGAAGCTTTCTGTTGGCCGGACGCTCATATCATCGGCAATCGCGGAGCGCCCCAATAACATGCGGTAACCCATCGTCTCACGATTGGTCAGGCTGATTTCAATGGGCATGACTTTATCGCCAACTTTCGCCGTCGATTCGATGACGTAGCGAAGTTCTTTCTGGCCATTTGAGGATGTAATCATCCGTTTGTCTTTGACCGGTGCGGAACAGACGACCTCGATAGAATGGTCATCTGGGTTTGGATGCATAATAAAGCGCACTTGCGGTTTTGCCTCAGACCCAAACGGTTCGACTCGAATAGCATGCAATGCGGAGGTTTTTGCTCCCGTATCGACCTTGGCCTTAATTGCGGGCAAGCCTAAATCAGGTAAAGCGATCCATTCTTCCCAACCGAGTGGGAATTTTGGGGCGGAAAATGTGTCGGAAGTCATGCGGGGTCTCTCTGGTGCGTCATAGCGTAGCTTGTCGAGCGGCCCTTTAGGCAGTAGTCTGGGCATCGAATAGTAAAACAATAATAATGCGGAATGGTCTTTTTCATGGATAGTAACGACTCAAGCGGCGCAAACGATCCCATCGAACGCGAAAGCATGGAATATGATGTGGTTATCGTGGGGGCAGGCCCGGCGGGCCTCGCAGCGGCGATCCGCTTAAAGCAACTTAATCCAGAGACGTCCGTCGTGCTACTCGAAAAAGGCTCAGAAGTCGGCGCGCATATCTTGTCTGGGGCTGTGCTCGACGCAGTCGGATTAGAAAAGATTTTCCCAAATTTTCGCGAGGACCCATCTTGTCCGGTAAAGCAGGAAGTGACGTCAGATCACCTGACCGTCTTGGGGAAAGCGGGTTCGATCCGCGTCCCGAATTTCGTCATGCCGCCGCTGATGAGCAATCACGGGAAATATATCGTTTCCATGGGGGCGGTGGCGCGTTGGATGGGCGATCAAGCTGAAGCGCTGGGCGTTGAGATTTTCCCCGGCATGTCATGTTCCAAGTTGATCTACCGTGAAGACGGGAGCCTCAAGGGCGTTGTCGCTGGTGAGTTTGGCTATGAAAAAGACGGCTCAAAGGGGCCGAACTATGAGCCGGGAATGGAACTGCACGGAAAATATGTATTTCTAGCCGAAGGCGCGCGCGGATCACTCTCTCAAATCGCGATGGCGACTTACAATCTGCGTGATGGCGTTGATCCCCAAAAATTTGGTCTTGGGATGAAAGAAATCTGGGACGTGAAGCCTGAAAACCATGAGCTTGGCAAAGTCTATCACTCGGCGGGTTGGCCCTTGGGCATGAAACGTGGCGGCGGGTCATTCCTCTATCACGCTGAAAACAATCAGGTTTACCTCGGCATGATTGTCGACTTGAACTATGAAAACCCGCATGTTTATCCCTATATGGAATTCCAGCGCTGGAAACATCACCCCGATATTGCGGCTGTGCTCGAAGGCGGTAAGCGCGTGTCTTATGGCGCACGCGTCGTGACGAAGGGCGGATACCAGTCTATGCCGCAAGCGGCCTTCCCCGGCGGTGCGCTGCTCGGATGTTCGGTGGGGCTTGTGAACCTTCCGCGGATCAAAGGCAATCATAACGCGATGCTATCGGGCGTCGCAGCTGCCGAGGCCGCAGACGCGGCGCTTAAATCCGGACGGTCAGGCGACACCCTGTCGGATTATGATCGCGAGATTCATGAGGGCGAGATTGGCGCAGACTTGAAACCCGTCCGCAATGTTGCGGCGCTCAATGGCCGGTTTGGCCCCTTCCTGGGCGGCATGGTTCTGGGCGGCATGGACATGTGGATGCAAACGCTGTTCAAATTCAGTCCCTTCGGCACGCTGTCACATCGCAAGAATGATGCAAAATCGACGGGGAAAGCGAAAGACCACAAACGAATTGATTATCCTAAACCTGATGGCGTTTTATCATTCGACCGTCTGACCAATGTTAGCTTCACCAACACGTATCACGGTGAAAACCAACCGAGTCACCTCAAACTGATTGATGCGAGCATCCCGATCGCCGTCAATCTACCCGAGTTTGATGAACCGGCGCAGCGGTACTGCCCCGCCGGTGTGTATGAAGTTGTGGTCGAAGAGGGGGGCGAGCCCAAATTCGTCATCAATTCGCAAAACTGCATTCACTGTAAAACGTGTGACCTCAAAGATCCGTCAGAGAATATCGTCTGGACTGTGCCCGAAGGCGGTGGCGGCCCAAATTACGCGGGCATGTAATCACTCAGTCGTTACTGTCTGACCGAAACGTAAAGTCACGCGCCCTGTTGGGCCGTGACTGATCCTGCTAGGGCCACTTTATGAATTTTCGCGCTCTTTTCCTCACTGCGGCACTCCTCATTGTTCCGTTTGGCCAATCTATGGCCGCAGACACGGCGGTTGATGATCAACGAGCGCGTATGCTGGGCGACTATTTGTCTGGCAGCTACGCGCGCTATCTCGGCGACCCAAGAGCGCAGTCAAAATTTTTCCAAGACGCGTTTACACTCGCCCCCGAAGACAAACGGCTTGGTCGTTTAGCGCTATATTCGGCCCTGTTTTCGGATGACCGAAAGCTTGCGAAGGATACGGCCGAGCGACTTTATGATCAGGATAAAACAGAAAGCATGGCCCGCGCCGTCCTCGCTGTTGATGCCTTTTCCAAGGGCCGGACGGCGCGTGTCCGCAAATATGCGACGGACCCGACGGCTGACTTCACAATGGGCCTGGTTTTGAAGATTTTGCTTGGATGGACGCGAGTTGATGAAGGAAAATATGAAGCAGCGCGAAAAACCTTCGTCTCAATGGGCGAAAGCGAATATTTCAAAGTATTAGGCGAGCTTCAAATCGCTAAATTGGAAGGCCGGCGGGGGAATGTCGAGGCGGCGAACGCAATGTTTGACCGTGTTGAGGCCAGCGGAATTCCGGCATTGGAATATAATCTTGCCCGGGTTCGGTTCGAAGCCTCGAATAAGATGACAGATGCTGCGATTGCCCGACTAGAGGCGATGATTGAAGAGAATGCCGCCGCTGAAATCGGTCCTGCGGGCGCGTATTTGGATCGCTTGAAAGCGGGAAAACGGCTGCCCAAACTCTCGGAACGCGCCGAGGCGGCTCGGGCTTTGACGGATCCGTCATTTGCGTTTTTTGTCCGCAATCAATCGGTTGATGGCGCGGAAACGTTCTTGCGTTTCGCCCGCTGGGTTGAACCGGATTTTGATCGGGCTGCGATCTGGCTCTCAGGATTGTTGGAAGAAACCCATCCAGAGATGGACCCGGTCACGCGGAGTGAAATCATCGCGCTTTATGACTCGGTGAACGACGGCAGCCCTTATTACGTCAATGCGCGCATGGGACTGGCCAATCAGTTGTTTGATGAAGAACAAGACGACACGGCGATTGCAATTCTCGAAGGACTTTCAGACACTCACCCATCTTATTTCACACGCGAAGCGCTTGGACGGGCGCGTTTTTTCCGGGAAAACTGGGACGAGGCATTGCCGTTCTATACGGAATTAGTCGAGAGCCTGTCCGAAGCTGAACTGACCGCTAACCCGGAGCCGTTGCGCCTCCGCGGTATTATTTATGAGCGGCTTGAACGCTGGGATGAAGCGGAAGCCGATTTCCTACGTGTTTTGGATTATAAACCGGATGATACCGATACGCTTAACTATCTCGGTTACACGTGGGTGGACCGGGGAGAGAACTTGACACGGGGCTTCGAAATGATCGAAAAAGCCGTTGCTTTAGAGCCAAATTCCGGGGCCATTGTCGATAGTTTGGGCTGGGCGCATTATAAATTAGGACGGTATGACGAGGCCAAAAAACATCTTGAAAATGCTGTCGTCCTGACGCCCTATTCTGCCACGATTATCGATCATCTCGGGGACGCCTATTGGCGCGTTGGTCGGAAACGCGAAGCGACCTACCAATGGAAAAGAGCACTGGAATTTGATCCGACTGAGGATGAAATCGTGGCCATTCAAGCCAAGCTTGAGGCCGGACCTGACGCTGTTCCTGCGTCTTGAAGACCGCTGAGCATGCTCTGTCGCGCCAAGGTTAATCTTACGCTGCACGTCGGAGCCCCCATCGTCTCTGGACGTTGGTCTGGTTATCATCCGGTCGAAAGCCTTGTCGTCTTCGCCAACTTTGGAGACGATATTGTTTTTGCGCCTGACAGCGAAAGTTCGCTCACGATTTGCGGACCTTTCGGGGCGGGCCTAACAGCGGGACCGGATAATTTGATCACGAAAGCGCTGAGAGCGTGTGACGCGCCACCGCAGTCTGTACGTTTGACAAAACGGCTTCCGGTGTCGTCCGGCCTAGGTGGAGGGTCGACAAATGCAGCAGCGGTTTTGCGGGTGTTTGATCCGGGGCAACGGGTCGATGATGTGTCTTTAGGCGCCGATATTCCGGTCTGTCGGCTGTCGAAAACGTCGTTGATGGAAGGCATAGGGGAGGTCGTCAGTGCGGTGCCACACTTGGGGTCAATGTCGGCGGTTTTGGTAAACCCCGGTGTTCCGGTCAACACTGGCGATATATTCAGGGCCTATGACAGCACACATCCGCCTGTGGTGCCTCATAAAACGGCACGACAGGGTAGTCTGTTAGAACGCGCCCTATCCGGGACAAATGATCTTGAAGCCCCAGCGATCGCTGCCGCCCCCGTCATTGGGGCTGTCCTGACAATTCTCCGCGCTCAGCCTGAGTGTAACTTAGCGCGAATGAGCGGGTCTGGCGGAACGTGTTTTGGCCTGTTTTCCAGTGACGATGCGGCCACACGCGCCGCCGACGTCCTGTCCCAGCGGGGATGGTGGGCCGTTGCAACACGCTTAGGCGAACCGTCATGATGGCGCTCAATAGCCTCATAGCGCTACAGATTGCAGGCGTTGCCTTTTGTGTCTCACTGGCCGTTACGGCGTTGGCCAAATTGAGCGGGTTGGGCGATATTCCCGATCACCGCTCCAGCCATGCCAGAGTCACGCCCACAGGCGGTGGGCTTGGGATTATAGCGGGGATTGGAGCCGCGATTTTGCTGGCAGGATTATTTTATCAGGACCGTTTATTGTCCCACCCAGGCAGTGCGCAGAAGCTCGCAACCTTGTTGTCGTTGAGCTTTGCGGTCGCCTTTCTGGGCTTGCTGGATGACCGATATGTCGTGTCATCAAAACTAAAATTTGGATTGATCCTTGTGATTTCGATCTTCGGCGCGCTTGCAATTGGACCAATCACCCGGCTGCCCTTTGGCGCGGATCATCTTTATCTGGTCTGGTGGATTGGACTGGGGGGCTCTGCTTTATGGCTCTTTACGGTCTCCAATGCCGTCAATTTTATGGACGGGATTAATGGCTTATTCGGGCTCTCTATGGCTATTGCCAGCGCGGCACTTTGTGCCTTGGCTTTGAAAGTCGGTGCGCCGGTGACAGCGCTCATCACCCTGTCATTAGCGGCCAGTTTACTGGGCTTTCTCCCGTATAATTTGCGGTCTAAGGCGTCCGTGTTTTCAGGCGATTGCGGCTCGCTCGGAGCGGCCTTTCTCTACGCCGGGGCTGTTTTGTTTCTCGTCAATGAACAGCCCGAATTGAAGTTGCTCTATGCCGGTCCGCTTCTGATTTTACCGATTTTGACGGATGTTCTTTTGACCCTTGTGCGCAAGCCTCTCAAAGGGATCGCCGTGCTTGCGCCACATAACACGCATATTTATCAACGCTGGGCACGTCATCGCGGCAGTCATGTCAGGATATCATTGATTTATGGAATCTTGGCCGCGCTGATGGCGACTGCGGTCCATGAAGCGTATGTCCGAGGCGGGCTCGGATCGTTGTTAGGGCTTGGCTTGATTGTTGGTGTCTTCGTCTGTCTTTATCTTGTGCGTTCGGCCAGCCTGCCGGATTAGCGAGGCGATTAGGACGCGCGTGACACAACGTAGGCGGCGAGGTTTTGCAGACAATCCCGTAGAGGTGACGCTTCAAACACATCCATCGCTTCAATTGCTTCGACGGAAAAACGTCGGGCCATTTGGATCGTTTCTTCCAGTGCTTCCGTGCGTTTTAGAATCGAAATTGCGCGTTGCAGGTCCAAATCATCTTGTTCGCGATCAACAATGACTTTGCGCCAGAAAGCGGTTTCCGCATCAGTGGCTTTCCCAAGAGCGCGAATGACGGGCAGGGTCATTTTGCCTTCACGGAAATCATCGCCGAGGGATTTTCCCAACGCGCTTTGCTGTCCGTCATAATCCAGTGCGTCATCAATTAGTTGAAAGGCGAGGCCGAGTTTCATGCCATAATCGCGGAGTGCGGCTCGTTTTTCCGCATCTTGGTCTGCGATTACGGGAGACACTTCGGTGGCTGCGGCGAACAGGGCGGCCGTTTTTGCCTCAATCACGCTCATATATTCGGCTTCGGTCATGGCGATATTGCGTAGGCTTGCGAGCTGCCTCACTTCGCCTTCCGCAATCACAGACGCCGCATTAGACAGAATGCCAAGTGCTTCCATTGATCCGGTTTCAACCATCAAATTGAACGCGCGCGCAAACAGGAAGTCACCAACCAAGATTGAGGCGCTATTGCCCCAAATCAGGTTTGCGGGTTTCTTTCCGCGCCTCAAATTCGATTCGTCGACCACATCGTCGTGGAGAAGCGTCGCGGAATGAATAAATTCCACAGCCGCGGCTAATTTATGATGAGCTGTGCCGCCGTGAGCGGTCGTGTAACCGCAAAGCTGCGCCGTCGCGACAGTCAAAAGGGGGCGGAGCCGTTTGCCACCCGCGCCAACTAAATGCTGCGCAAGATCGGGAATCATGCCGACAGGCGAATGCATCCGCTTAACGATCAGCGCGTCTACCGCCGCCATATCGTCTTCGCAGAGAGCCCAGAGATTTTGGGCTGGGGAAAGCGCGTTGTCGCGTTGAATCTGTGCCGGAGCGATCAAAACAGGGTCCTTTGTTCTTGAGCATAGTTACGAGGGGGACCGCTCTCGCACAAGTGACAATGGCGTATCGCAGGGCAGGCTTGCATTATTGTCGCGGTAAGCCGACATAATTTTCATGATCTCACTTATTATTACGACCAACCCCGCCACATTATCCTTTGCCGAGGCCGTACTTCGCGACGCACAGATCGAATGTTTCGTCATGGACCAGAATATGAGCGTATTGGAACCCGGAATTATGATCCCGAAACGGCTCATGGTGCTTGATGACGATGTCGCGGATGCCCGAGACGTGTTGACCGATGCGGGGATTGGGAATGAGTTGGAACGCTAAGCTGCAAACCGACCTCAAAACAGGGCATTCGGGTTGAACTTCGCGCGCGAACAGCTAAAGCCCCGCCCATGACGAAGACAGTCGCTAAACCAGCCTCCTTTCAGGATTTCATCCTCGCCCTGCAAATCTATTGGTCGCAGCAAGGCTGCGCGATCTTGCAGCCGTTTGATACGGAAGTCGGGGCGGGAACGCTGCACCCAGCAACGGTCCTGCGCTCGCTCGGGCCAAAGCCGTGGAATGTGGCTTATGTACAGCCGTCGCGCCGCCCAGCCGATGGGCGTTACGGCGAAAACCCAAACCGCTTGCAGCATTACTATCAGTTTCAAGTCATCATGAAGCCGAACCCGGTCAATTTGCAGGAGCTTTATCTCGGCAGTCTTGATGCGATCGGGATCGACCGCACCATGCATGACATCCGCTTTGTTGAGGATGATTGGGAAAATCCGACGGTTGGCGCATGGGGATTGGGCTGGGAAGTCTGGTGCGACGGGATGGAAGTCAGCCAATATACCTATTTCCAACAGGTCGGCGGTCTCGATGTTGACCTTGTCTCTGGCGAGCTAACCTACGGGCTAGAGCGCTTGGCCATGTATGTGTTCGGCGTTGATAATGTCTACGACCTGCCATTCAATGCGCCCGGCACGCCGCACAGCCTGACTTACGGCGATGTGTTCCACCAAAATGAAGTGGAACAAAGCACCTATAATTTCGAATATGCCAATACGGATAATGTTTTGAAGCGGTTCGAATTTGCCGAAGAAGAATGCAAAGCGCTGCTCGCGCTCGACACACCGTTGCCGTTGCCCGCCTATGAACATGCGCTCAAGGCCTCGCATAATTTCAATATTCTCGACGCGCGCGGCGTTGTGTCCCCGACTCAACGACAAGAATATATCAAGCGGGTGAGGGATTTGGCCAAAGGTTGCGCGCAAAGTTGGGTCGAGGGCGAAAAAGCCCGCGCTGAAGGAGCGTCAGCATGAGTCTGAGAGCTTTATTTCCCGTCGCGACCATGGCGGCGCTTGTCGCTCTATCCGCATGCAATCGCCCTTCGGGAGATTTGACAGGGACGTTCGAGACCTTGTTGCTCGCCACGATTGAAAACCCGGGATGCGTGTTTCGGTCCGCTGAGACGCCTGAGGATGATGAGGCCGTCATCTTTGCAACTTACGCCGGAAACCTCGATTATATTGCTGTCACCCGTTTCAAGGGCGAAACGATTAAGTTGGTCCCGAAAGAGGTGCCAGACATGTCGACCGATACGTTCGATGTGACCTATGAAGTGATTGATTATCTGCGCTGGCAAGTGCGGGCCGTGGTCGACAATGGAATTGGCGAATTGCGCCTGATCCAAAACGGGGAACCCACGGATATTGTCTCACCGATGATCGGGAGCTGCGAGACATAATGTTTGAACTTCTCTTAGAAATTTTCTCCGAAGAAATTCCGGCGCGGATGCAAGTTCGGGCAGGCCAAGACCTCGTCAAGGCGATGGACGCTGGACTCAAAGCGGCGGGCTTGTCGCCCAAGGACAGCCATGCGCTGACCGGGCCGCGGCGGTTGACTTACGTGACACAGGTTGAGCTTCGCTCGCCGGATGTGTCGGAAGAACGCAAAGGCCCGCGCGTCGGCTCACCGGAGCGCGCGCTCGAAGGCTTTATGCGCGGCGCAGGGATCACGGATATCTCCCAAGCCGAAACCCGCAGCGATAAAAAAGGCGAATACTATGTCGCCGTTCTCCAAAGCGAAGGCCGCGATACGTCGGATATACTCACGGCGTTGATTCCTGAAGTCATGACCGGATTCTCTTGGCCGAAATCAATGAAGTCCGGCGATAGTGATTTCCGTTGGGTGCGTCCCCTGCGCGGTTTGACCGTATTATTGGATGGGCAGAGCCTGGACGGCATCACCGTCGGTGGCATCACGTCTGACGCAATGGTTCATGGTCACCGCCAAATGGGGCCGGGACCGTTCCCGGTTACGACCCTCGCAGACTACCGCGCAGCATTAGAAACCGACGGTCACGTCATGATCTACCGTTCTGCGCGGCGCGCACGCGTGCTGGAACAGGCCAAAGCTGCCTGCGCCGAGGCCGGATTGGAACTGGTCGAAGATGAAGGCCTGCTCGACGAAGTTACGGGATTGGTCGAATGGCCCGTCGCGCTGCTCGGCGATATGGACCCAACGTTTTTGGAATTGCCAGATGAAGTCATTCGCCTGACGCTGAAAAGCCACCAAAAAACATTCACTGTGCGCGACGCTGACGGTAATCTTGCGCCGAATTTCGTCATCATGGCGAACTTGGAAACGCCGGATAACGGCGCGACGATCAAGGCCGGGAATGCCAAAGTCATTTCTGCGCGCCTGTCCGATGCGCGTTTTTTCCAACAGCAAGATCGTCAGAAAAACCTGATCGATTATTATGATCAGCTGGACGAGGTTGTGTTCCACAAAAAGCTTGGTTCTGTGCGGGATAAAGCGGACCGCGTCGCGGCGCTGGCCCGCGAAATCGCGCCACATGTCGGCGCTGATCCAGACTTGGCAGAACAGGCCGCGAAACTCGCGAAGTGCGATCTCGTGACCCAAACGGTGATCGAGGCGACGTCTCTCCAAGGCCAAGTCGGGCGGTGGATGTATGAGGCCGAAGGCGGCAACCCCGACATCGCCGTCGCCATTGAAGATCACTATAAACCCCAGGGACCAAGCGACGCCGTGCCGACAAACCCTGTCGCGATCGCTGTGGCGCTGGCCGACAAGATAGATACTCTAGTGGGTTTCTGGGCGATTGGTGAAAAACCGACGGGAAGCAAAGACCCATTTGCGCTGCGGCGGGCGGCGTTGGGCGTAGTGAGGCTTATTTTAAGTAGAAATTTAGCATCTAATTTGAATTTCTTCGCGATGTTATCATTTTACCATCTTAATGCTCAATTCCCTGACGATGATAGGATGGCTAGTTTTGTCCATAAACTTGGTGGGGTAGGTGACTTATGGAAAATAGTAGGTCACGCGAAAGCGGACAATTCGTTTGATGCTTTTTCGGCGCTAGGAGATGGTTTTTCAAAAACAATCGTAGATACTCTCCTGTCTTTCCTTCTCGACCGTCTCCGCGTTTACCTCCGTGACCAAGGCCAACGTCATGACGTCATTGACGCGGTGATCGCGCAGGGCGGAGACGATCTGCTCGCGATTTCTCAGCGTGTTGAAGCGCTCGGCGCCTTCTTATCCAATGCTGATGGTGAAAACCTTGTCCAAGGTTACAAACGTGCGGCGAATATTCTGCGAGCGGAGCGCAAAAAGGGTAAGCTCGACTTAGCGTCCTTTGACACGCTCTCTGGCTTCACAGCTGATCCGGCTGCGGCGCTGGCCAAAGCCCTCGCTAACACACGCCCGTCCATTGATGCGGCGCTCAATTCCGGTGATTATCCGGCGGCTTTGTCGTCGCTCGCCGATCTCCGCGAACCCATTGATGCGTTCTTCGAAGATGTTGTCGTTAATTCCGACGATCCGGATGAGCGCGCACGGCGCTTGGCGTTATTGTCGGCTGTGGTCGAGACGTTCCACCAGATCGCGGACTTCTCGCGTCTTGATGGGTAATTTACCGGGATGACAACAATGGCGGTCTGACAACGTTGTCAGACTTGAAGTAGGGTGGGTCATGCCTATTGGCAGGGTCTAATTACTCGGTGTCGAAACCGGGGGCGCAATGACGAAGGACTGAATAAATGAGCCAGTGGGTTTACAAATTTGGCGGTGGATCAGCCGAGGGCAATACCTCGATGAAAAACTTGCTGGGCGGCAAGGGGGCCAATCTGGCCGAAATGGCGAGCCTGGGTTTGCCTGTCCCACCGGGCTTCACGCTCACCACTGATGTCTGCACCTATTATTACGATCACGGCGAAAAATATCCCGATGATATGGATGCCCAGATCGAAACGGGCTTAGCCCATATCGAACAGCTGACCGGCAAAGTTTTTGGCGATGCGGTCAATCCGTTGCTCGTCTCTGTGCGCTCCGGCGCGCGCGCGTCGATGCCGGGCATGATGGATACGGTCCTGAATTTGGGCCTAAATGATGAAACCGTTGATGGCTTGGCGAAACTGTCCGGCGACCGCCGTTTCGCGCTCGATAGCTACCGCCGCTTCATCACCATGTATTCTGATGTCGTCATGGGTGTGCATCACCATACGTTTGAAGACATCCTCGAAGATGCCAAACTCGACAATGGCTATAATCTCGACACGCAAATGACTGCGTCCGATTGGGAAGCGGTCATTGTTCTCTATAAGGCCGCTGTGCGTGACGCGCTCGGTCGGGACTTTCCACAAGATGCGCGCGAACAGCTCAAAGGCGCTGTTGATGCGGTCTTTGGCAGCTGGATGAATGACCGCGCGGTCGTCTATCGTAATCTCAACGACATTCCGGCGGCTTGGGGCACAGCGGTCAATGTGCAGGCTATGGTGTTTGGCAATATGGGCGATACATCGGCAACGGGCGTTGCCTTTACCCGCGATCCCAGCACAGGCGAGAACCGTTATTACGGCGAATTCCTCATCAATGCGCAGGGCGAAGATGTCGTCGCGGGAATCCGCACGCCGCAAACACTGACCAAAGAATCCCGTCTTGAAATGGGCGATGATGCGCCATCGATGGAAGAGGCGCTGCCCGAGGTCTATGCGCAACTGGCTGAGACCTTCGTCGCGCTTGAAGGCCATTACCGCGATATGCAAGACATCGAATTTACCGTTGAACGCGGCATGCTTTGGATGTTGCAAACTCGGACAGGTAAACGCACGGCTCGTGCCGCGATTAAGATCGCCGTCGATATGGCCGAAGATGGCTCTATCACCACGGACGAGGCCTTGATGCGGATTGAACCGCTCTCGCTGGATCAACTGTTGCACCCGACACTGGACCCGAACGCGGTGCGTGATCTTGTTGCCAGCGGACTTCCGGCGTCTCCTGGCGCCGCCATTGGGCAGGTTGTGTTCTCATCAGACGAAGCCGAGACTTTGGCGAAAGCTGGTCATAAAGTGATTTTGGTGCGGATCGAAACATCGCCCGAAGACATTCACGGCATGCACGCGGCGGAAGCGATTGTGACAGCGCGGGGCGGGATGACCTCCCACGCTGCTGTGGTCGCGCGTGGCATGGGTACGCCATGCGTCTCTGGGGCGGGTACAATCCGGATTGATTATGCGGCGGGGCAGTTCACCTGCGCTGGACGCGTAGTCAAAGCGGGCGATATTATCACGGTTGACGGTGCGACAGGGCAAGTCTTTGCGGGCGAAGTTGCGATGGTCCTGCCGGAAATGTCCGGTGACTTTGCCAAGGTCATGCAATGGGCCGATGATGCCCGGACAATGGCCGTGCGTACGAATGCTGAAACGCCGCTCGATGTACAGACCGCCCGGGATTTCGGTGCCGAAGGTATTGGTCTGTGTCGGACGGAACATATGTTCTTTGAAGCCGACCGTCTGGCGCATTTCCGTGAGATGATCCTTGCGGATAATGAAGAGGCCCGGCGCGATGCGCTGGCGAAAATCCTGCCGGTTCAACGCGAAGACTTTGCGGCTATTTTCCGGGTTATGGAAGGCCGTCCGTGCACGATCCGCCTGTTGGATCCGCCGTTGCATGAATTCCTGCCCCATGCGGAAGCCGACATTGAAGCCTTAGCGGAAACATTGAAACTCCCCGCGAGTGAGTTGATGGCACGGGCCCGGGAACTGGCGGAAACTAACCCGATGCTAGGCCATCGTGGCTGTCGCTTGGGCATCTCCTATCCGGAAATCTACGAAATGCAGGCGCGCGCCATTTTAGAAGCGCAAGCCTTGGTCTCCAAAGAGAGCGGCATTAATCCGATTGCGGAAATTATGATCCCCTTGGTGAGTAGCGAAAAAGAACTCGAACTGCTCAAAGCGCATATCGACGCTGTAGCCGCCGATATTGATGTGTCTGACTATACGGTCGGCACCATGATCGAATTGCCTCGTGCCGCGCTTCGCGCTGACCGGATCGCGGAGTTTGCAGCGTTCTTTAGCTTCGGAACCAATGATTTGACGCAAACGACATACGGTCTGTCCCGCGATGATGCTGGCAAATTCCTGCCGGATTATGTTCGCGCGGGAATCATGGAAAAAGACCCGTTTGTGACGCTAGATCAAGACGGTGTCGGTGATTTGATCCGAATCGCGGTGGAGCGGGGACGGGCGACGAAGCCAGACTTAAAGCTTGGTATTTGTGGCGAACATGGCGGCGATCCGGCGTCGATCGATTTCTGTCAACGTGTCGGTCTGAACTATGTTTCTTGCTCACCTTACCGTGTCCCGATTGCGCGCTTGGCTGCGGCCCAAGCCGCAATTCGCGCTAAGGGCTTATAAACTAAGCCAAAATTTGTCGCTTTAGTCATGACTTTCTAGTGAATTAGCCGTCCCTTGTAAAAGGGGCGGCCTTGCCCTACATGGGGCTCATCGAACAGTTATCGACCGTCAGTGATAGTTTGACGGCCCCGCGGGATGCGGGCTAAACTAAAATTTAACCTTACATCGTGAAACACAGTGGCAGATCGGTCACACTCGACGTTCATCTAATTGTATGTGTCCTCATGCTTGGGCGCAGGACTTGCAGAAACGACACGATGAGATGAAGGAGCGACGGTATGAGACCGAAGCGTCAGATTTTTGCGGGATGGGCCACCGGCCTCGTGGCTGTTGCTGCGGGCGCTTTGGCGTTACCTGCGGCTGCTGAAAAAGCATCCAGCCAGCGCGTTGAGGTCGTCATGACCCAAACCGCGACAGATTTCCGAAATATGCCAGAACCTAATACGGATAGCGCGTCTATTCGTCGTCTTGTTGCCCTCTATGGCCCTGATTCATTGGGTGAAACACCGCTTCAGCGCGTCTCTTATGATCTTGGCGTGATTGATCCAGACACATCTGCTCTGCGCAAGCAGAGCCACGCGACAATGCGCGAAGCGAATTGCCTCGCCGAAGCGATCTATTACGAAGCCCGCTCTGAGAGCCGCTCCGGACAGGTCGCCGTCGCACAGGTCATCCAGAACCGGGTCTACTCAAAACATTTCCCAGATTCGATCTGTGGCGTTGTCTATCAAGGCTCAGAACGCACAACGGGTTGCCAGTTTAGCTTTACCTGCGACGGATCAATGGATCGGTCGCCTAAAGGGAAGTCTTGGGACCGGTCTGCCGATGTTGCTCGCTATGTGCTGACAGAATCGCCGCGTGGCCTTGTCGGGCGCTCGACGCATTATCACACCACACAAATTGTCCCGCATTGGTCTGGATCGCTGCAAAAGACCGCTCAGGTCGGAAGCCATGTTTTTTACCGCTTTCCGTTCCGTGAACGTCCGGTCGCCAGCGTTTCATTGCGCGTCGCGCCGCCAAGCTAAGGGCTTAGATATTTATTTTAGAAAGGCGCGCCCATGGGTGCGCCTTTTTTGTTTGGGTTAACCGCTCTTGTTGGGGCTGCTCCCGTCCCTCTTCCCCAGCGTGATGGTTGCACAGGTCAGTTTGACAGTGTGGAGGCAGCCACTTAGCGCAGTAACAAGACAGCCGCAGGCTGCAACGGGGAGACGGGCCTATGGGGCCGGAACGCTTTGAAACGATTATTATTGGGACAGGATTCGCGGGGCTCGGTCTTGGCGCGAAGCTAAAGGAAGGCGGGCAGGAGGACTTTGTCCTGCTGGAAAAGGCCGATGCCATCGGCGGAACATGGCGCGAAAACACCTACCCCGGTGCGGAATGTGACGTGCCGAGTGCGCTTTATAGCTATTCCTTTGCGCCCAATCCGACATGGGATTTCAAGTGGGCGAAGCAAAAGCAAATCCTGGATTACATCAATGGGTTTGCAGATAATCACGGATTGCGCCCCCATATTCGGCATGGCGCACATGTTGTCAGCGCGGAATTTTCCAACGGCGAATGGGTTGTGACTTTGGCTGATGGCATAAAGATGGAGTGCCGGTATTTAGTGTCCGGAATTGGTCAGCTTCACCATCCTCGCACGCCTGATTTTGACGGGTTGGAAACCTACCAGGGTCCCACTTTTCATTCTGCCAAGTGGGACCATTCGGTTGAACTGGAAGGCAAAGACATTGCGTGCGTTGGCAATGCGGCCTCTGCAATCCAGTTGATCCCTGAAGTGGCCAAAGTTGCGCGTAAGCTGACCGTTTACCACCGCAGCCCGAATTGGATCATCGACAAAGGGGATCGCCCTTATAGCCGTCTTGAAAAATGGATTGGGAAAACGTTTCCGGCCTTCTCAAAGCTCTACCGCGCGTCAATCTGGGCGCAGGGTGAATATGGGCTTTGGCCCGCCATACAAGGTAAAAAACTGCAAGGTGTGGTGTTGCGAAAACAGCATGAAAAAAAGCTCAAAACCCATTTTCCAACCGATCCGGACATGCGCGACAAATTAACGCCGGATTATCCCATTGGCGCGCGTCGCATCCTCTTGTCCGACAAGTATATCGAGGCGCTGGCCCGCGATAATGTCGAGGTTGTTTTTGACCCGATTGAGCGGTTCACCAAAACCGGAATTGTCGCGGGCGGTGTGGATCGCGGTCACGACGCCGTCGCCTTCGCCACAGGCTTCATTACGAACCCCTTCTTGATGGAAATTGATGTCAAAGGGGAGGCCGGTTTGAGCCTCAAAGAGCGTTGGGCCGATGGTGCAGAAGCTTACTTAGGCGTCATGACGGCGGGCTTCCCCAATCTGTTCATTCTCTATGGCCCGAACACGAATACGGGCCACACAAGTATCGTTTATAAGTTGGAACAACAGTTTGAGATGGTGATGAAGCTTATGACTGAGTCAGATCACGGCGTTGTCTCAATTAAGCCTGACGTTGAGGCGACTTATAATGCAGAAGTCCAAGGTCGGCTTCGCAATACGGCTTGGGATAAGGTGGATGCGTCCTGGTACAAGGACGGGGACAAAATCACGAATAATTGGCCGGGTTCCAGCAAAGAATTCAAACAGCGTTTGACGCATCCGATTTTCGAGCATTTCAATTTTTCAAAGGGGTAATCGATCGATGGGAACGTCACTCGGATATAAAGCATTGCAAGGATTCTTTCGGATCACGCGCTACCGCAATAATATGATCAAAGATGCGGCCAATGGGGAACAACGCAATGCGCTTCCTAAAGGCAAACAAGCCGCGCGCTGGGAGCGATCAGAGTTTGACGGGCGAGCCGTCTGGACCTGTCCCCCGAAGGACGGTGCGACGGACCGGGTTTATGTGCATCAACATGGCGGGGGGTATATTTATGGGATTGCGGCGATCCATTACATGTCGCTGCAAGAACTAGCCAATCACGCGGAAATGACGGTGATTATGCCGGATTATCCTCTGCCGCCGCAAGCCAGAGCGCCCGAAATTCTCGAATGGGCAGATCGCCAGTTCTCCGCCACTATCGAACAGTATGGACTAGAGAATGTGGCTCTGGGCGGCTGCAGTGCGGGCGGTAATTTGACGCTCGCCTTATTGCAGCGCAGAGCGGCACGCGGAGACGATAATCCGTCCAAAATTAGCCTCTGGTCGCCGTGGGTCGATCTGACGCCTGCGGACGCCCCTCCGACCAAAGCCGATGATACCGAAGCCCTGATTACACCCTTTGGTTTGGAACCCGCCGTTGGCGCCTATATCGGCGATAGCGGCATGGACCGCGCGGACCCGGTTATTAGTCCGCTCTTCGCCGACCTCTCCGCCTTGCCGACCCTGAATATTGTCACGGGACAACAGGATATTCTTTACCCGTCGATTTGTGACTTCGCGGATAAAGCCAAAGCGGCGGGCAAGCTCGGTGAATTTACCGCCGAACCGGATTACGGCCACTATTGGATGTTCTATCCCGCCCCGGATCGACACCGGACGTTGAAACAGATCGCCGCTTTGTTGGCATAAAAAAGGCCGCCTCGAAGGCGGCCTTTTCATTGAGATGTAAGCTATCCTTACGCGGCTTTTTTTCCGCCTTGTGCGCCAAGGATTTTTGCAATCGTGTCGGCTTTCAGGTCATCGACGCTGGCCGCAATGCCCATGCCATTTGCGATTTTGACGACGTCGGCTTCCAGCATGCGCTCTAGCGCGGATTTGCTGTAGGCTTTCTTCGTACCGCCATAAAGCGTGTCGCCTTTTTCAGCCATTTCACGGAACAGGGTCGGCACGTTGAACCGTTCGCCGTGGCGTTGGGCCAGCATGTCCGCTGTCGCGACGAACGTGTCGACGCCGATCGTGTCGATATAGCTCATCGGGCCACCCGTCCAAGCCGGGAATCCCCAGCCAAAGATCGCGCCCAAATCAGCACTTTGTGGATCCGGGACAACGCCGTCGGCGAATGTCCGCGCAGTTGGGATCAACTGCGAATACATCAGACGCTGCTGTACTTCGGCTTGTGACGGCTGCTCATCCATCAACGGGTAGTGTTCCGTCACGCCTTTCCAAAGATCGAGACGTTTGCCAGACTCATCGTAATTATAGAGGCCTTTGCCAAAGCGACGACCTGAACGACCCAGTTTTTGGACCATCAGCTCATAGAACGCTTCCGTGCCATTTGGTTTGTAAGCGTCGCCCAACTCTTCTTTGGTTGACTGCATCACGTCATAACCAAGTTTGAGCGTGGTTTCGTCTTGAACCGCGAGCGGCCCAATCGGCAGACCCATATTCAGGGCGCAGTTTTCGATCAACGCCATGGAAGTTCCTTCCATGATCATGCTGACAGCTTCGCCAATGTATGGCGGGAACACTTGGTTGGTGAAGAAACCGCGTACGTCTTTAACAACAATCGGTGTTTTACGAATTTTGCGATTATAATCGAACGCAACTGCAAGGGCGCGGTCACCTGTGCCGTCATGCGGGATGATCTCTAACAATGGCATCCGTTCAACCGGCGAGAAAAAGTGCAAGCCAATGAAGTTTTCTGGACGCACAGAGTTTTTGGCCAATCCGCCAATGGGCAGGGTCGACGTGTTGGATGCGAAAACCACATCTTTGCCGATGACGGCTTCGGTCTTCTTGATCACGTCCGCTTTGACGTCAGGACGCTCAAACACGGCCTCAATGATGAGGTCGACATCTTTGAGCATGTTATAGTCGCTGGTCGGTGTGATACGCGCGAGGAAAGCGTCGGCTTTGTCTTGCGTCATGCGGCCACGGCTCACCCGTTTGTCGAGGATTTTTTTGGTGTAAGCGACAGACTTTTGCGCTTCCTCATCCGTCCGGTCCAGCGAGATAACCTGCATCCCAGCTTTCGCTGTGACGTGGGCAATGCCTGAGCCCATCAAGCCCGCGCCAAGGACGCCAACTGTTTTGATTTCGATAGGCGCGATGTCCTTCGGACGGCCCGCGCCTTTTTCGGCCGCTTGCTTGTTCACAAACAAAGTGCGGATCATGTTTTGCGCAACTGGATCAGCGAAGAGTGAGAGGAAGTATTTTGTCTCAACTTCGATGGCCTTGCTCATGGGCAACATGGTGCCTTCATAGAGGCAGGACATGATCGCTTTGATGGCCGGATAATTATCTTTGGATTTGGCGAGCGCCATCGCGTTGGCGACGGAGAAGAATTGAACCGCTTTCGGGTTCATCGCGCCGGCACCGCCGGGAACGCGGAATCCTTTGACGTCCCATGGCTGCAATGTACCGCCGAGGTTCTCTTTGACCCAGGCTGTCGCCGCATCAATGGTTGTACCGGGCTCAACGACATCGTGGATCAGGCCTTGCGCTTTTGCTTTGCCTGCATCCATTGAGGCGCCGGATGTGATCATCTGAGCAGCATTTTGTAAGCCGATGAGGCGAGGGACACGCTGCGTGCCGCCACCGCCGGGCAGAAGGCCGACAAGGACTTCGGGCAGACCTAGTTGAACTTTCTTGCTGTCAGCCGCGACACGGTAGTGCCCAGCCAGAGCCAATTCGAGACCCCCGCCAAGCGCGAGTCCTTCGAGGGCAACCGCAACCGGTTTCGCTTTTTTGCCTTCTCGTTCGATTTGACGGTCCGTATGGCCGCCTGTTTCGAGTTTGCGGAGCGCGCCATTCAAGACCATCGCGTCATTGAATGTCTCTTTTGACAGCACGCCGGTTTGCTTTTCGAGCATCCGCAGGTCAGCGCCCGCCATAAAGCCATTGTCACGGCCAGAGGCGATAACGAGGCCTTTCATGGCGTCATCCGCGACGAAGGCGTCGACGAATTTCGGGAAGTCTGCCATCAAGGCTTCGTCCCACACATTCATGCCTTGGTTCGGCACATCAATTTTCAAAACGGCGATGCCGTCCGAGTTCACCTCAACGGAGAACGTAGTATAATCACTCATTGGTTTCGTCCTATATCCGGTGTTCTTAAACGCGCTCGATGATGGTCGCGATGCCCATGCCGCCACCAATACAGAGCGTGACAAGAGCCGTTTCTTTATTAGCGCGTTCGAGTTCATCGACCATCGTGCCGAGGATCATGGCGCCTGTTGCTCCGAGCGGGTGGCCCATCGCGATTGCGCCGCCGTTTACATTCATGATCGAGTGATCAACGTTGAGCGCTTGCATGAAGCGAAGCACAACGGCCGCGAAGGCTTCGTTCAGCTCAAAGAGATCGATGTCGCTAACATTCATGCCGGCCGTTTTCAGCGCTTTTTGCGCTGCAACTTCAGGACCTGTCAGCATGATCGTCGGCTCAGAGCCGATTGACGCCATAGAGACGATGCGTGCGCGTGGCTTAATGCCGAGGCGTTCGCCCGAAGCCTTGTTGCCGAAGAGAAGCGCGGACGCGCCATCAACAAGGCCGGAGCTATTGCCTGCGTGATGGACGTGGTTGATCTTTTCAACTTCAGGGTAACGCATAGCGGCCACATCATTGAAGCCAAAATTCTGACCCATCATAGCGAAAGACGGGTTCAGTGCGCCGAGCGCTTGCATGTCTGTTTTCGGGCGGATGGTCTCATCATGATCAAGAACGTTCACGCCCATCACGTCTTTGACGGGAATGATGGATTTCTTGAACCGTTTTTCGTCCCACGCTTTGCTCGCGCGCTTGTGGCTCTCGACCGAGTAAGCATCGACATCATCACGGGAGAAGCCGTATTTCGTTGCAATCAAATCGGCGGAAATACCTTGCGGTACAAAATAGGCTTGAAACGAGGCTTGCGGGTCTGTGACCATCGCGCCGCCGTCGCTTCCCATAGGGACACGTGACATGCTCTCGACACCGCCGCCCATTGCCATTTGGCATTCACCGGACATGACTTTCGCGGCCGCGATGTTGGAGGCTTCCAAGCCTGAGCCACAGAAGCGATTCACTTGAATGCCGGCTGTGTGGTTGGGGAAGCCGGCTTCGAGTATGGCGGTCCGTGTAATAACCGCGCCTTGTTCGCCGACCGGGGAAACGCAACCAAACGCGACGTCTTCAACTTCGCCTTTATCAATGTTCAGACGTTCTGGGATCGCCTTCATCACTTGTGCTGCGAGTTGCAACGGCGTGATTTCGTGAAGGCTGCCGTCTTTCTTACCTTTGCCACGCGGTGTGCGAACCGCATCATAGATGAATGCTTCGGCCATTGTCGAAACTCCTTGATATTGAGTTAGTCACTTAATTTGTGCTGCCTGTAATACGGGGCAGGGGCGCATGGGAAGGGCAGGTCACTGCGATTCCCATGTTCATCGGTGATATGCTGTCCGCCAGAAACGAATGGCGGGGGCGCATAAAACGCCAACAAATATTGACTCAGAGCGATGAAATTTTGGTCTGTGACAAGAAAACAACAATCCCGAACAGAATTCTGTCGCTTTTGAAAGATTGCTTGCGACTCTGCACGGCCCCGACTATTCGAATTACAAAGCCGTATGAAATGGCTCGTCACAATATACCGGGAACATCATGATCAAGACACGCTCGCTCCTCGCGACATCGACAGCTGCTTTAGCGCTGATGGCCGCCGCTCCAGCCTTCGCTCAAGATGACATCGATGATGTAATCATCGTTACAGCCACAAAACGTCAGACGACTTTGCAAGATACGCCTGTTGCTGTCACCGTGACCCGCGCCGAAACAATCGAGCGCGCGCAGATTCAAGATTTGATCGATCTACAAAGTGTTGTTCCTTCCCTTCGGGTGAGCCAGCTTCAAGCATCGACCCAGACGGACTTTGTTATTCGCGGTTTCGGTAACGGCGCGAACAACCCGGGTATCGAGCCATCCGTTGGTGTTTTCGTTGACGGTGTGTACCGCTCTCGCTCTTCAGCGGCGATTGGTGATCTTCCTAAGCTGGAGCGCGTCGAAGTGCTCGCGGGACCGCAGTCCGCACTCTTCGGTAAAAACGCGTCTGCGGGTGTGATCAGCATTGTGACCCAAGCGCCACAGTTTGAAAAGCAAGGGTATATTGAAGCCGGTATCGGTAATTTCGATATGTACCAAGCTAAGGCGTATTTTACAGCGCCGATTTCTGACACGGTCGCGTTCTCCCTCGGTGGTAATTACCAGACCCGTGACGGTTACTTCGCGCGTACAGATTCTTCGCTTCCACGTCTGAATGATCGTGAGCGTTACAGCCTTCGCGGTCAGCTCTTGTTTGAACCAAGCGATGCCATGACGATTCGCCTGATCGGTGACATGTCCAGCATTGACGAAAAATGCTGCGGCACCTCCACAGTTAGGACGTCTGTGACGTCAAATATTCTGCAAGGACTTGGCTATGCAACAAACACCGGTCAGGTCACGAATGATCCCGCAGATCCATTCGCGCGTGTGTTCTTTGGTAATAAAACACCTGCCAATACACTCGACGATTTCGGCTTTTCGGGCCAGATCGACTATGATTTCGATAATGATATGACGCTGACGTCGATCACGGCTTACCGCGAGAATGAAAGCTACTCAGATATTGATGCGGACTTTACCGCTCTTAACTTCCTTGACGGTAACATCCGAAACTCTGAGTTGGAGACATTTACTCAGGAACTGCGTCTGACGTCGAACTTTGATGGTCGCTTTAATTTCCAAGTTGGTGGTTTTTACTTCAATGAAGATGTTTCGAATGAAGAATCGATTGCTTACGGCCCTCTGACACGTCCTTACATTGATGCTTTGACGAGTGCCGTAGGTATTCCGAACGTCCTCGCAACGATTGAAGCATTCGATCCCTCCGTTGCGCCCGGTTCATTGTTTAACGACAATGTGGATATTCGTGAAAGTTTCACACAAAAAGATGAAACGTACAGCCTGTTCGGGACTGTTGATTTAGAGTTGAATGATCGGTTCAAAGTCACGGGTGGTATGAACTACACGAAAGTGGCGAAAAATGTCACGGGTAGTACTGTCAATAACGACATCTTCAGTAATCTCGATCTTGTGAACAACCCAGGTCTACGGGCCTACGCAACGGGTGCTGTCATAGCGCAGGTTCCTGGTTTTGCATCTTTCCCCGCGGCAACCCAGGCAGCCGTCCTCGCGTCATTACAACCAACAATTATCGGAACTCATAACGCAATTGCTGCGGGTTTGTTCGGCTTCCAATTCCAGCCTCAATTCTTACCGTTCCCGAATGCAGTTGAAGACGGCAAGGTTACTGACGACAAATTGACCTACTCAATCCGCGGTAACTTCGCACTATTCGATAATGTGAATGTTTACGCAGCTTACGCGACAGGCTTCAAGGCGTCGTCCTTCAACCTCTCACGTGACTCACGTCCATTCATCTCAGATGCGGCCGCGCTTCAAGCTAGCAATCTTCTTCCGAACAACTACACGCCGGCCACGTCGCGTAATTTCGGGACACGGTTCGCTGAGCCAGAAGATTCAGCCGTTTTCGAGGTTGGTGCAAAAGCTAAGTTTAGCCGCGGTACTATGAACCTCTCTTTGTTTGACCAAACGCTTGAAAACTTCCAAGCTAACTCCTTCGTTGGTACGTCGTTCGTTCTCAGCAATGCGGGTGAAACCAATGTGCAGGGTGCTGAAGTCAACGGTCGTGTTGATATCTTCGATAGTCTGAAGCTCGATTATGCGGCGACTTACTTGGACGCTGAATATATTGATTTTTCAGATGCGCCGGGTCCTGCGGGCACACCGATTGATCTGTCGGGAACAACACCGACAAATATTAGTGAACTTAGCGCGTCGTTTGGCCTAACTTACGAGCATGAATTCCAAAATGGCATGTCTGGCTTCCTGCGCGGTGATTATCAGTATGAATCCGAAGCTCGGATTTCGAATACGCTGAGCCCAGAAGGTGAAGCCATCCTGCAAGCTGGCAACGCTCTTGCGACAAGGACATTTGAATATCCAGGATACGCGGATCGTGGCCAGAACCTCGTCAACGTGTCTGCTGGACTTGAGCTTGAAAACGGTCTCGCAATTCAACTTTGGGGCCGGAACATCTTTGGTGATGAGTATTTCACCACGCTGTTCCCAGGTGTCGCGCAGTTTGGTGTTGTGAATGCTTATCCAAGCCAGCCCGCCACATACGGTCTGAACCTGCGTAAAAACTTCTAGAGAACCAACGGGGGGAGGCGGCCCTGTAATCAGCTTAAGCTGACGGGTCCGCACCGAGGGGAGAGGGCCGTCCAAAGGGGGGCGGCCCTTTTTCTTTGCGCGCATGTCTTTCGGGGGCGGAAGAAAAGTCTTTGTCATCTCTGCGCGGATATGATGGCGGAGGGTAAAACGTTGCCGTTCGTCCCCGACCTCGTTACGCCTTAGCGTTAGGAGGACTGATGCTAATCAACCCATTCGATACGGATGAACGCCGCGCGTTTCGCGACACACTTCGCAATTTTATGGACAAAGAAATTGTCCCTAATGCCTTTGAGTGGGACGAAGCCGGACATGTGCCGTGGGCCGTCCATGAAAAGTTTGGTGCACTCGGGCTTTGGGGCTTTGGCATTGACGAAAAATATGGCGGACATGGGTTTGATGATCCGTTTATGCGGCTCGATGCATCGATAGAAATTTCGCGCTGCGGTGTCGGCGGTATTGGCGCTGCGATTGGGGGGCGCGGTATTTCGCTCGATCCGATCCAACGCTTGGCGAATGAAGATATCCGAACCCAAGTCTTACCCGAAATCATTGCCGGCCGGGTTGGCTCCTCGCTCGCTATTACAGAACCAAGCGGTGGGTCTGATGTTGCCCGCATGAAAACAACCGCGAAATTAGACGGCGATCATTGGGTTCTGAACGGATCAAAGACGTACATTACCGGCGGGATGGAAAGTGACTATTTTGTCGTGGGCGCCCGAACCGGTGGCAAGGGACTCGCGGGCATTTCTCTCTTCTTTGTTGAAGCGGGTACGCCGGGGTTTTCTCGGACGCCGCTGGGCAAGAAAATGGGCTGGTGGGCGTCTAATCAAGCCACCTTATATTTCGATGATATGCGAGTCCCCGCCGCGAATTTGATGGGTCAGCAGGATTACGGATTTCTTCAAATTGTGCAGAACTTCAATTATGAACGCTTAACCCTGGCCGGCATTGCGCTGGGCATGATGGAGGCAGCGCTTGAGGATAGTATCTCTTGGGCGCAGCAACGCGAAACCTTCGGCAAACCGTTGATCAAACATCAGGTCATTCGCCATAAAATCGCGGATATGAGTTCCAAGATTGATGCGCTTCGTAGCCTGCTGTGGGTCCTGTGTGCGACAATCGAATCGGGCACGATGCCAGTTGCGGAACTGTGTAAGGCCAAGGTCTTTGCCACCAAGGCGTTAGAATTCGTGGCGTCTGAAGCCATGCAAATCCTCGGGGGGGCTGGCTATCTGCGGGGAAATCGGGTCGAGTCGATCTACCGAGATGTAAAAGTCATCGCCATTGGCGGCGGCTCGGAAGAAATAATGAGAGACCTAGCGGTCCGGCAAATGGGGTTATGAGGATGACACAGACAGCATATAGCACATCCGGTCAGGTGATTGACTGGATCGAATATCACGCCGCCACAAAGCCGGATGCCCGCGCTATGGTCGACTTGGCGAGTAACCGGATCTACTCCTATGCGGAGATGCATGAGCGCGTCGGGCGCGCGGCTGGAATGCTCAAAGCCCACGGCATAAAACCGGGCGATCGTGTTGCGTTTCTCTGCCTCAATACGACCGACATTATGGAGTTGATTTTCGGGTGCTGGCGTATCGGCGCGATTTGCCTTGCATTGAATTTCCGGCTGACCCCGCCAGAACTGGCCTATATTCTCAATGATAGCGAAGCGTCGCTTATCCTGGTCGATGATCCGTTCAAGCAAGTCGCAGAGGCGACTAAACCGCATTGTAAAACCGTAAAACATTGGCTTGGAACCACAGGAATCGGCGGTGATAGCGATTATGAGCAGGAAATGGCGAAAGCTGATCCTGTCTATGACTTCTATCCGCAGGGATATGAGGATCAATGTCTGCTGATGTATTCGTCTGGCACGACGGGCAATCCCAAGGGGGTCATCATCACTCACGGCATGGTCGAATTTACCAATGCCGGTGCGATGCGTGTTGGCGACGCGCGGCCTGATCGGGTCAGCCTGAATAATATGCCGCTCTTTCACATTGGCGGCTTAGCCGTCACAGGCCTGCCGGCGCTTTGGATTGGCGGCTGCTGTGTCATCATGCGTTTGTTCGATGTCGACACTACAATGAACGCGATTGATAATGCCGATCTAAACATCGCCGTTCTTTTCATGGTGCCCGCCGCCTATAATGCCATGCGGATGCATCCCAGAATTGACGAAATTGACTTTTCTCGCATCGAAATCGCGCTCGGCGGCGGGGAGACAGTGCCTGAACCTCTGAGCCATTTCTGGTTGGAAAAAGGGTTGGTGATTCAAGAAGGCTACGGAATGACCGAAACCTGCGCGGCGGGAACGACGCTCCGCAAAGAGGATATTCCGCATATGATCGGCAGTGCTGGTCGGCCTTTGTCTCATTCTCGCGTAAAGGTTGTCGATGAGGACGGCGCAGAAGTCGCGCGCGGCGAAGCCGGAGAAATCCTATTTAAGGGGGCGTCTGTCACGCCAGGATATTGGCGTAACCCTGAAGCTAACGCCCAGAGCTTTACCGCCGATGGATGGTTCCGCTCAGGCGATATTGGTCGGATGAATGCGGAAGGCTATATCTATATCGAAGACCGCGTGAAGGACATGTATATTTCGGGTGGGGAGAACGTCTATCCCGCTGAAATAGAAGGAATTCTCTACGAAATGCCGCACTTTGCCGAACTTTCTGTAATCGGAGTTCCTCATGAAAAATGGGGTGAAATCGGGTGCGTGGTCGCGGTCTTTAAAGACGGACATGCCTGTGAATTAGAGGCCATTCTTAGCCATCTTCAGGACCGTTTGGCGCGCTATAAAATGCCCGCACACTTGCACGTTATCAAGGAACTTCCCCGCGGCGGTTCAGGGAAAGTGTTGAAATACCAACTCCGCAAGAGTGTCCCTGCGGCGCTTGGCTAATCCTCTAACAGGCGGCGCGTTCTAGGACGCGCCGCCGAGGTTAGAACGACCCGTCGGAGGTCATCCCATTTGGGTTGATTTCCACATCGCAGACGTCCGTGACTTCTGTGCCTTCGCTATTAACGAACACCGTGCGCGCTTCTTCGATGACGCGTGTCATGGTCTGCTTGTTTTGGATCGGCTCATAAGGGGGGTTTTCGATCTCAGTGATCGCGTAATAGGTTTCAGTCTTTGCGGGGATCGTCACGCGGGTCAGCGCGTTGATCGGTGTGCATGTCCGCATGGGGGGGACGTCCACAAAGACCGGTTCCGCAACCGGATCAGGGAGCGTATTACAGGCCGCAAGGGTGAGTAGGCCGAGGGTCATGAGGGTCAAATTACGCATGGTGTCTCCAGAGGGAATTTCATAAATTGGTCGTGGCATTCCCAATAGACAAGATTATGACATAATCGCGGCGCTAAGGGGATTTGTTCAAATTTGTCTCGGGGCTCGTGAGTAGTTAACGCTTTCTTTCTTAAACCGGGGTGAATGAGGCGTTATAATTGCGTAACAGTCGCCTTACCGGGCTTTAATTTGGCGTAGCGGCTCATCCGCATCATGACGACGATGCAAACTCGGTTATTCGTAGACTAACACAGGAAGTGGACGATTGTGAGCCTGATTCAGCAAAGCATCACGCAAATCCAACCCATGGCGGTGGGGGATTATTCATTCTGGTCGCTATTTATGCTGTCAGATTGGGTGATTAAGGGAGTCATGTTGATTCTTGTTCTATCGTCGATCTGGAGTTGGGTCGTAGCCATCGATAAATTCATCATGGTTCGTATGTTGCGCCGTCGGGCGACTGATTTTGAGGATACATTTTGGTCAGGCCGGACCTTGGATGAACTTAATGCCGCCTTGGGGAATGATATGCGTGACCCGATGGCCCGCGTATTCGCGGCCGCGATGCGCGAATTTAACGAAAGCGCAAATGCCCCGCGTGTTGGCGCTCAAACATCGACCCATGACCGGATCGACTCGGTCATGAACCTTGTTATCAACCGTGAAATGGCCAAAGCAGAGAAGGGGTTGCCGGTCCTTGGGACTGTGGCTTCGATTTCTGTCTTTATTGGCCTATTTGGGACGGTCTGGGGCATTATGAATGCGTTCCGCGCGATTGCTGCGTCGGAGAACACGAACTTAGCTGTGGTTGCCCCAGGTATTGCCGAGGCCCTGTTTGCGACAGCACTGGGGCTCATCGCGGCTATTCCCGCTAAAGTATTCTACGATATGTATATCACAGATCTCGATAAATATGGTGGGCGTTTGGAAGGCTATGCGGACGAGCTCTCTGCAATCCTTGGACGCAAACTGAGTAAGGGCGGCTGAGGTGAGCCGGTCTGGACAGCGCGGTGTAGGGCGAAATGGTGGCCGCCGTCGTCATCGGCGTTCGCGCGTGAATTCTGAAATCAATGTGACTCCCCTTGTTGATGTGATGCTGGTTCTGTTGATCGTTTTCATGGTCGCAGCCCCATTATTGTCTGTGGGTGTGCCGATTGATTTGCCCAAAACAGATGCAAAAGCGCTGCCATCACAACAAGAGCCGCTCACCATTTCTGTCGACGCTGCCGGGAAGGTGTTCCTGCAAGACGAAGAAGTGCTGATGGAAAATTTAATCGCGAAACTCGTTGCTGTTTCGGATACGGGTTATGACGAACGCATCTTTCTTCGCGGAGATGAGAATTCTGATTATGGTGCTGTGATGAAAGTCATGGCGCGGATTAACGCCGCCGGATTTTCCAACCTTAATCTGGTCACGGATCCAATTAACCAATAATGCGAGCGGGCTTGCCCATATCGCTCTTTCTTCACGCGGGCGTTTTGTTCGGTGCGAGCGTCGTTTTTTCGACGGTAGAGCCTTTAGAAACAGGTCGGGTTGTTCCTGTTGAGTTGATTACAGTTGCCGAATTTACGGATATTCGTGCTTCTTTGGAGCGGCGGGAGCCTGTGGTGACGCCGGAACCTGAGCTGCCGATGCAGGTCGAAACATCCGTGGATAATGCAGCTGAGGTTGACGACGTTATCAATGTCGCCCCGGACGAGGAAGTGACCGCAGATCCGATTGCGCCGCCTGAAACCCTTCCGGAAAAAAGCGATGAGCGCGAACCCGAACCTGAGCCTGAGCCTGAGAAAATAGTCGAAGCCAAAAAAAGTTTTGATTTGGATCGGATTTCATCACTGATCGATAAATCCAAGGACACATCAACGGTCGCGGACAGCCAAATTGCTGATGAAGGGTCGGAAGAGCGAATTGTCTATGCGGATCAGGCGCGTGAGGGAATTGGCAGCGGTACGCAGATGACACTGTCAGAACTCGATGCTTTGAATAGCGCCATGTATCGCTGCTGGCGCACACCTGTTGATGTGACAGACCTTGAAAAATTGATCGTGCGTTTGCAGGTCGACATGCTGCCCGGCGGCTTCATAAAGGACGTTCAGGTGATTGACCGAGCGGCCTCAAGGCGGGCGTCACCGGGGAATCCGTTTTGGGATATTGCAGAAATGCGCGCGGTCCAAGCGGTGACGAAATGTGCGCCCTATGACTTCCTGCCGCATGAAAAGTTCGACCAATGGCAGTCGTTGATCTTGAACTTCCGCCCTAAATTGTGACTCTAGAGATTATGATGGCGACTATGATCCGATATTTTATTCTTCTTATGGCCCTGCTTGGGTTGGCTGTTCCTGCCGCAAGTCTTGCGCAGATCGAAGTCGATATTACCGAAGGGAATGTCGATCCTGTCCCGATTGCCGTGCCAAACTTTCTCGGCCAAGACCCAGAAACACGCGCGCTCGGCGAACAGATCGCGGAGGTTATCCGCGCCGATTTGGAAAGCAGCGCACTTTTCCGCGCGCTTGATCCAGCCAGCTTTCTCGAAACTCAGACTAACATTGATTATGAGCCGACGTTCGCGGATTGGCGTGTGATTAAAGCCGACGCCTTAGCGTCGGGTCGGATCGTACGGGATGCACCCGGCCGGGTTCGGGTCGAATTTCGTCTGTGGGACGTGTTCGCGGGCACACAGCTGCAAGGTATTCGGTTCTCCACGACGACGTCCAATTGGCGACGGACGGCGCACAAGGCCTCTGACGCCATCTACAAGGCGCTGACGGGCGAGGAGGGCTATTTCGACTCGCGCATTGTTTTTGTCGATCAACGCGGTCCCAAGACAAATCGTCAGAAGCGCCTCGCGATCATGGATCAAGATGGGTTTAACCCGCAATATCTCCTAGGCGGCTCTGATCTTGTGATCAGCCCGCAGTTTGATCCAAACAGCCAGACCATCACCTTTATGAGTTACGAAACACTGCCTCCGCAAGTGTATCTCCTCAATATTGAAACGGGTCGCCGGGAATTACTGGGTAGTTTTCCGGGCATGACCTTCGCTCCTCGGTTTTCTCCGGACGGAAGGAATTTAGTCTTGTCGATGGAACTGCGTGGGAACATTGATATTTACACAATGGACTTGATGACACGGTCAACGGAACGTCTGACAACGGATGCCGGGATCGACGTGTCAGCGAGCTTTGCCCCAGATGGCCGTCGGATGGTTTTCCAGAGTGATCGAGGCGGCACGCCGCAACTTTACACGATGAATGCGGATGGGTCGTCGCCAAAACGGATCAGCTTTGGTGACGGACGCTATAATCAACCTGTCTGGAGCCCGCGCGGCGACAAGATTGCATTTGTGAGACAAAACCGCGGCAAGTTTTCCATTGGCATTATGGATCCGGATGGCCGCAATGAGCGGATTCTGACCGATGATTACCTTGTCGATATGCCAAGTTGGTCTCCGAATGGTCGCGTTATTGTGTTTACCAAAGAAACGCGGGGCATTGATTCACGCGCTGAGCTTTGGTCGGTGGATATGACAGGCCGTAATTTGAAACGGGTTGAGACGCCGGGGCAAGCGACCGATCCGGCTTGGTCGCCAATTTTAGATTGATTATTAGGCTATTTAGGTAAAAATCAGGCGTCGGCCTTAATTTGGCCGTACCCTTTTCAAAGTTTCACGAGACGGGCTTTGACCTGAAGCTTAAGACGATGTTCAACGTATAAACGACTGAAGGGACGGACTATGATAAACTTACCTCGTACACTCACCCTCGTAACAATGACGGCATTGATGTTGTCGGCTTGTGCAACAAAACCAGATCCTATTCCGGAGCCTCAACCGGTTGTTGAGGAAACGCCTGCGCCAATCATGGAGCCTGAATCACGGCCTGAAGTGCTCGCACCTGTGCAATCTCCCTCAACGTCGCTCGCGCCTAATCAGCCGTTTCCAGGCTCGCTTGAAGATTTTGCCTATTCTACAGGCGGCGATGCCCGGATATATTTCTCCTACGATCAATTCACGCTGTCAGCCGATGCGCGTCAGACCCTCCGCCAGCAAGCTGAGTGGTTGAATCGTTATAATAGCTACACGGCGGTTGTCGAAGGTCATGCGGATGAGCGTGGAACGCGTCAGTACAATATCGCGCTCGGCGCCCGCCGCGCGAACAGCGTCAAAGCGTTCCTTGTTAGCCAAGGTGTTGAGCCTTCGCGTCTGACCACCGTGTCTTACGGTAAAGAACGTCCCATTGACGGGCGCAGTAACGAAGAAGGCTGGGCGCGCAATCGCAACGGCTATACCAACCTCCGTCCTGTTGGACAAAGCTAGGACCTATTCGGTTTATGCCTCTTATTTTTCGGACATTTCTCTCCCTGACAGTAATCCTGTCAGTTGCGACCCCAGTCTTCGCCCAAAGTCGGGCGGAGCTGGCGGCTCAGAATGACGCGTTGCGAGTCCGAATTGAACGGCTCGAGTCGCGCATGCTGACGGGTGACCCGGCGGCTGAGCGCCTCATGGGGCGGGTCGATACATTGGAAACAACGATCCGCACGTTGCGCGGCGAAATTGAACGTCTCTCCTATGAGCGGGAATTAGCGGACGCTGAAGTGAATGCGTTGGAATCCGACATTCGGATTTTGCAGACCTTGTCGACACGGATGCAAATCCACCTCGATGCGGTTGATCTGGTCGCGGCGCAAAATGCTCCGAAAGTGGATGACACCTATGTTGGTGGACCGGCCACGCTCAGTCAAATTCAAGGACCGCCAACGACGCGAACTGAAAATTTCGTTTTACCACCGGCGTCCGAGAATAGTTCGAATGATGCGTCATTGCTCCTGGATATGGGAAAGTCACTATTGGCTGAAGGGGATTATGCCGGCGCAGAAACAGCCCTTATCCAGTATTTGCAACTCAACACTGAAGCGAATGATCGCGGGGAAGCTAATTTTTGGCTTGGCGAAAGCCTGTTCGTGCAGGGGCAATATAATGCCGCTGCAGAGTCCTACATCGCGTCAATGCGCGCGTCCGGAGACGGACCCAAAGCCCCTGATGCGCTCGTAAAGCTTGGCGCGTCCTTGCGGGAGATGGGACAGGCGGGCGAAGCCTGCACCGCGCTCAATAGTTTTAATGATCAATTCCCGAATGCGACACAATCGGCACGGGACAAGGCTGCACGGGAAGCCTCCCGAACAGGGTGTTGAGCCCGGACAACCAAAATTTGACTGAGGTCGAGGACAGGATTACGGCCAGTCTTCCAGCTGATGGCACATCGTTCGCGCTGGCATTTTCGGGCGGCGGCGACAGTCTGGCCCTTTTACAACAGCTCCGCAATCATGCCGGCTTGAAAGCCGTACTGCACGTCGATCATGGGTTGCGCGACGGTTCTGACGCCGAAGCACAGTATGCGGCTGCGCTCGCTAAATCGCTTGGGTATGATCTTGTCGTGCTGACATGGGAGCCCAATGGGCCGACCTCGGGATTGCAGGAAAAAGCACGACAGGCACGCTACGGTCTCATGGGAGATTATTGCCGTGCCCATGACATTCCGGCGCTGTTGACGGCGCATCATGCCGATGACCAAGCGGAAACGGTGCTGATGCGGGTGAAACGCGGGTCGGGTTGGCGCGGCGCGGCCGGTATTTGGCCAACACGCTATGCGCCTGTCTGGCCGGAACTTGCTGGTGTCACGCTTTATCGTCCGGCCTTGGACCTCTCTCGCGACGACTTACGCGCTCCACTTTCCGACTTAGACCCGATCAATGATCCTTCCAATCGTGACCGAACTTTTGCCCGCGTCAGGGCGCGGCAAGAGTTGGCCGATCATCCGACCTTAGCCCAAGATATGCTTGAGCTATCAGACGCGATGCGGCGCGGGGTTCGGGAAGGTATCGCGCGCATTCAAATGGAATTAAAAGGCTATCATCTCACGCATGAAGGCCAATTCAGCGTGCCGAAATTGATTAGCGCGCCGGCCTTGGCTCTCATCGCGCCCATTATTGGAGGTCAAAGCGGTCCCACGCAGCGGTTACGGATTGCGGAGAAGTTAGAGCCGCTCGCCTCCGGTGACACAGTGCCTATTGGCGCGGGGTGCATTGGACAGTGGGACGGCGAAATCTTGACCTTGTCGCGTGACCCTGTTGCGATAAGTGGGCGTCGGGACAGACGCGTAATGCCGACAGCCGTGCCCATACAAATTACTCCGCAGCTCACCGTCTGGGACGGACGGTTCATGGTCAGCGGTTCGGCAGGACAATTGCATCCTGAACGGCGCGGGCAACATGTCGGCTTTCGGGTTCTTTACGGACGCGGTGTTCGGGTCCGGAATCTTGTTCAGGACCGATTGGACGCCGCCCTGACAGGAATGTAAGCGTATTTACCGCGCTGAAACGTAAAAACATCACGGGCGTGTCACACCGTCCGCTTTTATTGTGTGGCGGACACCCTATGTAGGGTATGACCCGTCTCTAACTTGGAAGTTTCATGGCCGAGAAGAAAACACCGACCCCGAATAATCAGCGACAATTCGCTGTTTGGGGCATCATTATTATGCTGCTTTTGATCGTATTCGCGGTCTCGCAGAGCAATACAGGCGCAACCGCCGCAGGCGAAGAATTCACCTTCTCCGATTTTCAAACACGCGTTGAAAACGGCCAAATTCGATCCGCGAAGATCGACATTCCCGGCGGGGAAGTCACGGGGGATTTGGCCAATGGTGATCCCTACACCGTGAATGTTCCGCCCGTTTCATCGGATCCCGCTGGCGATGTTCTGAAAAATTCGGGCATTCCGTATCAATATGCAGACAAGAAAGAGCAATCTCTGCTTGGCAATCTGCTGATTTCTATTCTTCCGCTGCTGATCATCATCGGTCTGTTTTTCCTTGTCTTCCGCAATATGCAGGGCGGCGGGCGTGGCGGCGCAATGAGCTTTGGTAAATCCAAAGCTAAACTGCTGACAGAAAACACCAAGCGCGTAACATTCGAAGATGTTGCGGGCGTCGAAAGCGCGAAAGAAGACCTTAAAGAAGTCGTCGAATTCTTACAGGACCCGAGCAAATTCACCCGTTTGGGTGCGAAAATTCCAACTGGCGCCTTGCTCGTCGGCCCTCCCGGAACAGGTAAAACCTTGCTGGCTCGCGCTGTTGCGGGTGAGGCAGGGGTCCCGTTCTTTACGATTTCCGGCTCTGACTTTGTTGAAATGTTCGTCGGTGTCGGTGCATCTCGGGTTCGCGAAATGTTCGCGGAAGCTCGCAAACATGCGCCGTGTATTATCTTCATCGACGAAATTGACGCTGTCGGTCGCCACCGCGGTGTCGGCACGTCCGGCGGGCATGAGGAACGCGAACAAACGCTCAACCAATTGCTGGTCGAAATGGACGGATTTGAAGGACAAGAAGGCGTGATTATCATCGCGGCGACGAACCGTCCTGATGTTCTCGATAAAGCACTGCTTCGCCCGGGTCGTTTCGACCGTCAGATCGAAGTGCCTTATCCCGATATTCAAGGTCGCGAAAAAATTCTCGAAGTCCACATGCGCGGCAAGCCGATTTCGGCTGAAGTTGACGTGAAATATGTGGCGCGTGGCACGCCGGGCTTCTCCGGTGCAGACTTGGCTAACCTTGTGAACGAAGCGGCTCTCCTCGCGGCGCGGCGCAATAAGTTGAAAATCACGATGCGCGAGTTTGAAGATGCGCGCGATAAGGTCATGATGGGCGCGGAACGCCGTAGCTTATCCATGTCTGATGAAGAACGCGAAAATACTGCCTATCACGAAGCCGGACACGCGATTGTTGGTTTGAATATGGAAGGCAGCCTGCCAATCCATAAAGCGACAATTATTCCGCGCGGTCGTGCGCTGGGTATGGTGCAATATATGCCCGAACGGGATCAAATCAGCCAATCCAGGCAAGAAATGATCGCGCGTATGGCGATGGCGATGGGCGGCCGTGCCGCCGAAGAACTCCATTTTGGCTATGATAAAGTCACGTCCGGCGCGAGTTCGGATATTGAACAAGTCACGCGGATTGCCACGGCGATGGTCACCGAATGGGGTCTTTCGGACAAGGTTGGGCCGATTGCCTATAAGGACACTGATCAGCAGAGTTTCCAGTCCGGCATTGGCCGAGGCTCATCTATCTCGCCGGAAACGGCCAAGGTAATCGAAGGCGAAATTAAGCGTTTCATTACGGAGGCGCATGAAAAAGCCCGCCAAATCTTGACGGAAAAGAAAGAGGACTGGGTCGCACTGGCCGAAGCCTTGTTGGAATATGAAACTTTGTCTGGTGATGAAATTACGGCATTGTTGAAAGACGGCACGACACCAAAACGGCCCGATGGGGATGCGAGCAAACGCCCCGCTGTCAGCGCCGTGCCGACCACTAAAAAACCGAAGCCCCGCCCGATCGGCGGCGCGACGGAAGCGTAATCAAAAGGCCGGGGAGACCCGGCCTTTTTCTTTGCGCCCAACCTTTTTCATTCAGCAAAACTGCGGTAGGCCGCCCCCATGTTTCGACGACCCAAAATTATGGGCATCTTGAATGTCACACCGGATAGCTTTTCCGATGGGGGACAGTTTAGCGATCTTGACGCAGCTGTGCGACACGCCCGTCAGCTGATCGATCAGGGCGCCGATATTATTGATATTGGCGGCGAGAGCACGCGACCCGGCGCACGTCTTGTGCCGTGGACGGAAGAACGTGACCGCGTGATTCCAGTGATCAGGGCGATCCGCACCGCCACGCAGGACGATGACCCCGGTCCTTTGATCAGTATCGACACGCGCAAACCCGAAGTGGCCGAAGCGGCGATATTGACGGGCGCAGACATCTGGAACGATGTCTCGGCCCTGACCTATTCAAACGACAGCGTCGCGCTCGCAGCGAACCTCGACTGTCCGATTATCCTGATGCACGCGCAAGGGACGCCGGACACGATGCAGGACAGGCCGAGCTATGACGATCCGGTGGACGAGGTGCTGGCTTATCTAAGTGACCGCATCGCGATCTGCGTTGCCGCAGGGATAGACCGTGACCAGATCACGATTGATCCGGGTATTGGCTTTGGAAAACGGTTGGAAGATAATCTCGCCATCCTACGTCACACCGCAAAATTCGCCGCGCTCGCGCCGACCCTGATCGGTACGTCGCGCAAAAGCTTCATTCAGAAAATAGACGGTAGCCCGGTTGAGCAACGCTTAGGCGGGTCGCTCGCGAGTATGCTCTATGCAGCGAACGAGGGCGCGGCAGTGTTGCGGGTGCATGATGTGGCGGAGACGATGCAGGCGCTAAGGGTTTGGGAGGGGATTGAGAATGAGTAAGCTCGCTGAATTTTCAGAGTATAATTTCAGAGAATCCGCATCTCGTTATGTTGAGACGTTAAGGTCTTTCGCACGATATATACTTCTTGGTGGTGGTGCTTCCTTAGCTTTTATTGCAAATCGGATTTTTCAAGAGGGTAGTAATTTAGGTAATAATTGGGCGGTCAAAGCCACTATAGTATTCTTCGCTGCAGCTATAATTACTTCTGGAATTACGTTGGTTCTACAAATTTTATTTTCTAAGTTTGAAGCCGACAATGCAGCCAATACTTACGGTTTTTTGGTTGGATATCGGTATACAGATGATCAAGAAATTGGTGCTGAAATGACCACTCAACTAAAAGCGTTTCAAGGGAAATCTGAGTTGTTCCCAAGAATATTGTTTGGATCTAGTTGCTTTTCAGGGATATTGTTTTCAGCTGGAATTATAACGAGTGTCATTTTTCTATTTGGAATTTTGCAATGAAAAGCCGCGTCCTCATCATCGCCGGTTCTGACTCCTCTGGCGGGGCGGGTATTCAGGCGGATATCAAAGCTTGCGCGGCGTTTGGCGCTTATTCGATGACCGCGATCACGGCGATCACGGCGCAGAACACGGTTGGTGTTCACCGGGTGGAATTGGTTTCGCCCGACATGGTCACCGCGCAAATTAACGCCTGCGTCGAGGATATCGGCGTCGACGTGATCAAGATCGGTATGTTGGGCTCATCCGCGATTATTCGCGCCGTCCATGCCGCGATTGAACCGCTGGACGCGCTGGTCGTCTTGGACCCTGTCATGGTGGCAACGAGCGGCGATCGCTTGCTCGACGAAGACGCGGTCGCCTTGATGAAAGAGTTAATGGTGCCAATTTCCGATCTGGTCACGCCTAATGTTCCCGAAGCCGAAATCCTGACGGGATTGAGCATCACGGATACGGACGAAATGTCGCGGGCGGGTGAAGCCCTGCTTGAAATGGGGAGCTATGCCGCGTTGATGAAGGGCGGGCATTTGGACCTGAAATCCATCGTCGATATCTTGATTTCAGATGACGGCGCGTCGGTGATGACCGGGCCGCGTCTTTACTCTCGGCACACGCATGGGACCGGATGTACTTTGGCCAGTGCCGCTGCCGCCGCACTCGCGCTCGGCGCAACCATGGAAGAGGCCGTCTCGTCTGCGCGGGATTATGTCTTTGAAGCGATCCGCACCGCGCCGAAATTAGGGCAGGGCCACGGCCCGCTTAATCACGGTCTGGCCTTACCGCCGGAATCGGAGGGCGGGGACGACCTCGATCCGGGCGTATCGAACCCATTCGCCGCTCTGAAGGGCTTGAAATCCGACTGACCATGACGCCGATAATAATCACGATGAACGCGACGATCAGCTTCCATGTGAACGGCTCAGACAGGAACCAAACGCCGATGATAACGCTGAGCACAGGCGGAAAGTAATTCAATCGCGCCATCGAGCTGGGTCCAACGCGGTCGATGAAGAAAAGATAGAGGATTGTGCCGACACTCGTTGACCCAATACCGAGTAATAAGATCATCGTCAGCGCGGGCGCATTGGGCACATGGCCTCCCGGATCTAGGATCAATGCGGCTGTTAGACCTGCGATACTGGCGGCGATCATCATGATGGCGGAGCCAACAGGTGCAGGCGTTTTGGGCGCGCGTTTGGCCGCCACAGTTGTGCCCGCATAGCAAAAGGCGCCGCACAGGATAATCAATTGCGATTTCCAATTGCCCGTGAGCCCGAGCCCAAATTGATCGGGCATAAACAAGACGGCGACGCCTAAAAATCCGATGAAGAACCCAAAAACCTTAAACAGGGTCAGCTTTTCGTCTGTAAAGAAATGCGCCAAAACGATAGTGATCAGCGGCATCGCCCCGACAATCACGGCGGTGAGACCGCTATCAACACTTAATTGTCCCTTGGCCATCAGCAAAAAAGGGATAACTGCCCCTGTCATTCCCAAGACGGAATACCAGATCCAACGGGGATCGCGAAAAGTCGGAAATCGATGCCCTGTTATAAGCGCGTAGAGCGTAAGCACCGTTGCGCCGACCAAAAGTCGCCACGCCGTCAACCAGAATGGGCTAATGTGATCGACCGCGACGCCAACAAAGTTAAACGCACTACCCCATATTAGGATCAAAGCGGCGCAGAGAGCGATCATGGCCGGACGAGATAAGGGCGATTTTTCCACGTTATGCCGTTGGCAGCGCGTCGCGACCGGGTCAACGGTTGGTCCTGTTTTACTGCTAAGCATCAGCGGAATGATTGCCCGCACTCGTTTTGAGCGGGTAAAGTGGGGTATGTTAAAAATAATTTCGTCAAGTTTCATTGTCTCTCTGGCCCTGGCGACCGCGGTCGCAGCGTCACCGCCCGGACCCATCCGCCCGCTCGCCCCAAAAGCGATGCTCTCCTATACCAATGGGTCTGATGTCGTGTCCGGACCTGCAATTGTGCAAGCCGATATGATCGCCGCTTTGAAGAGCGTTGAGGCGCATGGATTAAATCCAGCGGATTATCATCTGGATGCGCTTACCAATTATGGGACTGACGGAGACATGGCGATCTACGCCGTTGATGCGTGGATGAGCGCGGCGTCGCATATTGCCTTTGGCAAACTCTCTCCGAAATCAGTGGAGCCAGACTGGACGGCCAAAGGCCGCGAAGCGAACCTGAGCGCGCATTTGCGCGAGGCTTTGGCAAACGGCACATTGGTGAGCAGTCTTGATCGCTTGGCGCCGCAACATATGGCCTATCAATCGCTGACGACCGAATTGGCGGGGCGTTTAGCGGGCACTGTGGATGATCTCCCGGTGGTGCCGTCTGGTGTCACATTAAAGTCCGGCATGACGGGGCCGCGCGTCACGTTATTGCAGACACGATTGGACCTAGAGGCCACCGGAACATTTGATGAGGAGACTGTAGCGGCGGTGAAAACATTCCAAACCGCCAATGATTTGGATGATGATGGTGCCGTTGGCCCCGCGACTTTGCGTGTTCTCAACCGTAACCGAACGCATGAATTGGATCAGTTGCGCGTGAACTTAGAGCGCTGGCGCTGGTTGCCGGACGATCTTGGCCAAAAGCATGTGCGGGTCAATATCGCCGACTTCTCCGTGCAAGCGTGGCAGAATGGCCAAATAGACCGTGTTCATGGTGCCATCGTGGGGAAAACCTATCGCAAAACGCCGATCTTCTCTGACGTCATTGAATATGTCGTCATAAATCCGTGGTGGGAAACACCCTATAGTTTGGCGAGTAGGGATAAGTTGCCCTTATTCAAACGCGATCCGTCCGCCGTGCAGCGGCTGGGATTTCAGGTGTTGGATCAAGCCGGCACGCCTGTCGATGCAACAACGATTGACTGGACCTCTATTCCAGCTGGGACCATGCCTTATCGACTGCGGCAATCCCCGGGGCCAGTGAATGCCTTAGGGCAAGTCAAAATCATGTTTCCCAATGTCCACAATGTTTATTTACACGATACACCGGATCGCGGTTTGTTCGCACAGCGCCAGCGGGCCTTCTCGTCAGGCTGTATCCGAACTCAAAACCCTCTCGAACTGACCGCGTGGCTACTGTCTGATAAGGACGGCTGGGATCGGGCACGAATTGATCAGGCCGTCGAATCCAAGCGGGAAACCCGTGTTGATCTGGTGACGAAAACTCCCGTCCATGTCCTCTATATGACGGCGGTTAGTGATGCGGCGGGCGTCCGGTTCCTTGATGATATCTATGAGCGCGACACGGCTATACTGACGGGATTGAACCGGAAGGCTAACTCACGATGAAATTGGTCAAAGCGGGTGTGTTGCTGATTGGGGATGAATTACTCTCTGGTCGAACGCAGGACACGAATCTTGCAACCATTGCGACTTTCTTGGGGGCGCTGGGCGTCTCTGTCGGGGAAGCCCGGGTATTGCCGGATGATGCAGACACTATCACACAGACCGTTCGCGCCTTTAGCGAACAATTTGACTATGTCTTTACAACGGGCGGTATTGGCCCAACCCATGACGACATCACGGCTGATTGTATCGCGAGCGCGTTTGGGCTTGGCATTTCAGAACGCGAAGACGCGCTCGAGAGTTTGCGTCAACGCTACACCGACGATGAATTGAATGCCGCTCGCCGACGTATGGCCCGCATTCCCGACGGGGCGAGTTTGATTGCTAATCCTGTGAGCCAAGCCCCGGGGTTTCAAACGCAAAATGTGTTCACGCTGGCGGGTGTGCCACAGATCATGCGCGGCATGCTCGCTGATATTGGCCACCGGATCGAAGGCGGGGCAAAGACCTATCAGATATCAGTGACCTGTACCGGGATCGGAGAAGGCGACGCCGCCGCGCCCCTCGCGGCGCTGGAGGCGATTCATCCAAGCGTATCGATTGGCAGCTACCCATTTTTCAACGACGAATTGCGAGGCGTATCCTTTGTCGCCCGGGGTCAAGATGAAGTTCAGCTAAATCGTGTAAAAACGGCTCTGAACGCCCTTGTCGATAGCCTCACTCAGGGGTAGGGAGACCTCGTCTGCGGGCGTGGCGAAATGGTAGACGCGACAGACTTAAAATCTGTTTTCCGCAAGGAAGTGCCGGTTCGATCCCGGCCGCCCGCACCAGATTTCGGAGATATCGCCATGAAATCCGAACGGTTCAATTTTCCGGGTGCTTTGGGACATGATTTAGCCGGACGGCTTGATCTTCCTGACGATGGTCACATCATCGACTTTGTCGTTTTCGCTCACGGCTTTTCTATCGGCAAAAATTTCAAACCGTTGCATACGATTGCCAAGGCGCTCGTCGATGAGGGCTATGCCATGTTGCGATTCGACTTCACGGGTCTTGGCGGGTCGGGCGGAGATTTCTCAGACACCAATTTTTCGACCAATGTGCAGGAGATAAAATCCGCAGCCGCCTATTTGGAAAAACATTACCGCGCGCCCGGCATTCTGATCGGGCACAGTTTTGGGGGAACGGCGGCGTTACAAGCGGCGCAAGACCTTCCCTCCGTGTCGGCTGTGGCGACGATCGGAAGTCCCTGTAGCACGACTCACATTGTACATAATTTTGGCGATAAACTGGAAGAAATTATCGAAAGCGGACAAGCAGAAGTGATGTTGGGCGGACGGCCCTTTGTCATCAAGAACCAGTTTCTCGACGACATTAAAAAACATGATGTTGCGCAGGGTCTCGGAGACCTCAATCGCGCGCTCCTCATCTTTCACAGTCCGCAGGACAGCGTCGTCAACATCGATAATGCGGGCCACATTTTCCGGTTTGCCCGCCATCCAAAAAGCTTTGTGAGCCTAGACGGAGCCGACCATCTGCTCCTGAAAAATGACGATGATGCCGACTATATTGGCCGTGTTCTCACGGCGTGGGCGCATCGTTATGTGCGGGGCAATTCCGACAAAGCATCAACCAACGCCTGATAATCCGCTGGGGGCGGTGTCTCGAAGGATAAGACTTCTTTGGTGACGGGATGGGTGAAGCCCAGCATCCGCGCATGGAGCGCTTGTCGTTTGAAGTTGGCGACGGACTCCCGCACACGCAATTCAACATCAGATTTATCCGACATGAAGGCCTTCTGATTTCCGTAAAGCGGATCTCCCAGCAAGGGGGCGTTCAAATGGGCCATGTGAACCCGGATTTGGTGCGTTCGCCCGGTTTCCAAGCGACATTCGACCTCTGCGACGACGGGGGTGCCGACGCTGCTGTTCTTTTTCTGTCCGAAACCGCGTAAGGTTTTATAATGTGTCACGGCGTGACGGCCGTGCTCAGACGCGTGAATTTTATTGTTCGTCCCACGCACCACAGCCATTTTTTTGCGATCATGTGGCGCCCGTGCGAGCCGAGTTTCTACGCGTCCGTTGCGTGGATTTGGTCGTCCGCGGACGAGACAAATATAGGCCCGTTCCATTGAGTGTTCTGCGAATTGTGCGGCCAGACCGCGGTGTGCCTGATCGCATTTCGCCACGACCATGACACCTGAAGTGTCTTTGTCGAGACGATGCACGATACCGGGCCGCATCACCCCGCCAATACCAGAAAGACTATCGGCGCAATGGTAGAGCAAGGCGTTGACGAGCGTTCCAGACCGCGAGCCGGGGGCCGGATGAACCGTTAGGTTAGACTGTTTGTCCAACACGATCAGATATTCGTCTTCATAGAGGATTGAGAGCGGGATATCCTCGGGCGTTGGCGTGTCATCGATAGGCGGTGGCACATAGACCGCATATTCACTGCCCGGAACGATTTTTCCGGTCACTTTGCCGAGAATATTGCCGTCAACTCGGACTTGGCCATCCTCGATTAAAGCTTTGATCCGCGCACGAGACAATTCAGTCCAGCTCGACAGCCAGCGATCAACGCGCAATCCTGCGTCGCTCTGCTCAGCGGAGCGGGCTTCCCAGTGCCCGCTCGGTTTAGCGGTAGGGTCATCTGACTCGGACATGATGTTTGTTTCGGTTAAGACGCGGATAATGCGGCGGCGCATAACAGGTAGGCACGACCATTGGCACTGGCGAGTTCAGCCCGCAAACGTGAGGATTCAGTTATGTCGCTGAGGTAGCTATTATAGCTGCGACGAAATCCCTCAGCCCGGAGGCGGAATTCAAGATCAGCGGACAGAACGCCGCGTAAATGAATGATCGGCGAATTAAGGCGCGCGAAAACGGCCTCGGACTGCGCGGCTTCACCGCCTGACTGGCGGGCCGCTTCGGCCTCAGAAATCGTTCCGTCATCGACCATGGCGCTGGGGGCGAGCTTAACTTCGCATAAACGAGCCACAACGTCAGAGCCTTCGGGTTCCGGCGCACGCGGGGGCGGGGCGCGCAATGGAACACCTGGACCGGGTCGGTCCACGGCGGAGGCCGGCCTTGGGGGCGCTAAGCGCGAGGATTTAAAGTCTGGCTCCGTGATGGGATCGATTGACCCCAACATATCGCGCCAGCGCCAGTTCTTGTCAGTCTTTTCAGGCTTTCCGCGACTCAACCCACGGCTAGCAGAATCGACCTCTCCCGGGCGGCGGATAACATCGGGCTGCTCAGGTGCGTGCGTGACGATATCGAAAGGCTCATCGATGATTGCCTCAACAAGATCGAGCGTGTCGTCATCATCGTCTTCGGGAATCGATAAATCATCCTGATCAAGCGAAGGGAAATCAGTATCAAGGGGCGTAAAATGAACGCGTTTGGGCGTGGCCAGTGTCTTTGGTTGTGGCGGTAACGCTAAATCTGCGGATTTTGCGCCGTCCATACGCGATTGCAGGGCCCGAAGCTCGCTTTCCATAATCGAAATTTCGCGACGGGTCTGCGCGACACTATCGCTAACACGATCCGCAATATCGGCTGTAAAGGCGCGAGACCGCTTATCGGCGTCGGATAATGTGCTGTCGATGTCGGATAAGCGGGCCGTGAGTTGCGCCTGTACCTGTCCGGCGTGATCGAGCAGGTCGGTCAGGCGGGACTCGGTGATTTCAAGTTGAGCATCGACAGCTCCGAGTTTTTCAGTTTGGCTATAGAGTGCCGTTTCAGCCAACCCTTTGTCATTCGTCAATCGTTCGGATAAATCTGAAAGCTGTTGCGTCCGGCGCTCGTAAAAATCATCTAGCTCTTCGGCTTGTGCCTTGATGCGCTCAGAGAGTGAACTCAGGCGTGTCTCGGCGGCTGTGATTGAGGTATGGGCGGTTGTTGCCGCCGTTGCGATGGCGTCCCCATGCCCTTCTGTCAGTTTGGTTGCATGATCGAGCGCGTCGCTGGCTTCGCCGACACGTTTCGCAGCGGCTTCGCCCGAGGCGTCTAAGGCGTCCCGTTGCGTTTTAATATTTTGGATTAAGGCGGTCATCCGCGTGTCGAAATCTGTTGATAGGTCGGTGAAGGCGTCTCGTTGATCCGTGACCGTCTTGGCAATTGTCTCAGACCTGTCGGTAAGACGTTGCGTCATACCGTTCATTTCGATCGATTGACGCGTGATCAGGGCCACCAGTGTGTCAAGCTCGTCACGGGACTGCGCGAGACGACTATCGACTTGGGCCAGTTCGCGTTTGATCGCACTGGACATGCGCGCAACATCTGATGTGACGGATTCATCTGCACGCGTGAGGCGGTCGGCTACTTCCGCGAGCCGGAGAGTCTCTTCACGGTTCGCGCGCAAAGCCCGCAATGTCGCCCAAAGTGCAATGACAGCCATCATGGGCACAATAATCGCCATAATAAGCCCAGCGAGGCCAATTGGTGAGATAGCGCCTGATTCTGTGATGTAAGCAAAGACAAGGGCGCCAATTGCGAGACCTGTGAGACCAGTCATTATGGGCCCCACCCATCCCAAACGCGCAGTCGCGGGCGCTGCCGGGGCACTATAGGCGGGCTGAGCCGGGGCAGCGTGTGAGGTTTCTGGGGGCGAGGCCATAGGCCGTTTCAAAACAGGAGCTGAAGAGGATGCTGAGATAGGTTTAATAATGGCTGTGATAAAGTCGGGATGCTCAGACGGATGGTTTTCAATCCCAGCGTCAGGGTCCAAGACTTTGTTTTCTAACGTATTTATTTCGATTTTCGTGTCATTTAGCGCTGGACCGGTTATGCGCTCGGGCGTTTCTTCATCGTCATCATCGATGGTTTCGACAAGCTCAAAAATGGGCCGGTTTAAAGGTGCGGGGATGTCGACGATGGTGCGAAGCAGCGGAGGACTATCACTCTTCGAAACTGTCTCACCCTTAGCGTCAGGTGCTTCGGGGACGAGCGCAATCGGGTCTTCATCTGGCTCAGGTTCGATGGAGAAGATCTTCTGGCTGATATCGGACACGGTCCCCCTTTCGACCCGGATCACGGGATTCGTTCAATTTTGCTATCACAGGACGGCAAGTGACGAAAGTCGGTTCGGAAACGATCCTTTTAGATGGGGGCTGTCTGCGCGCGTGATTTCCGGGTGATGTAAAGCAGAACGAGGACAATACTGAGGATGACGATGACCGTGATCGCATCACCTGTGGGTTCTGGTTTGACCTGCCAAACGGAGGGCGTTGGGAGAACCGAGTTTTCATAATTGACGAAAATTGCGGCGAATGTGTTGTTGCCGGCGTGAACGCCAATCGCAGATTCGAGGCCATCATCAATTAAAACCATCAAGCACATCGCAAAGCCGAAGAAGAAATAGCCGCTCATAATGATCGGTAAGTTCCCGGCTTCTGCGGCGGCTTGTGCCTCTGGGTTGGCAAGGTGCAGCGCCATGAACAAGCCGCTGGTCAGGGTGAAAACCACCCATTTATTCCCGAACACATGGATCAGCCCTTTATTCATATAGCCGCGAACCACGATTTCTTCGGTCGCGCTTTGGATCGGCAGCAATAGCAGCGAGAGGATGGCATAAGGCAGGAAACGCGCCGCATCGAAAACAAATTCTGGCGGGTTGTCGCTAAAACGGCTCGCGATAAATCCATATGTTCCGAGCACGACCCACATGATGATGAAAGCCTGCAAGGCCCGCTTCCATCTGAATTTGGAGAGAGACGTATGCAGCGCTGTGAGGTGACGTTTATGTATGAGCTTCCAACCGAGATAGAGCCCGCCCAATGCGGCAGGAAAGGTCAGGAGCATCAACATATAGGCCAGAGGCGACAGGCCAATGACGGAGAGTACCAAGCTGTTCGCTTCCGCCATTGGGGACATCATCTGTGTCAGGGCGAAAACTGCAATGATTGTAAAAATCATGCTGATTGCCCATGACAATATCGATGCCCGGCTTCTTTTCCCTAGATAATGGAGGCCTAGACTGACCATGCTGACAGCCAAAAATATTAGACTCAGCAGTATTGTAATGATGAAAACTGGGTCTTCGACTATTCCCATGTGGGGCTGCGCAATTAAAGCCACTTCCATTGCCGTTGCAGGGTCTAATTCAAGAAGCATCTCACTAAATGGAGATACGAACGCAGCGCTTACGAGTTGCCACACAACGACCATGAACCAAAAAACGGCGATCCAGTCATACCAGCGAACTTCGCCATTTTGGAAGCGGTCGTAATAATTCATTGTTAGTTTCAGTCCAATCAGAGCAGCGGTTGAGGTATGCCTAACCGCATCTTCGTAATTCGCAAGAGATAGGCGTGTGCTATGAGTGAACGGCAAATCGATTTCGATCACCTGAACAAATATGTCGGTGGCGATGTTGCCCTGACCCGCGAGATTTTTGGGCTTTTTGTCCACCAGACGGAAATGTGGGGGCGTGGACTTGATCCGGCCTCTGACGATGATGTGTGGGAATCCGTTACCCATTCTTTGAAAGGGTCGGCCAAAGCTGTCGGTGCCGTCAATTTAGCAACACTATGCGAGGCGGCAGAAGCTTTGGTCGGGGACAAGCGGCGCATGGGAGCCCGCGATGTTGCTGTGCAGAATATCGAATTCGCGATTGAGCAGATACGCACTGAAATTCAACGCTGGGAACACGCGCAAAGTCTCAAAGACCTTCGCGGCGAATAAAGTCGCCGTCGCCCCGGGAAGGACGACGGCGAGACAGAGAGATTGCGTGAACTCTGTATTTTTCGACCTGGGACAAGGCCGTCCCGAAAGCCTTAGCCTTCGGTGTTATGTCTGTTGTAAATTGTAAAACTTACCAGCCAACTGACAAACAAGGTCAAGCCGGCGTTAAGATCATCTTTGATGGGTGAGTTGCCCTTGGCTGTCTGAAATCATCAATATTTCGCCGTAAATCTGTCTAACTTGCCTGCGATCACGGGAGAGCGCATAATCTCTTTGTGGATTTGGGAGGCGAGTCGAATATGAGCACACAAAAAGGCTGGATTTTGGGGCTGTCGCTGGCCTCCATATTGGCAGGATCAGGCGCATTGGGATATTTTCTCGGCTCTGATCGCTCAGGCACGACAGGTTTATCGCCGCAAACTATCACGCAATCCGGCGTTGACCGCCCCGTGTCTAATGGTCCTGATCTTGCCGCGATTGACGCAAGTCCGGCCTTTGACAGTGAGCAAGGCACCCGCACCCTCAGCTATCTGGGTCTGAATGCCACCACAGAAGAGGGAACCCCCAAAGTCTGCCTTCGGTTTTCCTCTCAGCTTAATGCTGATAGCGTAATCACTGACAAAGCCTTCGTTCGTGTTGCCCCTGAGGCCCCGTTCTCTCTACAAGTCGACGGTCGTTCGTTATGCCTATTGGGGCTGGACGAAGAGGCCGAACAAACGGTGACAGTTCTCCCCGGATTTGCGGCGGCGAACGGAGCTGAGCTCACACAACAAATAGTTGAGACCGTCACATTTGATCCGAAACCCGCGATGGTCGGTTTTGTGGGTGACGGCATCATTTTACCCCGAACAGATAATGCGGTTTTGGGCCTGAAAGCCATGAATGCCGATGCTGTCGACTTGACCCTCTATCGCGTCAACCACCGCGCCTTGTTCGACCAAACGCCAGAGATGGGCGAGACCACTGTCGAGGGCGACTGGTCTTGGAATAGTGAGGCGTGGAATACGCGCGTTGAAATTCATACGGATCAAATCGACATGTCAGGTGCGGTCAATGCCTTGGTCGAAGTCGGCTACCCGTTGGCGTCAGTCGTCTCCGAGAATGGGCCTGGCGCCTATATCGTCGAGATCAAACGCGCCACGGAAGCCAACCGCGCCGCGACGGCGTGGCGTTGGCTCTACGTCACTGACTTGGCCTTGGCCTCTTACAGGACATCTGATGCGCTTGATGTGACTGTCCGCTCGATTGCAACAGCCCGTACAGTCAGTGACGTCAAACTCACTGTCATTGCCCGTAATAATGATGTGTTGGCGGTGGCTCAGTCAGACGCGAATGGACGTGCCCGTTTTCCGGGCGCCGCACTTCGGGGCACAGGGAATATGGCCCCAAAAATGGTCTTGGCCTATGCGGGTGATGAGGATTTTGCTGCGCTTGATCTGGCGCGCAGCCCGCTTGATCTGACAGCATACGACGTGACAGGCCGCGATGCGTCTGGCCTGGTTGATGCCTTTATGTTCACCGAGCGCGGTGTCTATCGACCCGGCGAAACGGTCCATTTGACGGCCCTCATCCGTGATGCGCAGGCGAAAGCAGCTTTTGACCGTGACGGAACACTGATCATTCGTCGTCCGGACGGAACAGAATTTTCTGAGGCGCGGGTTAGTCCGCGCGATGAGGCTGGGGCGCTGATCCGGCAGATTTTATTGCCGAAAGCGGCGGCGCGCGGACGTTGGACAGCGGAACTGTCTTTGGATGGTCTTGACGTCGTTGGGAGCGTACGTTTCGCAGTGGAAGACTTTATTCCGGAACAGCTTCGTCTCGATGTGCGCGCGGATGAATCACCTGTTCAACTGGGAACGCCTCGACCGCTGACGATCGCGGCAGATTTTCTATACGGCGCAAAGGGGCGGGGGCTTGACGCCGAAGCTGAGGCCCGTGTGTCTGTGGACCCTAATCCGTTTCCGCAATGGGCTGATTATGGTTTTGATGACGCGGTCGAAACATACCGGGAACAATTTGTCTTCTTTGGCCAAGGGTCAACATCTGAGGATGGGTTGTTCCAAACATCCATTGAGTTGGCCGGAGATGAATTCCGGTCTAGCTCACCTTTGCGCCTCTTCGTGACAGCAGGGGTCGCGGAACCAAGCGGACGTTATGTCCGTGACAGCCTGTTCCTGCCGCTACGATCCGAGCCTGTCTATGTTGGCTTCGACCCTGCCTTTGATGGCGGCTACGCCAAGCGAAATATGCCCGCAAATATTGCGCTCATAGCCGTTGATGCCATGGGCGAGCAAATCGCGGCGGACGGCACGATTTCGCTAATCCGCGAGGATTATGATTATCATTGGTACCGCGAAGATGGCCGCTGGCGCTACCGTCGCGACCGTCGGGACATCATTGTTGAAGAGGCGTCTCTGTCTCTCTCAGCGAATGAGCCTTATCAGTTTTCCAAAGCGCTACCCTACGGCGAATACCGCCTACAATTTGTAACGGATGCGGGCGCTCGGTTCTCTTATCAGTTTGGTTCTGGCTGGCGCCGCGCAGGCGGGGATGCCGATACGCCGGACCGTCTTGAAATTGGGCTGAGCCAAGCCAGTGTGACGCCGGGCGACACAATCGTGCTGACCGTGAACTCACCCTTTTCGGGCGTGGGTGAACTCGTGATCGCCGACCGCGCTGTGAAGACGGTGCAAACGATCCGGATTAACGAGGGTGAATCCGAAATTCGATTGCCCATCTCTAAGGCCTGGACGACAGACTTGTATGCCATGGTGACAGTTTACACGCCGGGTGCAGAAGCTCAGCCGCGTCGCGCCGTCGGTTTGGTCCATATTCCCATGGACCGTAGTAAACAGACCCTCGCGGTTTCGCTTGATATGCCAGAGCGAGTTCTGCCTCGCACGCAACAAGAGGTCGTCGTGAAAGTGGCCGGATTGGACGGGGAGCAGGCGTTCTTGACGCTGGCCGCCGTCGATACGGGTATTCTGCAAATCACGGATTATAATCCGCCAGAGCCAGACGCATATTATTTTGGAAAACTGGCGTTTCCTATCGACGTGTTTGACGATTACGCACGGATGCTCGCGCCATTTTCCTCGCGAGACCGTGTTGGCGGTGATGCGCTCGGTGGGGCTGGATTATCCGTTGTTCCGACGACGGTGGTTAGCTTGTTCCAAGGCCCGGTAAGTATTCGCAACGGGACAGCAACCGTCACGCTTGATGTTCCAGATTTTCAAGGCGAACTCACGGTCATGGCTGTGGCTTGGTCGAAGACGAAACTCGGCAGTGATTCAGCGCGTATGATCGTTCGGGATCCTGTGACCGTGCAACTCTCACTGCCGCGTTTTCTTGCGCCGGGGGACCGCGCGATTGCGACCGTGGCGATGGACAATGTCGATGGCGCAAACGGTGACTATATCGCGCTTGTGAGCCGCGACGGTTTGGATGTTGGCGAAGCCCAGCGGACGTTGGCTCAAGGAGAGCGCAGCGAAGACGGGATCGCGCTGGTCGCTGAGGGTGCGGGTGTTTCAACCTATACACTCTCGGCGCGGGGACCCGATTTTACGGTCTCTCGCGATTATCAAATCGAAACCCGTTCTGCTAATTTACCCGAGACCCGGACGCGCTTTGTGAAGCTTGATGCTGGGGCGGACGTGACGCTCGATTTCACAGAGGATCGCAGCGGCCTGATCGCGCAATCGATGGAAACGCTTGTATCTGCGAGCTTCTCGCCGGGACTCGATCCGCGTCCGTTGATCGCGTCACTGCAACATTACCCCTATGGCTGTACGGAGCAAACTGTCAGTGTCGCGATGCCGCTCTTACTCTCTGAAAGTCTCGGAAACATTCCCGGATTTGGCGATGATCAGCGCCGTCGATCGGTGCAAGCCGCCGTCGACACGGTGTTAAGTCGACAAAGCTCAGATGGGGCGTTCGGATTGTGGAGTCGGGGAGACGGTAATGCCAGCCCCTATCTGCAACTCTATGCCAGTGACTTTATCCTACAAGCAGAGGCCGACGGTTTGACCGTCCCAGCCGGCGCAAAACGCCGGACACTGGATGCTGTCCGTTCAATCGTAAACCTTGATGAAAACACAAGTCTGTCACTCGATTACAATTTCGGTTTGGATAATGACTCGCCGGATTATGAACTCCGCTCCGCTGAGCGTGCGGCTATCGCATCGGCTTTGTTGGCGCGGCATGACCGTGTGAAGAAGTCAGATTTGCTTTATCTCGACCGCCGTTTTGGCGAGCGGATGAAGAGTTCGATTGCGCAGTCACACTTAGGGTTTGCGCTTGCCGCAATGGGTGAAACTGACCGTGCCCAAGCCGCTTTCGCGCGCGCTGCCATCCGGATCGGAGATGAAGGAATGAGCTATTATGACAGTGACGTCCGCAACGCGGCCGCACTTGTGGCTCTGTCAGACACGCTGCCAGAAGCGGCTTTGACGTCCGCCATGTTGACCTTGCAGGTTGATCAACCTGAAAACCTCAACACGCATGAAAAGTCTTGGGTTCTTCGCGCTTTGGCAGGGCGTCGCACGAGCGGCGTCCCGTTCAGCGGTAGCTCAGACTGGATTGTATCCGGTGCCGCCGCCAGTCGGACAGTTTCTGATCAAATACGGTCGCTGACCCTGTCTAATTCTGAAAGCGCGCCTGTCTGGGTTCAAGTGTCCGTAACGGGCCGTTCGTCCGGCGTAACTCCAGCTCGCTCGCAAGGCGCAACATTGGCTAAAACGCTGTTCGATATGAACGGTAATCCAATGCGCGTCGGAGCAATTTCGCGTGGGGAACGACTGGTTATTCTCATCGACGCCGACGCGGGCAGTCGCGACTCCGCGATGTGGATCATGGCCGACCTCTTGCCAGCAGGGTTTGAGATTGAAACGATCCTGACGCCAGAGGATGCGGGTGAGACGGGTCCGTTCGCATGGTTGGGTGATTTATCGTCTGTAGACATGACGGAAGCGCGGGATGATCGGTTTATTGCGTCTTGGCGCACCGCGTCGCGTTATGACGATAGCACCCGCCGGGTCGCCTATGTCGTCCGCGCCGTCACTCAAGGGGACTTCACCCTGCCGGGCGCGCATTTGGAAGATATGTATCGTCCAAGCCGCATGGCATCGACTGCAAGCGGGCGAATTTCTGTCACGCCGCAACCGACGCTTTGAGAAAAAAACCGCTCATACTCGCAGGCGTCATTGCGCTAACGGTTGGCTGGTTCTGCTTGCCAACCCTTCCGGATGACGCCGATACAGTCTCCTCTGTCTTGCGCGACAGGAGCGGTGAAATTCTCCATATTGCGAGTGTTGAAGACGGTCGTGTTCGGCTTCAAGCCGATTTAGATCGGATTGATCCCGCGTATATTGAGGCATTAATCGCGATCGAAGATCAGCGATTTTACAGCCATATGGGTGTCGATCCGCTGGCGATTGGGCGGGCGATCAAAAGCAATTTCAGCGCGGGTGAGGTTGTGTCCGGCGCGTCGACTCTGACGCAACAACTCGGGCGTCAATACGAGCCGCGACCGCGGACCTTGCCGACCAAAATGATTGAAGCGATTGAGGCGGTTCGTTTTGATCTGAGGATGAGCAAAGACGAGCAATTGGAACGCTATCTGACTCGGATTTCTTACGGATCTAACATTGAAGGGATTGAGGCCGCCTCGCGCATATGGCTCGGTAAATCGCCCCGTTATTTAAGCCCAGACGAAATCGCGCTTCTTCTCGCCCTACCGCAGTCACCAGAAGCGCGTCGTCCGGATCGTAATCCCGTAGCCGCCAAAACAGGGCGTGACCGTGTGCTCGACCGCATGGTCACGGGTGGTTTGCTCGATCGTGACACGGCGATTATGGCCAAAGCACAGCCTGTGCCGACACAGAAGCGCGCCTTACCGAACCGGGACATCCTCGCACACCAGACCTTTGGCGGCGGGATCAGTACGCTGAATGCATCAGAGCAAGCCCGCGTTGCCCGGCACTTGGCCGACTGGACCCACAAGCAGCCCGTTCCCGTGAATGCCGCCGCGATGATTATCCATGTGCCAACCCGCGAAGTCCTTGCTTTGGTCGGGACGGGCGCACGAGACCATGCGGGCGGCTGGATTGACATGACTGATCGGGTGCGGTCACCCGGATCGACTCTAAAACCGTTTATTTACGCGATGGCGCGCGATGACGGGACGCTGGATATGGACAGCGATATGCGCGACGCCCCGACCCGATTTGGCTCCTATCGCCCAGAGAATTTCACGCGCCGCTACCACGGCACTGTGACCGTGCGCGAAGCGCTGCAACATTCGCTCAATGTTCCGGCGGTCACAGCCTTGCACGCCGTTGGTGCCGAACGGTTCCGGGCGGCATTGTCGGCGGCAGGTCCAGAGGCACGCGGTCGGGTTGGCGACACAAAAGGGGAAGGCTTAGCGCTGGCCTTGGGTGGTACAGGCTTGTCAGCACGCGACCTCGCCGTACTTTACACGGCATTGGGTAATGGCGGCGAGGCGGGGCCCTTGCGATTTAAACCGGATGCGCCGGAGGGGGAAATATACCGCCTTGTGTCAGCGGAAACGGCCAAGGCGGTAACGGAGGCTTTACGCGGCGCGCCAGTACCCAAAGGCTTTGCCAATATGTCGGGTATCGGGCGTATCGCCTATAAGACCGGGACATCCTATGGTTTTCGCGATAGTTGGGCCGCCGGGCTGGCGGGTGAATATGCCGTGATCGTTTGGACCGGCCGCCCGGACGGTGCGCCGCGACCGGGCGCGACGGGTCGGGGCTCCGCGGCGCCACTTTTGTTTGATATCGCCGCACCCTTTGCGGACGTGGTCCGTGACGGGACTACGATTGACGCGCCGACGGCCTTGAAATCAGTGGCCGCGCAGACGGATGATGGTCCGATTATTCTGTTCCCATCCAGCGGGACGGAGGTGCTGCAAAGCGGACGAGGACTATCGATTTCTGTTGATAGTGAGCTGCCTGTGCAATTGTTCGTGTCGGGTGCTCCTGTGCCGCGTCAGGGTGGCTTATCTGTCTGGACACCGGACGCACCGGGCTTTTACCGTGTCAGTGCAATCGACACAAAAGGCCGATCAACGAATGCCGATATCCGTGTCGTCACGCGTGACCAATTGATCGACGCGCCGCCGCAGTTCCGCTAATTCCGCGGCGAACCAGTCATGCCGCTTGATCCACCCATTATTGCGCCAGGACGGATGTGGCAGGGGCATAATTTTGGGGCCATAAGCGCGCCAATGACGCACCGTTTCTGTTAAATTGCGTTCAGCTTTTGCGCCCAAAACATGTTTCACGGCATACATCCCGACCAGCAATGTGAGCTCAACTTGCTGCAATTGCGCGTCTAATTGGGGATGCCAAAGTGGCGCGCACTCACGGCGAGGGGGCAAGTCACCGCCTTTGGCATCCTGTCCCGGAAAACAAAACCCCATCGGCGTGACAGCAAAATTATCGACATTGTAAAACTCTGCGGGCGTGACAGCCAACCACTCGCGCAAGCGTCGACCCGACGGATCATTGAATGTCAGAGAGCTCGCGTGGGCGAGCGTGCCCGGGGCTTGTCCAATAATTCGGATTTTGGCGTGTTTCCCGACTTGTAGAACAGGATTGGGTTCAACGGGCAGAGGGGGATTGGCATGGGCGCAAACACGACATGACCGGATCTCAGTGAGGAGGCTTTCGAACTTCGGCATTCAAGACTCCTCTGAAAGGGCAAACCATTCTACAAACAGGCGAAGATAACGCGTGAAATCTGCGCGTCTTTCCGTAATGGAAGACTTATGTCTGATAGCTTTTTTTCTCATATTTCTAATGAACTCGAACAGATCGAGGCTGACGGGCTTTATAAACGCGAGCGGATCATCACGAGCGCGCAAGACGCGGAAATTCAAATTCAGGATAACGGTAGCAAAGACGTCCTGAATTTTTGCGCGAACAACTATCTCGGTCTGGCGGACGCACCGGAACTCATCGTGGCCAGTAAACAAGCCCTCGATGATCATGGGTTTGGGATGGCGAGTGTGCGGTTCATTTGCGGAACGCAGGGCCAGCACAGAGAGCTCGAACACGCGATTGCGCAGTGGCTCGGCTATGACGACACGATCCTTTATGCCGCTTGTTTTGATGCCAATGGCGGCTTGTTTGAGCCCCTACTTGGTCCCGAAGATGCGATTGTGTCGGACAGCCTTAATCATGCGTCGATCATTGATGGCATCCGCCTCTGCAAAGCCAAACGCTACCGCTACAAGAATAATGACATGGCCGACCTTGAGGTCCAATTGAAACAGGCGCGTGAAGACGGTGCGCGCCATATTTTAATTGCGACGGATGGTGTGTTCTCCATGGATGGTACGATCTGCAATCTTGCTGGCGTCGTCGCGCTCAAGAAAAAATATGATGCTTTGCTCATGGTGGATGATTGTCACTCCACCGGCTTTATGGGCGAGCAAGGTCGTGGCACAGCGAGCCAATGCGGCGTTCATGATTTTGAAGGCGGGCGCGGCGTTGATATTCTCACTGGAACGCTTGGCAAGGCGCTCGGCGGGGCGATGGGCGGCTTCACCTGCGCGCGCCAAGAAGTCATCGATATTCTGCGCCAGCGCTCGCGGCCTTATCTCTTTTCCAACAGTCTTGCGCCTAATCTCGTCGGCGCGTCGCTTAAGGCTATCGAAATGGCGAAAGAGGGCGACGATTTGCGCGTGCATTTGTTTGAGAATGCAAAACGGTTCCGCGACGGCATGACCAAGGCGGGGTTCGATCTCCTGCCCGGTGAACACCCGATTATTCCCGTCATGCTGCACGATGCGAAAGTGGCGCAAGACATGAGCACGCGGCTGCTGGATGAAGGTATCTACGTTATCGGGTTCTTCTTTCCGGTTGTCCCCAAAGGACTGGCGCGCATTCGCACGCAGATGAGCGCGGCGCATACGCCAGAGCAAATCGACCGCGCTATTGCAGCGTTTACAAAGGTCGGAAAAGACCTCGGTATTGTCTAGTTGCTAAGTTGATGCAGACATATCGCAAATATGAGGCCCACGGTCACAGCGAAACCTGCCGAATGACGGCTGTTTTTATAGGCGTTCGGGAAGACTTCGGAGGCGAGCGACACCACGACGGTCCCCGCCGCAAATCCACGAATGATGCCCAAGACGCCTTCGCTGACATAGGTCAAAGAAAAATAACCGATCAGCGCGGCCGCGGCAAGAATTACGGCTGTTCCCGACCACAGGGCAAGAATGCTGCCGACGCTACGTCCGCCGTCTCTCATTTGTTTGGCGCTCCCCGCGGCTTCGGGCAGATTCGACAAAAAGATCGACCCTGCCAGAGCGGCGACAGCTCCGGGGCCAGCGCCAATCAGAGCCACGCCCAAGGCGAGATTTTCCGGAATGCCGTCCAACGTCACTGCGACCAGCAATCCGCTTCCTTCAGAACGCTTTACCTTTTCGTCGATGATATAATTCACACAGGTGAAGAGGGTTCCGCCTGCCAAAATCGCGACCATCACAAACAAGAGTCCGGCTTGCTCAATCGCGGGCTCGATCAATTCCAAGGTTATGGAAATGATCAAGGCGCCTCCAGCCATGGCAATAAGCCATCCCATAACCCGGTTGCTCAACCATCCCGACAACCCGAGTCCTGCGCCCAAAATGAGCGCGCCCGACACGAGGGCTATCAAAATCCAAACCAGCATGGGCTGTCCTTTATGGGTTTGCCTAACAATAGAGATGTTCAATGGTCGATACGATGAAAGCGCTGGTTAAGGCAAAGTCAGAAAAGGGCCTCTGGATGCAAGATGTACCTGTGCCAGAGATCGCTCCGAACGAAGTGCTGATCCGGATAGAAAAAACCGCCATCTGCGGCACCGATATGCACATCTATAAATGGGATGAGTGGGCACAGAAGAATGTGCCCGTACCCATGGTGGTGGGTCACGAATATGGCGGTACGGTCGCGGCTATCGGCAGCACAGTCACACGGGTTAAAGTGGGGGAACGGGTTAGCGGGGAAGGCCATGTCGTTGGCACGCGGTCGCGTAATGCGCGCGCGGGCAAGTTCCACCTTGATCCCGACACCAAAGGGATTGGCGTCAATTTACCGGGCGCATTTGCGGAATATTTGGCCTTGCCAGAATTCAACGTCATCCCCCTTGGCGATAAGTTTGATTTAGAAATCGCGGCTATCCTCGATCCCCTCGGCAATGCGGTGCATACGGCGCTGGCCTATGACTTGGTCGGCGAAGATGTGCTGATTACGGGGGCTGGGCCGATTGGTATTATGGCGGCGCGTGTCTGTGAACGGGCCGGTGCACGGCGGATTGTCCTCACCGACATTAATGATTGGCGGCTTAACTTCGCTAAATCGATCACGTCTCGCACGACCATGGTCAATTCGATGAATCAGGATTTGAAAGCGGTGATGAATGATATCGGCATGACCGAAGGGTTCGATGTGGGTTTGGAAATGAGTGGGGCGAAGCCAGCCTTTGATCAAATGCTCGACACCATGTTGATGGGCGGGAACATGGCCATGCTCGGTATTCCCGCGACGCCTTACCCGGTTGACCTTGGTAAGATCGTTGGCAAAGCGCTGACGCTCAAGGGGATCTACGGACGGCAAATGTATGAAACATGGTTCAAGATGCTCGCCATGATCGACAGCGGCCTCGATATGAAAGCCATGATTACGCACCGTTTCCCGGCTCGCGATTTTCAACAGGCGTTTGACCTGATGGAAACGGGTAAAACCGGGAAGGTAATACTCGACTGGACACAAGTGTGAGCGCCGACACCGTTCCGCTGACGGGCTATGTGCGGTTCACTGAGGCCGAGATGGCGGCACGGTTAGAAGATTTTCGTATGCATATGTCCAAGCGTCGCACGATCAGAGACTTTGCCGACACGCCTGTGCCGCAGGCGCTGATCGAAACGGCCATAAATACAGCGGGCACCGCGCCGAGCGGGGCGAACTTTCAGCCTTGGCACTTTGTCGCGATTTCTGATCCTGAGACAAAAAAAGCAATCCGAGAGGCCGCTGAAGACGAAGAGCGGGCCTTTTACAACGGCCGCGCGTCGGATGAATGGCTGGACGCGCTTGCGCCGTTGGGCACGGATGATCAAAAACCGTTTCTCGAAACGGCGCCGTGGCTCATAGCTGTGTTTGCGCAGAAACGCGGCGAGCATGGGAAGAACTATTACGTCACAGAATCAGTCGGTCTGGCGACTGGCATGCTGATCACGGCGCTGCATTCGGTTGGACTTGGTACGCTGACCCATACGCCTGCACCGATGACGTTTCTGCGTAATATTTGCGAGCGCCCAGAGACAGAAAAGCCGTTCGTGCTGCTAGTCGTTGGGTATCCAGCGGACGGATGCACCGTGCCTGCCCATGCGCTAGAGAAGAAGTCGTTAGACGAGATAGCGACGTTTAAGACTTAGCTCGTCATCGCTCGGTCCAACACCGCCGGATCAACATTGCCGCCGGATAAAATTACCACCACGCGCTTATAGGAGTTCGGCAGTCGCCCCGTCACGACCGCCGCCATAGCGGCTGCGCCGCCGGGTTCCAACGTCACATTCAGATGTAATTTGGCGAGCTTCATGGCGTAGAGGCAGTCTGCGTCCGTTACATCGAAAACATCCTTGAGTGACCGTGAATTGATCGGCCAGGTAAGGGTGCCTGGCAGGGGCGTCATGATCGCGTCACAGAGTGTCTCGGGCGGATTATCATTGATACTGCGCCGTTCACCCGCGCGCAGACTAATTTGGTGATCATTATAGCCGACGGGTTCCGCGCCAAAAATATGTGTGTCGGGACTTTCTTTATTCATTGCGAGGCTAATCCCGGCACAGAGGCCGCCGCCGCCGAGACAGGTCACAAGGCCATCAAAGGCATATCCAGACCGCGCGATTTCTAAACCCATCGTGCCTTGCCCAGCAATAATGTAAGGGTCGTCATAGGATGGGACGATGGTGCGCCCATCACGCGCAGCGATACTGGCGGCAATGTTTTCGCGGCTCTCAGTCAGGCGGTCATAACTGACGACCGTTGCCCCATCACGAAGAACGCCCGAGACTTTCACGGCTGGGGCATCGGTCGGCATGACGATGATGGCATTGATGCCGAGCTCTTTGGCGGCGCGAGCGACCCCTTGCGCGTGATTGCCGGAGGAGAACGCGACGACCCCCGCGGCACGCTCAGCCTTATTCATTGCGGCCAAGCGATTGCGCGCACCGCGATATTTGAACGCGCCAACATGTTGCAAACACTCAGCCTTGAAATAAATTTCTGCGCCGGCAATCGCGTCAATGCTCGATGAATGGAGCAGTGGTGTTTTGACGGCGTGACCCTCCAAACGCTCTGCCGCCTTTATCACATCCCTGTAAGTCGGTGCGCCCATCTTGCTCTCCGTATTGACCGCCCCCCCCTTGTCTGAAAAGGACGGTCACAATCAACATAAACCGTAAACGGGGAAAAATACATGCTGGGACTTATGATGAGCCGCGAGCTCATGATTTCAGATCTGATCGAGCACGCTGCGACTGTGCATTCGAAACGCGAGATCATGTCGGTCAATGCAGACCTAACAGAACATCGTTATGGCTGGGCAGATTGCGCCGTACGGGTTCGTAGATTGGCGAATGCCTTGCTGGACGCAGGCGTCAAAACTGGTGACCGTGTCGCGACGATCGCGTGGAATAATTATCGTCACATTGAAATCTACTATGCGGTCAGTTCTATCGGAGCCGTCGTTCACACCATCAACCCGCGTTTAAAACCCAATCAGATCGCTTGGATGGTCAATCATGCGGAAGATAAATTCGTCATGTTTGACACGACGTTCGGCCCCATCATTGAAGGAATTCATGGCTCATGTCCCACTGTCGAACGTTGGGTTTGCCTGACGGACAAGGCCAGTTTGCCAGACTATAAAGCCCCGGTTGAAGACTATGAAAGCTTTATTGCGGATGCGTCAGAAACAATCGAATGGCCCCGCTTTGATGAAAACACAGCCTGTACGCTGTGTTACACGTCTGGCACAACGGGCGATCCCAAAGGTGTGCTTTATAGCCACCGTTCAACGATTTTACACGCGATGGCAGGGTGTGCCACGGACGTTATTGGCGGCGGCGGTGCGGATACAATCCTCGGTGTTGTACCGATGTTTCATGTCTCGGCTTGGGGGCTTGTCTATTCGGCCGCGATGGTTGGTGCGAAGCTGGTCATGCCTGGCCCTGCGCTCGATGGCGCCAATCTGACTAAAGTGATCCTGCAAGAAGGTGTCACCCTGATGGCGGGCGTCCCAACGGTCTGGCTGGGGATTTACAATCACTGTAAAGCCGAAGGCATCAAGCTGCCGAAGGTTAATAAGGCGCTGGTCGGTGGATCAGCCCTGCCTGAGAGCTTGTTGCGGGCTTATGAACTCGAACTCGGCATTCCGATGCAACAAGGGTGGGGAATGACGGAAACGTCGCCGCTGGGATCGACCTATGCGCCGCATCCGGACACGGATTTGTCAGATTATGAAGCGACTGTGCCGCACAAACTGCTCGCAGGTCGGCGTATCTACGGCGTTGAAATGCGTATCGTCGATGATGAGGGTAATATCCTGCCGCAAGACGGTGTCGCCACAGGCCACCTGCATGTGCGCGGACCCTGGGTTGCGTCGGGTTACTTCAAAGGGGCTGGCTCTGATGCGTTTACTGAAGATGGCTGGTTTGCCACAGGCGACGTCTCCGCCCTTCATCCCGAAGGCTATATGGAAATCACCGACCGCTCTAAAGACGTGATCAAGTCTGGCGGGGAGTGGGTATCATCCATCGAGATTGAAAACGCTGCGTCGGATCACCCTGACGTTGCGATGGCCGCTTGTATCGGTGTGCGTCACGAAAAGTGGCAAGAACGCCCGATGCTGATCGTCCAACCTGTGCCGGGTAAAACGCCCGATAAGGACGAAATCAAGGCCTGTATCGCCAAAAAATGTGCGAAATGGTGGATGCCCGATGCGATCGTCTTCCAAGACGAACTCCCAATCGGGGCTACCGGCAAGATCCTGAAACGCGAACTCAAAGTTCAGTACAAAGACTTTGATTTGGAGGGGGAAGACTAAGCTTTCCCCGCACCAATCTCGAATAATTTCCCTCGTTCGGTAATCAGTATGATGCCGAGCGAGGTAAATCCGAGACAGACATACCCGATCAAAAGCGGAATAACTGTGCCATTAAACTGCTGCGCGATGGTGAGGCCGAGCAGGCTTGCCCCGGTCGAAGTGAAGAAGCCGTAGACGGCGTTGGCGGTCCCGGCGATGTCGCCCATAGGTTCTAAAGCCAATGAGGCAAAGTTCGCGCCGATCATACCGAAACAAGCAAAGCTGACGATAAATAGACCGTAGAAAACCCAAAAGCTTTCACCGATAAAATACATGTAAGCGAGGTTTAGTGCGCTCGATGCAATGAAAAGCAAAACCATAGTATGGCTGATTCTGCGCATACCAAGCCGCTCAACGACCCGACTGTTGAGATAGTTCATTACCGCCAGACCGCCAGCAATACCCGCAAAATAGGCCCAGAACATGTCGCCTCGGTTGAACACCTCGTCGAAAACCTGCTCACTCGCCGCGATGAACGCGAATAGCGAGCCAAAAATCACGCCTGACGCGCACATGTAGCCAAAACTAATGCGGTGACTGAGGACGCGTTTGAAGCCGCCCACGATTGACGTAAGGCTAATCGGACGCGCTTCTTGCATCGTTGGCGGTAGACGAAAGCCCGTCCAGATGAAGACGAGTGTCGCAAACACGCCCAAAACGCCAAAGGTCCATGACCACCCGAGGGTCGAGATGATCAACGTCCCGAAACCGGGGGCTAAAATAGGCACGATCATAAAGACGGTGAAAACAAGGCTCATAATGCGCGCCATCGAGCGACCTGAAGAGACGTCGCGAATAATCGCGCCCGCGCTGACTCGTGTGCCGGAGCAGGCAATACCTTGGCAGAGGCGGAAGAATAAAAGGGTCTCAAAGTTGGGCGCAAACATGCAGGCCATAGCGAAGACGGCATAGCCAATCAGTGAGATTTGTAGCAGAATTTTGCGCCCAAAGCGGTCGGCGATCGGCCCCCAAATCAGCTGCGGAAACCCGAAACCTAAAACGAAACTGATGACAATCCACTGTTGGCTGTTCGGATTTGAGACTTCGTAAAATGTCCCGATTTGTTCGAGCGCAGGCAACATAATGTCGATGCCAAGCGCCTGAAGCCCGAAAATCATCGCCATCATGGCGACAAACTCACGGTGGCTAATGGAGAGCTTTAACCCGTCAGGGTTTGATTTTTGGACGGATGTAGACATTTATCGGGGTTAGGCCTGCACGGCAGCGCACGCAATCCGAAATGAGTCATATCACGAGGGTGTCAGGCTTGCAGAAATGCAGGCCCTGAATGCACTGTCAGCGATGGTTCTGAACAGAAGTTTGCAATGTCTAAACGCCCCATTAATCATTTTCCCGCACGAAGTCCCTTAACCGCTCATTGACCATATCCAGGTGCGATTCGATGCCCATAAATTTTAAAATGCCCGCTGCTACTGAACTTAAACCACGGATCGTCGTCATCGGCGTCGGCGGGGCTGGCGGAAACGCCGTCAATAATATGATCGACGCTGGATTGGACGGTGTTGAATTTGTTGTCGCAAATACAGACGCGCAAGCGCTGTCGCTGTCACGTGCTGATCGACGGGTTCAGATGGGCTCAGGAATTACCCAAGGTCTAGGCGCGGGCATGCGGCCAGAAATAGGCGAGCAATCGGCTGAAGAAAGCCTTGACGAAATTTTGCAACATATTGAGGGCGCGCATATGCTCTTTGTTGCGGCCGGTATGGGCGGCGGAACAGGGACGGGCGCGGCCCCTGTGATCGCACGGGCTGCTCGTGACCGTGGTATTCTAACGGTTGGTATTGTCACAAAGCCGTTCATGTTCGAAGGCTCACGCCGGATGAAATTGGCAGAGCAGGGGATCGAAAACCTCTACGCGTCAGTCGATACAATGATCACAATCCCGAACCAAAATCTGTTCCGGGTCGCCACAGAACGCACCACAATGGCGGATGCGTTCCAGCTGGCAGATGAAGTTCTCTATTCCGGTGTTCGCGGCGTAACAGACTTGATGGTCGTGCCGGGTCTCATCAACCTCGACTTTAATGACGTCCGCACAGTTATGGACGAAATGGGCAAAGCGATGATGGGGACAGGCGAAGCCACGGGTGAATCCCGTGCCGTAGAAGCCGCACAAAAAGCCATCAATAATCCACTGCTTGACGATGTGTCATTAGCGGGCGCCAAAGGTGTGCTAATCAATATCACGGGCGGTCATGACCTCACCCTTTTCGAAGTCCACGAAGCCGCTGAAATGATCCGCGGAGAAGTTGACGAAGATGCCAATATTATTGTTGGATCTGCCCTCGATCCCGCTCTGGACGGCGTTGTTCGCGTTTCCGTTGTCGCGACGGGCGTTGATGCTGTTTCACGGACAGAGAGACCTGGTCGATTTGCAGAGCCCGCTGAAGTTGTTCAGGCGCCCACTGCCGCGCCTGTGGTTGAACTTGGTGTTCATGAGAAGGCCGAGGCGGAAGCCCGTGCCGCCTACGCTGATTATGGTTTTCAAGACGAAGACGCTGTCCAAGCACAGCCTGTCGCTGTGAACGGACCGCCCCCCTTTGAGGCCCGTGCGGAGACGGCTTATCCGCCTCGCGTTCAAGGTGGACGGGCTCAAGCAAGCGTCGCTGAGGTCGCTGCGCCGGTCGCGCCAGTGGCCCCTGTTGCACCAATCCCCGTTCCTGAGACGCCAGCGGCCGCATCAATCCGTCGTCCTTTTGGGCTTTGGGGGCGTAAACCGCGCCGCACAATGGCAACAACTGAGCCGACTATGGCGAAACCTGTGACCGACTCGGGCGACTTATTTGGCGGCGATGTGGACGATGAGTTGGAAATTCCAAGCTTTCTGCGGCTCCAAAACCGATAAATTCTAGCAGATCGCGAGTTGCGTTTGTCGAACTCGCGCGAGACAAGAAAACCTCATAGAATCAAGGCGAACGGTCCGTAACATAGCGTCACGGACCGTTGCTTGTTGAGGCGTCCTATAGCTCCTAAAAAATGATCAAGGAGCGCAATGGCCAACGTTAGACGACAATCCACTTTAAGAGCCCCTGCCGTCTGCGCGGGGATTTCTTTGCATGGCGGTCGTCAAACGCGCCTCGTGATGAATCCTGCTGCGCCGAACACGGGGCTCGTCTTTCGTCGGTCCGATATTAAAGATCGCTATAATCTCATTCCTGTACAGCCAGAATTGGTGACGGGTGTTCAGAATTGTACGACAATTTCCAACGCGGCGAACGTCACGGTCTCAACTATCGAACATTTGCTGGCCGCTTTGTGCGCCGCTGGCGTGGACAACCTTCTCATAGATCTGGATGGGCCAGAATTGCCGGCGTTAGATGGATCGGCAGAACCCTTTTTGAAACTCATTGAACAAGTCGGTTTATATCGTCAGGCGGCGCCTCGCCGTTATATTCGGGTTCTCAAAACCGTCGAAATTTCGGCTGGGGATGCGAGCGCTAAGGTTGAGCCTTGCGAACGATTCGAGCTCGACGTCACTATTGATTTTGATGACGCGGCGATTGGCCGTCAACGGTTGCAGATCGTGCCGGATGTGCGCGCTTTCCGAGATCGTTTAGCCTCGGCACGGACTTTTGCGCGCAAACATGAAGTCGCGGCCCTGCAAGAGGCAGGTCTGTCCAAGGGTGGCTCGTTCGATAACGCCATTTTGGTTGATGGCGATGAGGTTTTGAACCCCGGCGGACTTCGCTTTGATGATGAATTTGTCCGGCACAAAGCTTTGGACTTGATGGGGGATATGTATTTAGGCGGCCCCATTCTCGGTCGTGTGACGACGAATAAGTCGGGTCACGGACTAAACCATGACCTGTTAACTAAAATCTTCGCAACAAAAGACGCTTGGGAGTTTGCTGTTTTACCCGGTGCTCGGGCCTTAATCGCAGTGGTGGGTGAGAAAAATCGACCTAATTTGATGCCGCGTCCTGCGATTGCCGTATCAGCTTAAGATATTCTCACTTTCACGCGATGGCTACGGGCGCTATGGCCCCTATAACACGCTGTGTGCTGACGGGATTCCAATGACCTCGATTTTTGCCAGAAGCGCTTTAGCGCTGTCGGCCATCTTTATTCTTACCGCCTGCTCAACCTTGGGCATTGGTGGAGACCGCAAAGAGAAGCTCGCCTATATCGAGCGTCCGGCGGAGCTTATCTACAATGGGGCGATTGAACGTCTCGAAAAAGGCCGTTGGGACGAAGCGAAACTGTTCTTCGAAGAAGTTGAACGTCAGCACCCGTTCTCGGAATGGGCGCGTCGGGCCCTCCTCATGAGTGCTTACGCCTCCTACCGCTCAGCGGACTATGAAGAAAGCGTCGTCACCGCGCAGCGTTATATCGGTTTGCACCCTGGTTCTGAATCGACGCCCTATGCGTATTATCTGATCGCGATCAATTATTACGATCAAATTTATGATGTCGGCCGGGATCAGCAAACGACTGTGAACGCTGAATCATCGTTGCAACAAGTCATCCGCCGCTATCCTGAATCTGATTACGCCCGTGATTCACGGTTGAAACTCGAACTGACAGAGGATCACCTCGCCGGGAAAGAAATGTCGATTGGGCGCTTCTACTTGAAACAGAATCAGCCTTTGGCCGCGATCATCCGGTTCAAAAACGTTGTGCGTGAGTATGATACGACGTCGCAGGTCGAAGAGGCGATGCACCGAATGGTTGAGGCCTATGTGACGCTCGGCGTTATCGGTGAGGCTAAGAAGGTCGGTTCCGTTCTTGGGTATAATTACCCCGCGAGTGCGTGGTACAAAAATTCTTATGATTTGCTCGCCGAATACGGCGTTAATCTGGATGATGAAATTGCCAAACCGGGCAAGCGAGGCTATTTCGAAAGGCTCAAAGAGCGCCTTTTCTAGGTCGCCGTCTTTGGGGGAGCCAGTTTAATGCTTAGCGGACTATCAGTCCGGAATGTCGTTTTGATCGAATCACTCGATCTCACTTTTTCGCATGGCTTAAGCGCGCTCACGGGGGAAACCGGGGCGGGGAAGTCTATTCTTCTCGACGCCCTCGGTATGGCCGCAGGGGCGCGGTCTGATCGCGGTTTAGTCCGCGCTGGAACAGACAAGGCCTCTACAACAGCAAGCTTTGTCCTCGCAGATTCGCATCCGGTTTGGGCCATACTTTCGAATCAAGATATCGACGGCGATGCGTCCGAAGATCTTCGTTTGCGACGCGTTGTGTCGGCGGATGGCCGATCACGCGCCTATGTGAATGACCAAGCGGTTGGGGTGAAAACGCTCTCTGCGATTGGATCGCTTTTGTTGGAAGTACACGGACAGCATGACGGGCGCGGATTGCTCGACCCGAATACACATCTCGACATGCTTGATAATTTTGGCGGCTATGACGCTGAGCTTGCCGCTGTTCGAGACGCCTACCGGGATCGTCGCGACACGCAGAAAGTCCTCGACGCTCTCAAGGCAAAACAAGCGAAGGCCGGAGACGATCGGGAGTTTCTGGATATAGCCATTGCCGAATTGGACCGTTTGGACCCTCGTCCCGGTGAGGACGAGGCTTTGGCTGAACAACGTCGTTTCCTCCAAGGGGCCGAAGGGGCCCTAAGTGAACTGACATCGGCGCAAGATACGTTAGGCGAGGGCGGTGAGTTTGAAGAACGCCTCACGCGCGCCTTAACAGGCATTGAACGCGTGCGATCCAAGTTCGGGGATGGCGAGAGCCGCGCCTCGAAAGCCCTGCAAATGGCCGCAGAAAGTTTAGAACGCGCCCTGTTGGAAACCAATGAAGCCCGAGAAGCCGTTGGCCACGCGGCCGAAGCGTTTGATGTTGAGCCCGGCAAATTGGAAGACGTCGAAGAGCGGCTGTTTTCCCTGCGCGCGGCCGCTCGGAAATATGGAGTCGGGATCGACGCGCTGGTCACGAAACGGGCGGCGTTTGCAGAAGAATTGAGCGCGATTGAAACGGTTGAAGCCGATATTGCGGCGTCCCTCAAACGTCGGGATGCGGCCAAAGCCCGCTACGATACGTCAGCGCAGAGGCTCACGAAAGCGCGACTTCTAGCCGCGAAGGCGTTGGACAAAGCCGTGGCGTCAGAATTACCGCCGCTTAAAATGGATCGGGCCCGGTTTGTGACGGACATTACGGACGCGGCCGAATCCTCTCTTGGAACGGATCTCGTCCGGTTCACTGTGTCGACCAATCCCGGCACGCCGTTAGGGCCGCTCGATAAAATTGCGTCCGGGGGCGAAATGGCACGATTTGCGCTGGCGATTAAGGTGGCCCTCGCGGCGAAGACACAAAGTGTGATGGTGTTCGATGAAGTTGACCAAGGTGTCGGCGGCTCTGTCGCGACCGCTGTCGGGCGTCGCTTGGCGAAACTGTCAGAGTCGGCCCAAGTGTTCGTTGTGACTCACAGCCCGCAAGTAGCCGCGTCCGCCGACCATCAATTTCGGATCGAGAAAACTTCGACTGGAACCGCGACGAACACTCATGTTCACGCGATTTCCCAGTCAGAACGAGAAGAAGAAATCGCCCGGATGTTGGCGGGTGACACTGTGACAGACGCGGCCCGCGCGGCGGCACGTCAGCTTATGGGCCGCTAATATGGCCGATAAGCAAGCGACATATGACGCACTTATCGCGCAGATAAAAGCGGCAGACCGTGCCTACTATCAAGACGACTCGCCGGAGCTGACGGACGCGCAATATGATGCGATCCGGATGGAGTTGCGGGCGATGGAGGATATTTACCCGGAGCTTGTCCGTGACGACAGCCCGAACCAAACCGTTGGCGCCAAACCATCCGGGCGTTTTGGCAAAATCCCGCACCGCGTGCCGATGCTCAGTCTCGACAATGCGTTCTCGGACGAGGACGTGCGGGAATGGACGGCGCGGGCGCGTCGGTTTCTTGGGCTGAGTGAAGCGGAGGAGATGGCCTTTACCTCAGAGCCGAAGATTGACGGTCTTTCCGCCGCGCTGCGTTATGAAAACGGCATTTTCGTCGAGGGCGCGACGCGCGGGGACGGCGCAGTGGGCGAAGACGTCACGCGGAATCTGCGGACCTTAGCAGATGTCCCGAAGACATTGTCTGGCAAAGGCTGGCCAGAGGTTTTGGAAGTCCGAGGCGAAGTCTATATTGAGCATTCGGCCTTCGACGTCATGAATGATGCGCAAGAGGCGAAGGGCGACAAGCGCTATATGAACCCGCGAAATGCCGCTGCGGGGAGCCTCCGCCAAATCGATCCGGCTATTACCGCCTCACGCCCGCTAAGATTCTTTGCCTATGCGTGGGGGGACGTCAGCGAGCCGGTTTCAGACACTCAGTTCGGTGCAATCGAAAAGCTATCCGCGTGGGGCTTTCAGACGAACACACTAACAGACCGGTTTGTAAACGCAGATGGTCTGATCGCGCATTACCGTCGGATTGAAGCTGGGCGTGCCGATCTTGGCTATGATATCGATGGCGTCGTTTACAAAGTTGACCGTCTGGATTGGCAGAGCCGCCTTGGTTTTGCGGGTCGTGCACCCCGTTGGGCGATTGCGCATAAATTTCCGGCGGAAAAAGCGATCACAAAGCTACTGAGCATTGATATTAATGTCGGCCGCACAGGCGCGCTCGCGCCGCTCTCCCACCTCAAATCGATCAATGTCGGTGGCGTGCTCGTGTCCAAGGCGACCCTACATAATGAAGATGAGATCGAGCGGCTTGGCGTCAAACCGGGCGATATGGTGCGAATTCAGCGCGCAGGCGATGTCATTCCGCAAATATTAGAGGTGACGGAGGATGGCGGCGGCGCGCCGTTTGACTTCCCGACACAATGCCCGTCCTGTGGATCTGATGCGATCCGTGCGGTGGACGAAAAAGGTAAGCGTGACGTCATCCGCCGCTGCGTCAATACTGTTGCCTGTCCGGCGCAGGCCAAGGAATATCTCATCTATTTCGCGTCACGTCCGGCGTTTGACATTGATGGGCTGGGCGAAAAACAGATTGAGCAGTTTTTTGAGCGCGGCGACGTCCGCGAGCCTGCCGATATTTTCACGCTTAAAGACCGCAATGACGCGCTGAAACTCGAAGCCCGTGACGGCTTTGGCGAGAAGAGCACACAGGCGTTATTTGACGCAATTGAAATCCGACGCAAAGTCGGCCTCGCCCGCTTTATCCGTTCGCTTGGTGTGCGTCATATCGGGCAGGGGAATGCCAATCTTCTGGCCCGCCATTACGGAAGCTGGTTGGCTCTGGATTCTAGCGTGCGCGCGGGGACGGGGGATATGCTGACGATTGACGGCATCGGCGAGGCTGCGGCCAATTCTCTACATGAGTTCCTCACAGCGGAGCCATCCCATAAAGCGCTAGTGCGTTTGCTGGGGCAAGTCACCGTCGAGGATGAAGTGGCGGTCGAGACCGACTCTCCCGTCGCCGGCAAAACCGTTGTGTTCACAGGCAAGCTGGAGCGCTTCTCGCGCGACGAAGCGAAGGTGCGAGCGCAATCTTTAGGCGCGAAAGTGGCTGGGTCTGTATCGGCCAAGACCTATTATCTTGTCGCCGGACCGGGGGCTGGAAGTAAGCTTAAAAAGGCCGAATCGCTTGGCGTGACAGTGATGACAGAAGATGAGTGGCTCGCGCTTATAACGCCTTAATCGGGGCTCACTTCGTCAAAATTGCCTGACAGATCCATCATGAGCAGTTTCGCCGAGATGATGGAAAAATGAGCCCCTTGCAATTTGAGCGTTCCAGCCTCGACTGCTTCCCGGATAAAATCATAACTCATAAGATTGCCAAGGCTCTGCCTTACGCCTTCGAGTTCAAGTTCAGTTTGAGCAACTTCGGGGGCTAATCCGCGCGCTGCAATCCGATCTCTGGCGGATGACAGATGGTTGATCCAAGCGCCGACATAGCCATCAGTAATGCCGCTGAGGCAGCCTTGAATGCCGCCGCAACTCTCATGCCCCATCACAACAATAACACTGACCTTCAGGATGTTAACCGCATATTCTAAGGCCGCGGCCGTACTGGGTGTTTGTGTTTCCATTTCCGCAGGCGGGACAATATTAGCGACGTTTCTGAGCACGAACATTTCCCCGGGGAAGGCCTGAAAAATATCAGACGGGTCAACGCGGGAATCGGCGCAGGATATCAACATGACGTGTGGGGACTGTCCGGTTGTGCCGAGCCGTTCATACAGATCTTTTTGCACCGAAAAGTCCGATGACCGGAAATTGCGGTACCCTTCGATAAGTCTGTCGTTCATGGTATTTTGCCTCAATGTCGCAACAGCGTTCATACGGACTATCGCATACGGATCAACGCGGTGGTTTCATTGACTTGAATGAGCCAGACGCGCAATCTGTCATTATGGGAGCCTCTGCGACATATCTACCCCGCGAAACCGTTCGATTGGTATCAAAGCGATCCGATCTATGGGGCGCGTGGCTAACACTTCATGTCTGGGGCGTTGTCTTTGCGGCGTGGGCGATGGCGATCTTTTGGACCAATCCGTTGACAATTCTTCTCGCCATTTTGCTCGTCGGATCACGGCAGCACGGTATGGCGATCCTGATGCATGATGCCGCACATGGGGTGTTGTTCAAGACCAAAGCGATCAATGAATTTGTTGGCAAATGGATTCTCGGCGCGCCCTATGGCGGCGATATGCTCGCCTACCGCCACTACCACTTGAAACATCACCGCTACACACAGTCAGACGACGATCCGGATTTGCCACTGTCGGCCAAGTTTCCAACGACCAAAGCCAGCCTGCGGCGCAAGTTCATCCGCGACTTGACCGGACAAACATTCTTTCGTTTGCGCATGATTAGCCGAAGCGCGCAAAAAGAGCCGGGCATGGACGCGTTCGAAAAGACATCGCCATGGCCATCGCGGATCACCAATTTGATACTGTTCGCGGTCCTCGCCGCGCTCGGACATTGGTGGGTCTATCCGGTCCTTTGGGTTTTGCCGCTGATGACATGGTTCTTGGCCGTGCTGCGCAACCGTAATATCGCCGAACATGCGCTGACGACGACGGACGGCAACGTTTTGACACAGGCACGGACTGTTCACGCCAATTGGGTCGCGCGGATTTTCCTCGCGCCTTATTGGGTTAACTATCACGTTGAACATCATGCCTATATGTTTGTGCCGTGCTGGCAGTTGCCGCGTCTGCACCGAGCGATGGTCGATCATCACGCCGACATGGAAATGCAGCCGAGCTACGCTCGCGTTCTGAAACTCGCTTCAGCAGGATAAAACTATGCGATCTCTTCTCGCTATTGGGACCACGCTCGCGCTCTGTGTTCCGGCTCTTTCTCACGCTTCTCCTCCCGCGGAAGTCGATATGCTTTATGAGGTCGCCGTGGCACCGAGCCCGGAGCGAATCCGGTCGGACATCCAAACACTGGTTGATTTTGGCACGCGACATACGCTCTCCGAGACGGAGTCCGACACGCGCGGCATTGGCGCGGCACGGCGCTGGATTTCCGCAGAGTTCGAAAAGATCAGCGCCGAGTGCGGCGGCTGTCTTGAGGTCATCTATGTCTCAGACACGATCAGCGGTGAGAGCCGTATTCCCGAACCGACAGAGGTTGTCTCCGTCCTTGCCATTCAACGCGGCACTACGGACCCCAACCGCTACGTCATGATGAGCGGCGACATTGATAGCCGCGTCACGGATCCGCTCAACGGCACCAGCGACAGTCCCGGTGCGAACGATAATGCCTCCGGCATGGCCGGCGCAATTGAGGCCGCGAGGGTATTGTCGAAGCACAAATTTGCCGGATCGATCATCTATGCGGGTCTATCAGGAGAAGAGCAGGGACTGTTTGGCGGTAAGATCGTCGCAGATTACGCTCTCGCCCAAGGGTGGGAAATCAAGGGTGTTCTGAACAATGATATGATTTCGAATATCTCCGGCATTGACGGCGTCACGGACAACACAACGGCCCGCGTCTTCTCTGAAGGCACGCGCTTTGTCGAAACGGCTGCGGAGGCGCGTAGCCGCCGTTTTACTGGCGGCGAAGTTGACAGCCCGTCGCGTAATCTGGCGCGCTACGTCAAAGCGCAAGCCGACCAATATATGACCAATTTGAACGTGATGATGGTCTACCGTCTCGACCGTTTCGGCCGCGGCGGCCACCACCGCCCGTTCAACCAAGTCGGCATTCCCGGCGTGCGGATTATGGAAACGCATGAACATTATGATCGCCAGCATCAGGATTTGCGCACGGAAGACGGCGTCATTTATGGCGACACGATGGACGGCGTCGACGCGGTTTATGCTGCCAAGCTCACGGCGCTGAATGCGATCACCCTTGCGGGCATGGCTGGCGCGCCGCCATTCCCGGCCAGTGTCGAAATTGAAGGCGCAGTGCAGCCATCGGCCAAGATGACGTGGGAGACGCCGGGCAATGCGGGGAACCTCGCAGGCTACCGCGTGCACTGGCGACTGACAACGGAACCTGAGTGGACCCGATCGCGCTTTATTGGCAAAGTCAATGAATGGAGTTTCGACAACCTCGTGATCGATAATTACTTCTTCGGTGTTAGCGCGGTGGCTAAAGACGGCAGCGAAACGCCTGTGGTGTTTCCGGGGGCGGCGGGGCGGTTTTAGTCGGCCTGAACTTCGTCTAGTTTAAGTGCAAGCCCTGCGGCGGCGGCGCTCATGGTGGCCATCGTCGCAATCGTTGTGGCGGGACCCAAAAGATGAGCGATCAAGCCAAAGCCGGAGCCTGCGAGAAGTACAATCCCAATAACGGTATTCGATAACGCCGTATATGCGGCGCGGGTGTCTGCGTCTGCCATATCCACTAAATGTGTCGAGCGACCCAGCCGGACGCCCTCATAGGCTAGCATCAGAATAAATAAACAGAACGGCAGCAAGTGAAGGTTCTCCGTCCGTCCTGAGACAATGACAAGAGCCGTGAGGCTTAAGATCCCTGCCGCGACAATTCCGGTCGCGATGAGAACCTTGCGACTCGACCGGTCTGAAAGTCGACCCCAAACAAATCCGCTCACAAGGCTCGCAGTTGCTGAGGCTAAAACGAAAAAGCCCAAGGTCTCTAGCAAGGACCCACTCGATTTCCCTGCCGAAGCGACAATGAAAGGCGGAGCAAGAGCGGTGGCCGTCAGCAAAGCGCGAACGACTATAAAGAGCCTAAGCTGAGGGTCAGTCTTCAAATAGGAGAGATTGGAAACCGCGTCTTTAATGGCTGACCCGCCGCCGGAGGTCGCACCTTTGTCTTCTGATAAGGTTGCGAAGATGGCCGCTGACAGTAACCACGCAATCCCTGCCAGTGTGATTGCGCCGATAAACTGCGTGTAGCGGTCAACCCATCCTAAAATGAGTAGGGCTGCGAAAGCCATAGTGCCGCCTCCAGCGATCGAAGATGCCAGTCCCGTCGCTGCGCCTCGGTGGGATTTGGAGACGGTTTTTCCCAAAACATCTTTGTAGCAGACCGAGCAAACGCTTCTAGCGAGGGATAAGGTCGTCAACGCAATTAGTATTAGTGCAGGGGCCATTGTTTTCGGTGCGAATAGAGCGGCTGCAACGATCGCTATGGCCATTAATCCTTGAATGATTGCACCGAGGCTCCACGCCCATTTGCGTTGCGGCAGTCGCCGGAGCCAAGCCGCCGTAAATAGCTGCGGCAGAAGTGCTCCCGCCTCTCGAATTGGGACGAGGAGCCCCACCAGCCCGCTTCCTGCGCCGAGTTGGGTCATCAACCAGCTTAGGATCAGTTTCGGATCAATCAGACCGTCAGAGATTTTGGTGAGAGACAGCGCTAAGACGTGACGCTGAAAATTACCTGGCTCTTCATTGCAGGCGGAGTCCGGGATGTCTTTACACGATCGACCGTCATCATCGATCGCGAGCCTATATATTATTGTCTCTAATGTTTCAGTGACTGCCATAGGCTGAATACGCAGCCACAGTATTTTAGATGAATCTATTTCAAAATAATTTGGGCGGGAATCAGATTGAAAAACTTGTTCCGCAGCCGCAATTGGCCGTCGCGTTCGGGTTATTGATCTTGAACGCGGCGCCGATCAGCTCGCGGGAATAGTCGATTTCTGAGCCTGTCAGGAATTCGAGGCTCATTTCATCGATCACAACGCGAGCGCCGTCGCGTTCGATGAGCAGATCATCATCATTTACGGCGTCAGCAAAGCCGAAACGGTAGGAAAAACCCGAACAGCCGCCGCCATCCACGGCCACGCGGAGCAGACGTTTGGCGCCTTGTTTGACCATAATCGCATTGATCTGCTTCGCCGCAGAGGCGCTGAGTGTGATCGGTGTGGTTTGGGTAGCCGTTTCAGTCATAGGCCCTATATAGCGTGCAAATGCACAAGTGAAAGGCCGCCGCACGTCTGGCCGCCGAATGAGAGGTAGACTGTGACAGTCTTCAAGCCGACCCGCCAAACCCGCGCGCCCTACGCATCAGACCCTTATAATGCGCGGGGTCGGGCGATCCCGCAGCCCAGCAAGTCGGAACGTAGCCCGTTTCAGCGCGATAAAGACCGAATTATCCACTCTTCTGCCTTTCGTCGCCTCAAAGGCAAAACACAGGTTTTCGTGGCGCATGAAGGCGATTATTACCGGACCCGCCTGACTCATTCGATTGAGGTCAGCCAAATTGCCCGCTCAATCTCGCGGGTTTTGGGCTTGGATGAAGATCTCGCCGAATGTTTGGCGCTGGCCCATGATTTGGGTCATACGCCGTTTGGTCACTCCGGCGAAGACGCGCTCTCCAAAGCGATGGCGCCTTACGGCGGGTTCGATCACAATGCACAGACGCTGCGGATCGTGACGCATTTAGAAAGCCGCTATGCTGAATTTGATGGGCTAAATCTGACGTGGGAGACGCTCGAAGGTATTGCCAAACATAACGGCCCCGTCGTCGTGCGCGAAGCGGACTATAAAACGCTGCCGTGGGCGTTGCGGGCGATACCGGATTATCAAGGTTTAGAGCTGCACACTTACGCGGGGCCAGAGGCGCAGGTCGCCGCTATCTCTGACGATATTGCCTATATCAACCACGATATTGATGATGGGCTTCGGGCCGGGTTGTTCTCGGTTGAAGACATTATGGACGTCCCGTTTGTTGGCGAGGCCTTTGCTGATGTGCGCTGTCGCTATCCGGACATTTCGCGTGACCGGATGATCCATGAGGCCGTGCGCGATATGATCGGTTATATGGTGGCGGATGTGCTGGCGGAAACGCGCCGTCGCCTTGATAAACATGATCCGCAAAGCCCAGACGATATTCGTCACCTTCCTGAAGCGATCTGTGAGTTCAGTGCTGAGTTCCGCGAAAAGGAACGTCCGCTGCGAAAATTTCTGATGACACGTATGTATCGTCACTATCTCGTCAACCGTATGATGGGGCAGGCGTCGCGTGTCGTGGAAGAATTGTTCGGTCTAGTCATTTCCGACCCGTCGCTCTTGCCGACGGAGGTGCAATTGAACTGTGCGGGGTCGCACACGCCTGAAACCGCGCGGGTTGTTTGCGACTATATTGCATCGATGACAGATAATTTCGCGATCACTGAACATCGCAAACTCTTCACGGCGACGGTATATCTCGGCGGGTAGGCTGCAATAAGTCTTTAACCTACACCCGAGATTCCCGTAGGTCGTCAACAAGACGCCGCATTTGGGTTGCGATATAGTTTTAGGAAGCATGAGCGATTCGCAAGACGCGAACGCTGATGAGGGGATAGATGGATGAGCGCTGATGGGCCTGAATTCAATCCGGGAATGCAACCGGACGAACCGCTGACGCCGTTTGATGTGACACGCACATCAGAGCGAGCCGGGCTGCTTAAGCTCGTCATCGGTTTCGGTATATTGCTGGTTCTCGCGTTCATCGTGTTGAAGCTTTATCAACCGGGTGTGCGTGACCGCGGTGATCCGCCATTGATCACGGCGGAGAACACGCCGTTTAAAATCGTCCCCGAAGACGCTGGTGGTATGCAAACCCCGGATCAGGACAAAGAAGTCTTCGAAGTCATGTCCGGCAATAATCCGAGCACCGATGTCATCACACTTCCGCCGCCAGAGCAGCCCGTAGAGATGCCACAGCCCTCACAAGAGCGGCCGCAGGTTCAACCTACCCCGGATCCTGTTCGCCCCGCGCCGACGCCGGCTATTCAAGAGCCCGTGACACGCCCTGTTGTCACGCCGCCCGCGCGCGAGACACCGAGCCAACCCGTCGCAGGGAACTCTGAATGGATTGTGCAAGTGGCCTCACTTCGCAGTCAGGCCGAAGCCGAAGCGACCTATGCCGCCATCCGGGCCAAGAATAGCGCGATCCTATCGTCCTATCGCTCTGATATCGTTCGAGTCGATCTGGCGGAGAAGGGGATTTATTACCGGGCGCGCGTGGCGGGCTTTGGTTCTCGGGAGGATGCTAGCGCGACGTGCGACCGTCTGAAGGCCGCCGGTCAATCCTGTTTCGTGGCGCGGCGCTAGGGTGAGCCAGCTTGCCGCTATTCTCGGCCTGTCAGGGCCGCGGCTAACCGTTAGCGAAAAAACGTTTTTCCGCGATGCCGATCCGTGGGGCTTTATCCTGTTCTCGCGAAATGTGGATAATCCGGACCAAATTTATCGGCTTTGCAGCGATCTTCGTAACGCTGTCGGGCGTGACGCGCTCGTGTTCGTTGATCAAGAAGGCGGACGGGTTCAACGGCTCAAAGCGCCGCATTGGCGCGCCTATCCAACAGGGGCGACCTATGCGTCGCTCTATAATGATGATGAAGAGACGGGGAAACGTGCCACGTTTCTGGGCCACCGCCTGATAGCCGATGACCTGCGGGCTGTCGGGATAACGGCGGATTGCGCGCCCGTTTTGGATTTGCCGCAACCCGGATCTGATCCGATCATTTCGGACCGTGCACTAGGCGACCGCACGGACCAGATTATTGATCTTGCCCATGCGGCGATGTCGGGACTGATGCAAGGCGGTGTCGCGCCTGTGGTCAAACATATTCCCGGGCATGGCCGTGCGACCGTCGATAGCCACCTGTCACTTCCCCGTATCGACACCAGCCGGGCGTTACTGGAGCGCACTGATTTTGTACCGTTTCGAAAGCTGGCTGACGCGCCGATGGCGATGACGGCGCATGCAGTTTACACAGTCGTAGATGATCAACCCGTGACAACATCGGCCAGCGCGCTCAAAGACTTAATCCGTGATTCCATTGGGTTTGATGGCCTGTTGATGTCGGATGACCTCGATATGAAGGCGCTTTCCGGACATAGTTTAGTGTCCAAGACAGAGGCCGCTTTATCGGCAGGATGCGATATTGCTCTGCAATGCTCCGGACAGATGCCCGATATGATTGACGTCGCCAAAGGCTGTAAACCCCTAGAGGGCAAAGCCTTGGAGCGAGCGAAAATCGCCGAGAATTCAACAAACTATGCGGAAAACTATGATCGGGAAGAGGCCGAAGCGGAGTTTGATAGCATACTGTCGCCCTTCGTATGATCGTCGTGACGGAAGACTTTGAAGAAGACCTTTTCTTCGACGCCTCGGATGCGGCTGAAGACAGCGAAGATGCGCTTCTGCTGGACATTGATGGGTTTGAGGGTCCGCTTCACTTGCTGCTTGAACTCGCGCGAAAACAGAAAGTCGACCTCGCACGCGTGTCGATTTTAGAGCTTGCTGAGCAATATTTGCATTTCATCAAAACGGCGCAGGACCTCCGGATTGAGCTGGCCGCTGATTATCTCGTCATGGCCGCGTGGTTGGCCTATCTTAAGTCCCGCTTGATCCTGCCGAGCGAAAAGGCTGAGAACGAAACCCCTGAAGCGCAAGAGCTCGCGGCGATGTTGGCGTTTCGCTTGGAGCGACTGGACGCCATGCGCCGCACGGTCAGCGGCTTGATGCGTTTGCCTAAAACCGGGCAGGAAATTCTTGTGCGCGGCGCGCCTGAAGGCCTTCGATCTCGCACAACGCCTTTGTTCGAAGCAGAACTATTTGATTTATTGAAAGCCTACGGCACGTCCCGAACACGCTCCGCCTTTCAACACCATACATTGCCTAAGCCGAAAGTGCTAAGCATGGAGGAGGCGAGAAATCGATTGAAACGCGCGATGGCAAATACACGCGTGGACTTGTCTCAGTGGACAGAAATGGACAGTTTGATTGATCGCCGTAATTTATCGGATGATGTGCCGCAAAGCTCGGTTAAAGCTTCCTCACTCCTCGCAGGGCTTGAGCTTGCCAAAGAAGGCGATATTGAACTCCGTCAAACCTCCGCCTTTCAACCCATATATTTGCGGACTACCAATAAGGGCGGATCATGACCCGACCGACATCAGATCGGCTCGACAAAGCCACCGCCGGGATCGAGGACGATATTATTCGACTCTCGGAGCGGTTGAAACAATCAGGTGAGGGAGACCCTCTTCCGCGTGACCTGCGCTTGCTCGAAGCCTTACTCTTTGCGGCGTCAGAACCGATTGATGTCGCGACGTTGCGGGATCGGATGCCCAAAGACACAGATGTCGGTATGCTGCTCGCACGGCTGCAACGCGATTACGCGGACCGCGGGATCAACCTCGTCTCAATAGCGGACCGGTGGCGCTTTCAAACAGCTCCGGATTTAGCGAGTAATCTCATTGATGTGCGTGAAGCACCACGGAAGCTCTCGAAGGCGGCGTTAGAAACACTCGCGATTATTGCCTATCATCAACCCGTCACCCGTGCCGAAATCGAAGATGTGCGTGGTGTGGCTGTCTCAAAAGGGACTTTGGATGTGCTGATGGAATTGGGCTGGGTTCGCTTGCGGGGCCGCCGCCGAACGCCGGGCCGTCCTGTGACTTATGGCTCAACCGAAGGGTTTTTGGCCCATTTCAACCTCGAACAGATCAGCGATCTTCCGGGACGTGATGAGTTGAAGGCGGCTGGCTTGCTTGATCCGCGCCTGCCAAAAGACTTCGAAATGCCGGAGCCATCCATGTTGGATACGTTGCAAAACGACGAAGATCCGCTGGAAATGGACACAGAAGATGCTGAGTTTTTCGCAGATTTCTTGGCGGATGATGACGATTGAGTGATATTGCGTCGACAATACCCGCCCAACTGATTGGGCGCGATTGACCCACTGCCTCCCGGCCACTAGAGATAAGCCATGTTAACAGCACATCCCATCGGCATCATTGCTATTATCGTTATTGCCTTACTGGTATTTGGCGGACGCGGCAAAATTAGCAATATTATGGGTGACTTGGGTAAGGGCATTACGTCCTTCAAAAAGGGGCTGAAAGACGAAGTCGGCGATGCAAAGACCGCAGACGTTGACCCAGCCGATGACGCGCTGGACGTTACACCCCGTAAGAAAGACTAGGCTCAGCCCATGCTCCCGTCCTTCGGTTTCGGGGAAATGGTGGTCATTGTCCTGCTCGCCATTATTGTCGTCGGTCCGAAAGACCTTCCTAAAGTCATGCGCAAACTCGGCAACTTCATGGCTCGCATTCGCGCGATGGGGCAGGAATTTAAAGATGCGTTCGATGATATGGATGCGGATGATGAGATTAAATCTCTACGCGCTGAAATCGAACAAATGAAAAGCCTCGGCTATTTAGATGATGAACTCCAAGACGATATCCTCGATTTGAATACGGAATTGCGTGACGCGACTGACCTGTCCTCAGACAAGACATGACAGACCCGGCTAAATTAGAGACGGATCAACCGGACGCAGATGAGGTCGAATCCTCCCGCGCGCCCTTGCTCGAACATCTTAACGAACTCCGCTCCCGCATGATCAAATCGGTTTTGGGCGTTGTGGGCGGGATGATCTTATGTGCGCCGTTTTTGAATTATATTGTCGATTGGCTGCTGTGGCCGTTTGAGCAAGCGATTATCCGTTACAATGTCCGTATGGTGGATTTGGGCAAGCCTATCCTGGATATGGAAATCATCGCGACGCAGCCGTTGGAAACCTTCTTTGTGAAGTTAAAGATCGCAATGTTTGGCGGAATCGTGATCGGATTTCCGATCATCGCCTATCAAATTTACCGTTTTGTCGCGCCGGGGCTGTACAAGAATGAGAAGGGCGCATTTCTCCCCTATCTGATTATGAGCCCGGTTTTGTTCGTCGCGGGGGCGTGCCTCGTTTTCTTCTTTGTCTTTCCTTTCGTCATGGAATTTGCGTTGGGGCAGCAGGCCATTGGGGGCGGGCAAGAGATCAAGCTTCTGCCGCGGATCGCAGATTATCTTAAACTGTCCACGACGCTCTTTCTCGCCTTTGGCATGTCGTTCCAACTGCCCGTCATTCTATCGCTTTTGGGGCGCGCAGGGATTGTCAGCGCGGCGCAACTACGCAGTTGGCGCAAATATGCGATTTTAGGCATTGCCGTATTCGCTGCGTTCGCGACACCGCCCGACCCGATCACGCAATTCATTCTCGGCGGTGCGATCTACCTGCTGTATGAAATATCAATTCTGGCTGTAAAAGCCGTTGAGCGCAAAGCTGAGCCAGATACGCCAGTTTAGCGGTTCCTTAACGCTGATAATCTTATCCTTAGCCGAAACATTGGATAGGATACGTCATGCGCCAGCTTCTTTTGGTTGCCCTTATTTCATCACTAGCCCCATCGGCTTTCGCACAAGCGCATGATTTATCAGCGCCAACTGGGTTGATCGTTGAGGCAAACCATCCTGCCGAAGTCACAGCCTCGGTCCAAGTCACGCCCGCAACCTCAGTTACGCCCCCAGCGGTGGCGAAAACCGAACTGCAAAAAGAGGCTGAACGCATTGCCGTTTTCCGGAACGCAATGGGCCTTGATAATCCTACGCCCAGCCCCGTTTTGACACCAACTCCGCTTCAGGCAAATTCTGTTCAGGCTCCCGCGGCGCCAAACGGGCTGCAACCGATGAAACTTTACGACACACCTGCGACAGGCGTGGTCCACACAGTCGTCAAAAAAGACACGCTTTATAATATCTCTAAACGCTACGGCGTGACGGTCGTTGAACTCAAGCAGGCGAACCAACTTAGTGGCTCCGCTATTCAACTTGGACAAAACTTGCTGATCCCCGTCCAGAAACAGGTTGTGGCGGCGAACACCCCCAACCTTCGCACGGTAACGCAGCCCATCGCCCCAGCGCTGGAGACTGAAACAGACACGAAATTAGCAGCGGACCCTGTCCATCGACGGATCATGGCCTATGCTGTTTTGTCCGGGGATACGCTGGCGGCGATTGCGCGGCGGACCTGTGTTTCGGAAGATCGGCTCATCAGTGGAAACGATTTGTCTAACCCTGACAAACTCAGTCCGGGGCATATGCTGTCACTTCCTGAGGACCATTGTCTAGCGCAATAGCGTTTAATCCCCGTCATCCTGACGCGATTGCTTGCGGATAGCGCGATCGCCCTTATATAGCCGCCAAACACTCATTGTCGGAGAGTCTCTCTCCGACACGACTTGCAGGCGGAGCCTCCTATGTTCATGACGCTGATCCAACAGGCCACTCCAGCAGGCGGGGCGGGAACAGCCGTCGGTGGCCAGTTCCTGATGCTCGCCGTCATCGGCTTGATTTTCTACTTCCTGCTCATTCGTCCGCAAAGCCAGCGGATGAAAAAGCACAAGGCGATGCTGAGTGAAATTGCGAGAGGCGATGAAATCGTCACCAATGGCGGTTTGATCGGCAAGGTCAAAAAAGTCTCTGACGATGACCTGACGATCACTGTGGCCACAAATGTTGATGTGAAGGTCGTTCGGACCATGATTGCGGATGTGCGTAATCGCAAATCCGCTGCGAACGATTAGGCCCGGCGTCGATGCTATTTTTCTCGCGCTGGAAGACGTTCTTCATCATCGGGCTGGTTGCGCTCGGCATTATATTTGCCGCGCCCAACGCGATGAAGCCTGAGACACGAGCGAACCTTCCAGGGTTCATGCAGAAAACGATCAACCTCGGCCTCGATTTGCAGGGCGGGGCGCACATGCTGCTCGAAGTCGATTTGTCGAGCGTGCTGCAACAAGCGCTGGTGAATGAACGCACAGGTATTCTCACCGAGCTCCGCGACTCAAACCTTCGTGCCGATACGATTCGAATAACGAACGGTATTGTTGTTGGTAAAATGCGCCGCGCCGAAGATCAGGCCGCAGCCTTGGATATTGTTCGCGCGTTGAGTGTCCCTGTTGACCCGTCGCAGATTGGCTCTCCGAAAACAACAATTGTCACACCTGTCGGGAATGACGGTTTTTCAGTTGAAATCACAGCCGCGCAAATTGAATTCATCCGTAAACGCACGATTGATCAGTCGATCGAAGTGCTGCGTGACCGGATTGATCCGTCGGGGACAACAGAAATGACGTTGGTTCGCGAAGGCGATGACCGCATTTTGCTACAAGTTCCCGGTGCCAAAAACATCGACGAAATCAAGGCTGCCATTAATAAGACGGCCAACCTGTCTTTCCACTTGGTCCACGGCGACAGCAACAATGAGCGGGCTTTGCGTCAAGCGATGGAAACATTCGACCCTGTTACGGGTGAAGCGCGCTTAGCCAGTATTGGGACGCGCTATTTCCCCAATGAAGATGGCGCTGGCGGTCTGATTGTTGAAGAAAGCACGCGGATCACGGGGGAGTGTCTTGAGAATAGCTCGCCGGGTGTTGATCCGGACCGGGGCAATCCGATTGTGAACTTCAAGTTTAATTTCCGTTGTTCCCGCCTATTTGGTGAGATGACAGCACGAAACATTGGTCGTCCCTTCGCCGTTGTTTTGGACGGTCAGATTATCACGGCACCGAATATCCGGTCGGCTATCACGGGTGGACGTGGTTATATTGAAGGTAGCTTCACGCCTGACTCCGCGTCTGAACTGTCCCGCCTCCTAAACGCCGGCGCGCTTCCAGCAAAGCTCTTGATCGTCGAAGAACGCACGGTCTCTGCTGAGTTGGGTGAAGCGTCGATCCGCGCCGGGCAGGTGGCATCTGTCATCGGTCTTTTGGGTGTGGCGATCTTTATGTGGCTCTCTTACGGACTCCGTTTTGGGACAATTGCTGTCTTAGCACTGGCAACGAACATTGCCTTGATTGCGGCGGCCCTTACGATTTTGGGTGCGACACTGACCTTGCCCGGGATTGCCGGGATTATCCTGACGATCGGGATGGCGGTGGATGCAAACGTGTTGATTTTCGAACGTATTCGCGAAGAAACTTACAATGGTCGTCCGCCTGTCAACGCGATTGAGACGGGCTATCGCCGCTCTCTTGCGCCGATTTTGGATGCCAACATCACAACAATGATCGCGGCGATCACTCTTTATTTTGTTGGCTCAGGCCCGGTTCGCGGCTTTGCCGTGACGCTGGCCATCGGGATTGTCACGTCGGTCTTTACCGCCGTTGTCTTTGCCCGCTTGCTGACGGCAACATGGTTGCGCGGGACGCGACCTAAAACATTGCCGATCTAGGATAAGACTATGCGTGATATTTCACTCGTCAAATTCCTGCCGGTTGAGCCGCGCGTTCCATTCGTCAAATTACGAATTGGTGCGGCTGTTTTGTCAACTATCGCAGTTGTCTTTTCGCTGTTTCTGTTTCTTACAAACGGATTGAATTACGGCATCGATTTTTCTGGGGGCGTTGTCACGACCGTAGATTTCGGACAGGCTCCGCCGTCTGACGTGCAGGGTTTGGTGCAAGAAGAGTTCACGGGATCGACGGTGCAGAATATTTCGCAACCTGCGGGTTCTGCCATCATGTACGATTATCTGCGTATTAGTCTGCCGTTGCAAGATGAAGACTTGGCAACCGAGGGTGAGACGGCTGATGCTGATGAAATCAGACAGGCTCAGACGGATGCTCAACAGATTGCTCAAAAAGAGCTGATTGATTTCCTTGAGAGCCGATATGAAACGGTCCGTATTGATGCGACGGAAACTGTGTCCGGCAAGGTTTCGGGTGAACTCCGTCGCAAAGGTCTGCTCGCGGTCATTCTCGCGCTTGGCTTTGTTCTTGCCTACATCTGGTTCCGATTCGAGTGGCAATTCGGTGCGGGCGCGGTTGTTGCGCTGTTGCACGATGTTATTTTGACGCTCGGTGTGTTCGAGCTGTTCCAGATCGAATTTAACCTCGCCATTATCGCTGCTATCCTGACCATTGTCGGGTATTCATTGAACGATACGGTGATCGTTTATGACCGTATTCGTGAAAACCTCCGCAAGTTTAAGAAAATGCCTTTGGTCGACATCATTAATGTGTCGATTAATGATACGCTGAGCCGGACTATTTTGACGTCTGTCACCACATTACTTGCTCTGACAGCTCTTTTCATTCTCGGTGGACCGGGTCTGCGCGGATTCTCATTCGCGATGATCTGGGGCGTGATTGTTGGGACTTACTCGTCAATCTTTGTCGCCAGCCCGATGTTGCTTATGCTCAACCTTAAGCGCGGGTCTCGGGTCGACGCGCCGAAAGACGCCGAATCCCAGACGGCGTAATATTGATCACGGCGACGCTGCGCTGCGTCGCCGGATTATAGGGACCCCGTTCCGCCTCAAACGTTGAGGTCGGGCTGTCTCCCGAAAAAAACCCATAGACGGGCCTATAATAAGGTGGAGCCGGAACATAGCTCACGCTAACGGCTCGCGCGGGTTTCAAAAACCTCGACAATTGTAAACGCGAGCGCCACAGTCGCGCTATGGAACTCGCTGGCTCGCACTATTTCACTGAAATAAGAGACACGCAGGCGTGGCGATCCCGCGGCCTTCTGGCTCTCTATTGTTTTGGTGTGGCAAGTTTGATTGCCGCAATCGTCACATTCATTGCGCATAATTGGACTTATCTTGGCACAGGGATGAAACTCGGCGGTTTGGGCGCGGCACTCATTATCTGCGCGGGTCTGTGGGTCATCAAAGGTTTCGACCGACCCAGCGCGCAGAGTTTTGGCATTGCTGTGCAAGTGTTGATTGGTGTCTGGCTCGCGGCAGCGGGACAACTTTATCAAGCTCCCGGTGGGTTACAGGACTTATTACTGACATGGGCCGTTCTAGGCGTGCCCTTCGTTCTGGTTTCACGCTCAGCGCCGCATTGGGCCGTCTGGTTTGGGGTCATCTGGCTTGCTGCCATTTCGCCCATGGGGTTGGAGGTGCTCGCCGCCGTTGGTCCCGATTGTCTGGATGCGATATGGCTGGCGGGCGCCGTGATCTTGGGTGCGGGCGTCATGGGATCGCTTTATAAACGCAGTCCGGTTTGGCTCTCGGCTTTGTTAGCCATTGGGCTCGGCATACTGTGCATTGGCGCAAGCTGGCTCGGCCTATTTGATGCCAAGCGGTTAGGTCAGTTTGGGCCGTCTCTCATTGCTTTAGTCCTGCTCGGGGTGACGGGATGGCGTTCTTACGCCCTGAAAGTTGCGTCCCCGACCGCCATTATCGCGAGTGCCGTCGCCATTGTCTGTGTGTCGATCTTTGGCGAGCTAATTTCGGGTGTGTTTGACGAGCCTGTCTTGTTTTTCTTCCTCATGACCGGATTGGTCTGCGCCGCGACCTTTGGGTTGGTGGTGTTCTTTAAACACCTCAGAGTGTTCATTGATGCGGATGAACCGGACACTGATGGAGCTGATACGGACCCTTGGTATATGGACGCCTTAATCGGGGCTGGTGGGGTTTTAACGGCGGGCTTTGCGTGCGGATTGATCGGGGCAGTCATAGGCCTATCGGGTCTGATGGAGAGCAATTGGGGCGTGTCCTTGTCGATTATCGGCGCAGGCGTTTACGCTCTGTCGATTGCCATTAGGCAGAGACAACCAGGCCAGTTCATCCGGTTTATGTTTGGGACGTTTATCCTTGCTTGGATGAGCTGTCTGGCCTTGGGTCTGGGTGAAGCTGCGAGTGAAACTTTCGTTGCCGGACTTGTTTTGTTGGGGCTCTCCATTGTGACGGTCTGGCTTGTCTCCGGAGACAGGATTTTGTCCGCGCTCATGGCTGTTTCGGCCTGTATCGGGATGGCTTTCATTATTACCGAATTGTTGGGTCAAAGTTGGGATGTTGCTGTCCTTATGTGTGTCTACACAGTTTTGGGACTGGTCTTCAGTACGGTCTTGTTGCGGGGCCGAGTACATATCCACCTTACGGCGGTCTTCCTCATCGCGGCAATAGCGACAGGATTGATTGCGGGGATGGATATGGGTCATTTGGCTGACTCGAGTTGGACGCTGATTGATATTGTGAATGGCCTACTCGCTGCGGCGGGAGGGGCATGGCTTTGGCTTCGCTATGTTCGGTCAACGGGACTGACTTGGCCGATCTTTGTCGTTTTGATCGTCATAGCCATCATTCTACCGACCGGCGCAGTCCCGGCCATGCTGCTGCTCATGTTGGCGTATTCAATCGGATCACGGGCTCTATTCTTGATCGGCGTGATTGCAATGGCGTGGTTCCTGTTCTCCGCTTATTTTGATCTTTCCATGACCTTGATCGCGCTCTCAGGCATCATGGCAACGGTCGGGGTCGGATTGCTCGGGATTTGGGCCTTCGCCAGCAAACGCGTGGAGATCGCGTCATGATCCGGATTGCGCTAGTTATTGTTGGCCTTCTGTTGTGTGGCTGGAAATTTACTTCGGGTTTTGTCGCGGCTGAAGCGATCCGGCAAAACGGGGAAGAGATTCTTTTCGAATTAGCGCCCGTTGATCCGCGGGACTTGTTTCTCGGCGATTATATGACGCTTAATTATGATCTAGGTTTGGATGGTCGCTGGGACGAGGAGAGCGCAGACTTTGATAGGCCTATTCCAGAAGAGCCTGACGCGGTGTCTGGCGTTGGCGTTGTCAAAATCACAGACGGGGTTGCCACATTTGTGAGGTTCGATGCGTTAAGCCCGCTGGCCGAAGATGAACGGCTGATCCGCTTCACGAAAAGACGGCGTTGGGCGCGTGTCTCTATCGGCGGCGACCGCTACTATTTCCAATCAGGCACCGGTGATCGGTTTGCGGAGGCTGAATACGGCATCTTTCGTGTCATGCCCGATGGTCGCGCGCTTTTGTCTGGACTCGCAGATGAAAAAAAACGCCCCATCCTGATTGCAGGAGAGGCGCCTTTAAAAATCTTAGAGGACTAAAGATTACTTCAGATTGCTCTCTGCGAAGTCCCAATTGACCAGTTTTTCAAGAAAACTATTCATATAGGAAGGGCGTGCATTCTGGTAATCCAGATAATAAGCGTGTTCCCACACATCCATAGTCAGCAGTGGCGTGACGCTTTCGCCTTCGACAGGTGTGTGAGCATTGGCCGTATTGGTCACATCAAGTGTGCCGTCACTTTTTTGAACGAGCCAGGCCCAACCAGAACCAAACTGGCTGCCGCCCTTATCTTTGAACGCGGTCACGAAATCCTCGTAGCTACCGAAGTCGCGGTCAATCATTTCACCAATTTTACCGCTCGGCTTGCCGCCACCATTAGGCGACATTGAGTGCCAATAAAATGTGTGGTTCCACACCTGAGCGGCATTGTTGAATAAGCCGCCTTCTGAAGCTTTGACGATCTCTTCGAGGCTCATGCTCTCATATTTTGTGCCCTCGATCGCGGCATTCAGCTTATTGACGTAAGCTTGGTGATGTTTGCCATAGTGATAGTTCAGCGTCTCTTCGCTGATCGTTGGTGCGAGCGCGTCGCGTGCATAAGGAAGGTCGGGAAGTTCGAAACTCATAATCATCTCCTGATGGGTTACTAATCTTTACGCAAAGGCCTGCGCAATGTTCCTGAATAGGCTGAAATTGGTCGCATAGACTCAAGACCCGCCAGTGATCGCAAATAATCCGAGCCCATGCTGCGAATGACTGACCTTTCCGGCGGATGGTCTTGCGTCTTATATATTCGATAGGCATTTGGCACAGGTTCCGCAAGACGCAGCAAGGACGCATGTGCCCATTGATATCAACAGCTCAGTAATTGACCGATTGGACGGGGTGGACCCGGACAGAATGCGCGCTGCGCGGCTGGCCGATCCCGACATTCGGGACCGTCTGTTTGCGCTCTATGCTTTTCATGCGGAACTCGCCAAAATTCCGGAGCTGGTGAGTGAGCCCATGATGGGACAGATTCGCTATCAATGGTGGCGGGATTGTCTGAACGAAATTTACGGAGCAGGTCCGGTACGGACCCACGAGGTCAGCACGCCGTTAGCTGCGATGGTGTCGCAAAGCGGAATTAGCCGCTTCATGCTCGACCGGATCATTGATGGCCGCGAACGCGATCTCGACCCGACACCCTTTGCGACGATTCAAGCGGCAACAGATTATGCGGACGTCACATCAGGCGCTTTGGCGCAGGCGGCCGTCATGATTTGCCGCGGTGAGGGCGGTTTGATTGCTGGACGCGCGTGGGGTTTGACGGGGTTGGCGCGCAGTTACCGATACTATGCGGAGGGAATGTTGAGCGAAGTGACGTTTGGCGATCTGCTGGCCGCGAGTTCAGAAGCTTATTCTGACGCACGGGTCGGCGCGGTAAAGACCGCGATGCCAGCGCTGGCCTATGTGTCGCTCGTTCCCGGTTTTATTAAAAGGATGCGCCGCATCGAGTATAAGGCGAAGACCGATGTGCCGGGCTACGCCCCGTTCTCAAAACAGTTCAGAATGCTCGTAAGCGTGGCGCGCGGACGGCTCTAGGCCGACCACGCCTTTAAATCGGTCAACGCCCGCTCTGCCATCACGCGACGCTTCAGACGGGTCTTTTCTTTGCCTCGAATCCGGGATCCATCCGCACGACGATAAGTCGGCGGGTCTATCGGCGGGAACAGGCCGAAATTTACGTTCATCGGCTGAAACTTGGCCTTTGGTCCGGACATAAATCCCCCGGTGACATGTTCGACGAGCGCGCCGAGGGCCGTCGTGACGGGCGGTGCGGATACAGTCTCGCCTTTCGCCTGTGCTGCCGCCATACGGCCCGCGATCAAGCCGAGGGCCGCGCTTTCGACATAGCCTTCCACGCCCATGATTTGTCCGGCGAAGCGTAAATCTGGACGCGACTTCAAACGGAGCTGACCGTCGAGCAATTTCGGGCTGTTGATGAAGGTGTTGCGGTGGATGCCGCCAAGGCGGGCGAAGACGGCTTTTTCCAAGCCGGGGATCATCCGGATCACATCGGCTTGTGAGCCATATTTCATCTTTGTCTGAAACCCGACCATATTATAAAGCGTGCCGAGCCCATTATCTTGGCGGAGCTGCGCGATCGCGTAAGCTTTGACTGTCGGATTGTGGGGGTTGGTCAGGCCAACAGGTTTCATTGGGCCATAGCGCAATGTTTCCGGTCCGCGGGACGCCATCACTTCAATCGGAAGGCAGCTCTCAAAATAAGGCGTGTCTTTTTCAAACTCTTTAAATTCGGTTTGCTCGGCTTCGATGAGTGCATCAATGAAGGCCAGATATTGATCCTTATCGAGCGGACAGTTGATATAATCCGCGCCGTCGCCGCCCGGTCCCTTTTTGTCATAGCGCGATTGAAACCACGCTTTGTCAAAATCGATACTATCCTTGTAAATGATCGGGGCAATCGCATCGAAAAAGGCGAGGGAGTCGACGTCGGTTTCGGCCAAAATAGCATTTGCAAGCGCGTCGGACGTTAGCGGCCCTGTGGCGATAATAGAATTGCCCCATTCTGCAGGCGGTAGGCCCTGTACTTCGCCATATTCGATGGTGATGTTCGGGTGCTGGCTGAGCATGGTCGTTACAGCCTCTGAGAAAGCCTCACGGTCAACTGCTAAAGCCCCGCCCGCAGGGAGGCGAAACAAATGGCCCATGCCCATAATGACTGAGCCGTTGCGCCGCATTTCTTCGTGCAAGAGCCCAACGGCATTGCCGAGATGATCATCAGAGCGGAAACTATTGGAACAAACGAGTTCAGCGCAGCCGCTGGTCTGATGTGCCGCGGTCATACGGTGCGGTCGCATTTCGTGTAGTATTACGGGCACGCCCGCTTCGGCGACTTGCCAAGCGGCTTCTGATCCAGCGAGGCCAGCACCGATAATATGGACGGGGTTTATCATAGGCCGCGACCTATGCGGACTAGATAGATTTCGCAACCAAACCCGACAGATAGGCGTGCGTGTTGTCAGCGCAGGTAGCTCGCGCTAGAGGTGTATTCAGGGAGACCAACATGTTGCCATTAGAGCCAACGCCTTATTCGAAAGATTACGAAATCACCGATGCCATGTTCGGGGCTTTTCGGTCGCCGGGGGGCATGCCGTTTTTCTGGAAATTGCTTGGTTGGGGGACGTTGCTGTTTACCGTCATGGGGTTGTTGTTGATTAAGCCGATGTTGGAGTCTTATGTCGATATAATCCGCATCGGCATTATGGTGGAAACAGATCCGGACCAAGCGGCACGAATGTTTGGCGTTATAGGCCAATTTTTCTTCCAGATAATTCTATTCTTGTTCGGTTACACGTTGGGTGTCGCGCTAATCCGAGCCGCTTTCTTCAGAGCTTACTATTACGACGATTTCGGCGGTACGATCCCATTCAAATTGGGCGCGGATGAAGTACGACAGTTCTTAGCTTACTTAGGGTTTTACGCTGTGATCATGGTGTTCATTCTCTTGCTGACACTCGCAGTCATGATCCCCAGTTCTATTATTGCGGCAGTAAGCAGCGGTGAGTCCGTGGCTGTTATGGTGCTCATAATGATAGTCCTCTACATTGCTATGATCGCGGGATATATTTGGATTGGTGTTCGTTTGTCCTGCGCCAGCGCACTGACCGCTTTTAACGGTCGCACGCATGTCCTTGCCGCGCGCTATGTATCCAAAAATCGTTTCTGGGCACTCTTTGGGTCGATACTTGTCGCGGGCATAATGGGTTATGTGGCGAGCAATATAGGGACAACATTGGGTATGCAGTTGGCCTTTCCGGACTTGAGTTTTGCTGAGTATATTAAATTATCAAGTGGGCTGGATTCCGAATCCACTCTGGAAACTTTGGAACGTCTGTCTGAATCAGCGTCGTTCAATGTCATGTCTGTTTTGGCGATTATTCTAATCAGCGTAGGTTATTCATTTTACAACCTCCTGCTCTCGGGTCCACAGGCTTATTTCACTCGGCAATGGGCGGAAAGCGGGGCGGCGGCGTATGAGGACAGCCATCCGTAACGGGAGAGGTCGCATGCTAATTTCGAAGGGCCTCCTTCTTGTCATTTTGTTGATTTTTGCGCCTCTCTTTGCGCAAGCAAAGACGCCACCGGAAGTGCTGCAACCGTATAAACAATATGTTTCTGCGCTTGAAGCGGGCGATGTTGACGAAGCCGGCGCGCGTGCAGAGCAGGCCTATAACGCGGCCTTGAGAGAGCTCGGTCGCGACGACCCCCTCATTGGCACGCTAGCGCATAATTTGGCAGACCTGCTCTATGACGACCCTGACAGACAAATAAAACTCTACCGTCAGGCAATCGCTCTGACACCGATGATGAACGCAGACGATATTATCATCGTCGCACAACGTTGGGTGGCCTTGGGGCAGGCACATGCCGTTCGTCCGGTCAGCCCCCTCGTGGACTTTAAATCGAGCGCGAAAGACATTTCAGAAGGGTGGGAGTTTATTGAAGAACAGTCGTTACAAGATACGACATTCGGGGGTGAAATGATGGTTCTAAAGGGGTGGGCTGCAGCGTCTCTGAATAAAGTGGATGAAGCGCTCAGTTGGTATGAAAAAGCCGATGTCATTTTTTCCGGCCCGAACCATGAATATTTTAGCCTGCTTGAATATATGAACAAGGTGCTCCGGGGTAAAACTCTCATCGTTTATGATCGCAACATCGAAGGCGCGATCGTTTTGCAGGACGTGATGCAAAATTTAGAAGGAAAACTTCCGGCCGACCACCCCTACGTCAAGGATGCTTTTAATACGTGGCTCTGGGCTCGCTCTAAGATTGAACAGTCTGGGGATACAGAAAATGCGGCAACAGCCGGTGTTTGCAAATGTTGGCCCTACGATGAGATATCGAAAAAAGCGCCTGTCCCGATTGTTCGTATGCCACCAATCATGCCGTCTGCCGCAAAGCGGTCAGGCCGGGTTATGATGCGGTTTTCTGTCTCGAGAGATGGGAGTCCTGAAGATATCGAAATCATCGGTTACACCGACAAAGTTTTCATACGGTCTGCGTCCAGGGCGATTAAAAAGTGGAAGTATGATGTGAACGAAGATCATTCGTATGTAGATCTTCAAAAAATCGTCACAACTATTTCGTTTCTATTGATGACGGAAAGAGGCAAACTTTTACCTGAAAATGAGATGACGATGCTCCTCAATGTGGGAGAGTAGCTGAGGCTTTAGAAACGGTCAGAAATCTTCGGACCTGCCGCTACTTACTCCGCGGAGGAACGAGCCGCCGCCTTTTCCAACATAGGCTTGAGATAGCGTCCGGTCCAACTGCCTGCAATCGCAGCAATATCCTCAGGCGTTCCAACGCCCACGACTTCGCCGCCGCCGTCACCGCCTTCGGGACCAATATCAATGACCCAGTCGGCCGTTTTCACAACGTCGAGATTATGCTCGATGATGATCATGGTGTTCCCAGTGCCGACGAGTTCTTGCAGCACCGTCAGCAGCTTGTTGACGTCTTCAAAATGGAGGCCCGTTGTGGGTTCATCCAAAATATAGAGCGTGCGGCCTGTGGCGCGTTTTGACAGTTCTTTGGCCAGTTTAACCCGCTGGGCTTCGCCGCCAGACAGCGTGGTCGCTTGCTGCCCGACTTTGATATAGCCAAGTCCGACGCGTTGCAGCGTGACCATCTTATCGCGAATGGACGGCACAGCTTTGAAGAAGCCAGCCGCCTCATCAATATCCATGTCGAGCACGTCCGCGACGGACTTACCTTTGAACTTAATCTCGAGCGTTTCGCGATTATAGCGAGCGCCCTTGCAGACATCGCAGGTGACATAGACGTCTGGCAGGAAGTGCATCTCGATCTTGATCACGCCGCCGCCTTGGCAGGCTTCGCAGCGTCCGCCTTTGACGTTGAACGAGAATCGACCCGGCTTGTAGCCCCGTGTCTTGGACTCGGGCAGGCCCGCGAACCAATCCCGAATTGGAGTAAAGGCCCCGGTATAGGTCGCCGGGTTGGAGCGCGGCGTCCGACCAATGGCCGATTGATTGATGTCGATCACCTTATCAAGCTGGTCGAGGCCGAGGATGTCGCGATGCGGCATCGGAGGCTTTGTCGCTTTGTTCAGCTTGCGCGCAGCGGATTTGTAGAGCGTTTCAATTGTGAGCGTTGACTTACCCCCGCCCGACACACCCGTGACGCAGGTCATCACGCCAAGCGGAAAATCCACATCGACATTTTTAAGGTTGTTGCCGGAGGCGCCTTCGACACGGATGACTTTTTTCGGATTGATCTTGCGCCGTTGAGTCGGAATAGCAATTTCCTTCGCGCCGGTCAGATATTGCCCCGTCAGCGATTTCTTTGACCGCATGATTTGGTTGGGCGTGCCGCTGGCGACAACTTCGCCGCCATGAATGCCGGCTTTCGGTCCCATATCGACAACATAATCCGCCATGAGAATCGCTTCTTCATCGTGTTCAACGACGAGGACCGTGTTGCCGAGATCGCGCAGCTCTTGGAGTGTTTCGAGGAGACGCGCATTGTCCCGCTGATGCAGTCCAATAGACGGCTCATCCAAGACATAGAGAACGCCCGTAAGGCCTGAGCCAATTTGTGAAGCGAGGCGGATGCGTTGACTTTCGCCGCCAGACAATGTTCCGGACCCGCGACCGAGCGTGAGATAATCCAGCCCGACAGCATTGAGAAATTTTAGACGATCCGTGATTTCCTTTAGGATCCGTTCCGCAATTTCCATGTCTTTAGCAGAAAGTTTTGTCTTCAGGTCCTCAAACGTTTCCAAGGAATGCGCGATGCTCATATCGCCCGGTTGAGCGATATCCATCATGTCGACTTTGACGGACAGCGCTTCGGGCTTGAGGCGACGGCCGGCGCAACTGTTGCAGAGCGAATCGGACATATACTTGGACAGCTCTTCTCGCCGCCATGTGCTTTCCGTCTCGCGATAGAGCCGCGACAGGTTGGGCACCACGCCTTCGAATGATTTCTTGGTTTTATAGGTTCGGCGACCGTCCTTAAATTCAAATTGTATTTTCGTGCCGCCCGTCCCGTTCAGAACAACGGATTTGGCCTTTGCTGGCAAGTCTTTGAACGGGGTCTTGGTCGAGAAATCATAGTGATCAGCGAGCGCTTGTAATGTCTGAGCGTAAAGACCGGACGGCGTTTTCGACCAGGGCAAAATCGCGCCTCCGGCAAGGCTGCGGCTCATATCCGGGATAACTAAATCAGGATCAAATTTTAGTTCTTTGCCCAGCCCGTCACAGGTCGGGCAGGCCCCTTGGGGGGAGTTGAATGAGAACAAGCGCGGTTCTATTTCTTCGAGCGTAAAGCCGGATACAGGGCAGGCGAACTTGGCGGAAAATGTCAGGCGTTTTTCGGAGTCATCGGCATTTTCAGCAATCGCCAATCCATCCGCAAGCCGGAGCGCTTGTTCCAGCGAGTCGGCCAAACGCGTCTCGACACCGGGGCGCACAACCACGCGATCGACAACGACATCGATATCTTGCTTGAATTTCTTGTCGAGCACTGGGGCCTCTTCGAGGCGAACCAACTCCCCATTGATCTTGGCGCGTTGATAACCCGTCTTCATCCACTCGGCGATTTCCTTGCGAAACTCACCTTTGCGGTTTCGGACAACGGGCGCGAGCAGATAGAGTTTTGTGCCGTCTGGCATCGCCATGATTAGGTCCACCATCTGGCTTACGGTTTGACTTTCGATGGGAAGCCCCGTTGCCGGTGAATAGGGCACGCCAACACGCGCCCACAGGAGGCGCATATAGTCGTAAATTTCCGTGACTGTTCCGACGGTCGAGCGCGGGTTCTTAGAAGTCGTTTTCTGCTCAATCGAAATGGCCGGGGAGAGACCGTCGATACTATCGACATCCGGCTTGCCCTGTAGCTCTAGGAATTGGCGCGCATAGGCAGACAGGCTCTCGACATAGCGCCTCTGTCCTTCCGCATAGATCGTATCAAACGCGAGGGAGGATTTGCCAGAGCCAGACAGCCCTGTGATGACGACTAACTTGTCGCGCGGCAGATCGATATTCACGTTTTTCAGATTATGCTCGCGCGCGCCGCGAACCTGAATATGTTTACTCATGGCCATGTGGTCATTCCCGGCGGTTGGTCTTTTACGCGATACGTGTTGTTTACGGCTGAGCGTCGAAATCGTTCAAGGAACATTTCGTGAACATACCTGATAGTCAAAACGTCGTCGTCGGACAAGCGATCTATCAGCCTCTATATATCTTCACATGAAATAGGGATTGCCCACATTGTTTTGTAGGCCTGCGACTCGACTCTTCTCAGAGTCCTTCGCAAAAGGCTGTGCCGGACGGTCTTGCAATGGGAACGAAACCGGAACATAATAATTTTTAGCGCACGCCGGGCGAAGTGATCCGGCGCATCCGAAAGGCGAAGGAATATAGTATGGCAGGATCAGTTAATAAGGTCATCTTGATCGGCAATGTCGGCACTGACCCCGAAATCAGAACATTCGGAAATGGCGGCAAGGTTGCGAACCTGTCGCTCGCCACGTCGGAAAGCTGGCGTGATAAGCAGTCCGGCGAAAAGAAAGAAAAGACGGAATGGCATCGTGTCGCTGTCTTTGGCGAAGGTCTCGTCGGTGTGATCGAGCGTTATGTCAAAAAAGGCTCCAAGCTCTATATCGAAGGCAAGTTGCAGACCCGCAAATGGCAGGACCGTGACGGCAATGATAAATATACGACCGAGATCGTCTTACAGGGTCCGGGCACAAACCTGACGATGCTCGATAGCCGTAATTCCAGTGGCGGTGGCGGTGATTATGGTGGCGGCGGTGGAAACATCGGCGGCGGAGGTGGCGGAGGCTACAACCAAGACAGTGGTCGAGGCGACTATGATCAAGGCGGCGGCTCACGCTCCGCCTCCAAAATGGACGGCCCGAAACAAGACTTTGATCTGGACGATGAAATCCCGTTTTAGAGGGTTCGACATGATCACGGATTTGGGGCGCTTCGGCGCCCTTTTTCTTTCCGGCATGATCTATGGTATAAACTCATAAGGGAGAGAGTATGACTTACGTTGATGTGTTTGTGGCCGCCGTGCCGCACAAGAATAAGGCCGAGTATATCCGCCACGCGGAGGCCTTTGCGAAAATGTTCAAACGGCAGGGGGCCATAGCCTATTCCGAAGCGTGGGGTGACGATGTGCCGGACGGGACTGTGACTTCCATGCCGATGGCGGTTCAGAAGACAGAGGATGAAGACGTTGTCGTTGGCTGGACGATTTGGCCGGATAAAACGACACGCGACGCCGGTTGGGCTGCGGCGGAGAGTGATCCGACCATGGCTGAGTTTGGATCAACGATGCCGTTTGATGGCAAGCGCATGATTTACGGCGGGTTCAATCAAATCGTGAGCGGGTAGCGCTCCGACCGACCGGCGCTATTTTTTGAAAACCACGTCGTTCTCGGCGACAAATGTCTCCAGAGTTTTGAAGAAGTTGAGAATATCATCCGTGTCATTGGTGGCATTGATCGTGACCAAGCGGATGAACGTGTCGTCTCTGAAGGACCCGTAACCGACAAGCAGCTCTGAATGTTCATAGAGCGCGGTGCAAAGTTCTGTGGCGAGGATGCCTTTGTAATTGAAACAAATGGCGACTGTGTCGTCCACACTGTAATCCGAATAGTCAGGATGGCGTCGGACATAGTCGCGGGCCGTGTCGGCGAGTTCAAACTGCTTATTGACGATAGCGGCCAAGCCGTTCGTGCCGACACTCTTCCAAAGCACCCAGAGTTTTAGCGCATCGTTTCTACGGCCGCATTGAATGGATGTTTTGCCCGGATTAAATCCGTCATGGTCTGTTTGATATAGGTAGCTTGCGTCGTTGGAAAACGAGTTGTGGAGGTTCTTCTTGTCCTTCACCACAATCAAGGAGCAGCTCAGCGGTGTGCCGAGCATTTTATGCGCGTTGATCGTGAAAGAATCGACGTTTTCAACGCCGTCAATAAGATGCCTGTATTGGTCACTGAACAGAACAGACCCGCCATAGGCCCCATCAACATGGAGCCAGATATTGAATTCTTTGGCGATGGCCGACGCTTCGACGAGATTATCAAAAGCGCCCAGTACGGTCGTGCCGGCGGTGCAATTGATCAGGATCGGATGGAATCCGTTCGCGACATCCTCTTGAATAGTTTTTCTTAAAACCTCAGGGTCCATACGGCCTTGATCATCGGTCGCGATCATCCTCACATTATCCCGGCCAATGCCTGAAAAAGCGGCATTCTTGGGCGTGCTGTAATGACTTTCTATCGACGTATAGACGGTCATTTTTTGCTGAACGCCTTCAAAGCGTATGTTTTGATTAAAGGCATCGCGGGCCATCAGCATACCCATGAAGTTGGTCATAGACCCGCCGGGCGCCAACGTGCCGTCTGCGTCCTCGCCCCAGCCAATTATATCGCACACTTGGCGTAAGAGGGTTTTCTCTACGGCAATCTGAGGGCCCGCCGCTTTGTATGTCGCCATACTGTTGTTGAGAATAACAGAGAGCAAGTCGCCGAGGATGGCTTTATCTTGACGCCCGCCAAACAGTTGATTGAAAAACCCTGTCGTCGCCGTACGAGGGGACGTGAAGATGAGGTCTTTCAGAGCGGCTTCTAACTCAGTGGTGCTTATGCCGTCTTTTTGTAATTTGAGATCAAGACGCTCATATACGGTGGCGGAAGGGATGTGCTCCGCAACCGGATTTTTGGCCTCATCCGCTAAAAGTTCACGGACCAGCCGATCAAAAACTTCTAGTGTTTGTTCCATGATCTCAAATTCCAATTTGTAAACGTCGCAATAGAATGAGGCACGCCCAGAGGCCCCTTATGGGCCTGTCCGTCCTACCAATTAATACGGGGGCTTTTAGAGAGGGCGGCAAGCCTGCTTTAGCCAAGCGGCGATTTCGCCATCCAACTCAGGACCGATCTCTTTTTGAACGCGGGCGTGATATTCATCGACATAGTCACGTTCAGCGCGGGTCAGCATGTCCGTGTCGATTAGCGCCCGGCAGAAAGGTGCCAGCGTGAGCGTATGGAAGCCGTGCATTGGACGTTCGCCACCGGAGATATCTTCGGCTTGCGTGACATATTGCAAATTTTCGATCCGGATACCGTATTCACCCGCTTTATAATAACCGGGCTCGTTTGAAACAATCATGCCCGTTTCTAGGGCGACGTTGTTGGGCGTCTTCGAAATCCGTTGTGGTCCTTCATGGACGCCAAGGAATGCACCAACACCGTGACCTGTGCCGTGATCATAGTCTAATCCGGCTTGCCAGAGGGGGTAGCGCGCGATGGCGTCGAGATTTGACCCCGTGGTGCCGGAGGGGAAACGGATCGTGGCTAGCGCGATATGGCCTTGTAGCACGAGTGTGTAACGCTCACACATTTCCTGTGTCGCTTTGCCGATCGGAACCGTGCGCGTAACATCGGTCGTGCCGTCAACATATTGGCCGCCACTATCGACCAAATAAAGCGTTCCCGGCGCAAGGGGCAGGGTGGTCGCCGTATTGACGCGGTAATGACAATGCGCGCCATTGGACCCGGCCCCGGAGATGGTCTCAAATGAGAGGTCTTTCAGCAAGCCCGTATCATGGCGGAACGTTTCCAACTTCACGGCCGCATCAATCTCGTCAAACTGTCCCGATTGAGCCTCTGTGTCGAGCCAGTGGAGGAAGCGGATTAAAGGCACAGCATCCCGGCGATGCGCCGTTTCTGAGCCGCGCAATTCAGCGCTTGATTTAATGGCTTTGGGCAGCGCGACCGGGTCCTCTTGAGCGAGGACGGTTGCGCCAGCGTCTTTAAGGGATTGGGAATGCCAAGCTGAACTTGTGGTGGGATCGACAATAAGTGTTTTACCCGACCAGTTAGATAGGTCCGCGGCTAACGCGTCTTCCGAAGTAACGCTGACTTCATTGCCAAGATGCGAGCGAACATCACCAGACAGCTTATCTGGGTCCACATAGAGCGACACGAGGCCGGCCTTGTCAATGATCGCATTGGCCAACATCAACGGTGTACAGCGCACATCAGACCCGCGCAGGTTAAGCAACCACGCAATTGATGCGGGTGCCGTCAACATGGCCGCGTCTGCGCCCGCATGGGCGATGGCTTGGCCAATTTCTGCGCGCTTTTGCGCGTGATTTTTACCGGATAACATATCGGGTTGAATAGCGACTGGGCCCTTGGGGGCCGCAGGCCGGTTTGTCCAAGCAGTATCAATTGGGTTTACCTCTAGCGCGACTAATGTTGCACCAGCGCCCTCGGCAGCGTTGCGGAGCGCAGAGACGGCTTTGGGCGGATGCAGACGCGGATCATATCCGATCGTCTCGCCTTTGCGGAGATTGGCACGAAGCCATGCGGTAATACCGTCTTCCAGTCGCGCAAACCCAAACAGATCGCCATCAACTTGCTGACGCACTTGCAACGTATAGCGGCCATCCGTGAACATTGACGCACGGTCGTTAAGAACAATGGCGGCCCCTGCGGATCCGGTGAACCCTGTGGCCCACATCAGCCGCTCATTATAGTCGGGCAAATATTCGTTATTATATTCGTCTTCATGCGGGATCAGCAGGCCGTCGAGCTTAAGGCGTTTCAGTTCGGCGCGTAAGAGCGGGACATTGTCCCGTCCCATCTTTGGCCCTCCGACAACGTCAAAATTTTGTATCATGTCTATCGTGATTTTACCCATGCCCAACATCTAGGCGCTTTGGACCGGAAGGGAAAGCGGTCCACCTGAGTTTCGCTGGCATTCGATATTTTGGGCAAAAAATGATCTATTTATTTGATGTTTTCTCTAAACGGGACAACAACATTAACGCGAGCCTAACAAGGATGTGAATTGCTACCCGTTTTTGCATAGCTAAGTTGGTGCACTGTAGGTTCAATTGGGTCAGGGGCAAACCTACATACAAGTCACTCAAAAAAGGGTGACGACAATCAGGTCGCACCGCAAAGACAGAAGAAAAATAACATGTCCTATCAATTCAATGCCAGCACCTTGCGCCCGCAAAGCAAGGTCAAAGTCGGCGGCGAAATCGCTACGGTTAGTCTCCTGACCCGTCGCACTATCCGTCAGAACCGTCGGGCTCAACGCGCGCTCTAAGGTTTATCCGTATTTCGCTTTTAATAGCTCGGACCCCGTGTCCGGGCTTTTTTTTATGTCGAAATCTCACAAGTGTTCATAAATGCATGATATATGTCATAATCATGTGAGTATGAATGAATCTATCTTTCTGACATAGAGATTTCAGTCAGACAGCGGATAATTCCGCGACTTAGAAAGAGAGATAAAATGGCTTATCAACCGGATACAAAGCGGCTCATTGAGACTGCCGTGCCGATGAAAACGGCTGAACCCCTTACGAAACTTTTGTCACGCAGGTCGCAACGGCGGTCCCGCCGCATCATTCGGGGTGTTTAGTCTCGCGATGCTAAGAGTGACGTCCAGCCATCCAGGCTGGGCTTCAGCGCCACGCTGAGGCCTTCGGCTCGAAAGGCGTCGGCAACCCATTCGGCTTGCGCATCTAAAATGCCTGATAAAATTGCAAACCCTTTTGGATTCATAGCCTGCGCAATATCACCCGCCAGCCCCCGCAAAGGGCCCGCCAAAATATTCGCGATAATGAGATCAAACGTCTTTCCCTTCAGGGCCGGCGTATCAAACCCGTCGGCTGTGACGGACCGAAACTGAACGCCGTTGATGGCGGCGTTCACGTCTGCGACTTCGGTTGCGACAGGATCAATATCGGTCGCGAGAATATCCGCGTCGGGGAACAGCATTGCCGCTGCAATCGCAAGAATGCCGGCCCCTGTGCCAAGATCCAATATTGTCGCAGGGTGTAGGCCTCGTTTTTCTTGTTCATCTAACATCAACAAGCAGCCCGTCGTTGTGCCGTGATGGCCTGTGCCAAAGGCTTGGCCAGCATCGAGCAGAACAGGAAAAACCGCGTCATCTGGCGGTGTGTCGTGGCTGCCATGAACGAAAAACCGTCCGGCCTTTATGGGGGGAAGCCCTGATTGGCTCAATCCAACCCAGTCTTCATCCGGTAATTGCGCGACTGTGCTTTCAACGTGGGTGGGCATTTCGGATTGAGCCGCTTTTGCTGTGGCTTCGGCCTCATAAAGCGCTTGAACGCTGACCGCCGTTTCGCCCTCATCAAAGATCGATATGGCGAGGGCTTCTTTCATCTCATCGAAACCGAGTTGTTCGGCGAGATCATAGCCAATGTCACGCGGAGCGCGCACAGTTAGAGCAAAGGGCTGTGTCATGGTCTTGGGCTCCGGTTCACGTCGCACGTCTTAAGTCGCGCCTTAGACCCGTCCGCACCGCAAATAATGAAATCCATAATCTCGGGTTGGCGGACATGGCCATTATGCGCGAAAGCCGGGTCGACGAAACTGTTAACAAACGGGATTATTGGTTCGGCAAATTCGACCCGCATGTCGATGACATTAAAGCCGAGCCGGTCAACGAGCTTGCGCCGGTCCAGCGTTTCGAGACCTGAATCTGCCGCTTTAAAAGCTGGATCAATTTTACTGTTCTTATAAAGCTGTTCGTAAAACGGAACGAGTTCATAGGTCAGAAAATCATTGATTTCGGAGAAGGCAATCAAGGTGGGTCTATCTTTTGGCGCATAATCTGACGGCTTGAATGCTACGCTATCTGACAAATCAGAGAGGCTAAGCAGCGGAATTTGATTGGCCAGCATGAAGACCTGCGTCTGGCGGATCATGGCATCATGCACAGTCTCGCGGCTATCCGTCATCGCGTCTCGAACCACGTCAAGCGCGATCTTGGACCCGAGCGATTCCGCGACGAAAGCAAACGGATCACCATTCATTTTCATTTGCTCGGCTGCAGCACAAATTTCTTGATAATCAACTTCGTGGCCGATGGTTTCAAATGACAGCCCATTCGCTTCGAGAGCCGCCGCACACATGGCCCCGCGAATAGCATTGCGAATTTCCAGACCCGCAGGGCCGAGATACATGATCGCATCAGAGAAACCGTAATTGACGAATTTGTCTTTAAGGTTGCGGTTTAAGGGTCGCCGTAGTCCAGAGAAATCAAGCGAGTCGCCTTGGCTATCATCTTGTCCGACATGAGCATTTTGCAGGCTCTCCCACATCGTTTCATCCCAGAATATCCGGTAAATAACATAGCTGAGGTCATCGCGAACAGGGAGGGTTTGACGGTCCATACAGACAAGGCGATCCAGTTGCAGTTGTCGGCCGGGGATCGCCGTCCGGTAGCGTTTGATCTCAGGAGATTTTATATAGACATGATTGCGAAGCGACAGATCGTTCTTTTTTCTATCCCGACCGCAGAGTGCGCTGACCACTTTTTTTTCGACATCTAAGCCGTAAGCGTCTGCGACCCCGGTGATGAACGCATTCGCGAGAGGTTTCTCATTCGGGTTTTCGACCCATCCAATACCGTGTAAAAAAATAATATTGACCCGGCGTTTATCTGTGTGGGGCGCCCTGTCAGCCATCGCCTCTAGCCCATCAAAGGCGGCGACGCCCGGGACCTCTGACGCGAGTGAATTGACCTGCAAAAGCGAAAAGTTGACGCTGGCGCAGCCGGATAACATCCATGCAAGAGCCAGAGTGAACAGCGGTTTCGTGCTCACACCTCAGACGCCCGTTGGACAAAACCGTCCAGCACCATTTTCTCGCCCGCCTTTTCGAATTCCACTGTCAATTTTGTTCCATCAGCCGCTTTCACAGCGCCGTAGCCGAATTTATTGTGAAAGACACGTTCGCCAACCGCGTAATTCGATGTCTTGCCTTTGGCCGGACGACGAACGGCATGGCCTTCAATGTCTTTTGGCGCGCGACCAAAGTTATTGTCTTTATTGTTTTTATAGCGTTGCCAACCGGGCGAGGTCCGCCCAGAATCTTGCGCAGCCGTAAAGCTCCGACCAAAACTTTCTTGCAAGCGGCTCGTAATCAAAGAGGGATTATATTGATTGGCCTCGCTCTCCACATCGACATGTTGGATCGGCAGTTCGTCAATAAAGCGCGATGGCAGGCTACTTTGCCAGCTCCCGTAGAGCTGTCGATTGGCAGCAAAGTAGATTTTTGCCATTTCGCGCGCGCGCGTAATACCGACATAGGCAAGGCGGCGTTCTTCTTCTAATCCGGCCATACCGCTTTCATCGAGTGAGCGTTGACTCGGAAATGTGCCTTCTTCCCAGCCGGGCAGGAAAACGAGCGGAAACTCCAGCCCTTTGGCGCTATGTAGCGTCATCAGGCTAATCTCGTCCTCTTGCGGCCCTGTTTCAACATCCATCACAAGGCTGACATGTTCCATGTAGGCGTCGAGCGTGTCGAACTCGCCCATGGCATTGATGAGTTCTTTTAGGTTATCCAACCGGCCTTGCGATTTGGCATCCTTATTATCGCGCCACATTTGTGTGTAGCCGGATTGATCCAGAATGCGTTCGGCCATTTCGGTGTGTTTTGCGTCTTCCGCCTCTTTACGCCAGCGATCGATATCAAGCAGGAACGCGCGCAGTGCGGAGCGCGCTTTACCGCGTACTTCATCGGTCCGGACAATGGTCCGTGTGGCGGCCTCGATCGACACATTCATCGCGCGGGCCGCCTCTTGTAATTTGCGTACGGAGGTTGCGCCGATGCCACGCTTGGGCGTGTTGACGATGCGTTCGAACGCCAGATCGTCTGTGTCTGACCGTAACACGCGCAAGTAAGCATGCGCATCGCGGATTTCCAACCGTTCAAAGAAACGGGGTCCGCCAATGACCCGGTAAGGTAGGCCGAGCTGGATGAACCGTTCTTCAAAGTTCCGCATTTGCCGCGAGGCGCGTACAAGGATTGCGACGTCATTGTAGGACCGTCCCTTGGACTTCCAATTCTCAATATCGCCGCTGATGATGCGTGCTTCCGCTGGACCGTCCCAAACCCCGGTTACAGCGACTTTGTTGCCGCCCATATCCTCGGTCCAGAGCGTCTTGCCGAGCCGATCTTTATTGGCTGCGATAAGTCCAGAAGCAGCGCCGAGAATATGTTCCGTGGAGCGGTAATTGCGTTCGAGGCGGATAACTTTTGCGCCCGGAAAATCTTGATCAAAGCGCAAGATATTATCCACTTCCGCCCCGCGCCACCCATAAATGGATTGATCATCGTCGCCGACACAACAGACATTATGGGCGCCTGTACCGCCTGTATTTTGCGCCAGCAAACGCAGCCACAAATACTGCGCGACGTTCGTATCCTGATACTCGTCGACCAGCAGATAACGGAACTTATTGTGATATTTCGCCAGCACGTCCGGATGTTTTTGGAAGATCGTAATGTTGTGCAGTAGCAGGTCGCCGAAATCAGCGGCGTTCAGAACCTTCAATCGGTTCTGATAGGTGGTGTAAATTTGCACCCCTTTGCCTTCGGCGAAAGCGAAGCCGTCATTGGCGGTGAGCTTGTCAGGGGTCAGCCCCTTATTCTTCCATCCATCAATGAGGCTGGCCATATAGCGGGCGGTCCAGCGCTTATCGTCAATGCCGGCGGCTTGGATGACTTGCTTGAGCAAACGGATTTGGTCGTCCGTATCCAAAATCGTGAAACTGCTCTTTAATCCGACCAGTTCCGCATGAATGCGAAGGATTTTCGCAGCGATGGAGTGGAATGTGCCAAGCCACGGCATCCCTTCGACCTGTTCCCCCATCAGTTTCGCAACCCGTTCGCGCATTTCTCGCGCGGCCTTATTGGTAAAGGTGACGGAGAGGATTTGGCTGGGGTAGGCGAGGCGGCTGCGGATAATATGCGCCAGCCGTGTTGTTAGAACCCGTGTCTTGCCAGTGCCTGCACCCGCTAGCACCAATAGCGGGCCTTCTGTCGTCAAGACGGCGTCCCGTTGTTCAGGGTTCAGGCCGTCGAGATAATCCGCTTCGGACACGGCGGTCCGGGTCGGCATCGCGCGCGATGAAATCGACCCGGCTGTCGATGGCGGGGGCGGGGCAGGTTGGAACGAATCGGACGAAGGCATGATAGACAGAACATAGGGACAACACCGGGTCGTGGCGAGGGGAGAGACTGCGGTGCGGCAATCCCTCGGCTGGCTTGTGTTAAACCCATCTCGCGTTAAGATCAGGCCATGAAATATATTGCTCCGCTTGCTCTTTTTATCAGCCTTGCCAGCGTCGATTGGGCTTATGCCCAAGCCCAAGACGAAATTATCGTGACAGGGTCAAGAATATCCATTCAGGATGAAATTCCAGGTCGGTTCTTGACCGTTCCGGGCGATAATCTTCTGCTCGAAGTTGAAATTGAAAGTGACGCGCGAGCCCAATCCGAGCGGTTGACCGAAATCATGGATACAATTGGGCTGTTTCAAGCAGCCGCCATGAAATCATCCGGCATTAGCCTCTCTTTCGTGGATGAGGGTAGCATCGTGCGTTCGCTATCGCCGAGTGTCTATGAAGCCGCGATTGGGAATGGCTACCGTCCCGATACGAGTGTTGCCACGATCCAAGTGAAAACAGCTATTCCGAAGAATGTCAGTGATACGTTTGCCATCTCCACGAAACTTTCGAAATTTGTCGAAACAATTCCAGAGCGGGGTCGGGTCACAATTTCCGAGAGTGGGTCAGTTGTGATCTCTGTCGTCGATCCGCAGCAATACCGCCCGGCTGTGATCCGTGAGGCGTTGGATGAAGTGAACGCTATTCAAGCGCAATTAGGCGAGGGTTACCGCGTCATTTTGAGTGATATTGACGAACCGATGGGCAGTTTTCGGGCGGGCGACCTCAGCCTCGGGTTTTTCATTCCGTATGACTATGTCATTGTTCCGGACACGCTGACGGCGCTCACGCTGGACCATTATGATGATTGAGGTTTTATCCACCGCCGACGCCCTAGGGTTCCGCCAATGTTAGGCACGCTCTACAATTCTGATATCCTCACCCTGTCATCGACGCTCAAAAATGAAGCCTTGGATGCGCCGGATGGCACGGCGCGCAAAGTCAGTAAGCTGTGTGGGTCGTGGGTGGAGATTGATGTGAAGATGGAGGGAGCGCGCGTGCAAGACGCGGCGCTTCGTGTGCAGGCCTGCGCGCTTGGCCAAGCAAGCGCCGCGATCCTCAAAGAACAGCTCATCGGAGCGAGCTTGGACGATTTAGTCGCAGCACGAGACGGATTGCGGGTGATGTTGAAAGAGAATGGCGCCCCACCGACGGGACGGTTCTCGCGCCTCGCCATTCTTGAAGGGGTCAGAGCCTATCCCGCGCGTCATCAAAGCACGATGTTGGCGTTTGTGGCGGCGGTCGAGGCGGTTGAGAGAGCGTTGGAGGCCAGTTGATGAAGTATTCAGCCGTATGTTTTGGCGGATTCTATGGGCTGTTACTTGTGGCGTGCGCAACAGAAGCTGCTCCTGACACCCGACATACCGTTCATTATGGTGAAACGTGGCATCTTCACGCTGATGCCAGCGAGCTTATTGAATCTCGTGAGGCTTTCTTGAATAACCGAATGGATATTCACGTGAAGTTTCCAGATGGATCAACCCGTGTAGTGCCCGGCTATCTATCCAAATCTGAAGATCATGACGGGTTAGCGTTTCATGCCAACCTCGTAATTGATCAATTGGGCGACTACGAAATCGAAATTGCTCGATGTTCAGGGGAGAAGATCGCGATCAGATCAACGCCATGCGAGGATGTGACTGTTGTCAATCGGGTTCGTTGGACGGCGAAAGATCGCGATCGAAGAGATTTTCCTCCAATTTCCGCCCTGACGCAGGGCGAGTTTCGCTATCTAATGCAAGATGGAACACCGTTCCTCAAAACGGGCGCAGGTTCTCCCGAAAATATCCTCGCCTATGCCGACTTCGATGGCACTTACGATTCTGGCGGCGCGACATTCCCGGCATTGGGTGAGGATCAGCTACATAAATTTGAACCTCATTTGAAAGATGCCCGCGCCGATGACCCAACGTGGGATGATGGCAAAGGCGCGGCGTTGCTTGGCCTGTTCAACTATTACGAAGAGGTCGGGGTCAATTCGCAATATCTGGTTGGGATGAATATTCATGGCGACGGGGGGGATGTCTCGCCTTGGGTAGTGCATGATGATCCCTATGTCTTCGATGTCTCGAAGCTCGCGCAGTGGCAGGCCGTGTTTGAGCACGCTAACAAGCGCGGTGTCGCGATCCACTTCTTTTTCACTGAAACAGAGAATGAAAGTTTTTTTGAAACGCATGACGGGATGACGATTGGCGAGGGTTTCGCACCGTCTCGTAAGCTCTATTACCGTGAAATGGTCGCGCGCTTTGGCCACCTTCCGATGATCATTTGGAACTTGGGCGAAGAAAATGGCGTCATCGGCAATTCTGGTGAAGATCCCTACCGCCAACCCACGTCTCCGAAGCAGCGCGGTGAATTTGCCGATTATATCGCCACGTTAGACACGCGCGGCCATCCCATTGTCGCGCATAATTGGCCGGACGCTGAGGCGGCCCTGTATAGCGAACTGCTCGGCCGCCCCAGTTTTTCGGGTATCAGCCTGCAAGCGCATGACAATTACTTCGACAAGATCGTGGAGTGGACGGAAAAATCCGCAGCGGCAGGGCGGCCTTGGATGGTCAGTGTAGACGAACCGCTCGGCTGGGAGTTTGGCGCGCGTCCCGATGCCGAGGTCGAGCGTCGTAATGAAATTCTCACCGTGCTGTGGCCGGCCTTTTTAGCGGGAGGAGCGGGCGTGGAATGGTATTTTGGCTGGCAGAATAATGCGCCGACATCCGATCTATCAAATGAGGATCAACGCAGCCGCGATGCGCTCTGGAGAGCGAGCACTCAGGTGCGTCAATTCTTCGAAACGCTTCCGCTGACTGAGATGTCTGCGCGCCGGGATGGCGACATGATGGTGTTTGAGGGCGGTGGGCATCGGTTGGAAATGGTCGGAGAGACGGTCACCTATACGGCCCCCAACGACACGCCGAGGGCACTGGACACCTTCAATCCGATATGACCTTCTCAAAATAGCTATAGTGTGTTATAATATACTATAACTTGTGGGGTGACATGAGACGATCTATTCGAAGAGCCGATGATGATGCCGGCGTCGATATGACACCGATGCTGGATCTCGTTTTTATATTGCTAATTTTCTTTATCGTTTCCGCTGTCTTTCTCGATGAGAGCGGAATCGCCTTCGCAGAAACGCCAGACACAAACGCGTCTCCCTCACCACTCCCGACGATCCTCGTGCATTTAGATACGGTGGACGCAGCCTTTATCGAGGGTGAACGGGTCAGCCTACCGTCGATCCCGGCGCGCATTCAGGCGTTGCGGGCCCATGCACCGGATGCGGTCGTGTCGGTTCAGGCACAGGCCAAGACGAGTGTCTCGGCGGTTGTGTTCGTCAAAGATAGAATGGACGCGGCCCAAATCCCGGTCACGATCAAAATTGAGCCATAGCCTGTGTGAGAGTTACGAGCCCGTGTGCGCGGTTCCTCAGCTGGGCCGCTAAAATTTGGACAGCCACTGGGCCTGATTGTGGCTCCCGATCCTCCTGATTTCGCCCTCTTCGTCAGAGCCCTCAAGCACCCCGATCAAATTTTGAATGTAGGATTGGGAACCATCTCGGATGTTTGGCCGTTTATTTTACGAGAGCAATATTGCTCACTCATCAGGGAGAAAACAATGTTACGCTGGGCCATTATATTTTTCGTTATCGCAATTGTCGCCGCCGTCCTCGGTTTCGGTGGTATCGCCGGAGCCGCGTCCGGGATCGCCACACTCTTATTCTATGTCTTTATCATCCTCTTCGTGATCGGCCTGATCATGCATTTGGTTCGTAAAGCTTAGCCAAGCGTACGTCGCGACATATAGAAAAGCCCGGACAAATGTCCGGGCTTTTTTTATGCACTAAACTCTATTTGCCAGTTTCAGGAGCCGGAATTTGATCGGCGAGAGGGCCGATCTGAATGAAGCTTGGGCCGCTTGGCTTCCCGAAATCGGCATCGTCCACCGTCTGAACATCTTCAATTGTCACAGAGCCAAAGAGGCCGCGTTTACGAATGCGACGGAACTTTTCACTCTGCTCTGAGAGCGCACGCGCCAAGACTTGTGGCGGCCCGGACGTGCCCGTTTCGCTATAATTGTTGACTTCAGAGAGCTGAATACGATCTGAATCGCCATTCGTCAGATCAGCGACAGATGTTTCATAACTGGCGATCTTAAACGGCTGCGTTGCCTTTAGGAGCTGCTCTTTTACATCTTCGTTTGACAAGCCGATCATGTGAGACCGGACGTCACGATCAAAGTTGCTAAAGAAATAGGGGGCCGCATCTTGGTAGTGACGTGAGATATGAGCTGTTTTGCCATAAACCATCACACCGCGAAGAGAGTTGGCAAACTCTTCAGCTGAAAACCGCAGAGTGTCTTGCATATTAGAGGCTGTGTAGGCTTTGCGCTGCAAAGATGGTGACCCGATATCACCGTGGAAAAATCCGTAAATGACCAGCGGATCATTCCAGTTTTTATAAACAATATCTTCTCGGATGTTACGCAGCGAAAGGGACACGCCGTCAATTGTCACTCTGCCAATGTCATGAAAGGATCGACCATCAGGGTCAGTTTCCCGTGACGGGTCTTTGATGGGGTAATGGGACGCAATGGCTTGAATCACCAAAGCATTATGCAGGTTAAGCCAATAGGCGAGCTGTTCACTTCTCGGCAGCATGGAAATGCCAACGCTGTTACCGATGCTCTCTAGATCAGTTACATAGTCATCTATGATCTGTCTGAATTCAGGGCCCATTTTTTCGAACACAACTTTATTGCCTTCAAGACGGTAAGGCGATGTGTGTCCAAACACACGGCGAGAGCCGACAATCGGCTCTGGCTTCGAGGCACGCTGTCTTAGACTTGGTCCTGTATAATAGACCATTTCCTTGAGCATCTCGTCCCAGATTGTGAAATCCAAGCGAACTGATCGTATTGGGTTGGGCGTGAAGCGATCGAATTGCGAGGCCGTGACGGCCAGACTGGAGTTAAACGCAGGAGACCGAACCGTTTGTGCTTGTGCAAAAACGGGAGCGCTTGCGCTCAGCGCAAGCAATAATGAAAGGGAAATGGTTGTGTGTCTCATAAAAACCCTAAAGCATAAAACGAGACAATAATCCAGAAATAATTATCGAAAAACGATAATTATTGAGCGGAGGCTAGTTAAGCGCGCCACCCATTTGGCTAAGACCATCTTTGAAAAGACGGGTCCGATCTGCCGCGCTCATCTCTGTGCGAATGATTTGTTCGGCTATATTTACGGCTAAGTCAGCCGCTCTGGATTTAACTTCGGCTAAAGCTTGAGACTCAGCAGATGCGATCTTAGCTTCGGCTTGGGCGGCACGGCGATGCAAACGGTCTGTAAGGTCCGTACGCGCCTTAGCGGCCATCGCCTCGGCATCGCGACGCGCGCGCTCGACGATTTCTTCTGCAAGAGTTTCTGCTTCGGCTTGCTTGCGCTGGTAAGAGGCGAGCAAAGCTTGGGCTTCTTCACGCAAGCGACGGGCTTCATCAAGTTCCCTCCGGATCGTATCGGCGCGTTTATCCAGCGCTGATCCAGCGGCTTTGAAGCCACCTTTCCAAGCGACAAGTGCAAGAAACAAAAGAACCGGGACAAGAACCCAGAATTCTGATGCGAGGTACCAGGCTTTGCCGCCCGCAAAAATGAGGTTGGCCGTCATGGGATCAAGCCTTGTTCAGAGCAGCCGTCAATGCGGCTTTGGTGACTGTCTTGCCCGTCAGTTGAGAGACAATTGTCCCGGCAACATCTGAGGCAACGGCATCAATGTTGGACAAAGCCGCCGTTTTGATTTCGCGAATACGGGCTTCCGCAATGTCGGCTTCGCGTTCAGCGTCCGCATCCGCGGCATCTAGTTCGGATTGAATTTCGGCGTCAAGAGATTGACGCGTGCTTTCAGCAACATTGGCGGCCTTAGCCCGGGCACTGCGGAGGGACTCTTCAAAGGCTTTTTCGGCTTCTTCAGCCTCAACTTTCATGCGCGTGGCGCTGTCGAGGTCATCCGCGATCCGGTCTGACCGATTAGCAAGTGTGTTGCGTAAGTTCGGCAGAATGAATCGCGACAAAGCGAAATAAAGAACGGCAAAAGTCAGGGCGAGCCAGAAGATCTGGCTCGTCCATGTGGAGAGGTCGAGTTGCGGCAAGCCCACAGCAGAAGCTTCTGCTGCGTGGTCACCACTTTGAGGGATGGTTTCAGCCGCCATCAACTTAATCTCCATTAAACTGACACGAAGGTCAGTCGATCAAAAAGCCTAGACGAACAGGATGATCATGGCGAGAACGAAGCCGAACAGGCCCGTCGCTTCGCAAAGCGCAAAACCGAGCAGCAGGTTTGTCTGCTGGCTGGCGGCTGCGGATGGGTTACGCAGAGCACCTTCGAGGTACTTTGAGAAGATCGAACCGATGCCAATGCCGGCGCCGATGAGGGCTGTACCAGCTAGGCCGGCACCGATGTAACGTGCTGCTTCTTCCATTTTATTTCTCCTTGGAAATCGCTGTGTTAAACGTGAAAAACTTAGTGATGACCGACGTGATAGACGTCGTTCAGATAAACGCAGGTCAAGATTGCGAAAACGAAGGCTTGAAGCGCTGCGACAAGAAATTCAAGCGCGACGATCCCTAATGTTCCGACAACCGGAAGGATAACGCCGACGGACGTGATACCACCCTTGGCCAGCAAGAATGCAGCAAAGATAGCGAAAAGCTTCAACAGAACGTGGCCCGCAACCATATTGGCGAACAGACGCACGGCGAGTGTGACGGGGCGCGATAGGAACGAAATAATCTCAATCGGGATAATGATCAGATACATTGGCAAAGGCAGGCCGGATGGGGCGAATATCTTAAACCACCCGAGGCCGTTTTTGAAAATACCCGCGACCATTACCATCAAGATCGTAAAAATGGCAAGCGCGGCAGTGACCGCAAGGTGCGACGTTGTTGTAAAGGCGTATGGGTTCATCCCGATCAGGTTAGAAAACAGAATGAAGAAAAATATTGCGAAGACGTAAGGCATGAAGCGCATCGCTTCCGGCCCAACTGTGTCGCGAACCATGTCGGCGATAAATTCGTAGGACAATTCGCCCATCGACTGCATCCGTCCGGGGATGAGCTTGCCGCGCATTGTCAGGATGAAAAATCCAATGATCAAAACGACAGACACGACCATCCAAAAGGACGAATTCGTCCAGGACACCGTTTGTCCGGCGATCTCAAATAGATCGGCTTCGCGCTCGATCTTAAACTGTTCCATGGGTCCGCTAGCCACGTCCCGCTCCTTCAGTCTTCATCATCCGGTTCGGGGACTTTATCACCAATTGGCAAATGAGCCGATTTCGCATTCATGGCATCCGCCGTACGAAATACACTCATAAACCCGGCGGCAATGCCGAACCCAAGCCCTAAAAAAAAGCCCCAGGGTTTCGTTCCGAGGAGTGTGTCGATCCCAAGACCGAGAAACATCCCCACAAGAACGGACACCAGAAGCTCCGTGCTTAATCGCCATGCCATTCCAAGTAAGGAGTTGTCGTCTCTCTTATCGGGACCGATTTTTGCAGCGCGTCGCGCGTGAGCGCTAGCGAGCTTACTCTCGAGCGTGTCGAGATCGGTCGGCGAGGAGGGGTCGGACTGTCCGTTCTTTTCCGGCATGAAAACCAAGTGTTACGCCTCCAAAAGAGTACTGGGACAGCACCCTTCGAAAGCGCGCTCTACCTAACCAAGCGGATAGGGGAAGTCAACAATGGTAGGCGCGTTGTTAAGTCGCTGTTATCACATGTAAATTTCGTTTTTCGTAAAGGTTTTGACAGACTTTTTTCAGAACGGTTCAAAGCCAACGCGAGTCAGCCGTCTTGAGGGCATAATTTAGGAAGAACACCTATCTCGTCATCAGTCCCGGTTAGAAATGCTTTGGCGAGTGTCCCGACAAATTATTCTGCGGCCACCAACTCTTCGGCGCGTGCGAGCTCGACGGACAGCAATTGCGACACGCCTTGCTCAGCCATTGTCACGCCGAATAGACGGTCCATGCGGCTCATGGTGACAGGGTTGTGGGTGATGGCGATGAATTTCGTGTTGGTGAGGCGTTTCATCTCGTCCAGCACATCGCAATAGCGCCCGACATTATAATCATCGAGCGGCGCATCGACTTCATCGAGAACACAGACCGGCGCTGGGTTGGACAGGAAGACGGCGAAAATCAGTGCCGTCGCGGTCAACGCTTGCTCCCCACCAGAGAGAAGGCTCATCGGTTTGAGTGTTTTACCCGGCGGACGAGCGAAAACTTCTAGGCCCGCTTCCAGAGGATCGTCGCTTTCTGTCAGGCTCAGCCACGCTTCGCCGCCCCCAAACAGGGTGACGAAGAGCTTGGCGAAATGGCCATTCACGACATCGAAGGCTTCGAGCAGGCGCTGACGCCCTTCGGTATTCAACTCATCAATACCTTCGCGTAAACGTGCGATGGCTTTGATCAAGTCTTCGCGTTCGGTGACCATGGTGTTGAGCGTTTCTTCTTGCTCAACCGCTTCTTCATCCGCACGTAGATTGACGCTGCCGAGCTTCTCGCGTTCTGACGCTAACCGTTCTAGCTTTCGCTCTATATCGTTCTCAGACAGGGCCAATTCTGGCGAGAGCTCGCCGAGGTGTTCACTCAGTTCTGACGGTTCGCATTGCAGCGTTTCGTTAATACGCGCTTTGGTCTCGCCAATCCGTTCTTTCGCCGCAATGAGTCGCGCGTCGGCACCGGCACGCGCCTCTCGGGCTTCTCCGGCCAGACGCTCCAGATCGCGCGCGTTGATTTCAGCCTCACGCAGTGCCGTTTCTGCCCCCGCGAGCGAATCGGCGGCCGTTTTACGCCGGGCTTCTGCGTCACCTAATTGGGCGAAGAGCGCTCTGCGGCGGTCTTCGAATTTATCCGGCCCTTCCGTCGCGGCCTGATAGTTCATTTCGGTGGCATCACGGCGGCCTTGCAAGGTCGCGACACGGTCGGTAGCTTGGCTTTGGCGACGGTTCCAATCCGAGCGTTCCGACTCGACCGCTTTTAACCGCGTTGTCCGGGCGTCAATGGCGTTCCGTAGTGATCGATAGGTTGTGTTTTTTTCGTCAGCATCCGCGCGTGCCGCAAAAAGCCGCTCTGAAAGAGCTTCACGTTTCGGACCCAAAGTTTCGTCGCGATCCGCGCCATCGACAGCGGACTTGGCCGCGTCGCGTTGTTGACGCAACTCTGTGATTTCGGACTGCAGGCGCTCAATGCGCTCTTCTAAGGATCGCTTTTGCGCCGTTTCGCGGGCGACATCCGTTTCATATTGCGCAAAGGCGGCTTGCGCGGCCCGTTCTTTGCGTTCCAGCTCGGGCAGGACGGCACGAGCGGTGGCCGCCCGGTCCTTGGCGGCGTTTCGACGATCACGGGCGCGCTCAAAAGCGGTTTGCGCTTGCGTTACAGCGTCTTCCGCGGCGTCGATTTCCGCGACCATATCTTGCAAGCGGCCTTGTTGCTTTAACCGAACGGAGGCGGCTGTTTCTGCGCCCGCTTCCATCACAAACCCATCCCAACGAATGACATGACCCCCGCGGGTGACAAGACGCTGACCGGGTTTGAGCTGTGATGCTAAATCAACCGCACTGTCGGTGACACCGATTTGACCCAATCGGGCGACCAGCTCCGCCGGGCCGCTGACAAGATGAGAGAGCGGTGTCGCACCAGACGGGAGAGACTGAGACGCTTCCGCCGCGCCCGTCCACCGCAAAGTCGCACTGCCGCCAACGCCGGCTTCTAAATCTTCGCCAAGCGCGGCGGCCAGCGCTTGCTCATATCCTTTTTGGACCGTGATTTGTGACAGGGCGGTGGCGTGATCGCGGGACCCGCGATTAACGATCCGGTCCAGCGCAGACCGCTCAGACGTGAGTACGCCGAGTGCAGACTTGGCATCTGACAAAGCTTCCCGCGCAACTTGATCCGCTTCCTCCGCTTCATTCCGACGCGCCGCTGCGTCACGTTCCGCCGATTTGGCGGCTTCGAGGGCCGTCAGCGCATCCTTGGCGGATGCCGTAAACAGGTTCGCCGACGCGCCGCTATCGGATGACATGGACGCCAGTTTCGACTGGGCATCTTCGAGTTCACGTAACCGACCCGATAAACGGCGTTCCGATTGGTCTAATTCCCGCGCGGCGCTTTCCGCCCGGGCCGTTTGTCCGGCGATCAATGTCGTGAGTTCGGACATATCTGCTTCGATCTGATTGCGCAGACGCAACGCCACTTCGGCCTCATCTTGCGCCGCATCGAGCGTGGCCGATTGGTCGCCAACCGCAGCGAGATTATCATATTCGATTTTCAGCCGCGCTTCGGCTGTTTGTGCGTCAACAAGAATGCCGCTTTCGCGTTCAATGTCCGCGCTGAGCTGTTCGATTTGCGCTTTAAGCTTGCGGACTTCCGATGTCGCGGCTTGCTCGTCAGCTTCCAGCGATTCTTTGGCCGCATTCAATCGGGCGAGGACCGCGGCCGCGATCAATTGTTCTTCTTGCTTGGGCTTGAGTGTGCCGGACAGATCGGCGGCGAGACGTTGGGCTTCGGTCGCTTTTAGAGCCGTGTCTTGAACATTGGCTTCACACGCTCGTAGCGCGTCGGTGGCTCCAGACAATGTGTCCAAGGCAGCAACCCAACGTTTCCGCCATAGGAGCGCTTTATATTCATGGATTTCGCCCGCGAGCCGCTTGTAGCGCGACGCTTGCCGCGATTGACGGCGTAGGCTCAACAACTGGCTTTCGATCTGCGCGACAATATCTTGCAAACGGTCGAGATTATTTTCGGCAGCCCGAAGACGTAGTTCCGCTTCGTGACGGCGGGAATGAAGCCCCGATATCCCAGCCGCCTCTTCCAACACCCGGCGGCGGTTGGCGGGTTTAGCGGAAATCAGCTCGCTGATTTGGTTTTGTCGGACGAGAGCCGGGGAGTTTGCCCCGGTGGACGCATCGGCGAAGAGAAGCTGCACATCCTTGGCGCGCACAGTCTTGCCATTGACTTTATAGGTCGACCCTTTGCCTTTGGTGATAACCCGCATAACTTCGAGTTGTTCGGAATCATTGAAGGCCGCAGGGGCCACCCGCGCGCTATTATCAATTGTTAGTGTGACATGGGCTTGGTTGCGGCCTTGTCGTTGGCGCGTTCCAGAGAAGATGACATCTTCCATCTGTGCGCCGCGCATGGCCTTGGCACTATTCGCGCCCATGACCCAGCGCAAAGCTTCGAGCAGGTTGGATTTGCCGCAACCATTGGGTCCGACGACGCCCGTCAGACCCGGTTCTATAATAAAATCAGTGGGTTCGACGAAGCTCTTAAAGCCTGTCAGATTGATCTTGTCGAAGACCAGCGAGCCCATAATTTATTCAGCAGACTCAACAGTAGGTGTCTCTTCGTCCGTCACCTCAGAAGGTGTTTCACCGAGTAGACCCATAAGGACTTCGTCCATCGCTTCGACAGATCCGATTTTAGCGGCTTTGCCATTAATGAAGAATGCCGGAGTTCCGGTGACGCCCTCATCAAAACCTTGCTCCATTTTACTATTGATATGATCGCGATGGGCCTCATTGGCCATACAGGTCGCAAACTCTTCTTCGCTCAGGCCGGACGCTTTGGCGAGATTGATATAGGCGGTCCGGGCATTCCCAGCCTGCGCCATCTGTGTGATTTGTTGCAAACGATCAAACTGGAGCTTGATGTTTTTGAAGTAGTTATCAGGATCGGCGCAGAGCGCGATTTTGAACCCGGCTTCTGCCAATTGTGGGTTACCAGTCAGGAATTCGCGAAAGACGAACCGGACTTTACCCGTATCAACATAGCGCGCCTTGAATTCAGGATAGACCGTCTGATGCCAATAGGAGCAGCCAGGGCAGGTTACAGACGCATATTCCACGATGACAAGCGGCGCATCGACGCGGCCAATGGCGTGATCGTCGGGGCGCTCATAAGATGTTCGGTCCGCAGTTGACGCTGTCGTGGGCGTGCTCGTTGCGGTTCCGTCTGTTGTCTCGGCGGCATTTCCACACGCCGTAAATAAGGCTGCAGTGCCGATGAGGAGTGTTGTGCGAATCAGTGAGGCCATGGTGGAGCATCCCGAATTGGAGGTGGAGTTCAAGCCGTGCCTAAACGAATCAGGGGCGCGGATCAGCTATAAAAGACGGTGTTTGTGGATAGCCCGTGGCGTAAACACTAAGGACGGGCAGAGGAACGACCTTCAACCCAGCCTTTGATCGCGTTTGCATCATTCGCGCCGTTCATCACAGAGCCATTGAAAATGAAGGAAGGAATGTTGGAAATTCCGGCGGCTGCAGCACGATCAGCAGAGGTTTGAAGCGTTTCCATATGAACTTCTTCGCTGAGACAGGCGGCAATACTGGCCGCGTCATCTAAGCCGGCGACTTTGGCGATGCCGTCATATTGTGACTTGATCATCATGCCGTCATTGGACCCAGCTGCCTTAAGGATCGTGTCTTGTCGGGCGAATTGATCTTCAATAACCTTCATATAATCCTCTTCAACCGCACATTCTGCCATCAAAAACCCGGTGAGGGAGAGTTGCAGAGGCTGACTTGGAAGAGGGCGAAATATAACGCGGAGTTTTCCGGTTTCAATCAGGTCGGATTTTACCACTGGCCAATCTTTGGCAAACCAGCTGCCGCAATGCGGACAAACATTCGACGCATAGACAATAAGGTTGTTTTGAGCGTCCGCGCTGCCAATTACATTATCCGTTGGCGCTTCGCTGAACACATGGGTTGGTGTGGGATGATCATGACCGTCAGTCGTGGGATCCGCAAATGCCGGTGCGGCGACGAAAAGAGATAAAGCGATAATCGACGCGCGGATCATGATTGGTTCCTAATAACTTCGCGGCCGAGCCGCCCCAAGACATCCTTTAACCGCTCATTGCGGACTTGTGTAAGGCCTTCGCGCAGTGCGTGTTCTTCTGAAGGGGTCAACCCACGTTTGGGTTTCTCGGCGGGAGATGTATTGGCGGTTGGGGCCGATTGGACAACCTGAATGCGGGACACATGGCCTTCGCCAAGGTGGGTGTTCAGGCGCTGCAAAATAGGGCCTGAGGCCGCTAAAATGAGCGCGGCAGCGGGGCCGGGCGCGCTAATCACAAGTGTCCGTTCACCGTTACTGGCCCGAAACCGGACGGGGCTGCTGATCTTTGACCACCGTGGGCCCATAATCTCCGGCCAAACATCGGCCAATGCGAGGGCGGAGCTGCCCCGTTTTTGCCCGCCTTTTTTGGCGAGTGGACGCATAACCCGGTTCACGGCCATGCCCGCGCTTGGTAACATACGGGCTTGCGGACGAGCGCGACGCGCTTCTAGGTAGCGCTCGACTTTGGCGCGCTCAGCGGGTGTGAGAGGACGGTTTGTCACGCGTGACTTATCCGTCATTACGGGCGGCAGGTAAAGCGAACAGGACTGCGCTTAGAATTAACAAATAGAAACGCCATGTGGACTGAACAGCAAATTATCGAAATTCGCGCGGCGTTGTTACGGTGGTATGACCGGCAGGGTCGGACCTTGCCGTGGCGTGTGCGGCCTGAAGACCGCGCTAATGGGGTGATCGCTGACCCTTATGCTGTGTGGTTATCCGAAATCATGTTGCAACAGACAACCATCCCGCACGGCACGCCTTATTGGTATAAATTCCTCGACCTTTATCCCTCCGTGGAGGCTTTGGCCGCCGCGCCGCTCGATGATGTCCTGACCCATTGGGCGGGGCTGGGCTATTACGCACGAGCCCGAAACCTGCATAAATGTGCGATCACCGTGGCCACTGAGCGCGGCGGGGAATTTCCGCGTACGAAAACTGAGTTACTCACGCTGCCGGGGATTGGAGATTATACAGCCTCAACAATTGCCGCGATTTGTTTCGATCAACCGACGAATATTGTCGATGGCAATGTGGAGCGTGTCATATCGCGGATGCACCGCGTTGAAGAGCCGCTGCCCAAAGCCAAGGCCTTCATAAAGTCACTGGCGGCGGTGATAGCGGATTCTGACCGTCCCGGCGACTATGGCCAAGCGGTGATGGATTTGGGGGCTACCGTTTGCACGCCACGATCTCCCTTGTGCGACAGTTGTCCTTGGTCTGACTGGTGTGAGGCGCTCGAGGCGGGCGATCAAACGGCATATCCGAAGAAGGCCCCGAAGAAGAAACAGCCCATCCGCTTCGGCGGGGCCTATGTGATGATGCGAGATGGCGCGGTATGGCTGCGGCGACGGCCCTCCGAGGGGTTGTTAGGCGGAATGATGGAGGTGCCAACGTCAGAATGGGCGGACGTGATGCCCTCCGTCGTCCCTCCAGTGGAGGCTGACTGGTCTCGGTCTCCCGCCCCCGTAAAACACGTTTTCACACATTTTGAATTGCGGCTTGATGTTTACCGCACCGAAATTGACGGCGACCCGGACGGGGAGGGCCGTTGGGTCGCTTGCGAAGCTTTGTCGACGGTGGCGCTGCCAAGCCTGTTTAAGAAGGTTTTGCGAGCCGTCGGGATTTAGGCCTCCGCCATTTCCGCTCTGATTTGTGAACGGTAGGTATCAATCGGTGTGAGGCCCTTGGCGCCCATGAAGTGCCAGAAGGTCCAGCCATTGCATGACGGAGCATCCGTCAAATGTGCGCCGACTTTGTGGATTGAGCCCTCAAAGCCGTCTTCTGTCGCGAGGCTCCCGTCGGCGCGGACGCGGGCGGAGAGTTTACCTTTGGCAGAGAACAGTTTCGTGCCGATATCAATCATGCCGCGTTCGACCAGATGCGCGAAAGGCACGCGCGGTTCTGACCGTTTCGAGCGGGTGATTTTGATGGCTTCGGTGCCCGCAGGACGCACCTTGGCGATCCGTTTGCGCGCGTGGGCAATATAATCATGTTCGCGCTCAAGCCCGATAAAGTTGCGGCCGAGTTTCTTCGCGACCGCGCCTGTTGTGCCGGTGCCAAAGAACGGGTCGAGGATCACATCGCCCGGATTAGAGGTTGAAAGAATGACGCGGTGCAGGAGGCTTTCAGGCTTTTGCGTCGGATGGGCTTTGCCGCCGCCTTCCGTCTTCAATCGCTCATGGCCCGTGCAAATCGGCAGTGTCCAGTCGGAGCGCATTTGCACGCCGTCATTCATCATCTTCATCGCATCATAGTGGAAGGTCGGCCGCGAACTCTCGGATTTGGTCGCCCAGATCAACGTTTCGTGGGCATTGGTAAAGCGCGTGCCGCGAAAGTTCGGCATCGGGTTTGTCTTGCGCCAGATAATATCGTTTTGGATCCAGAACTTCTGATCCTGTAGGACTGTGCCGACACGGAAGATATTATGATAGCTGCCCATGACCCAAATGGAGCCATCCTCTTTCAATACGCGCCGCGCGGCCTGTAACCAGTCATGGCTGAATAGGTCATAGCTATCCATCGTGTCATATTGGTCCCAAGCCTCGGTGACGCCGTTCACAGTTGAATTGTCTGGACGAGACAGATCCCCACCCAGCTGTAGATTATAAGGCGGGTCCGCGAAGACCATATCAACCGACCCGGCAGGCAGGCTGTTCATCAGATCGACGCAATCGCCTTGCAGAATTTGGTTCAACGGCAGCGTGGCCGTTCCAGTCGCATCTGACGTCTCTGTTTGACTGTGGGCGGGGGAACTATTGTCGGATACAACGCGAAGATGGCTCATGGGGGTCCTGACGAAGGTGAGTGTCTCAATTTCGGTCAAGGTGGGGCGAAGAGGGTAAATGCGGTGTTAAACCCGATATTTTTCAAAGGTTAACGGAAATTAGGGTCGGTAAATATCCACAGGTCAGAACGTTAACTTTTACCGTTGCGCTTTGGTCCATTAGAAGGCCATAAAGATCGCAATGAAGGGAAATTTTATGAAGACTACACTCCTCGCAACAGCCCTATTTATGGCGGCGACCCCGGCTTTTGCTGCAGATATGAGCACCGAGTTACGCACCCATGTGCAGGCCGATTATGACGCGAACCTGTCGAGCCTGTTTGTTCACCTTCATGAAAATCCGGAACTTTCCTTTCGTGAATTTGAGACATCAAAACGTATCGCGTCCGAACTGACCGCGCTGGGATATGACGTGACAACTGGCGTGGGCCAGACCGGAGTCGTCGCTGTGCTGAAAAATGGTGACGGTCCAACCGTTATGATTCGCGCCGATATGGACGGACTTCCGGTCAAGGAAGACACGGGGCTGTCCTACGCCTCGACGGCGACACAGATCGGAATCGACGGGATCGAAAATCCGGTCATGCATGCCTGCGGACATGATGTGCATATGACATCACTGATCGGCACGGCGCGTCAACTGATGCGGCTCAAGGACGATTGGTCGGGGACGCTCGTTCTGATTGGACAACCGGCCGAGGAAATTATCTCCGGTGCGCGCGCGATGATTAAGGACGGTCTTTATGAGCGTTTCCCAAAACCGGACTACGCCATTGGGTTCCACGTTGGGGCCGCGGGCCCGGCGGGTAAAATCATGGTGCCTAAGGGACTCGCCTACTCAAGCTCCGATAGTGTCGATATTCATGTTCACGGCGTCGGTACGCACGGGGCCTCGCCGCACCAAGGGGTTGACCCCATTTTAGTCGCTAGCGCCATTGTCGTGAATCTACAAAGCATCGTCAGTCGATCCATTAGCCCGCTCCAACCCGGTGTCATTACAGTCGGCACCTTCAACGCCGGAAGAAAGAACAATATTATTGGCGATCAAGCCGAGTTGAAACTCACCGTTCGGTCGGATGACCCTGAGGTTCGCACAACACTGCTCGACTCTATCGATCGTGTCGCAAGAGGCACGGCAATCGCTTACGGCGTCCCTGAGACCTTAATGCCCGAAGTGACACGGCTCTCGCGCAATACGCCGCCTCTGAAAAATGATGAGGAAGCAGCCATATTTGTGGAACAGGCTCTTGTCGCAGCGATGGGAGCGGACACGATCGTCGAACCGATCCGCCTTGGTATGGGCGCGGAAGATTTTGCTGAGTATATCACGCCGGAACTTGGCGTAACGGGCGTCTTTCTATCGGTTGGCGGCACACCGGTTGACGAGTTGGACACAGCCGCAGGGCATCACTCGCCATTCTTCAAAATTGCGCCGGAACCGTCGATCACAGCGGGAACCGAAGCGATGACCCTAACGGCGATGAGCCTATTTAACCGGGAATAGTGACCACCTGTGGACCAATACGCGCGCAGGTTTCGATCTGCGCGCGAAATCGGCTAAGCACGCCCCATGCGCCAATATCTCGACCTTCTCGCCCACGTTATGGAAAAAGGCACAGACCGCAGTGACCGGACGGGCACGGGCACGCGCGGCGTGTTCGGCTATCAGATGCGCTTTGATCTGGCCGACGGCTTTCCGATGGTCACGACCAAGAAACTGCACCGCAAGTCCATCATCCACGAACTCCTCTGGTTCGTCGCGGGCGATACGAACATCACTTACCTGCAAGAGAATAGCGTCAAAATTTGGGATGCGTGGGCGGACGAAGACGGTGATCTCGGCCCGGTCTACGGCAAGCAATGGCGCCGCTGGGAAGGCCCAGACGGCAAAGTCATTGATCAGCTTATACAGGTCATTGAGAGTATTAAGACCAACCCGAATTCGCGGCGTCACATTGTTAGCGCGTGGAATCCCGCCGATGTTGAGGACATGGCCCTGCCGCCGTGTCACTGCCTGTTTCAATTCTTTGTCGCGGATGGGAAATTGTCCTGTCAGCTCTATCAACGCAGCGCCGACATTTTCCTCGGTGTCCCATTCAATATCGCGAGCTACGCGCTGCTCACCCACATGGTCGCGCAAGTCTGCGGTCTAGAAGTCGGTGACTTCGTCCACACGTTCGGCGACGCGCATATCTATCACAATCATTTCGACCAAGTGCGCGAACAGCTTACGCGCGAACCGATGGGGCTGCCGACGTTAGAATTGAACCCGGATGTGACGGATATTGAGGGCTTTACGTATGCGGACGTGAAACTGGCGGGCTATAAAGCGCACCCGCATATTGCGGGGAAAGTGGCGGTGTAAGGTATGAGCGAGCCTAATGACTTACAAACCATATTAGATTCGTTAAGAACTTTTTTAGCGGCTTCTTGGTCGTCATCTATGAAATTCGAAAGATTTGACCGTTTCGAAAATTTTTGAATTGACTGGCTTCAGGCAAATTGGGAGCTGATGGTTGAAAGCAGTGTCCTCGACTTTCCAGACTTTCTTGAAATTTACGGCGACGGCGCAGACATTAACGGAGCTAGTTCGCGAATTTTATTCCCCGATAAGTTAGCAACGAAAAGAATTATCTGCTGCCCACCTTCTGGTGCTATAATGCAAGATCTTCTTACCGGAGACAAAATTGTGCATGGGAACAGCCATCTTGTCTTTGATCGTTTTGTAAGGATGACAAAGAGCGGATGGTATGAGGAGGCTCCTGACTTTGATTATATACTTTGCACACAAGGAAGTCGCGAAATTGTCATGCCCATTGAAACAACACAGTTTGAACTAATCTCTATCGGGTCTTAAGCCTTCTTCACAAACTCCGTCTTCAACTTCATCGCGCCGATCCCGTCGATCTTGCAGTCAATATCGTGATCCTCATCAACCAAACGGTTGATCCGAACTTTTGTCCCGACCTTCACGGTTTTGCTCGTGCCTTTGACTTTTAAGTCTTTGATCAGCGTGACCATGTCGCCGTCTTGTAGCTCATTGCCATTGGCGTCGCGGTAGACTTTGGCCGCGCTGTCGGCGGCAGCCCATTCGTGGGCGCATTCGGGACAGATCAGCAGCGGGCCGTCTTCATAGACATATTCGCAGGCGCATTCAGGGCAGGGTGGAAGTTCGGACATAATAGGATCAGATCAGAGCGAGAGGGATATAGGGAAGACTGGCGATGATAATTGTCAATCGGGTGAGCATGCTGCGCGCAATGCCAAAGGGCAGGGCGGTGAGTTTGGTGCCGAGCCAGAGGACGAGGGCGATAACGGGGAACATCCAGAGCGGGAGTATGGCGAGCGACAGGAACGCGGCAGCCAAGAGGAGCACGGCCAGTCCGGCGACGGCTTTGGTCACGGAGAGTTCGCCTGCTGCAATCGGTCGGTTCGGCTTTTCGTCGCGCCGATCCTGATGAATGTCGCGTAGATCATCAATCAAAGCGAGTCCGGCGACGGTTAGCATCCAAACGACGGTGGCCCAGACAGGCAGCCACAGGTTTGTAGCAACGCCTTTATAGACTGCCGCGGTAACGAGGATCAGAAGCGGTAGTGGAAACCAGAGGCGCCACGGTCGCATGGCCTTGAGTAATGTTCCCAGTTCCGATGTGCGCTCTTCCAAAATTGTGACGGTCTCGCCCGCTGCGGTCCGGGTCTTGGTCGTCCCGTGGGGTGGTCGCATGCCGTAAGCGCTGTGCGCGACTTTCCACACGGCAAAGTCCTGCCGGCTGTTGCCCGCATAATCGAACCCGTCGGGGAACCGCTCGGACAGGAACGCGGCCTTATTCTCAGACGTCATATTATAGGTCGGTGACGTGCCGAAGCTCTCGGTGATGAAATCAAGCCGCGCGCCTAAACGGTCCACCAATGATTGTTCCGAGCCAGAGCAGAGATAGACCTCGCGTCCGTCGGCCACGGCCTGCTCTGACAGGGCGACGATTTTCGGCTCCAATGGCATGACGTCTATGTCGAGTGTCTCGCTGATCCGTGCGACCATTTCTTGCTTCATCTGCGGTTTGTCGTCTTTTCCGACGCGCGCATAATGCAGCGCTTGGTCCGGATCGCGCATCACGGCGGCCAGAATCATTTCATGCGTCAGGTCGTTTTTGAGCAATGTCCCATCAACATCCAAAATAAGCGGGCGGCTCATGCCGAATCTCGTTCCATCGTGTTCCGAATAATCCACCAGATCACGAATGCGCCAAGCATTTTTCCGATGATACTCATCGCGACATTGGGGAGGGTGAACATCCCATCGCGGATCGCTTCCGCGCCGAGGAGAAAGACGGATGTGTCGATAGGCGCTGCGATGGCGGAGGAGAGCAACACGCGCGAAGAGAGTTTGAGCTTGGTAAAGGTAAAGACGAGCCAATCGATCATTTCTGATACGGCGAACGCAATGCCGGACGCCAATGCTAATTCGCCGCCTGATGTGACCCATGTGAGGCCGAGCGCAATGGCCATCGCGAGTAAAACCCAATGCCCAATTTCGCGTTGGGCGAAGTCGCGCACGACAAGGACAAGTCCGGTGACGATGGTGACGGGGTTGAACATCCATCCCAAGCCGGGAAGCTCCACCATCGGCGCCCACGTAAAGCTCCAATTGATAAACGGGATCAGCAGGACATAAACCAATGTTATGATCACGGCCCGCGTCGGGGTGGAGAACGGCTCTTTTGTGGCGTAAGTCGACATAATTGCGCCTATACGCATCACGCGCCTCCCTGTAACCCTCATCGCTATGAATCTCTCGCGCCCTCCCATTCTCGCCGCCATCGTTGCGCGCTCCACAAATCATGTCATCGGTCGCGATGGCGAATTGCCGTGGCGGCTGCGGTCTGATTTGCAACATTTCAAACGGGTGACCTTGGGCAAGCCGTGTTTGATGGGGCGTAAGACGTGGGAGAGCTTACCGTTTCCTTTGCCGGGACGCCCCAATCTGGTGCTTACGCGAGACGCAGAATACCAAGCTAAAGGCGCAGAGGTGTTTACCGACCTTCACGCCATGGTCGGACGCGGGGCAGAGCTGGCGGGATCGCTCGATGTTGACGAAGTGATGATCATTGGCGGCGCGCAGATATACAAATCGCTTATGCCGTGGATAGGCCGTATCTATGAGACCGAAGTCGACGTGGTGATTGAGGGGGATGCGTATTTCCCTGAACTGACCGCTAAAACATGGGTTTCGCATGATGAGACGCAGCATTCTGCCGGCAAAGGCGACGACCATGCGTTCAAAACCCGCAGGCTAGACCGCCGATTGTCAGAGTCATCATCTTGAAAGCCGTTCACGCCTACGCCACATAGAGCTGGATTCGATTGGAGACCATGAATGGCGGACAATAATTCACCCTGGGGGCCGAAAGGCGGCTCGGGCGACAAAGGGAACGGCAATTCGCCGTGGGGAACAGGCGGCAAAGGCAGCGGCGGGAAAAAACCGACCGGCTCCGGCGGCCCGGACCGTTCTGCTGATCTCGACAATGTTATTGAGGGTTTTAAAGCCCGCGTGAAATCTGGCGGCCCGCGCCGTCCGGGGTCTGGCGGCGGTGGCGGCGGTGACATGCCGAATTTCAAGCTTGGACCTTTTGGGCCGCTCGGGATCGTTTTGGCCATTGGTGCTGTTTTGCTGATCTCGACCTCTGTCTATACGGTTGATCAGACAGAACGCGCGCTCGTTCTTCGTTTTGGTGATTATGTTCGCACAGAAGGCCCCGGCCTTAAGTTCAAACTGCCAAGCCCGATTGAGACAACCTATAAGCAAGAAACCGAAATCATCCGTAAGGATGCGATTGGCGGCAATGATGCGTCATCGCTGATGCTGACAGGTGATGAGAATATCGTCGATATTGATTTTACGGTTCTGTGGCGGATCAGCGATCTCGCGAATTACTACTTTGAAGTCGAAAACCCGGCACAAGCGGTCGAAGCCGTCGCAGAAAGCGCGATGCGTGAAGTGATCGGTCAAAATGAGCTAGAAGGCATTATCACGACGGATCGTCTGGCGATCACGACATCCGTTCGCGATCTGATGCAGAATGTTTTGGACGAATATAAAACGGGCGTCCGGATCGTCGAAGTGCAGTTGCAAAAAGCAGATGCGCCTGACCAAGGGAACGTCGTTGATGCCTTCCGCGATGTTGTTGACGCCGCACAAGAGCGTGAAACAACAATCAACGAAGCCACATCGGTACAGAATGATGTCGTTCCCCGCGCGCGCGGTGACGCGGCTCAAATCCTGCAAGAAGCGGCGGGTTACCGCGACTCTGTGATTGCTGAAGCTAAGGGTGAAGCCGAACGCTTTAACTTGATCTATCAGGAATACCGCCTCGCGCCCGTCGTGACGCGGCAGCGTATGTATCTCGAGACAATCGAAGAAGTGTACGCGCCCGCTGAGAAAATCATCCTCGATAGTGATGCGGGGACGGGCATTGTTCCTTACCTGCCGCTTGATAAAATCGGCGCTAATCGCCCGCGTGGAGGTCAGTAATGAAAAACCCTCGTCTTATAATGCTCGCCGTTCTCGGCGGCGCAATTATCCTCGCAATCGTGGCCTCTCTCTTCACCGTTGAAGAGCATGAACAAGCCATAGTCTTCCAGTTTGGTGAAGCGAAGCGGGTCGAAAACCCGTGGGGCGGCGAAGCCAATGCCGGTCTGAAAATGAAAACGCCGTTTATTGAAAACGTCGTTTACCTGTCACGCCGGAACCTCGAAGTCGATCTTCGTCCAGTTGAACTTTTGGCCGCTGACCAAGAACGCCTGATCGTTGATGCCTTTGTGCGTTACCGCATCACCAACGCCATCCGCTTCTATGAGAAGCTGCGTGACGAACGCGGTGCGCAGGATCAACTTCAAGCGATCTTTGACTCAACGCTACGCGATGTTCTTGGTCGTGTAGATACACCGGAAATTATTTCCGGTCGTCGGAGCGAACTGATGGCTGAAATTCAGTCTGTCGCGGACGGCGTTGCCGAAGCCGAAGATTTGGGCATCGACATCATCGACGTGCGGATCAAACGGGCCGACCTTCCACGTGAAAACTATGATCGTGTGTTCAAGCGCATGGTCTCGCAGCGGAACCTCGAAGCGTCACTGCTTCGCGCTGAGGGTGAAGAGCAAGCGCAAGAAATCCGTGCGACAGCGCAAAAAGAAGCTCGGGTTATCCGCGCTGAAGCGCAACGCCAAGCGGAGGTCATTCGCGGTGAAGGCGATAAACAAAGAAACGCGATCTATGCGTCGGCCTATTCAAAAGACCCCGAATTCTTTGCCTTCTATCGCTCTATGGAGGCCTATAAAAAAGGTCTCGGCGAGAACACGACCTATATCTTGTCCCCGGACTCAGACTTCTTGGGATATCTTGATGACCAACGAGGCGGGCGTTAATCTGTCAAACAGGGGCTGCGCGCAATGAGCGCGGCCACTGTTCTGCTCCTCGTGTTCGGCGGCGCGCTCGCCGTCGAGGGCTTGGGTTGGGCTCTCGCGCCCGACGCCATGCGCCGCGCCTCTGCCGAGGCGATGGCGATGCTGGATTCTCAGCGTCTCTCCCGCCTAGGCTTGCTTTGCACGGCGTTGGGGCTCTTGATGATCTGGATCGGTGTGCGTCTCCACGGTTAGTCGGATGAGGCTAATCTGACACAATCGTCATGCAAGGTCGGCGTTCGCCGTCTTGGCAAATCACTGAAACTACCGCACAGGGATGTTATGTTTCGTACCATCTGTCTTGGCTTGACCCTCTCCCTCACTCCGTTCGTGAGCGCGCAGGCGCGACCTGTTCCGGATAATTTTGTTGATCTAACAAAGCGCCTGTCGCCCGCTGTGGTCAATATTTCGACGGCTCAAACCGTTGAGTTTGGCAACGAGAACGTTCCGACTTTCCCTGAAGGCTCTCCGCTCGAACGGTTCAACGATTTTTTCGGAAATCGACCGGGACGTGACGGACGTGTGTCCAAGTCACTTGGCTCGGGCTTTGTGATTGACGCCAGTGGCTATATCGTGACCAATAATCACGTGATTGAAGATGCTGACTTGATCGAAGTCACTTTTCCGAATGGCGATACGTTTGAAGCGGCGCTGATCGGTCGGGATCCAGCCACTGATATTGCTGTTCTCAAGATCGATAGCGGCGAAGCCTTGCCTTTTGTATCCTTCGGGGACTCGGACGCATCGGAAGTCGGGGAATGGGTCATCGCGATTGGTAATCCGCTCGGCTATTCAGGGTCCGTGACGGCCGGCATTATCTCCGCGCGCAATCGGGATATTTCGGCGGGCAATTACGACGACTTTATTCAGACTGATGTTGCGATCAATCAAGGCAATTCAGGCGGCCCTTTGTTTAATATGGACGGCCAAGTCATTGGTGTGAACACGGCGATTATTTCGCCGACAGGCTACTCCATTGGACTGAGCTTCTCCGTCCCGAGTGATTTGGCCAAGAGTGTTTCAGCGCAGTTGATCGAGTTCGGAGAAACCCGGCGCGGGTATCTTGGTGTCCGGACGCAAAAAGTGAGTGCCGATATTGCTCAATCTTACGGTCTGAAAAGTGCTAAAGGCGCGCTTATTCGCTCACTGGTTGACGACGGACCTGCGGCGAAAGCCGGGCTAGAACGCGGTGATTTGATCTTGCGTATTGGCGACCGTGATATTGACGACACGCGCATCATGTTTCGCGCGGTTGCCGAAGCGCCCATCGATACGGATGTCACAATCGAATATATCCGTAAGCGTAAGCGCCGTACGGCGACGGTGCGTATGGAGCGATTGGCTGAAAACCTTAGCACCGAAGAAAAGCTTCAATTGGAAGTTGACGCGGGGAATGCCGAACGAACAATTGGTGGGCTTTCTGTCGAAGCGCTAACGGATGATGTGCGCCGCGCCAATCGTATTAAACCGGACGTAAATGGGGTTCGAGTCGTCACGATTGCAAAGCGGTCTCGGGCCTCCGGAAAAATCCTAAAGGGCGATATTATTGAAGAAGTCGCGTTCGAATCGGTCAAGACACCGGCTGAATTTGAAGCGGCGTTGCAAATGGCCTTAGAGACGGGTGAGCCCGTCACCCTTCTGATCAATCGTGGCGGAAATTATATTTTCTTCGCCTTAAACGGCTAGTCTTCAATAAATTCAACATCAGAATACCCTTGGAAATACAGGGCTGTACGTAAGTCTGTGCACGTAATGGCGCTATGGGCGGCGGCGGCGACAGCGGGTTTCGCGTAATAGGCCAGGCCCAAGCCAGCCGCCTCGATCATCGCTAAATCATTTGCCCCGTCACCGATGGCAAGGGCGCGCGTCGGGTCGCCATCACAAATGTCGATCAACGCGTCAAACTTCGCTTCACGCCCCAAAATCGGATAACCAACAGTCCCGGTTAGGGTTCCATCCGCGTCGACTAGTTGGTTCGCTTGATGGTTGAAAAAACCGCAGGCCGCAGCGACGCGTTCGCTGAAGAATGTGAATCCGCCGGATACGATCAAAGTCTTTGCCCCGTTCGTTGCCATCGTTTGTGCCAAGGTTCGGGCTCCGGGATTAAGCCGTATACGTTCGTCAAAACAGCGTTGCAGAGTCGATACGGGCAAGCCTTTTAACAGGCTGACACGTTCTTCTAACGCGCCTTCAAATCCGATTTCGCCGCGCATGGCGCGTTCTGTGATCTCGGAAACGCGGTCTTTGACGCCTGCGAAATCAGCGAGCTCATCAATACATTCTTGCCCGATTAAGGTGCTGTCCATATCACAGATCAACACCGTTTTGCGACGTCCTGCGACGGGTTGCACGCAGACATCCCCGGTGATTTTCGCGGCGGCGAGGATGGCGCGTGCGTCCGCGCTGTCCTTGGCTGTTGAGACAGCTTCGACGGCGCGGCCGGGGGATAGGGTTTTGACATCACGAAACCCGAGGGCCTGAACGCCTGCCGCTAAAATGTCGCCGCTGTGGTCCGGGAGGACAAATGTGGTGATCTGTTCTAGGGGCGCAGTCATGACAGGGCTCGTATAAATTATGGGGCAAGCGATGGAAAAAATTCTCGGGGAAATGCCCCTAGTTGTCTGTATCGCAGGCCCGACGGCCAGCGGCAAGTCGGCCTATGCCGTTGACATCGCAAAAGCCGTGGGTGGTGAAATCATCAATGCTGACGCGTTGCAGGTCTATGTCGATTTGCATTGGCTCTCCGCGCGCCCAACCGAGGCAGACATGGCGGGCGTGCCGCATCATCTGTTTGGTTATGTGTCGGGCGACACACTTTATTCGACCGGCGATTGGGTGCGCGATGTGGTCCCAGTTATTTTGCAGGTCATGGGGCGCAACCGAATTCCGATTATTGTTGGTGGGACGGGCATGTATTTTCGCGCGCTGCTCGAAGGGCTCGCCAATGTCCCTCCAGTGCCGCGCGATATTGCGAGCGCTGTTGACCTGATCCCAATATCAGAAATGCGCCGCCAAGCCGAAGAGATTGATCCCGCGGCATCGTCGCGAGTTCTTGGCGACGACCCGCAGCGATTGGCACGAATCATTGGTGTTCACAGAGCGACGGGTCGCGCGCTCTCGAGCTGGCAAGATGACACTCGTCCGATCATCCCAGCGCAGTTTACCCGTCGGTCAGTCCTGCTGCCTGATCGTGTTTCGCTCTATGCGCGGATCAATCAACGATTTGATCAGATGTTAGAGGCCGGTGGGCTGGAAGAAGCACAAACCGTCCACGCTCTCGGGTATCCCGCACGCGCGCCCATGCTCAAAGCGATCGGCCTCTCACACCTTCTGTCATATCTCGACGGGGAGTGTGACTTGGAAAATGCGATAGAGACGGCCAAACGGGATACCCGCCGCCTCGCCAAGCGGCAAATGACATGGTTTCGGAACCGCTGCACCGATTGGACGGTGCTCAAAAATGAGGCGGAGAAGGAAATATACGCACAAAGTCTATGAAGGGACCCTTATACGATATCTCCGTGCTGATTGGCCTTAGCCTCCTCGCGGCGCTGCTCGTCTACCTCTTTCGAGAACAGGCGAATGCTGCCATCAATTTGATGGGAACCTATTCCGGTACGCCGATGGCTATCGGCGTGGCCGTCTTGATCTTCTTTATCGGATCAATTTTCTTTGTGCCACAATGGGCCTTGATCGCAGCAGCAATAGCCGCTTTTGGCTTGGTCGATGGCTCTGCGATTGCTTGGTTCGCGACGATGGTATCAGTCACCGCCCATGTATTTGCGGCCCGGGCCTTAGCTCGGCGGTTTGAAGAGCGCCTTCATATTCAGAGGCTCGATTACCTCAGGTCATTGTTTAAACGAAATAGTGTTCAATCCGGCTTTCTCGTTAGATTGATCCCAACCGGACCCGCTATTTTGGTCAATGTTGCTGCTGGGTTATTCGGAGTTAGCCGAGGCGGTTTTTTACTGGGATCGGCTCTCGGCGTTATCCCGAAAATTCTCCTCACTGGAATCGTTGCGTCCGAGCTTATTTCCTCAGCGCAAGGCAAACAGTTCAGTCTCTGGTTGGCTGTCGGGGCGGTCGGCTTGATTGCTCTGTCACTGATGACGCGCAAGGCGCGACCTCCGCGTCAGAAAATCGCCTCTAAATAGCAGTGATTTGCCAGGCTAAGGGGATAGAAGGCTTGCAATTACGTGCCTAGATTTACATTACCATAGCACTACGCGGAATTTCGGACGGATTCTCGATGGCAGCGTTCACCAGCTGTTAACATGCTTTCCCTGACGGACCGACCAACGCATCTGGAACAAACCGGACGGAGCCTTTATGTTCTCCTCACTGATGGACGCATTTTCGTCCGACATAGCAATCGACCTCGGCACGGCGAATACGCTGGTCTATGCCAAAGGCAGGGGGGTCGTGCTCAATGAGCCGTCGGTCGTCGCGTTTTCAATCAAGAACGGTCGAAAAGTCGTTCATGCTGTTGGCAATGACGCGCGCATGATGCTCGGTCGTACGCCGGGCAATATTGAAGCAATTCGCCCGATGAAAGACGGTGTGATCGCCGATTTCGACGTGGCCGAGAAAATGATCAAGCACTTCATCGAAAAAGTGAAGTCCGAAGGCGGATTTTTACGGAGCGCAAAGCCCAAGGTCGTGATTTGTGTCCCATCCGGCGCTACAGCCGTTGAAGAGCGCGCCATATATCAATCGGCGCAACAAGCGGGCGCGCGTAAAGTTTATCTCATCGAAGAACCTATGGCGGCGGCGCTCGGTGCTGGCCTTCCCATTCATGAACCTGCCGGATCGATGATTGTTGATATTGGCGGTGGGACGACCGAAGTTGCTGTTCTGTCGCTCGACGGGATTGTCTATTCTCGTTCAGTCCGTGTTGGCGGTGACAAGATGGATGACGCAATCATTCAATATGTACGTCGCACGACGAATCTTTTGATTGGTGAAATGACGGCTGAACGCGTTAAAAAGGAAGTCGGGTCAGCGACCATGCCTGCTGACAATGAAGGCATGAGCGTATTGATTAAAGGCCGCGATTTGATGAATGGCGTGCCACGCGAAATCCGGGTCTCTGAAGCGATGATTGCTGAGAGTCTGGCCGAGCCAGTCGAGCAAATCGTTGAAGCTGTGAAAACGGCGCTTGAAGCGACACCGCCGGAACTGGCAGCCGATATTGTCGATAAAGGGATAATGTTGACGGGCGGTGGCGCGCTGCTCCGCAATCTCGACATTGAACTCCGTAACCGTACTGAACTTCCGGTTTTCATCGCGGATGACCCGTTGTCCTGTGTTGTGCGAGGGTCAGGGACCGTCGTGGAGAACCTCAAAAAGTGGAAAAGTGTGCTCAAGACAGACGTCTAATCACACTCATCCGCGCGTCGCGGGAAGGGCATTGCTAGCGTGGCCCGATCGGGATCGAATAAATCGGAAGGCCGGATTGGCCTACTCTTGATGATCGTGCTGAGCGCGGTCTTGTTGTTTACCCAACGCGATGCCGCGACAGAACGCCGCTCAACGCCTTTACTCGCAAGCGATATCCAAGCCCCTGTTGCCGTGTGGCTCAGTGCGCCCTTCCGTCACTTAGAAGGGGCTGTCGCCGATGTCGAAGGAGGGCGACGCGCTTTGCAAGAAAACAAGGCCTTGCGTGACGAGCTGACAAGCCTGCGCGTGGATAATGCCCGTTTGCAAGCCCAACAGGCGCGCCTACAGCGCCTGGAAAAATTACTCGCAGTGGACCGGACGGGAGATATCCCGGATTACAGGATTTCCGCCCGTGCCGTGTCTGATCCATCCGGACCTTTTGTGCGGTCGCTTTTGATCGCTTCAGGACGAGAGAATGGTGTGGAAGAGGGTTATGCCGTGCTGTCCGATGCCGGGTTGGTAGGGCATGTTGTGAGCGCAGGGCAGCGATCCGCACGGGTTTTGCGGCTGGATGATTTGAATAGCCGCGTCGCCGTGATCAGTGAGCGATCCGGCGCGCGCGCGATCTTAGCGGGCGCCAATAATGATCGACCCATGTTGGCATTTGTCGCCGATCAGGACGACTGGCAGGTTGGAGACAGAGTGTTGACATCGGGCGATGATGGCCGCCTGCCAGAAGGTCTACCCATTGGCACGGTCCTGCCAGGGGATCGACTGGCGGTTGAACTCGACTTTCTCGCCACACCGATCGATTGGGTGTTTGTGCTGCCCTACAGTCAATTGGCCGATCCCAGTGACGTTGACATTGCGTTGGACCCTTCAGCTGACGACAATGGCGACACAGCATCAGCGACAACAGAGGAGGCAAACTAATGGCCTATCTCGGTGTCAGCCCGGTCCTGCGGAATGAACGGCTCATTCCGGCGGTGATCGCCTTACTAATAGCAGGAATTATTAGCGCACTCGATATTCGATTGTTTGGACAAAGCTGGCCGTTGATGTGGATCCCGTTTGTCACTGTCGCGCTTTGGCCGCGTCGGGTTGGGCTTTGGGCTACCGGATTATTGCTGTTTTTCGGCGGGCTTTGGGTGGATTGGACGACATGGGGCGCGCCCGGACAATGGCCGCTCGTCTTTTTGTTGACCTATGCCTTGATCCGACCAGACTTCCGCGAAGGGGCCCGCGGTCTTACGGCCGGAATGACGCGGTTCACTTTGGCCTTATGTGTCGGCGTGCCTGTTTTCATCCTGTCGGGATGGGCCGTTTATGAAAGTTGGCCTGATTGGGGCGCGCTTGGGCGCGGTGTTGTTGTGGCCGTGCTTTTCGTGCCTTTCATGATCTTTGTAAGGGATAAATTGGCCGGCCGAATGAGCGGAAATGATTAGTCATGGGCCGTAAATCGACACAAACTAAAAAAGAGGATCGGGCCAAATCAGACGCCCAAATGACGCGCCGAACGGCCGTTTTGAGTGTGGGCGGTCTCGGGATGTTCGGAGTCTTGACCGGGCGGTTTTACCAACTCCAAATCCAGCAAAGCGAAAACTATCTCGTCCTCTCAAATGATAATCGGTTTAATTTTCAAACGATCGTGCCGAGCCGTGGCATTATTCGTGATCGTTACGGGGAGCCACTCGCCACGAACACGCTCGACTATCAAGTCGAACTCATCGCGGAACAGATAGATGACCTTGATCTAACCTTATCTAAGCTGGCTGACGTGGTTCATTTGTCAGAGGGGGAAGTGAAACGCATCCGCCGTGATATCCGCCGTCGGCCAGATTTTGTCCCTATTACGGTCAAGGACCATGTTGATTGGGATGATTTTGCGGCGCTCAATATGCGTGTTCATGCGCTGCCGGGTATTATTCCAAAGGCAGGCGAGGGGCGGTCCTATCCGGATGATGGCCTGTTTTCGCATGTGATTGGCTATGTCGGAAAAGCAAATGACGCGGATGTGTCTCGCGATGATGATCCGCTTTTGTTGCAACCGGCCTTTCGGATTGGAAAGACAGGGGTTGAACAAGCCGCCGACACGCGTCTCCGGGGGAAATCAGGAAAACTGAAAGTCGAGGTCAATGCGCGCGGTCGCGTAGTCCGTGAATGGCCAAACCCGCAAGATGACGCAAAACCGGGGGATGATGTCTTCCTAACGCTAGATGCCGATCTTCAGCGCTTTGCTGCGAAACAGTTTCAGGACGATAGTGGCGGGATCGCGGTTATGGATATCATGACGGGCGAACTCCGAACCTTGCTCTCCATGCCAACGTTTGATGCCAATTTGTTCGTCTCAGGTCTGACGCAGGCAGATATGGACGGGCTCAATAATGATGAGAAGCGCCCGCAATATAATAAGGTTTTGTCAGGCGGTTACTCGCCTGCATCGACCTACAAAATGGTTGTTATGTTGGCCGCTTTGAAAAGTGGCAAAGTTGATCCGGATCAACGGGTATTCTGTGGTGGGAAAGTCCGTTTGGGTAATCGCCTCTTTCATTGTTGGCGGCGCGAAGGCCACGGTCCTGTCGATATGCGCGATGGGCTCAAGCATAGCTGCGACACATATTTCTATGAAGTCTCGCAAATCATTGGGATTGAAGCGATTGCCGATATGGCGCGACGTTTGGGTCTTGGGCAACGTTACGGAATTGGGATCGCGGGCGAAAAAGAAGGTATTGTTCCGGACGCAGCATGGAAACGTGACCGTCTCGGGGCAGGATGGCGTATGGGGGATACGCTCAATGCATCCATTGGACAGGGGTTCGTTCTCGCGACGCCAATGCAATTGGCTGTTATGTCGGCGCGGTTGGCCAACGGGACCAAGGCGGTTTTACCAAGCCTGTTTGCAGGGGAAGACCGCGACGTTTTCAATGATCTCGACATCGACCCGTCGCATATGGGTTTTGTTCAAGATGCGATGTGGAGTGTCTGCGAGGAACCGGGTGGGACAGCTTACCGTTCTAATGGTCTTGGACTAGTGGGCCTTGATATGGCGGGAAAAACGGGAACGTCGCAGGTCCGTGGGATTTCACGTTCCGAACGGGCGACGGGGGTTATTTCGAATTCGAACCTGCCTTGGAAATACCGCGATCATTCAATCTTTGTTGGGTATGCGCCCTATGCAAACCCGCGCTTTGCTGTGGGCTGTGTTGTTGAGCACGCCGGATCAGGCGCAGGTCGAGCAGCGGCGATAACACGTGCTGTGTTGGGCGAAGCGCTCCGCCGGGATGGTCTTGGACCGCAGACAAGTAACGCGCGAGATCAGCCGGGCCTATGACAGTTCGGTTTGAGGAATTTGAAGGGGTTGGGAGTAAGCTCTATCAGCTCAATTGGCTGCTGCCTGTTTTGGCAGGGCTGCTCGGGTTGGTTGGGGTCATGGCGATTCTGTCGGCCAATAATGGTGTGTGGCAGCACGGGGCTATGCAGCACAGTGTGCGGATCACATTTGCCTTTATGGTTATGATCGGTGTCGCGCTGACGAATATACGGGTTTGGTACAGCTTGGCTTATCCTGCCTATTTCGCGGCTTTGCTCCTACTCGTGGGTGTCGAGTTTTTCGGGATTAATGTGAACGGGTCGGTTCGCTGGCTGCAATTGGGTCCGATTCGTATTCAGCCCTCAGAAGTTATCAAGCCTGCGGTCGTGCTTGCACTCGCGCGTTTTTATCATGACTTACCAAGTTGGCGTGTGTCTGACCCGATTGGTTTGGCGGGAGTCTTGTTCCTGATTGGGGCACCGATGGCTCTGGTCCTGCGCCAGCCTGATTTGGGCACCTCGCTTTTGATCTGTGCGACTGGTGCGGCGATCATTTTCTTGGCGGGGGTCAGTTGGCGGGTGATTACACTTGGGTCTGTGCTTGTCGCGATCAGTGTTCCCATTGTCTGGCAGTTTGGTCTTCGGGACTATCAACGCGGTCGTATTTTGACATTTCTTGACCCGAGTCGGGATCCTGCGGGGGCCTCATACCATATCACGCAGTCCAAAATCGCGCTCGGATCGGGCGGCGTTTCTGGCAAAGGGTATATGCAAGGATCGCAGCGCCAAGGCGGGTACGTGCCGGAGAACAGCACCGATTTTATTTCGACCGTCATCGGAGAGGAATTCGGGTTTATTGGGTCACTGGCACTGATGGGTCTTTATATCGCCGTCATCGCGGCCTGCATTCGTTTGTCGATGCAATGCAAAGCCGTTTTCTCGCGCCTCCTTATTTTGGGTCTCACGACAACCTTTGCGCTCTATATTTTTATCAACCTCGGCATGGTGATGGGGTTGCTGCCTGTCGTTGGTGTTCCTCTGCCTCTGGTCTCTTACGGTGGGACCGTTATTCTCGTTGTGATGGGAAGTTTTGGTCTGATGCTATCGGCACATCTTCACACGGGGACGCCCTTACCAAGAAGTGATTGAGGGAAACTCCGTCACGGAGGGGCAAGATGAGCTGTTTGTTGCGTCCAATAAAACCGCTTCAAGCACAGGCAAACTATCCCTGACGGCATGGAGGAGGCGGGCCACCCCTTCGATAACCTGATCCTTCGGGGCCTCGCGCAATTTTTTGGCGAGATAAGGTGCGCGGTTCATGCCGACAGTTAAAGAGGCACTCCGCAGGGAATGGAGTGCGTTGAGAAATTCTTTCCGTGAGGACATATCCTGTTCCAAATAGCCGGGTAAGGCGCGTGATAGCTCCTTGAGCGCGGTCGATAAGCCAGATCGATAGCTTCGCAGAATTCGCTCTCTCGTGACATCATCGGCTTGCCCAGGGCCATCGCGTATGATGGCTTCGTCCATCAGCGGTCTCGCGGCCGCATCCTGCCCGTTGGCGGCGATGCCGATAATCGACGGTCGTCGGTGATTCTTTTTCACCAGTAAGGCGGCCGACAAATCTCCGGGGCGTAAGGGTTTTGCGATGACGCCGTCAAAGCCTGAGGCGCGGTATAGGGCAATATCCTTTTCTGTATCATAGGCAGACAGAGCAAAAATGTGCGTCGGTCTTGATGTGTGTTGTTGAAGATATTGGACGGTTTGGAACCCATCCATAACAGGCATGACAATGTCCAGGAGCAACACGTCATAGGGCATGGATTGCGTTTTTACGACGGCTTCGGCTCCATTGGTGACGAGGGTCACATCATGGCGTTCCCGCTCGAGGATCAACTGCGCAATAAGACGGTTTGTCAGGTTGTTTTCTGCTAATAAAACACGCATAGGTCGCGCTTAAATACTGCAACTTAAAATTCACTAAACAGATTATACGTTTTTGCCACCATGTTGTCTTGACGCAACCGCTCAAGCCCCTAATCAGAGCGCTGAATTCTTGGGGGAGTTTTAGTATGCCAGCAGCACCCGGGACGGCAGAATGGTCGTCACGTTACGCTTTTATCATGGCCGCCGTCGGGTCGTCGGTGGGCTTAGGGAATCTTTGGCGCTTCTCTAGCGAGGCCGGGTCCAATGGGGGCGCTGCCTTCATTCTTATTTATCTACTCGCCGTTGTGTTTGTTTGTATTCCGGTTCTGATGAGTGAATATCTCGTCGGCCGAGCCGGGAGTTCCGCTAATGCCATCGACAGTGTTGCGGAAGTCGCGATCCAATCAAAAGTGACAAAAAATTGGACTCTCCTTTCGTGGGTCGGGATGGTTGCGGGCTTTATGATTGTGACGTTTTACTGCGTCGTCGCGGCTTGGGTTGTGCGATACATCTTCAAATTTATCGGGAATGACTTTGCGGGTTTAGAAGCGGACGCCGTTGCGGGCGTGTTTGTCAACTTTATCTCCACGCCCATGCAAGTTCTGCCGTGGTTCTTACTTTTTGCGGTCCTCACCATTTGGTTGGTGTCGCGCGGGGTTAATCGCGGGATCGAAATGGCGGCCAAGATTTTGATGCCCGTCTTTTTCGTCCTCCTTGTTGGGCTCGCGATTTTTGCGGTAGTCAGCAACATTGGGAATGGGGGAACGGGGCAAGCGCTCAACTTCCTTTACACGCCGGACTTCAGCAAAATTAATGGTGGCGTCGCCAGCGCGGCCCTCGGTCAGGCGTTCTTCTCCGTTGGTATTGGCTCGGCGATTATGATCACCTATGGCTCTTATTTGCCACAGAACGTTTCAATTCCGAAAGCGTCCGTGATTGTTGGGCTGACGGATACAGCGGTTGCGTTGATTGCAGGCTTGGCGATTTTCCCGATCGTATTTGCATTTGGTTTGGCGCCGGGTTCTGGGGCAGGCTTGTTCTTCATCACTTTGCCTAACGCGTTTGCGTCAATGGGCGCGGCCGGACCTATTATCGGCGCGGCGTTCTTCTTCCTCGCCTTCTTTGCTGCGATTACGTCCTCGGTCAGTTTGCTAGAGCCGTCCGTCGCCTTTGTGTCAGAGCGCTTCAAGATGACCAAAGCCAAAGCGGCTTGGGTGGCTGGATCGGTCATGATTGCTGTCGGTTTAATCAGCGTATTCGGTGTCAATCCGGGCGGTGATACCTATGCATTGGATGCGATCGATACCTTTACAGGGCAGGTCATGTTGCCGCTCGCCGGATTGCTGATCGTGCTCTTTGTCGGCTGGCGTGTTGATAAAGCGATTATTGCGACGGAGTTTGCAGACAGCAGAGCGCTCGGGAATATTTTGCTAATCCTGACGCGCTTTGTCGCGCCGGTCTTCGTTGCCGTGGTCTTGGTATCGTCTGTCTACGGGGCCTATTTCGCCTCATAAGAGAAGCAATTTGCACTTCCGAACCTAACGAGCTTTTAACCGTCTTATTCAGACAAAGTTCAAGTCAGTCCTGTAAGGACATAGGTAACGTTAATTCAAATACTCTGCAGCCTTAACGCTGCAAGCCGGGAATGGATAATGAGAACTGGACTTATCCTTATCACGACGACCGCGCTGTTCTGTACGGGCTGCGCAACCGTTGATCTGCAAAATATGGCGGGGTCTTCTGACACGGCCTCGACGATGCAGTATGAGTCCGAGAGCAACGTCGTACAACGCGCCGTTGAAAAGCTTCGCGATGCCTTTGCATCACGCGGTTTCGGCGCCAAAACATCCCAACGTAAGATGGAAGCGGCCGCGGACATGCTTCTGAATGGCCTTTTAGCGCAGACTGTGTCCTCGGACGAAGGTGACTATGCGGCCACGCCTAAACCTGTTGCTGCGGTGATCGAAGATATCCAAATGGCCCGCGGCCACGTGGAGCAGACGACACGCGCAGCAGAGGTTTACTTAGAAGTCGCGCCTCAGAATCGCTCGCTTGATGATGAATTGAAAAGTCTTGAAGCTGCCTTGCTGGCCTCAGAACGCGCGACGCAATCTTTCCAATCCGCTTTACCCGATAGTAAATATGCCGACCTTGATGATCTTCGACGCTCAGTCGATGCGCTCCGCGATGTCACTGACGCGTTTGGTCAGCGAGTTCGCATGTCACACTCTGACAAGCTTGCGGTCGACGCGGCGTCACGCGTCGGATGACTCTCTAGTTTTGCCGTAAATTCTATTTTTGTCTAACGGCTGACGGCTTTGGCCTCTTGACCCGGTCGGGGGTCTGCCGCAATCCCGACAGATGCTGAGCACCCCGGCAATCTATGACGTTTCGCTTCAAGGTACACGCTTGATTGTAAAGGCGCATGGGCATTGGACGGTTGAAACCGCCGCCTCAGTTTTTGAACGTTTGGACGCTGATTATGACGCGCTGAATTATGAATCAGTTGAGTATCATTTGCAGGGGGTCGAAGCCCTCGATACGGCTGGCGCGTATATTTTGACAAAAGCCGTGCGTGTCGCGGATGTTTGTAAATCGTGGGAGTTGATAGGCGGTACGCCAAGCCAACAGACCCTTTTGTCCGTCGCCGCCGATTGTCAAATGGGCGATCCGCCACGGTCGAAGCATCAATGGATTGAAACGCTTGATCGACTTGGCCGCGCAACCGTGCGGTTTGCGGATGAGACGTTCGCGACCTTGTCGTTCATTGGCCAATTCTTCGTTATGTTCTTTGGCGTCTTGATACGACCAAAGCGGATGCGGTTAAAATCGATCATCGCTTTGATGGAGGAGGTCGGGCTTGATGCGGCTCCGATTGTCGCCGTGTTGGCTTTCGCCATTGGGGCCGTGATCGCCTATATGGGGGCTAACTTGCTTGGGGCGCTCGGGTTTTCTGTTTTCATGGTCGATCTAGTTGGGATTTCCATGTTGCGGGAACTCGCGGGCGTCATCACCGCCATCTTGATTGCGGGTCGATCGGCATCGGCTTTCACCGCTCAAATCGGCGCCATGAAAATGCGACAAGAAATCGATGCGATGACTGTCATGGGGCTGGATACGTTTGAGACACTCGTAATACCGCGCGCGATTGCTTGCCTGCTGACCTTACCGATCCTGACCTTCCTTGCGATGATTAGCGGTATTCTCGGCGGTCTGATTGTCGCTTGGGTCACGGAAACTCAAATCTCGCCATTTCTCTTCCTCAGTCGCTTGCAAGAGATGGTGGATATTAAACATTTTTGGGTGGGAATGGTGAAAGCGCCATTCTTTGCCATCGTTATTGCGATTATCGGGTGTCGTCAGGGACTCGCGGTCTCAGGATCTGTCGACAGCCTCGGCTCACGGGTCACGACGGCCGTGGTGCAGGCCATCTTCGCCGTCATCTTAATTGACGCGCTCTTCGCTATTCTTTTCTATCAGCTAGGTGTCTAGTCATGGATGCGCCTGATCCGAAACATACTCCGCCAATTTCTGCGACGGGAATTCTGACCCAGTTCGGTCCGAATATCATTCATGAGAATCTCGATTTCGAGATCAATCGCGGAGAGGTCGTCGGGCTTGTCGGCGGATCGGGGTCTGGCAAGACTGTGCTGATGAATACACTTCTGGGATTGAAAGAACCCGAAGCCGGAGAGCTTAGATATTTTGGCAAACGCCGAGCCGATTTGAATGCTGACGAAGAAATGAGTTTGAAAAACGACATGGGCGTTTTGTTTCAAGGCGGCGCGCTCTTCTCATCTCTCACTGTCCGCCAAAACATAATGGTGCCCTTGATCGAACATCACGACATGTCGCAGGACTTGATGCGCGAATTGGCCGATATGAAAATTCACATGGTCGGTTTGCCGCCTGAAAGTGCCATTCTTTATCCGGCTGATCTGTCCGGTGGCATGAAGAAACGGGCGGGCTTGGCGCGCTCATTGGCATTAGATCCACAAATTTTGTTTTTGGATGAACCCACGGCAGGGTTGGACCCGATTGGGGCGCATGCTTTCGACACGTTGATCCTGAAATTACGCGAAGCGATGGATTTGACTGTTCTTATGGTTACGCATGACCTCGATAGTCTTTATGCGATATGCGACCGTGTTGCGGTGCTGGTAGATAAGCACATTGCAGTCTATGATAGCCTCGACGTGGTTGCTAAATATGATCACCCGTGGGTGCAGGAATATTTCGGTGGCCCGCGCTCTCGCGCAGCCATGGCCACGCCGGGTCACAAAAAGAGTATGAAAGGGGCTGCGTCAATGCGCGCAGCCGCAGGGCTTTAGGGGATGGAAAACAAAGCTAATTACGCCCTGATCGGTGTTTTTGTCCTGGCCGCGCTCGCCGCGACGCTGGGCTTCATCCTTTGGTTGACCGGCTCGCAATTTGATCAACAGTTTGATGAGTATCAAGTGGCGTTCCAAGGCCCTGTCCGGGGTCTATCACCAGGCTCTGAAGTGCGCTTCAACGGTATCGGTGTCGGCGAAGTTACCAATATTCGATTGGATCGGGATGATCCGAACACGGTGCTGTCCACGATTCGTATTGATGCCAACACGCCTGTGGACACCAAAAGTTATGCGCAACTTGAGCCACTCGGTCTAACGGGATTGAATTACCTGCAAATCTTTGCTGGTGGCGAGAATTACACGCTGATCAAAAACTTGCCTGACAGTCCCGATGTTCCTCGCATTGAGGGCCGTAGCGATGCGCTGTCAGAGATTATCGAAGGCGGCGGGTCAGCCGTTGAACAGGCTCAACTCGCCCTGACCCAAATCAATAGACTTTTTAGTGATGAGGCTGTCTCAGATGTGCACGGTATCTTGTCTAACATTAACCGGATCACTGACGAGCTCGATGCATCTGACTTCGATATGAAGAATGTGAACCGCTTGATCAGTGATTTAGGTGTTACTGTGCGTGAAGTCGGTAATTTAGCGACAGCGGCGCAAAATACACTCTCGCTTGTTGACGGTGTGATCGAGAATGATGTGTCTGTCCTGATGGCGCGGGCGCAAACGACGATGGACGAGGTCGACAGCCTGTTAAATGCGCTCGAAGACACGGCTGGAAATGCAGATGAGTTGATTGTTGATACACGCGATGCTGTGAACCGCTTGTCCAACTCTGGTCTCACGGACCTTGAAGAAACGGTCGACGCCATTCGCCGATTGGTTTTGTCACTGGGTCGCGTGGCCGACGCGTTGGAACAAAGTCCGCTCGCGTTCATTTCTGGAACTGAAGCCGATGTCGTGGAGCTACCGCAATGATCCGTAATTTCGCGCTATCCGTCGCCGCTCTCTCAATAACGGCGTGTAGTATCATCCCCGATCCTGCTCCGGCGGAAATTATCTATCGCCTCTCTCTGTCCGGTGAAAGCGTTCCCGCGAATCCGCAAGCCACGGTTATCCGCGTTGACCGTCCAGCTGCGACCTCTGTGTTTAATTCGCGATCAATCGTTGTGTCCCCGGATGGGCGCCGCCTCTCGACTGCTGCGCAGGCGCAATGGCCGGAAGGGACGCCGACCATGTTGCAGGGCGCGCTCGTTGATGCTTTTTCTCGTGAAGCGTCAATCGTTGGCGTTTTACCAGAATCGGGCACGCGGACGGACACGCGCATACATTTCTCTATTAAGAATTTCGAAGCGCAATTTGATCGCGGCCCGGACTCAGCACCGCTCGCTGTTGTTCGCTATACTGTGACGCTGGCCAATGCGACCGACCGCCGTTTGATTGATACATTCGTCACGCGGCAGGAAATCCGGGCCCGTGCTGCGAGTGTCTCTGACATTGTTAAGGCGCTTGAAAAAGCTAATGACGCGGCGATGAGTGATATTGTGGCGTGGGTTGTTCAGGCCAATCGAAAAGGCTTGATTGCAGAAGCGATACCCGACCTCTCAGCCGGTTAAGGGGTCTTTTTAAGGCGTCGGGCTCGCCGCACGGCGAAAGATAAGATCGCGATGGCGGCGACTGTTATGCCGATTGTCGCCATGATCATTTCGATTCGACCACCGAAAATTTCACTCAACCCGTGACAGAGCGCGAAAATAACAACGCAATAGGGTAGGGCCGTGAAGAAGATAAACAGGCAGAATTTTGGGTAGCTGACCATAAAATAACCGCAGGCGACATAGACTGGCACCCGTGCAAGCGGAACAAACCGCGCCGTTAGCAAAGTCATGTACAGATTACGTTTTACCTTGTCGCGGAACTCCGTGACATGCTCACGCTCGGCATAGCGTCTGGCGCGAGACGACGTATGCGCAGCATAGCCAATCCAATATTTCCAGATATCAGAGGCGAAAAGCCCCGCTAAGATCACAAAAAAGATGATCGGGAAGTGGTTCGGATCTGCTGCGGAGAGCGTTGCTGCGGCAATAACGGCGGCATCTTCTTGCACAAAGGGGCCGAAAAAGATGCCGATATAAAGTATCCAACTCGGGTCCATCATGCGCGTTCCTATGGCGGAAGAGGGGGCGGGCTGTCTTGGAAAAAAGTGACTTTGGACTAAAAAGTGAGATAGGCGTGATGAGGCGTTATAAACTCTGAATTTTTTAGCTGAACTTTGCGCGTGCTTGATTGTTGAAACCCGACGTTTTGCATGGCATAGCGCGCCGAACCTCAATCCGAGCCCGGCAGATGACTGACCCGGTATCAACCGGGCACATCGCATTGCCCACAGACTAGTCAGAGACAAGAGCATGGACATCAAGGAACTCGAAGCCGACGGCTTGACCAAGAAATATCAGGTCACCGTCAAAAAAGAAGCGCTTCAAGACAAACTCGAAGCCAAGATAAAAGAGATGCAGCCGCAAGTTACCTTAAAGGGCTTCCGTCCGGGTAAAGTGCCAACATCACACATCCGCAAAATGTTCGGTCAGAGCATTATGAAGGATGTTGTCGAAGAGGTTCTCAACGAATCAAGCCAGAAGGCGATCAACGACAATAAGCTGCGCCCCGCGGGCCAGCCGCAAATCGATCTACGCGCCAATGGCGAAGACGTCACCCAAGGCAAAGCCGACCTCGAATATAATATGACGGTCGAAAGCATTCCTGAGTTTGAAACCGTCGATGCGACAACCCTCAAATTCACGAAACTTGTCACGGAATTGACAGACGAGTCTGTTGATGAGCGTCTGGCAGAACTCGCCAAGGGCCAGAAAACTTACAAGAAAAAAGCTAAAACAGCCAAAGCGAAAAAGGGAGACGCTGTCCTGATCGATTTTGTCGGCTCTATTGATGGTGTCGAATTTGAAGGCGGCGCAATGGAAGGCCATCAATTGGTCATCGGTTCCGGCACCTTTATCCCTGGTTTCGAAGATGAACTGATTGGCGTGAAAGCGGGCGATGAGAAGGACGTTACCGTCACATTCCCTGCTGAATACCAAGCGGCTGAGTTGGCCGGCAAAGAAGCCGTTTTCAAAACAGTTGTTCACGAAGTCCAAGGTGAAAAAGACGCCGAGATTGACGACGCATTCGCCAAAAACTTCGGCATGGATGACCTCGACGCTCTGAAAACAGCCATCAAAGAGCAAATGCAAACCGAGATTGATGAGCAGAGCCGTATGAAGCTGAAACGCGCCATTCTTGATGAGCTCGACGGCAAGCATGATTTCGAACTGCCCAAAGGCATGGTTGAGACTGAATTCACGAACATCTGGAATCAAGTCAAAGCCGAGAAAGAAGCCGGTCAGTTGGACGATGACGATGCGGCGAAATCTGATGAAGATCTCGAAGCGGATTACCGCAAGATTGCCGCGCGTCGTGTGCGTCTTGGGCTCGTTCTCGCCGAAATGGGCCAGAAAGAGACAATCGACATCAGCAATGAAGAGCTACAGAGCGCTCTAATTGCCGAAGCTCGCCGTTATCCGGGTCAAGAGCAGCAAGTCATCGAGTTCTATCAGAAGAACCCGCAAGCCCTCGCTCAGCTCCGTGCGCCTATCTATGAAGAGAAGGTCGTTGCCCTGATCACAGAGAAAGCCACGGTCAAAGAGAAAAAAGTCGATCGCGACACACTCTTTGAAGAAGATCCAATGATCTAAGCTTTAAAATTTACGTGTTTATAGCCGCCCCACGTTGGGGCGGCTTTTTTTTGAGCTGTTCACACTTACGCGTTCACACGAAGGGAACCCTTGCGTGGTAAGGCTTGCATCGCAATATAGAGATTAAGACTCACCCCATATTCGAAAGCCATCAATGTACGATCCGATTGATAAACTAAACTCCGTTACAAATTACCTGATCCCAACGGTTGTCGAGCAATCTTCGCGCGGTGAACGCGCCTTTGATATTTACTCGCGCTTGTTGCGGGATCGCATTATCTTTCTGACGGGTCCGGTCGAAGACAACATGTCTGCGTCCATCTGTGCCCAGCTTCTGTTTCTTGAATCCGAGAATCCGAAGAAAGAAATCAGTATGTATATCAATTCGCCCGGTGGCGTTGTGACGGCTGGCATGGCGATTTACGACACGATGCAATATATTCGCTGTCCCGTGAGCACCGTCTGTATTGGGCAGGCGGCGTCTATGGGCTCACTCCTGCTTTGTGCCGGCGCGCCGGACATGCGCGTGGCGTTGCCAAATGCGCGTATCATGGTGCACCAGCCATCAGGTGGTTTCCGCGGACAGGCGTCTGATATTCAGCGTCATGCGGACGATATTGTCGCGATGAAGAAGCGCTTGAACGAGATTTATGTCAAACATACGGGCAAGAAATATTCGGTAATCGAGAAAACACTCGACCGCGATCATTTCATGACAGCCGAAGAATCCAAAGACTTTGGCATTGTTGATCACGTTTACGCTGCGCGCGGTGATGACGCGTAAAGCGTTCAAACCGACTAAAATCCGTGCCGTCTGGCACGGATTGATCTACAGTCAGGCTTGCATCTGCGAGCGTATCGGCGTGGATTACAGAATTGAAAGACGGTGTTTACGAAATATCGTCATATGAGCGTTAAGCTGATTCTTATATCGGCATTGAGATTGCAGGGGGTCTCTGCGGCGCAGGCTTTGTTGGGACTGGAAAGAGTATGAGCAAGACGACTGAGAGCAAGAATACATTATATTGCTCGTTCTGCGGCAAGAGCCAGCATGAAGTGCGCAAACTTATTGCGGGACCGACCGTATTCATCTGTGATGAATGCGTCGAGCTTTGCATGGATATCATCAAGGAAGAGGGTAAATCCTCCTTGTCCAAAGGGACAGAGGGCGTGCCAACACCGCAGGATATCTGCGCCACGCTTGATGATTATGTTATCGGACAGAGTTACGCCAAGCGCGTCCTCTCCGTTGCCGTGCACAATCACTATAAACGCCTGAACCACGCCACGACCAACCCAGAAGTTGAATTGGCGAAATCCAACATCCTTCTCGTGGGTCCAACAGGGTGCGGTAAGACCTTGCTCGCCCAAACCTTGGCAAGAATTCTTGATGTGCCGTTCACAATGGCGGATGCAACGACGCTAACGGAAGCTGGCTATGTCGGTGAAGATGTCGAAAACATCATTCTGAAACTGTTGCAGTCCTCTGATTATAACGTTGAGCGAGCGCAACGCGGTATCGTCTATATTGACGAAGTCGATAAGATCAGCCGGAAATCCGACAACCCGTCCATCACACGCGATGTTTCGGGTGAGGGTGTACAGCAAGCCTTGCTGAAGATCATGGAAGGCACAGTCGCCTCTGTGCCGCCGCAAGGGGGGCGTAAACATCCGCAGCAGGAATTCTTGCAAGTCGATACGACTAATATCCTCTTTGTTGTCGGCGGCGCGTTTGCCGGTCTTCACAAAGTCATCGCCAATCGCGGCGACAAAGCCAGCATCGGTTTTGGCGGCACTGTGAAAGAAGAAGACTCACGAACTGTCGGCGATATCCTCCAAGGTGTTCAGCCTGAGGACTTGCAGAAGTTTGGCTTAATCCCTGAATTCATTGGCCGTTTGCCTGTGATTGCAACCCTGACGGATCTCGACGAATCCGCTTTGGTGACAATCTTGACGCAACCGAAAAATGCGCTCGTCAAACAGTACCAAACCTTGTTCGCCATGGAAGACGTCAAACTTAACTTCACGGATGATGCGCTCGACGCCATTGCCAAACAGGCACTCGCCCGGAAAACAGGCGCGCGGGGACTACGGTCCATCATGGAAGGCATCCTGCTCGACTCCATGTATGATTTGCCGTCCTATGAAGGCGTCAGCGAAGTCGTCATCAATGCGGAAGTTGTCGAGGGAGACGGCGAAGTCAAACCTCTCTTGATTTACGCCGAAGCGCCGGCTGAAAAAGCGGGCTAGTCTCGCCAGACATTCTAATGAAAAAGCCGCCCAATGGGCGGCTTTTTCTTTGGGTGATGCGAATTGGCCCTCAGGCTCGAGGCCGTGAGCCCGTGTATATGAACCGCGAGCCACGCGACCGTCTGTGAAACCGCCATGTTGCTAACGGCCGGGTGCGTATGCGGTGTGTCACGGATCGATATTCACGCCACTTAGACGAGGTCTGGTATGGTGCTGGAACGTGGCCGTGAGGGCTGAAATTAGAACGACATGACTAGGAACACCATTTGACTCCACACGAGGCTTGCATCCGGCCCGAACCCCGCTATGGCCCGCGCCATGTCCGATACGATCAAATACCTTCGCAACGTCGCCATTGTGGCCCACGTTGACCATGGCAAGACCACACTTGTCGATAAGCTCCTGCGCCAAAGCGGAACGCTTGATGAACGCGGCGCGCTTGATGAGCGCGTTATGGATAGCGGAGATATTGAGCGTGAGCGCGGCATCACCATTCTCGCTAAGAACACGGCTCTACGCTGGACAGCGCCTGATGGGCAGGAATGGCGCATTAATATCGTCGATACGCCCGGACACGCCGATTTCGGTGGTGAAGTGGAACGCGTCTTGTCGATGGTCGATAGTGTTGTGCTGTTGGTCGACGCCGTCGAAGGCCCGATGCCGCAAACATCCTTTGTGACTCGTAAAGCGTTGGAACATGGCCTCAAGCCCATCGTTCTCGTTAACAAGGTTGATCGCGCGGGTGCGCGTCCGGATTGGGTCGTCGATCAAACGTTTGATCTGTTTGATCGCCTCGGTGCAACTGATGAGCAGATGGATTTTCCGACCGTATTCGCGTCCGCCATTAATGGTTGGGCCACGCATAAAGCGGGAGAAGTCGGCACGGACATGGTTCCGTTGTTTGAAACAATTGTTCAAAATGTTCCTATTCCGCCAGTTGATATGAACGGTCCGTTGCAGCTCCAAGTGAGCGCGCTTGATTATGATAGCTATAAAGGCGTGATCGGCATTGGCCGAATTCAGCGCGGGACATTGCGTAAAGGCCAACAAGTCATCGTTGCGGCGGCAGACGGCCCAGATCGCAAAGCGAAAGTCGCGCAGATTTTTGGCTTCATGGGGCTGGATCGTGTCGAAACTGACGCGGCTACGGCCGGCGACATCATTACGTTCACTGGGATCGAAAAACTCGGTATTTCCGACACAATTTGCGATCCGGAACATGTGGAGCGATTGCCAGCGTTGACCGTGGATGAACCCACGATCTCCATGACTTTCCAGGTGAACGACAGCCCGTTTGCGGGTCGTGAGGGCAAATATGTCACCTCACGCAACATCAAAGATCGTCTTGACCGTGAATTGATCCACAATGTGGCGCTTCGCGTCGAGCAACTGGAAGAAGCGGATAAGTTCCGCGTGTCTGGTCGCGGTGAATTGCACTTGTCGATCCTAATCGAGAATATGCGCCGTGAAGGCTATGAAGTCGCGATTTCACGGCCACAGGTCATCAATAAAGAAATTGACGGCGTACTTTGTGAGCCGTGGGAAACGCTGATCGTTGACCTTGAAGAAGGCACGGAAGGCATGGTTATTCAACGTTTGAATGAACGTAAGGGTGACATTAAAAATATCATGCCGGACGGCAAAGGACGCGTTCGTCTGGATTATGAAATCCCGACTCGCGGCTTGATCGGGTTCCGGGGTGAATTCATGACACTGACATCCGGTAACGGACTACTTTACCACACGTTTGACCGTTACGCTCCACGCGCAGAGGCGGGGATTGGTCGTCGTCAAAAAGGCGCGCTCATCTCGAACTCAACCGGCAAAGCGCTCGCTTTTGCGCTGTGGAATTTGCAAGAACGTGGCAAGATGTTCATCGGTCATGCGACGGATGTCTATGAAGGTATGATTATTGGCGTGAATGCGCGTGAGAATGATCTAACCGTCAATCCACTTAAAGGTAAGAAGCTCACTAACGTTCGGGCGTCTGGGACCGACGATGCGGTCGTTTTGACAACCCCCGTCGATATGACACTCGAAATCGCGCTGGAATTCATCAATGATGATGAGCTTGTCGAAGTGACGCCCCTGAATGTTCGTGTGCGCAAACGCTACTTATTGGAGCATGAGCGTAAGAAGGACAATCGCCGCGCGTCTTAATCAGCGGACTAATTCCGCGTTATTTTAATCGGCGGACGTTGAAAACCATAAAGAGACGCGGCTGATTTGATCAGTCGCGACTCTTCCGGGACATATTCATTATCCGCGACACTAATCGTGACGAGGGCATCGTAGATGGCTTCGCAGTGCTTCTGCTCCCGAAAGCGCGCTAGCGCTTTGAGCACAAGCGTATTGCCGCCTTTGTCCCAAAGTTGGTCTTCTAATGCACTCTTGTTATCGTTGAACCAGGCCGTAATTTCGGCGTGTTCCAATTCATCTTTGCCAAAAAGATCGAGTAGACCGTTGGCCAATTCGATAAACACGGCTTGTTCAACGTCGCGAATTTTATGGTCAATGATGACGGCAATCGCCAAGGGCATCAAAATATCGTCGACCGTAAAGTCAGGATTGAAATCAGTGGGGGCCATATTAGATCATCCTCACGCGGATTGGGGCTAGCCCTTCGATACCGCCTTCGAGTTCGTCCCCAGCAACACAGGGACCAACACCTTCGGGTGTTCCCGTATAGATTAAATCTCCGGGTCCAAGGTCCATATCGCTTCCGATCTGACGGATTATCTCGTCCACGGACCAAATCATGTCAGACAGCTTGGCATGTTGTACGATCTCGCCGTTTTTACGCAGCACGATATGCGCTTTGTCGAGGGACACTTGATCAACCGGCGTTATGTCAGAGCAGGGGGCTGAGGCGGCAAAATCTTTTGCGCGTGACCACGGAGCCCCTTTTGATTTAGCAACGCTTTGTAGATCGCGACGGGTCAAATCGATCCCGACACCGTACCCAAACACACCGTCTGGACCGATGGCGGCGACCAACTCGATTTCGTAATGCATGTCTGTGGTATTCGGCGGATACTGAATTTCGGACCCAGTCTCTACGAGTGATTCAGCTGCTTTCGTAAAAATCACGGGTTCAGAGCGATTTGGGTCGCCGCCCATTTCTTTGACATGCGCGGCATAGTTTCGCCCGACGCAGTAAATGCGACGAACGGGAAAACGCGCGTCGCTACCGATAATTGGCAGGGAGGCGGGATCATGTGGCGGAAATGCATATTCGGTCATTGTTGGTCCCAAAGGTTACGCCTAGTCTAACAAATCAGACAGGAGGGGTCATGGAAAAACGACGTACACCCGATCAAAGATTTGACGCGCTACCCGATTATCCGTTCGCGCCACATTATACAGACCTCAGCGACGGCCTCAGATTACACTATGTCGATGAGGGGCCGCGGGAGGCAAGACCGGTTTTAATGATGCATGGAGAGCCTAGCTGGTCTTTCCTCTATCGCCATATGATCCCCCCGGTCGCGGACGCAGGTTTTCGAGCGATTGCGCCTGATCTAATTGGCTTCGGAAAATCCGATAAGCCGATGAAAACAAGTGATTATAGCTACACGGCCCATGTTGAATGGATGTTGGAATGGTTCGATAATCTGGACCTTTCGGGCGTTGTATTATTCTGTCAGGATTGGGGCGGGCTCATCGGTTTACGGCTTGTTGCCGCGAGACCGGATCGGTTTGCCGCCGTGATTGCAGGCAACACTATGTTGCCGACGGGCGAACACACGCCCCTGGACGCGTTCTTAGCATGGCAACAGTTTTCTCAAACAGTGCCAGAGTTTCCGACAGGAAAAATCCTGCAAGGCGCGACCGTTCGTAATTTATCGGATGCAGAAATCGCGGCCTATGATGCGCCCTATCCGGATGAGAGCTACAAGGCTGGCGCGCGAATTTTCCCGGCTTTAGTCCCAACTTCACCGGATCACGACGGCGCGGCGGATAATCGTGAGGCGTGGAAAGTCCTGAACGCGTGGGATAAACCCTTCGTCACAAGTTTTTCCGATCAGGATCCTGTCACCAAAGGCGGTGACGCGGTATTTCAGAAACGCGTGCCTGGAACAAAAGGGCAGCCTCACCGCACGATCGTCGGCGGTGGGCATTTCTTGCAAGAGGATAAGCCAGACGAGCTGGCCTCGATTATCCTCGACGTCGCGGGAACGCTCTAGTCAAGGATGGCGTAACTCATCGTCACTGTTGAGCCGATTTCGCGCTCACCGGGGGCGAGGGGCGGCGCGGAATCTGCGCTCATGGATCGCGCCATCATTCCTTCATTGTAACGAATTGGGCTTGGGGACGACCCTTCTTGCAATGACAGGAGGCGACCTAGGCGCACATTGGCGGATTGCGCCATCGTGCGGGCTTTAATTTTGGCTTTCTCAATCGCTGCGGCTCGGGCTTGGGCTTGTGCCGCTTCGGGCTCGCTCACGGTAAAATTGACACCGTTGATATTGTTCAATCCAGCTTGCAGCAATGAGTCGATAAGCTGACCTGTCTGGTTAAGATCGCGGGATGCAATGGTGATTTGATTGCTGGCACGATAGCCGACGAGCAGAGGTTGGCCATTGGTACGTTGTTCGTAATCGTATCGTGGGCTGAGATTCAAATTTGTGGTCGATATATCTCTTTCGGCGATGCCATTGGCCGCGAGTGTCGCAAAAACATTGCGCATCAACTCTGAATTCCGGGCCATAGCCTCTTGCGCCGTTTTCCCATCGCTCTGCACACCCGCTGAGACCGAAACGAGATCAGGAATAACATCAACGTTGGCAGACGCTGTGACATGAATAACGCCGGGCATTTCCGTTTGGGGGGAATGGGCGAGCGCTGCTGTGGGTAAAGCCATAGCCGCAGATACGAGAAGAGTGGGGAGAAGACGAGACATAATAGACCTTTCGTTACAGTTCACCTTGGCAGATCAACGCGTGGCTGCCAAAGATGGATGCGTGGAATATACAGAGAAAACAGTTTTTATAACAGGATCTGCGCGGGGGATTGGTGAGGGGCTGGCGATCGCCATGGCCAAAGCGGGATGTGACATTATTGGCTGTGACCTGCGAGCCGACACACAAGCCGAGACGAAGGCTGCGGTCGAAGCGCAAGGGCGGGCATACCACCTCATTGAAGCAGACTTATCCAATGTCGAAGCCGCAATTGCCGCAACGCAACAGGCCACCGCGATTGGATTTGATATCCTCATTAATAATGCCGGGATCGCGACATCGGGCGAGTTTGATACTGTGCCCTTTGAGCGTTGGCGTAAAACCATAGATTTGAATATTATGGGGCTCATGGCGATTACCCATACGGCCCTGCCGCACCTCAGAACCCGTGACGTCGCTCACATTGTCAATATGAGCTCCATTGCGGGCGTGGTGGGGTCGCCAGGAACAGTTGCCTATACGGCGTCCAAACATGCTGTGAACGGGTTTACGCGCTCGCTTGATTATGAACTATTAGAGACGCGAATTGGGGTGACGAGCATTCACCCCTCTATGGTGAAAACACGCATGATTGACGGCGTGTCTCGCCCGAAGGCAGCGCCGGAAATTTCTGTGGATGATGTCGTTGTCGCAATTTTGGATGCGATCCGCAAAGAAAAACCGCAAGTGTTTGTGCCGAAATCTCTTCGCTGGAGCCTCGATATCGGCTCGCGGCTCTTTCCCGCACTCACCCGTCGTATGATGAAACGTAGCGATAATCAGGGGTGGAAGACCGCTGATAAAGATATTCCTGATGCCTAAACACCCGACGGATTGGTCTCCGGAATTAGACCAAAAGACTCAGCGCGAGGCGTTTGCTGAAGACATGGGCGGGGCGGATAAAGTCGCGCGGCAAAAAGGCCGAGGCAAGCTGACAGCGCGCGACCGGATCGACGGTATTTTGGATGATAGCAGTTTTCGAGAAATCGGAAAACTCGCAGGGTCTGGGACGTATGATGAGGACGGCAAGCTCATTCACTCTGCCGCGTCAAATTTTATCTATGGCCAAGGCGCGGTCGGCGGTCGTCCTGTCGTCGCATCGGCGGATGATTTTACCGTGCGCGGCGGTGCCTCCGATGCTGCGATTTATCGCAAGTTCATTCACGCCGAAAAAATGGCGTCTGAATTCGGGATACCCCTCATTCGTATGATCGACGGAACGGGCGGTGGGGGATCCGTCAAATCGCTGGAACAAATGGGCTATACATATGTGCCGGAAGTGCCGGGCTTCGAAGTGATTGTCGAAAACTTACAAACGGTCCCCGTTGTTGCTTTGGCATTGGGGCCGTGCGCAGGTCTGGGGGCCGCCCGCGTTGTGGCATCGCATTACTCCGTCATGGTCAAAGGCCTATCGCAAGTGTTCACGGCCGGCCCAGCCATTGTCGCGCCGCTCGGGGAAAGCCACGACAAAGAAGGACTCGGCGGCTCAGAAATTCATACACGTAACGGTGTCGTCGACGATGAAGCGGTTAGCGAAACCGATGCGTTCGCCCGTGCCCGCGCGTTTCTGTCTTTCTTGCCGAGCCGGGTTGGTGATCCATTGCCCTACGTCAAATCAAGCGATGATCCGTCCCGGACCGATGACAGTCTTCTGTCCATTGTTCCGCGGGACAAATATCAAGCCTATTCGATGCGGACAATCCTACGCTCTGTGATGGATGAGGGCAGTGTTTTCGAGATTGGACGCAAGTGGGGCCGTGCCGCAATTACGGCGCTGGCACGACTAGATGGCTGGCCTGTCGCGGTTATTGCGTCCGACCCAAGCTTTCTAGGCGGGTCTTGGACGGCGGATACAGCGCAGAAGGTCAAACGCCATGTGGATTTGGCCCAACAATTCGGACTTCCCATTGTGCATTTGGTTGATAATCCGGGTTTCATGATTGGTTTGGAGGCTGAGAAAGCAGCGACCATTCGGCGCGGCGTCGAAACAATGACGGCAATTTATACGGCGTCAGTGCCGTGGGCGAGCGTGATCATTCGTAAGGCTTATGGTGTCGCGGGCGCCGCGATGAGCGATCACACGCGTTATCAATATCGGGCGGCATGGCCGAGCGGCGATTGGGGCAGCCTTCCCATCGATGGCGGTGTCGAAGTCGCGTATCAGTCCGAACTGGTCGCGAGCGATGACCCCGCCGCAGAACTGGCCGCAATCAAAGCGCGCTTGGCCGAAGTCTCATCGCCGTTCCGAACTGCGGAACGCTACGCGGTCGAAGATATCATTGATCCGCGTGAAACGCGCCCGTTTCTGACCAACTTCGTGAAGTTGGCCATGATACGACGCTAGTACAGCGTCGTTAGCGATTTGGCGTCATAGTCGCGCACTTCATCGTCGCGGCCTTCAAGCACTTTGGTCGCCCATTCGGGATCTTGCAAAATCGCACGGCCAACGGCGACAAGGTCGAACTCGTCTTTTTCCAACCGTTCCATCAAATCATCGAGGGAGCGCGCGGCGGAGTCTTCGCCTTGAAACGCCCCAATAAAGTCTGACGATAGGCCCACACTGCCGACAGTGATGGTCGGCAGACCTGTTAGCTTTTTGGCCCAACCCGCGAAATTCAAATTTGATCCATCAAATTCCGGTTCCCAGAAGCGACGTTGTGAACAGTGCAAACAGTCCACCCCAGCATCAGCAAAAACACTCAGCCAATCGTCCATTTCCTGCGGGGTTTCAGCCAGACGGGCAGAAAAATCCTGTTGTTTCCACTGCGAAATACGAATGATGATCGGCATATCGGGGCCGACGGCTTTTCGGCATTCACGAATGATGTCCGCGGCAAACGTCGAGCGTTCAGCCAAACCGCCGCCAAACCTGTCTTCGCGCTTGTTCATCACGTCCCAGAAGAACTGGTCAATGAGATAGCCGTGGGCCGCATGAATTTCGATTGCGTCAAAGCCAAGCTCTTTGGCGTAGGCGGCTGAGCGCGCATAGCTATTGACCATATCGGCGACATCTTCGTCGCTCGGCGCGGGCATAACAGCTGTTCCTGTATGGGTAACGCCGGACGGGCTATCAGACGGCGCGTCTGGGTAATGGCCAGTGCCGGGTTTCCGCATCATGCCCACGTGCCAGAGCTGCGGTGCAATGAAGCCACCTTCGGCTTTCACGCTTGCGACGACGTTTTTCCAACCTGCAAGGGCTTCGTCATAAAATTTCGGGACGTTGGAATCATTCCCGGCGGCTTGACGGTCCGTGACCGTGCCTTCGGTCACGATAAGACCGACATGATTAGCCGCGCGACGAGCATAGTAATCCGCGACGTTTTGGCCGGGAACGCCGTTGGGTGAGAAACTCCGCGTCATGGGGGCCATGACGATGCGGTTGGGAAGGTCGAGCGAGCCGAGTGAGTAGGGCTTAAAGAGGGGATTTGTCATGAGAGCCATGTGGGCAAAGCAATGCCTCCGCGCAAGTCTGCACGAAGGCTTATCCGTCCTGCGATATTGTCGCTACACGCCGATAATGTCCCGCATAGCACTTAGGTATTTGAGCCAAGCCTTCCGACCTGTAGCGGTCAGATGGACGAGGGTCTGTGGGCGTTTGCCTTTATATCCCTTTTCCAACTCAACATAATTGGCGCTTTCGAGTTTCGTGAGATGTGTCGAGAGGTTTCCATTTGTCGTCCCGGTCTTTTCCGTGAGCTCTGGGAAGCTCGCGGGACTGACTGCAGAGAGATAAGCCATCACAGCCAATCGGATGCGCCCATGAATGACCTCGTCAACTTGGCTGATGTCAAATTCCGGTTCTCTCGACATCAGCGCGCTCTACGGTTTTCGATGAAGGATGGGATCACGCCTGAGAGGATGAGGAGAGCGCCCGCGACGAAATACATTTCGGGTTGCCGGACCATCATCAATGTTACCGCTGTGGCCACGCCGCTCATGACCGCGCTAAATTTAAGGTAACCATAGCCGGTCAACTTCGCGAGCATGCCGTTAATCACGGCCGAGATGGCAAAGGCTGCGGGGGGGATAAAGTTGAAATCGACGGCCTCCGTCTGTCCCGTCGCTGCGCCAATGACCAATGAAATCGCAAAGGTCGAAATCATTATAATGCCAGCGATCCAAGCGCCTTCGGCCGCACGATTAGCAAAGCTATGACAGCCAGGCTTCGTTGATTGCCCTCGGCTCAGTATAATTGTTAAAACTGTCCCAACGATGCCCTGCGTCGCCCAAATAAGTCCTGTCATCGGGGCGGGAATACCAATCCATCCCGCGACAACCGCACCATGTATCATGAGTGCGACTGTTGTCAGGCTGGCCCACATCAAACCGACCGGACCACCCAACAGGGGAGCTTGCTCGCCCGCCTGAGCAATACGGGTCGCATTTTCTAAGTCCTGAATAAGGGTCTCATTTGTCATGTTCAGACTTTCTATTAAGTTTGTATTTCAAACTACAGTTGACATGCAAACTCAATTTTGTCAAGTTTGATTTACAAACCTAATTGTAAAGGAGACGAAAATGGTTGCGATACTACAAAAAGGACTGGCCATAGCCCTCACAACAGGACTGACCCTATTGATGGGGGTAGAGTCCGCTTTGGCAGTGGATGACACCGCGGTAGCTGTTCCGGTGACAATCACCCTAACCGATGTGATGGAGACAAATGTGCCACTCTATATCTCGGTTCAGACAGAGGCTGAATATCAGTCCATGAAAGGTCGAGGGGCGGTCCTTAAAGAAACCAGCGCCGGAACGATCACTCAAACGGTTCAGCTTCCAGAGTCGGGCGATTATGCCGTCACAATATGGCATGATCTCGATAATGATGGTCGGTTTTCGATGACTGACCGTTACGAGGTGTTGGATGGGTGGGGAACATCAGGCCAAGCGCGTCGGGATGCCGCCCCAACGTTCCAACAGTCCAAAATTAATGTTCCGACTTATGGGGCGTCTGTGACGATCGCGATGATCTATCCAAAACACTAATCCCTAAAACGCAAGCAGCGACCAGTCCGTGGAGACTGGCCGCTGCCTTTGTCTCAAGTGACTTGCGTCCCAAGAGAAAGGGCGACCTAGTGTATCGGGTCTCGCCGAACAAGCGTTGTGACCAGTCTTATTTTGCTGTGTGTGTGGCGTCGGATAGTGAGCGAACCAAAGCCAAGGCCGCGTCCTTACCGTCTTGATGCAACGCTTGAACAATCGCGGTTCCAACGACGACACCGTCTGCATCCCGGGCGATCTCTGCGGCTCGCTCAGGCGTCCTGACGCCGAACCCAACAACGACTGGAAGCTTTGAGGCGTGTTTCACCCGTGCAACTTGCTCGCGCACAGACCCGCCGCTCGCAAGGGCGCCGCCCGTGACGCCGTTCATACTGACATAATAGACAAAACCGGAACTACCGGACACGACTTTAGGGAGACGTTTTGCATCCGTTGTTGGAGTCGCCAGCCGGATCAATGACATTCCTTTGCTATCCATTGCCTCACGCAAAGGGCCATCTTCTTCGGGCGGTAAATCTACAATAATCGCGCCGTCAACGCCGGCTTTTGAGGCGAGTTCCGAAAACGCTTCGTAGCCCATATGATAGACGGGATTGGCGTAGCCCATCAGGATGATGGGTGTGGATTGATCGGTTTCGCGAAAGGTTCGCGCCATGCCGATGACAGACGCGAGCGTCGTCCCGGCTTTGCGCGCGCGAATGCCTGCATCTTCAATGACCGGGCCGTCTGCCATCGGGTCAGTGAAGGGAAAGCCGAGTTCGATGATATCGACACCGGCGCCGGGCAGGGCGTTCATCACGTCTTGCGCCGTCGCGAGGTCGGGGTCACCGCCCATGATGTAGGCAACGAAGGCGGGGCGACCTTTAGCGAAGATCTGTTCAATGCGCGTGCTCATCCGTCCGTCCCCGCCGCAATATCTTCACCGAGCGCGTCGGCGATTGTGAAGACGTCTTTATCGCCGCGTCCGCACATGTTCATGATAATGAGGCCGTCGGAGCCGAGTTCTTTAGCAATATCGAGCGTGCGCGGGATGGCATGACTGGGTTCTAGCGCCGGTAAAATGCCTTCGAGTTTCGCGCAAAGTTGGAAATGCTCTAACGCTTCATCATCGGTGGCGCTGACATACTCGGCGCGTCCCTTATCATGGAGCCAGGCATGTTCTGGGCCAATACCCGGATAGTCCAACCCTGCGCTGATTGAATGGGCGTCTGCGATTTGGCCGTTTTCATCTTGCAGCAAATAGGTGCGGTTGCCGTGCAAAATGCCCGGTGTTCCGCCCGTCAGTGACGCCGCGTGCAGGCCACTTTTGACGCCGCGTCCCGCTGCTTCGACGCCAATTAGACGCACATTCGTGTCCGGCACAAAAGCGTGGAACAGGCCCATCGCGTTTGATCCGCCGCCAATACAGGCAACCAGCGCGTCGGGCAGGCGGCCTTCGGCCTCCATAATTTGGGCTTTGGCTTCATGGCCGATAACGGCTTGGAAATCGCGCACCATGACGGGGTAGGGGTGCGGTCCCGCGACCGTGCCGATGCAGTAGAATGTTTCCGCGACATTGGTGACCCAATCGCGAAGGGCTTCGTTCATCGCGTCTTTCAGCGTTGCCGTGCCCGAATGAACGGCGCGCACTTCGGCGCCGAGCAGGCGCATACGGAAGACGTTGGGTTTCTGCCGGACAATATCCGTCGCGCCCATATAGACGATACATTCCATACCCAAACGCGCGGCAACAGTTGCCGTGGCGACGCCGTGTTGGCCTGCGCCTGTTTCGGCGATGATCCGTTTCTTTCCCATGCGCTTGGCGAGCAACAGCTGGCCCATGCAATTATTGATCTTATGCGCGCCAGTGTGGTTGAGCTCGTCGCGTTTGAAGTAAATCTTCGCCGCACTCCCGGTCTCTTTGGCCGCATGTTCGGTCAGCCGTTCGGCGAAATAGAGCGGGGATGGGCGCCCGACATAATGGGTCATGAAATAGTCGAGTTCGGCCTGAAAGGCAGGATCGACTTTCGCCTCCGCGTAGGCCGCTTCCAGCTCTAAGATTGGCGGCATCAGCGTCTCGGCCACAAACCGTCCGCCGTAGTCACCGAAGCGACCGCGTTCGTCGGGCCAAGTTTCGTTTGTGGTGGGCTTATCCACGCAGCTGCTCCATGAAAGCGTTAATCAGAGTGGCGTCCTTTATGCCGGGTGACGCCTCGACACCAGACGCCACATCCACAATTGAGGCGCGTGTTTTTAGCGCGGCCTCACGAACATTGTGAGGCGTTAGCCCCCCCGCGAGAATGAATGTCTTTGGCGTGGGCGCAAGGCCCAAAATCGACCAGTCAAATGTGAGGCCATGACCGCCGCGTTGGGTGTCGCCTTTTGGCGCTTTGGCATCGAATAAAAGCAAGTCCGCCGCGCCGCTATATTCCGTCGCCAACGTCACATCGTCGGCGCTCGCCACGGGCACCGCCTTAATCACAATGAGGCCGCGACGGGCGATCTCTGCCGTGCGGGCCAGTGTTTCGGATCCATGCAATTGGATGTGGCTAAACCCCGCCGCCTTAATTCCGTCTACAAGCGCATCGTCCGGATCGACCGTGACAGCGACCGTATGGGCTTTAACCCCGGTGATAAGCGCCGCAGCCTCAGCGAGGGTGAGCTTTCTGGAGCTGGTCGCTTCGACGATAAAGCCGAGGAAGTTCGCGCCCGCTTGTTCAGCCGCCGCGACATCGCCTGCGCGAGTCAGCCCGCAGATTTTGACCTGTGTGTCCATTGTGAGCGCGCATAGCGACGCTCACACACAAAGTCACCCGACCACGTCGAACCCGTGCAGTTCAATGTCCGGCGAGAGGTAGCCGTCGCAAACCGGTTCGACTTTGGTCAAATCCGTCGACAGGTATTTCTTTGAATCGTCGCAGAAGACCGTCACAATGTCGCCGCCCGCGTGGCCCACCTTGATCGCCCCGATCAGGTTGGCACCAGAGCTTATCCCGACGCCGAGACCGAGCTCCGCCGACAGGCGCTGCGCCATGATGATCCCGTCGCCATCATTGACTGAAATCACGCGGTCGAGGCTTTGCAAGCAGAGAATGTCCGGAATGAAATCATCCGAAACCCCCTGAATACGGTGTTTACCGACTTTATAGCCCGTTGAGAGCGTTGGGCTTTCGGCTGGTTCCAGCGGATGAACTCGGATCGACGGATCCGCGCAGCGAAGCGCTTTGCCAACACCCATGACCGTGCCGCCCGTTCCGACCCCCGCGATAAAGGCCGATATTTTTGCGCCCGCTGTGTCCATTTGCGCCAGAATTTCCGGCCCCGTTGTGCGGCAATGCGCGTTGCAATTATCCTCATTTTCAAACTGCCGCGGGAGAAACACATCATTACGCGCGCGCGCCATCTCTTGCGTCTTAGCGATACTACCCAAGAACCCGCCGTCCGCATGGCTCACCAATCGCACGTCAGCGCCGTAGCTTCGCATTAACGCGACCCGCTCGACGCTCATCCAATCCGGCATGTAGATCACGACCGGATGACCCAGTGCACGGCCTAAAGCCGCGACCGCAATCCCGGCATTGCCGCTCGTCGCTTCGACAATCGTATCGCCGGGGCGGAGTGCGCCGCTTGCATAGGCGTTGCGCAGCACTTCCAAGGCCATACGGTCTTTGATCGATCCCGACAGATTGAAATATTCCAATTTAGCAAAAACCCGCCGCCGCGCGCCCTGATAGCTCAGATCAATCGCGATCATCGGCGTGTTGCCGATGAGTTTTTGCAGACAGGCGAACGGCTTGGGTTCCACATAGGGACGCGCGACATCGCGGAGTAGGGTCATATCGGTCATGATCGCAGAATAGCGCATCACGAATGTAAAATTCATCGCAGATGATGCGCTTTCACTATCAATATTCCAAAAATTATTCTACATAGAAACGATGTTGCCGAAACTTGACCCCACAGATCGCGCGATCCTCGCAGCGCTACAATCTGACGCCTCTCAATCGCTCGACTCAATTGCCGAGCGCTTGAATGTATCGCTCAACACTGTGTGGCGACGGGTACGCCGGCTTGAAACCGAAGCCGTGATCGAAAAGCGTGTGGCGCTGATTGATAATGAGAAAATCGGCCTGCCATTGACGGCCTTTGTGCAAATCCGAACCGACAACCATTCCGAAGAGTGGGCGTCGGACCTCACGGCGGCGGTGAACGCGATTCCTGAAATCGTTGAATTCTACCGATTGGCCGGAGACGTTGATTATATCTTGAAGATGATGATCGCGTCAGTCGCCGATTATGACCGCGTCTATCAGCAGCTTATCTCCCGCGTGCAAATCTATAATGTGTCGGCCAGTTTCGCGATGGAAAAGCTAAAGTTCACGACTGAGCTGCCGCTGTAGCGCGGTCGCTGAAGCGCGGAATCAGGGACGAGGGGGCTTGCGACTCCCACGCCATGTGCGCCGGGACAAAAAGGGATGCTCCGAACGACATTTGGCCGCGCGGCTCATGGCGCACTTTCCGTCCTATTCCACCGTGTCCAAAGCGGACACCCCCGACGCACCGTCAGCTCGACAAACACATCAAATGGCAAGGAACCGCGAGTTAAAGCCCAGTGGCTGGGCACTCAAAAGAAACACCGTGCAGATCGCCCGAAGGGCGCTTGCGCCCCGTCGATACCGTAACGACGGAATATCACACCGACTGACCCCAGACGCTTCCCGCCGACTTGATCGGCCTGCCCATGGCCCGTAGGTCTCTAGCCTTGGAGTAGAGGGGGGGTGGCGAAGGTCGGATAGGCATGAAGTTGACGAAGAAAATTACTAATTGCACGACCTTAACTCAATCCCACGAAAAAACCCGCCATGCCTCTCGGCATCGCGGGTTTTTGCATCGCGTCAGCTCGAAAGCTGGGAGATTGTGTTCCTAGAAGCGGTAGCGACCGCGGAGCATGACAGGAACGGTCAGGTTTGAGCTGCCGTTATTGATACCGGACAGGATGCCAACGCCGCCACCGGGACCGAAGTCTGTTGTGTCTGTCTTGAGCGTGCCGCGATAACGCAGGCCTGTTTCTAGGGCCAAGGTGGCACGTTGGAAGACAGGAGCTTCAACACCGACAAGGCCTGAGGCTGTTGGGATCCATCCACCTTGATACATGTTGGCTGTGCCGCCGTTCACGGCGCCGCCATTGTCGCGGAGGTTCTCGATCGTGATATCATCAATTTGCGCGGCACCGAGACGACCTTCGACATAGGGACGGAGGCTGCTGACAAACGGAGCGCTACGCGGGCGGAAATATTGGCGGACACCGGCTTCAAGGCCGAAGGCTTCATAATCGCTGGCTGTGCCGCGCAGTGTATTCGCGGGTGGGCCTGTAAGTGTGCCGAGGGCGACGTCATTGCCCGATGCTTTGGAATAAGACGCCATCATCGTGTATTTCCGGTTTGGGTTCGCGGCATAAGACGCGCCCAATTCGTAACGTGTTGCGGAATTATAGGCGTCCTTCATCGACACGGCGTTGGGTGTCAGTCCGGGAACGGCGGCGACATCGCCGGGCGTTGTGAAATCTCCGTCGACCATAAATTCTTGGCCGATAGCGCCTTCAACGTTCCATGTGCTGGAATGTGAGCAACTGGCGTTGCCATTGAGTCCCGCGTAGGGATTGCAACTGCCGTGGGCCGGGGCCGTGGAGTGACCGTAAGACGGGCCGTTGGAATATCCGCCAGAGCCGAAACCGAGCATAGAACAGCCGGAAAGGGCGATGGCGGCGGTGCTTGTGAGTAGAATACGCATGATAGGGCGGCTCTTCGTTTCAAAAATTACGATTACAGCCTTGCAATGTTTGGGCCAAAACAGGGGTGAGACGCCTTAAGAGAGTAAATTTATGGTTATTAGGGGGTTAATTTTTGGAGAGGCCGCGCCTGAGGGCTGTGTGATTGTACTAAAGACATTAAAAAGGCCGCCCCCTAAGGAGCGGCCTTCTGTAATCTAGGATGGGAATGCTCCACGGCATGATGTCGCCGTGGAAGGCGACTACATCATGCCGCCCATACCGCCCATGCCACCCATATCAGGCATTCCGCCGCCGCCGTCTTTCTTCGGCGCTTCGACGATCGCGACTTCTGTTGTCAGGATGATCCCGGCGACAGAGGCTGCATCGAGAAGAGCTGTGCGAACGACTTTGACCGGATCGATGATGCCGGCTTTGACCATGTCGACATATTCGTCATTTTGCGCGTCATAGCCGTAGTTGGCTTTGTTCGCCGCAATGATGTTACCGACGACAACGGCGCCTTCGACACCGGCGTTGTCCGCAATTTGACGACAGGGGTAAGCAAGAGCCGCTTTGACGATTTCAATGCCGGACTGTTCGTCATCATTGGCACCTTTGACGTTGATGAAGCGTGACGCACGGAGCAGCGCAGTGCCGCCACCGGGGACAATGCCTTCTTCAACGGCTGCGCGCGTGGCGTTCAGCGCGTCATCGACACGGTCTTTGCGTTCTTTGACTTCAACTTCGGTCGAGCCGCCGACTTTGATCACAGCAACACCGCCTGCGAGTTTCGCGAGACGTTCTTGCAGCTTTTCGCGGTCATAATCAGAGGATGTATCCTCAGATTGCTTACGGATTTGGTCAACACGGGCTTTGATCTCAGCTTTTTTGCCAGCGCCATCAACGATGACTGTGTCATCTTTGGTGATGTGGACATGTTTGGCTGTACCAAGGTCTTTCAGCGTGACGTTTTCGAGCTTGATGCCGAGGTCTTCTGAAATAACCGTGCCGCCTGTCAGGATCGCGATGTCTTGCAACATGGCTTTACGGCGATCACCGAAGCCAGGCGCTTTGACAGCCGCGATTTTCAGGCCACCGCGAAGTTTGTTGACGACGAGAGTCGCAAGCGCTTCGCCTTCAATGTCTTCCGCAATGATGAGCAGCGGCTTACCAGTTTGCACAACGGCTTCGAGGATCGGCAACATGGCTTGCAAGGAAGACAATTTGCCTTCGTTGAGCAGGATGTACGGATCGTCGAGTTCGACGCGCATTTTTTCAGGATCGGTGATGAAGTAAGGCGACAGATAACCGCGGTCGAACTGCATGCCTTCAACGACTTCAAGTTCAGTTTCGGCAGTTTTGCCTTCTTCAACTGTGATGACGCCTTCGTTACCGACTTTGCCCATCGCGTCTGCGATCATCTGGCCGATGGACGCTTCGCCGTTGGCAGAGATTGTACCGACTTGAGCGATTTCTTCGGATTTGCTGATTTTCTTGGCTTTAGCAAGCAGATCGTCAGCGATTTCTTTCGCCGCTTTGTCGATTCCGCGTTTCAGATCCATCGGGTTCATGCCAGCAGCAACGCGCTTGAGGCCTTCACGCACGATGGCTTGGGCCAAGACGGTCGCTGTCGTTGTGCCGTCACCGGCTTTGTCATTTGTCTTAGACGCGACTTCACGGAGCATTTGTGCGCCGAGGTTTTGGTAGCGATCTTCGAGTTCGATTTCTTTGGCAACGGACACGCCGTCTTTTGTCGAACGCGGTGCGCCGAATGATTTTTCGATAACAACGTTACGACCTTTAGGTCCGAGTGTTGTTTTAACGGCATTGGCGAGGATATCGACGCCTTCGAGCATACGGTCGCGAGCGTCCGAGCCGAATTTAACTTCTTTAGCAGCCATAATGGTTACTCCAGTAGAATGATATTGTTGGGTGAGGGTGGTCGCGGCTAAGTTAGCCCACGATCCCCATGATGTCGGATTCTTTCATGATCAGCAGCTCTTTGCCGTCGATCTTGACTTCAGTGCCGCCCCATTTGCCAAACAAGACGCGGTCGCCTTTTTTGACATCAAGCTTGGCAATCGTGCCGTCTTCTTTACGGACACCGGGACCAGTCGCAATGACCGTGCCTTCGGAGGGCTTTTCAGTGGCTGAATCAGGGATAATAATGCCGCCAGCGGTCTTTGTGTCTTCGGCGACACGTTCGACCAATACGCGGTCGTGGAGGGGACGAAACTTCATGCTTTATCTCTCTCGATAGAGGTGAGTGATATGACTTGGCACTCCCAGAGCGAGAGTGCCAACAGGGCGCATGTATGCAGGGTGGGGGAGGGTCGCAAGGGGCGGAGGGTGAATTTTGCGAAAGATATTATATTTCGCGATACCCTAGATATTTGGCTGCGTCACAGACTAAGTAGGGTCCAACAGATCGCATTCAAGGATATCGCATGACCCTTCGCACACTTCTTATTAGTTCGGCTGCTGCGGCGCTTCTTTCTGCGTGTGGAAATGAGATGCCGTCATCTGGCGCATCGGTTCCGACTGCATCGGAAGCCTCTGTTTTCACACTCGATTATGAAGCTTTCACGCTCGACAATGGCTTACAGGTTATTTTGCAGCGCGATGCGTCCGATCCGATTGTCGCGGTGAGCACGGTTATTCATGCTGGATCCTCACGAGAAAAGCCGGGGCGCACGGGGTTCGCGCATTTCTTTGAACATATGGCGTTCAACGATAGCGAGAATGTGCCGCGTGGGTGGAACCGGGGGCAGATTCCGAAATGGGGCGGACAGCGTAACGGCGGGACATGGAATGACGGCACGATCTATTACGAAGTCGTGCCCAAGGACGCCTTCGATAAGATCCTTTGGATCGATAGTGACCGCCTTGGCTATATGATCAATACGGTGACGACGGACGCGCTTGAGCGCGAAAAGCAAGTTGTGAAGAATGAGAAACGTCAGCGCGTCGATAATGCGGCCTATGGTTATACCAACGAAGTTATCCGCACGGCGCTCTACCCCTCGGATCATCCGTATAATTGGACGACCATTGGCTCACTGCCAGACTTACAAGCGGCCACGCTCGGCGATGTCCGCGAGTTCTATGACGATTGGTACGGGCCGAATAATGCGACGCTCTCGATTGTCGGCGATATCAACATTGATGAGACCAAGAAGAAAGTCGAGCTTTGGTTCGGTGAAATTCCCCGCGGGCGCGATATTCCGGTGCCTGTTCCGCAAGCCGTCACGTTAGACGCGTCCAAGAATCTGTTCTTTGAGGATAATTTCGCGAAATTGCCCGAGCTCCGTCTGACTTTCCCGACTGTGGATAGCGCGGACACGGATAAGTATGCGCTCTCTGTTCTCGGCGAATTACTCGGCGGGAGCAAAACATCACCGCTCTATGTTGAGGTGGTTGAAACCGCGAAACTCGCGCCGAATGTCTCGGCTTGGAATAATGACGGGGAATTGGCCGGAACCTTCACGATCTGGGCGCGCGGAAAACCGGGCACGGATTTGGATGATGTGATGGTCGCGGTGGATGCCGCCTTTGCGCGTTTTGAAGCCAATGACATTGATGCTGACACATTGTTGCGGATCAAGGCTGAGCAGGAAACGCAGCTTTATGCTGAATTCTCAACCGCACTGGGTAAGGCCAATGCAATGGCGCAAAATAATGTTCTCCACGGTGATCCTGCCTACGCCATCCAATCGGCTGCCGGCATTAATGCCGTCACTGCGGAGGACGTCCGAGACGCGTATAATCGTTATGTCAAAGATAAGCCGAGGATCATCACCAGCTTCGTCCCAACAGGGCAAGCCGATCTCGCGGTTGACGGCGCGGAACGCGCGACGGTCTGGATTGAAGAAGTTGTCGCTGGCGTAACCAGCGAAGAGGTGAGTGCAGGCGACATCGCCGACTATGAAAAGACACAGACCGCGCATGACCGGTCGGAGCCGCCCTTTAGCGCGCTGCCGCTCTTGGAAATGCCGGATATCTGGACGCGAGACCTCGCCAATGGCGTGACCCTGCGCGGGATCGAGACGACTGAAATTCCGCTCGTTCAATTTGAAGTGGTGCTGCCCGGCGGACGCTGGATGGAAACACCGGAACAGAACGGCCGTTTGGACTTATTGTCCGATTTGATGAATCAAGGCACGGCGACCAAAACACCGGGTGAGTGGGAGCAGGCGGTCGGCCTACTCGGCTCTGGCATCTCAGTGTCAGCGGGAGCCGAGTCGCTCACCATCCGGGCCACCAGTTTAGCGCGTAATTTCGAAGCGACATTGGCCTTGATTGAAGAAGTGCTGACGTCCCCCCGCTGGCAGGATTCTGCTTTTGAGCGAGTCAAGTCGGCGCAACTGACTTCAATTAAGGGACGTGAAGGCGATGCGCGCTCTATCGCGGCGCTGGCTTATGACCGCCTCATTTATGGCGACACGCATCCGCTGGGGCGTCCGAGTGGCGGCAATGCCCAGAGCGTGGCGACACTTACTATGGATGATTTGAAGCGCGCTCATGCTGATGTGTTGAACGCTTCAGCGCGGTTTCATATCGCGGGTGATATTGATCCGGATACGGCCGAGGCCGCCGTCTCTGGTCTCGCGGCGGCGTTGAGCCCTTCGGCAAGTGATCGTCCGGATTACACGGTCCCGGCGCAGGATTATGCCGGCCGTGTCGTCTTCATTGATGTTCCGGGCGCGAAGCAGTCCGTATTACGGATAGGCGCGCTCGTGCCGGATTCAAGCCATCCTGATTTCAAGAAAATTCAATTCACGAATGAGAAACTCGGCGGCGGAATTGCGGGCGATCTGGCTCAAATCTTACGTATCGAAAAAGGCTATACCTATGGCGCTGGTTCATTTGTGCCGCGCAATTCGGTTGAGCGGCCTTTCACCATCAGCACGAGCGTTCGGTCGAATGCGACGCAAGGATCGCTGGAAACGATCCGTGAGATGGTGCGGAATTATCCAGAGACACTGGATGCTGCGGCGGTCGAGACGACTCAGCAAAAGATCATCAAAGCATCCGCGCTGTCATTTGAAAGTCTCGGCGCAAAACTGGGCACTTTATCTGAGATTAGCCGTCTGGGATTGTCAGACCGCTATGTCGAAGAGGAACAAGCGCAGCTGGTCGAGATGACGGCGGATGAATTCCAACGCATCGCGCGGGACTACTTAAACGAAGACGCGTTCGTCTATGTTGTGGTCGGCGATAAGGCGACGCAATTCGGACCGACACAGGCCTTCGCGACAGAGAGCGGCAAAGGCGACGTCATTGAGTTGGATATCTTTGGCAGTTCCGTCGAATAGTGAGGCAATACGCCCGCGAGGAGATACCCCCGAATAATCTTGTCGTGGGGGCTATCGCTAGATGACGTCGGTCTCGGAAACCTTGCTAAGTTTTGGAATGTTCAATGGCGAATGTAAGGGTGTCTGTCTTTTAAATAGGCCCGCATCAGCTTCTCTGGCCTCAAGGTATTCTGATGGTTACGAGATCAACAGGGAGAGAAAACGAGCCGCATCCTATTTGAAGGGAAGGCGTCGGAAACGGCTCGCAGTGAAACCGTGCGCTACACGGTTTCACTTTGGCATAATGTCAAAGAACCAATTAGCTTGATGACTTCTGCGCGACGCCTTTCGTGGACTTAGACGTTGTTGCCTTAGACTCATCTGGCATAGGGATGACTTTAGGGGATTTTGTCTTTTTCTTGTCTTTATCGAAATGGGACATGACGTCCTCTTTTCATTGTACGAGAAAAGTGTCTCGTAACGCACGGAAGAATGTTCCGTGAGGTCGAAGTCGGTATGAGTGAGGTTACTTACAAGTGGTTATGACGAGAGTTCGGACGAAATCTCAAATATAATTTTTCTGAGTTTGCAATCTTGTCGATAAGGCGTCGAGACGGGTCGCATTTCGATGCAAACGGGAGTCAGCTTTGCATTTTTGAGGCAAGGTTGAGCCAGAATGTCGCGACTCTCAGCCGATAATTCATGTAAACAAAAGCATGTTTGAAAACCTAGATGCGATCCTATTGGCGCGAATTCAATTCGCTTTCACCATCGCGTTTCATTTTCTATTTCCGGCGTTCACAATTGGGCTTGCGAGTTACCTTGCGGTTCTCAACGGTTTATATCTTCGAACGAACAATCAAAAATTCCTCACCCTGTTCAATTTTTGGGTCAAGATATTCGCCGTCACATTTGCCATGGGCGTCGTGTCTGGCATCACCATGAGTTACCAATTCGGGACGAATTGGTCAGTCTTCTCGGATCGGGCGGGTCCCGTGATCGGGCCACTTATGGCCTATGAAGTCCTGACAGCGTTTTTCTTAGAAGCCGGTTTCCTCGGAATTATGCTGTTTGGCCGTTCACGTGTGGGGGCTGGCCTACACATGTTCGCCTGCACGATGGTGGCCTTTGGGACGGCGCTGTCGGCGACATGGATACTGTCCGTGAATAGTTGGATGCATACGCCGCAAGGGTTTGCGATTGCGGCCAACGGACAGTTTGTGCCTGTGAATTGGCTTGAAATCATCTTTAATCCCAGCTTTCCCTACCGTCTCGCGCACACGCTGACGGCGGCTTACCTCACGACCGCCTTTATCATTGGCGGGGTGGGCGCGTGGCATTTGCTCAAATGTCACGGAACGGATCGCCAGCATGAAGGCGTGAAGACGATGTTTTCTATGGCGATGTGGATGGCCGTGATTGTTGCTCCGCTCCAGATATTCCTCGGCGATCTGCACGGTTTGAATACGCTGGAATATCAGCCGCAGAAAGTCATGGCCATGGAAGGCCATTATGAGAGCCATCCCCACGGCGCACCCCTATATTTATTCGGCATCCCGAACGAGGCGGAGCAACGGCTCGATTATGCCATTGCTATTCCCAAGGCGAGTTCGCTTATTCTCAAGCATGACCTAAACGCGCCTCTGGATGGGTTGGATACAATCCCGATGGATGAGCGTCCGCCTGTCGCGATCGTGTTTTGGTCCTTTCGGATCATGGTTGGGATCGGCTTTTTGATGTTGTTTGTCGGCCTGTGGTCACTGTGGGCGAGGTTTCGAGGGAAACTCTATTCGAGCCGTTGGCTGCACCGCGCGGCTCTCTTGATGGGTCCCAGCGGTCTTGTCGCCGTACTGGCTGGCTGGATTACAACCGAAGTTGGGCGCCAACCTTATACGATCTGGGGGCTTATGCGCACCAGTGAAAGCGCGAGCCCGCTGGCGGCTCCGGCTGTCGGTGCGTCATTGCTCGCGTTTATCATCGTCTATTTCTTCGTCTTTGGAGCCGGTGTCTTTTATCTCCTTCGCTTAATGAAAGCAGGACCGAAACTGGGCGAGGAGGGTATGGCGGACGCGGACGGCCCAATCCGGACATCCGGCACCACGCCGGCGCAACAAACAAGCGCGCAAGATGACCCCACAACGCGCAAAGTAGAGGGTTAGGTTATGGAAATCGTTCCTTGGCTCGCCTTTAGCTGGGCCTTCCTTCTGGCACTGGCCGTCTTTATTTATGTGGTCTTAGACGGGTTCGATCTCGGTCTTGGCATTCTTTATCCGTTCTATCCAATAAAACGCGACCGTGATCTTTTGATGAATACGGTCGCGCCTGTGTGGGACGGGAATGAGACGTGGCTGGTGTTGGGGGGCGGGGGGTTATTCGCCGCGTTTCCAATGGCCTATAGCATTATTATGCCCGCGCTTTACGTGCCGATCATGACCATGTTGCTGGCGCTCGTTTTTCGCGGCGTCGCCTTCGAATACCGCTGGCGGACAAAACGGTGGCTCAAATATTGGGACGCCGCCTTTATTGGGGGATCGGTGGTGGCCGCCTTTTCTCAAGGGATTGCGTTGGGCGCATTGGTACAAGGCGTAGAAGTCTCAGGCCGCGCCTATGCGGGCGGCTGGTGGGACTGGCTCACACCATTCTCACTACTTTGCGGCGCTGCTGTTGTCATTGGTTACGCGCTGCTCGGCGCGACATGGCTGATCATGAAAACTGACGGACCTGTGCAAGACCGGGCGCGGAAACTGGCGTGGGGCTTTGGCCTTGCGACGATCGCTTGTATTGCGGCAGTGAGTATTGCGACACCGTTCCTTGATAGCGTTTATTACAATCGTTGGTTTGAGATGCCGGGACTGTTGATTAGCGCGCCTGTCCCTGTAGCGGTTCTCATTATTACGGTTTTGATGTTCAGCTCCCTACGGACACACCGGCATGAATATCGCCCGTTCATACTCTCGCTGATCCTATTTGCGCTCTGCTTTGTCGGATTAGGAATTTCGATCTTCCCGGATTTGATTCCGCCGAACGTGACGATTTTAGACGCCGCGACGCCTTATAATTCACAGATATTCATGTTTGTCGGGGCCGTCATCATGCTCCCCTTGATCCTGAGCTACACGGCTTACGCCTATTATGTGTTCCGGGGGAAGACGGACCCGGATGAGGGCTACCACTAATGCCACAGCCCACAACGGCCCAGCCGACAGAGCCAAGCGATCCGACGCCAGAGCGAAATTGGGTCAAGCGCGGGGCGTGGTTTGTTGGCCTCTGGTTGGCAGGGGTCGCGGTCGTCGGCGTTGTGGCTTATGTCATTCGTAGTATGATCCTCTAAAAGCGGCTCTTGCTCCGTGCGGTGCGGCTGTTATGCGCAGTCTAGTTTGATATGAATTTCGCATCTGTCACATTTTTGTTTTTCTACCTGCCGATTGTCGTCGCGCTATATTTCATGCTGCGCGGACGCGGCGCGCGCAACGTGCTGTTGCTTGCGGCGAGTTTGTTCTTTTATGCCTGGGGAGAGGGGATGGGGCTGGCGCTCCTGTTGATCTCCATCGTGATGAACCATGAGTTCTCGCACAAGATCGCGAAGAACCGCAATCCGTGGCTCGCGATTGGGATCGTGGCCAATCTTGGCCTGCTGATCGCGTTCAAATATATGGGCCTGATTACAGAATCACTGGGACTTGCGCGTATGGAGCCGCGACTTCCCCTCGGCATTTCCTTTTTCACCTTCCAAGCGATGAGTTTGCTCGTCGATGTGGCGCGCGGGTCAAAACCGGCCCGCAATCCGCTCCGTACGGGGCTCTATATCAGCATGTTCCCACAATTGATCGCCGGGCCGATTGTTCGCTGGGATGAAATTCGTAATCAAATCGTACAGCGAAATGAAACGTGGGACCGGTTTTGTGACGGCACACGCTTGTTCATGCTGGGTTTGGCGCAGAAGGTGCTTATTGCGGACAGCGTCGCGAGAATTGCGGATGCGGCCTTTGGCGCGGATGCAGCAAATTTAGCCCCGGGGGCCGCTTGGCTCGGACTGGCCGCCTTTACGCTGCAAATCTATTATGATTTTGCCGGGTATTCGAACATGGCGATTGGGCTGGGCCGTGTCTTTGGGTTCGAACTGCCCCGTAACTTTGAACATCCGTATAGTGCCGCGTCATTCCGCGAGTTTTGGCGGCGCTGGCACATGACCCTGTCTCGCTGGTTTCGAGACTATCTCTATATCCCTCTGGGGGGATCAAAAACGGGAGAATGGAGAACCTACCGTAATCTGTTGATCGTCTTTGTCCTCTGCGGCCTTTGGCACGGCGCAGCGTGGACGTTTTTATTGTGGGGCCTGTGGCATGGCCTCTTCCTGATTGGTGAGCGTTTGGCCGAAAGGTTAAATCTGCCAAAAGTCCCGCGGATTATCGGCGTCGCCTATACGGTCTTTTTCGTCGCGCTCGGGTGGGTTTTGTTCCGGGCCGACAGTCTGTCTCATGCGGTTGCCTATTGGCGCGCGCTTCTACCCGGCGGTGATGTGATGATCGATGTCCCGTCCACCTCAGTTTACGCGATGATTATTGGCGGGCTCTTTGCCTGGGATGGCTGGAAAAAACTTGGCGCACGCCTCCCGACGCCTGCGCCGATTGGGGCCGCGGTTCAATGGGGTATGATTGGCGTGCTCACCCTATTTTGTTTTGCCGCTGTCGCCTCGACGACCCATCAACCTTTCCTCTATTTCCGGTTCTAAGATGGAACGTTGGATCAGAAATATTGCCATGACGGGCTTGTTAATCGCCTTCTTAACCCCGGCGTTGGGCTTTGCGGTCAACGCGGTGCGGGGGTATGATGGTATCAGCGCGACAGAGCAGCGCGTGCTAGCAAAAATTCCGTCCTTTCAAGGCAGTGCGCGGAGTTTCACATCTGAATTCGATGTGTTTCTTGAAGATAATTTCGGCTTTCGGATGCTCTTGATTCGGGTCGCACGCAAAATTCGCGACAATTTGGGGGAAAACCCGCCGCAAGTTGCCGTCGGACAGGACGGGTGGCTTTTCTTAGGCAGTGCGTCCTATCAAGATGAGTTTGAAGGCTATGGGCGCTGGGACGCAGATCATGTGCAAGCGTGGATCGACTCCTTATCAGAAGTCAAAACGGCACTTGCCGAAAAGGATATTCCTTTCGCAGCGTTTATTGCCGTCGATAAGGCGCGCGTTTATCCAGAGAAAACACCACAAGAGTGGCAAGAGGGCGAACGCCGTCTCAGAACCGCCCTTCATAATCATCCTGATGTCGCGCGAACTGGGTTGATTGATGTGGAGCCTCTCGTGCAATCGGCTAAGGCGCGCGGTAAACAAACTTTCTATCTTGGGGACACCCATTGGACATCAGACGGAACCTATGATGTCGCCATGGCGGTTCTGGATGTGATTGATCCGTTATTTGTTCGTCCTCGATTTTTGCCCGACGCCCCTGTGCCGCAGATTGCAAACCGTGTGCTTGATCTAGAAGCCATGTCAGGCCGGGAGACCTCGCAGGAACCCACGCACGTCATGATCAATTATCCACCGACGAAGCCGGGGTTCCGAACATCGCTCACCCTGTTGGATGACGGCACGCCTGACCCGGGACAATTTTCGACGATACGGATTTTGGGCACGGATAATGCGCCCCAAGGAACGTTGCTGATTGTTGGTGATAGTTTTGGGGATGCGATGGTGGGCCACTTTCGTCCGAGCTATTCCGAGATTATCCGTATTCACCACGGTGCGCATTTCCGGAATGTCGCGTTGGCTGAGGTGCTTAGTTATAAGCCTGATGCGGTTTTGTTTGTGACAGCGGAACGTCAGGCTGTGAGCAAAGACCGACCATTCGCCCCATTGGTCGCCCCAATCCAAACTGAGACGACAACGCCCTAAACACACCTGTAATCGACAGCCATCCATTCTTGTCGATACACGCAAAATATTGCTAGGGACGCGCTTCGGTGCGGCACAAGGATGCGCCGAGATATGACAGGACACCGCATCATGCAAAAATGGACCCCGTCCAGCTGGCGCACAAAGCCCGCTTTGCACATTCCAAATGATTATCCGGACGTTGACGCGCTCAACGCGGTGGAGAAAACATTGGGGGGATACCCGCCACTTGTTTTCGCGGGGGAGGCGCGTCGTCTAAAAGCTCGTCTCGCGGATGTGTCCATGGGCAAAGCGTTCCTACTCCAAGGCGGTGATTGCGCCGAAAGTTTCAAGGAATTTCATCCTGACAACTTGCGCGATATGTTCCGAATCATGATGCAGATGGCCGTCGTGTTGACGTATGGCGGGGGGCAGCCTGTCGTTAAAGTTGGTCGGATTGCCGGGCAATTCGGTAAACCGCGGAGTTCGCCGATTGAAGTGCGCGACGGGATCACATTGCCGAGTTATCGCGGCGATAATATTAATGGCATGGATTTCAACCCGGAGTCGCGCATTCCGGATCCAGAACGCCTGCTCAAAGCCTATGGCCAATCGGCGTCCACCCAGAATTTACTGCGCGCCTTTTCGTCAGGCGGCTATGCCAATCTTCGCAATATCCACAAATGGACTTTGGGATTCGTGTCCAACACAGCGGTCAGTCAGCGCTATGAAGAATTATGCGATACGATCAGCGACGCGCTAGATTTTATGGAAGCATGTGGCGTGACCCCACAATCGACGCCACAAATGGCGGCGACGGATTACTATACCTCTCATGAAGGGCTCCTGTTGGGCTATGAGGAGGCGATGACCCGGATCGATAGTACGACGGGCCGGTGGTATGACACGTCCGCGCATATGCTCTGGATTGGGAACCGCACGCGTCAACTTGACCATGCCCATGTCGAATTTTTCCGCGGAATCGAAAACCCCATCGCGATGAAAGTCGGCGAGGGTTTGGACCCGGATGAGCTCCTACGGCTCACGGATGTGTTGAACCCTGATAATGAACCGGGGCGCCTAACCCTGATTTGTCGCTATGGGCATGACAAAGTTGCCAAAGGTCTGCCGACTCTGGCGCGCGCCATCAAATCAGCGGGCAAACATGTCGTTTGGTCCTGCGATCCGATGCATGGCAATACGGTCAAGACAGCTTCCGGCTATAAGACGCGCCCTGTTGATCACATTATGAGCGAAGTGCGCACCTTTATGCAGGTGCTGCATAGTGAGGGCTGCTGGCCCGGTGGCGTGCATTTTGAAATGACGGGTCAGAATGTGACGGAATGTGTGGGCGGCTCTGCGCGCGTTGTACGCGAGGAAGACTTGTCATCACGCTATCACACCCATTGTGACCCCCGCCTCAACGCCGATCAAGCGCTCGAGTTGGCGTTTTTGATTGCCGAGGAATTGAACGGATACCGTAAAGCCGACGCCGCAAAATTAGCCGTTTAAAACGGCTCACGCCAATGCGTGGGTCGCGTCATAATGGCGGCATAAAAAAAGCCCCGGCGAATGGCCGAGGCTTAAATTCTAAAGTGTAGAAGAGACCTAGAGGTCTTTCAGGCCAACACTTGGCTTGAACTGAGCCGAGGTCTTCGCCTTGCTCATCATTTCAGCGCCAGTTTGCGGGTTGCGCATTTTGCGTGACGGGCGGTGCTTGGCAATGAACTTGCCGAAGCCAGGCAAGTTGACTTCGTTGCCGGCTTTGAGTTCAGCTGTGATGATTTCCAGAGTGCCGTTGAGCATATCGCCTGCAGAGGATTGGCTCGTGTCGCAATGGTCGGCTAGTTTGGCGACGAGATCTTTTTTATTCATCGGGGAGCTCCTTCGATGGATTACTCTGCGGCGACGTGCCGAGAGTGTTGTGTTGTTTCTACTCGATTCCTCGCGCGTGTCACGAAAATGCCCGCAAAAGCTGGGTTTTTCAGCTGTATAAGCTGATATTACCCTATCAAACCTACTCTCGCCCCGGATTTGGAAGCAGAATCACGTGAAATGACCCGAATCGTTCGTCTGACGAAAACTGTTCTTGTTCTGTCATCCCCCGTCCCTAAGACGGGCGCATGAGCAGTCAATTGAAGGTCGGAGTCGTCGGTGCTGGAGTCTTTGCGGGCTACCATGCGGGGAAAGTCTTCGCGCATGATCGCGCCATATTGAGCGGTATATATGATCGACATGAAGCCTCAGCCGTGGCCCTTGCAGAAAAATTTAACACGTCAGCGTTCACGGATGTCGTCGAGCTGGCTAAGATATCCGATGCCTTAATCATTGCTATTCCCGCGAGCTTTCATACGGAAGCGGCATTGATGGGCCTTGATCATGACTGTCATTTGTTAGTTGAAAAGCCGCTAGCCAGTTCGGTTGAGACGGCCACACAGATCGTGAAGGGCGCGGAAAAAGCGCACCGCGTTCTGCAAGTTGGGCATCAGGAACGGATTGTCACGCAAGTAATTGGTCTTCACGCGATCAAAGCGCGTCCAATCCAAATTGATATTATTCGACATACCCCCCGCGCGACTCGTAACCTTGATGCAAGTGTCGTGATGGACTTGATGGTCCATGATCTTGATTTGCTCAATGCGCTCTATGGTGAACCGGACTGGATCAACACGGAGATGGGCAAGCGCGTCTATTCAGATGAATTGGACGTTGTCCGTGCCGAAGCCGGATTTGGTGAAATGACGGCCTATCTGTCTGCGTCGCGTGACGCAGACCTCGACCGGCGCTGGGTTTTACGCTACGCCGAAGGCACAATCGAGATTGATTTTGGGCAGAAAACACTGCGCCACGACACGCCCTTCACGCTGGATGCAGAGTTTGGTTCGCGCCCGCATGTTCAGGACAATCTCGCCGCGGCTTTCGATTGTTTTGTTCGCGCCTGCCTTGACGGGACACGTCCATTGGCCACAGGAGGCGATGGGCTCGCCGCCGTTAAAGTCGCCGCGCAGATTGAGGGGACATTATGAACCGTTTTTTGAAACTCATCCTGATCATTGTCGGGGCTGTGCTGCTCCTCGGTGTGGGGCTGTTCGTAACAAAGGGCGACGAGATCAAACGCCTGTCGGCCGTCAACACCATGTTCGATGCTGACAAGATCGTCGATAATTTCTCCAATATGGATCGGGGATTTCTGGTCCATCCGCTCAATGTTCCTGTGTCTGACGATTGGATCGTCAATGAAGAGCCTATTCCTGACACGGTTGATATTGCGGGAACTGAACGCCCGTTAGCGGATGTGCTCGAAGAGCTGGATACAACTGCGCTCGTTATCGTGCGGGACGGCCAAATTATTCACGAACGCTACTATCTGGGTACGGGTCCGGATGATCGCCGCATTAGCTGGTCGGTTGCGAAGTCCTTTATGTCGGGTCTCTATGGCAAAGCCTTGGCCGAGGGAGATATTACGAGCCTAGACGATGAGGTTACGACCTATATTCCAGAGTTAAAAGGGACGGCCTATGAAGGGGCATCCCTCCGCAATATCCTGAATATGAGCAGCGGCATCCGCTATAATGAAGACTATTTGGACCAAAAGTCCGACATCAATAAAATGGGCCGGACGATAGCGCTCGGCGGATCCCTGGATAAATATACGGCAACCTTGATGGATCGACAGTTTGAGCCGGGATCGAATTGGCAATATGTGTCGATGGATACCCATGTTGCGGCGTGGGCCTTGCGCAATGCGACGGGCCGGACCGTGCATGATCTGTGGGAAGAAACCTACAGCCCACTCGGCTTTCGTCAAAAACCTTATTATCTGGTCGATGGTAAAGACGTCGCTTTTGCGCTCGGCGGTCTCAACCTGACGACACGGGATTACGCGAAATTCGGGCAACTCTTCTTGCAAAAGGGCGAGTGGAAGGGCGAACAGCTCATTCCGGCTGATTGGGTCGCGCAATCCACCGTTCATTCCGCACCGGCCATGTCAGACCGCGGTGTCGGTTATGGTTATCAATGGTGGGTGCCTATGCCCGCCGATCAAGACTATTTCGCCGTCGGTATTTACGGCCAATATATCTACATTGATCCGAAGACGAACATTGTGATCGCAAAGAATGCGGCGGATCGTGAGTTTATGTTCGCGGATGAAGTCGGCACCCATTCTATGAATAAGAACATCGAATTGATGCGCAGTTTAGCGGCGCAGCTGGCAAAATAAAACCGACCTCGATGAGTGGGCCGGTTCAAACGTTGATCGCGCAAATCTGACTTACGGGACGATGAATACATTGTCCTGTAGCTCATCGCCGATTGAGGTGTTGGCTCGAATAACACGGGCGAGGGTGGTGCCACGCACGCGATCAATTTCCGGCGCGGTCAGATCATTCTGATACCAAAATCGGTCTCCATCGCGGAGGTCTGTAAACTGCCGCGTGATGATCGCATGGAACAGAGGGCCTAGGTGTGATCCCGTAATGGCGTCTTCTGACAATCCGCCAATCCAAAGATCAATGTCATCGACGGATACATAACTGGCCGATAGAGCCGCAACGGTTGTTGCATCAGATGAAATCGCGTCAAAACTGACCAGACGCGGCAGCCCCATTGCCACCCGAACGGTATTATAGTCCGGTAGACCATGATCACGACCGCGTTGAATATTCAAGCTTGGCAAGTCGAGCCCGCCATCGCCCGGCGCGCCGAATAGGAAATTACGCAAGGCATTTGTAACTTTAGCATCCACGGTTTGGTGCTTCTGTGCTGCCAAGCCTCGGATAATCGGATCCAGCGAAGTTTCCGATGTTAGCAACATAGGGGCCGTGAAGAAGGCAGACGCGAGGTCGACATGCCCATCGCTAATTTCATCGCCATTGGCGTCCAAGCGGAGCAATTGGTCATTCAGCATAGAGTGACCGAGCCGAAACGCGGCAGCGCTGAATGCGTTATAGATGCTGGGATCAAGCGTCGCGTCATAACCGCTATAGGCGGGTAGGGCGTTTGGACCGAGAAAGGCAGGGAGCCATTCTTCGACCGTAATGATCTGCAGTTTTGCGATCACGAGCCGTCGGGTCAGTTCGAAAATTTCATCTGCCGTATTCTCGGGGAAATCTTGCTCTAATTGCGCCGCTAGTCGATTATGCTCTCGGACCCACAATGTGTGCATCGCGGCGAGGGCGAGTTGCTCATTGACGCGGATATCCCCGGCCAAAAACAGCTGTGTCGGATCAGAAATGAAGCCAATCGCATTGGTGAGTGAGTCCTCGTTAAAAGGCAGCAGGTTGCCGTCACTCGTTTTCATGTAAGGACTGTTCGTTCCAGCACGGAGCGCGGCATTGCGGGTGTTGTCTGACCCATAAATCATGGACCCATCAATCCAGCTCGTAATCTCATTTTCTTGCTCACGTGGCATGGCCGCGGTGATGCCCGTATCCGGATCGTAAAGAGCCCGGTTAAACCCCATCTCGACTGTGCCCGTCCCATCCGGGTCAAAGTATATGTCCCCGCTAGGAATAGCGATGTTGGCCGCTTCTTCCGCACCGTCGGTGAGGTCCATATCGTGATCGAGGAATTGTCCCCATTGCCAGATGAAATCACTGCCAGAGCGTGTATTTGGCAGGGTTTCTCCAGCATTCTGATTGACGACGGCGTTTGAGACGACGCGCGCGCTCACGCGCGCACTGCCCGCCAGAGAACTGACGCCGTCACTATAGGCACTTGGCGCGAGGCGTTGTAGATGAATGAAGGTTCCGCCCCAATCGGGGTTCGCGATATTATTGCTAGTTCCGTCATAGGTCCGAACTTCACGGCTATCGAACATGCGCCGTGCGTCCCGATCATTTCGCGCATTGCGGCGACGATCCCGCCCGTTATCTGGAATGCCCTGTGGTGACGGGCCGACAGGTCCGTTTGCTTCGTCGATGATGGTGAAGCTGACTGGCTGTGCGGCTGTCTGGCCTAAACTATCTTCGGCAAAGAATAGCAGTGTCACTTCGGCATCGTTGCGCACACTTGGCAGCATAATCTCTGTCCGAAGTGCCGCCGCATTGTCGAACCGAACCATTGGTCCGGAGAGTTGTGACCATTCTACCGTGATGCCAGACCCATTGGTCACGGTCCCGGACACAGTGAGCGTCGACCTTTCCAGTGCTGTGTGCGCCGCGTTGACGGTTAGTAAGAGCGGGAATGTGACGGCTGTTTTGGAGGTGGTGTCAGAACTATCATCCCCACCGCAACTTGCGAGAAACGCGGTGGTGGCAATAATGGCGCAATTTGAAAGGTACTGTTTCATGGATAGGTCTCTCGTGAGACGCTATCGCTAACGGTTGGGTTTTGCCCAAAACCTTACGGAATCATGACGGGGAGGCCATAATGGGGGTCCTGATACACTTTATTACAAATGGATATTTCGTCAGGTTGTGCCGTCGTTCTCGTGGTTTCCGTCAGGACTGAACGAATTTATCCTCAAGCAGGTACACCGCTCTTGGAATGGGTCAGGCACCGGACTAGAACGGACCCATGACCGCGACCCTCCGTATTGCTTCTTGCCAACTCAACCCTGTCGTCGGGGATATTTGGGGCAATGAAGCCATGATTGAGACTGGCTATGCGCGCGCGAAGTCGGATGGCGCAGACATAGCGATTTTCCCGGAATTGATGATCATTGGGTATCCGCCTGAAGACCTCGTTTTGCGTCCCACGGTGATTGAAGATTGCCGCAGAGCCTGCCAACGATTGGCGGCTAAAACAGTTGATGGCCCGACGATTTTGCTCACAACGCCGTGGCGGATGGATGACAAGCTCTATAACGCGGCGCTCTGGTTAGAAGAGGGCGAAATTAAACATGTACGGCTGAAGCATCATCTGCCGAACTATGGTGTCTTTGATGAGGCACGCGTGTTTTCGCGCGGACCCTTACCTGACCCCATCGTGTTTAAAGGCGTGACGATTGGCCTGCCGATCTGCGAAGATTTGTGGCAGCCGGGCGTGGCTGACTATTTAGGGGATCAAGGCGCAGAAATTATGCTGTCGCCCAATGGTTCGCCGTGGCGCCGAACGGCGCATGCGGAACGCACAGCGGCACTGGGCGAAAAGGTGTTCAACGAGGGTCTGCCGCTGGTTTATGTCAACCAGATCGGCGGGCAGGATGAACTTGTTTTTGATGGGTCCAGCTGGTCGATGGCGGCGGACGGCACCATCGTGCAATCGCTCAAAAGCTTCGTTGAAGACTATGATGTCGCCGATTGGAAGAAAATTGACGGCACCTGGACCTGTGTAACGGCGAAAATCGAAACGCATCTGTCAGGGCTTGAGGCCGACTGGCGCGCCTGCTGTTTAGGGCTCGGCGATTATGTGAACAAGAACGGGTTCAAGCAAATCATATTGGGACTATCCGGCGGCATCGATAGCGCCATTTGCGCGGCCATTGCGGCTGATGCGCTCGGCCCGGACCGGGTCTGGTGCGTGATGATGCCAAGTGAATATACTTCGTCCGATAGTTTGGAAGATGCGAAGCTTTGCGCGGAGGCATTGGAGGTACGCTACGATATCATTGCCATCGCGCCGGCGCGCGATGCCTTTGCTGACATGTTGGCGCCGCTCTTTGACGGGCTTCAAGCGGATACGACAGAGGAGAATATTCAGTCGCGGGTGCGCGGCCTGACCTTGATGGCGCTGTCCAATAAATTTGGACCGATGCTCGTCACGACGGGCAATAAAAGCGAAATGGCCGTGGGTTATGCGACAATTTATGGCGATATGGCCGGCGGCTTTAATCCGATCAAAGACCTTTATAAGACTGAGGTTTTCGACCTCTGTAACTGGCGTAATGACCATAGGCCGGAGGATTTGTTGGGGGGAAACTCACCGATCCCGCAACGTATCATCACCAAGCCCCCGTCGGCTGAATTGCGCGAGGATCAAAAAGATAGCGACAGCTTGCCGGACTATCCCGTGCTCGACGACATCCTGATGGGGTTGATCGAACAGGAGCTGCCTGTTGAGGCGATTGTCGCGCGAGGTCATTCTAGGGACGACGTAATGCGGATCCAACGCTTGGTTTACATCGCAGAATATAAACGCCGCCAAGCCCCGCCCGGCGTGAAAATCGGCACAAAAAACTTTGGCCGTGACCGCCGTTATCCAATCACCAACCGCTATCGAGATCGCTTTGATGACTGACCCGTCAGGCAGAAAATCCGGGCTAAAACTTCAATTTTTCAGCTTTTTAGTGCCGACATACGAGGCCGGGATCGACTTTTTCATCGATGTCCTTGGGTTTACGCTGATTGAAAATACGAAACAGAGCGAGACGAAGCGATGGGTCCGTGTGGTGGGCCCTGCGGGGGGAGGCGAAATTCTACTCGTCGTCCCGTCAACAGAGCGCCAAACGAATGCCATTGGGTCACAGACCGGTGGTAAGGTCGGGTTTTTCCTGTATGCCGAGGACTTCTCGGCGGAATATGATCGGCTCAAGGCACTCGGCCTCGACTTTCAGGAAGCCGTGCGCAACGAAGCCTATGGGCAAGTTTGTGTTTTCCGTGATCCGTTTGGCAATTTATGGGATTTGCTCGGCCCGCCGTCCTGATCCCCTGACGCGCGATTAAATGCCATCGCCCACTGTTCACGGCAAGCGGGCCGCCCTATAGCGCGGGCATGTCTACACGTGTCCGCTTCGCTCCCAGTCCAACTGGTAAACTCCATGTCGGTAATGTCCGCACAGCGCTGATGAATGTGCTGCACGCCAAAAGTACAGGTGGCGTCTTCATTCTGCGAATTGACGATACAGATGTGGCCCGCGGAACACAAGAAAACGAAGATGCTATCCGTGACGATCTGAATTGGCTTGGCCTGCATTGGCAAGAGACATTCAGTCAGTCAAAGCGCTTCAACCTTTACGAAGAAGCGGCTGAAAAGCTTAAAGAATTAGGCTTTCTCTATCCGGCTTACGATACGGCGGAAGAGCTGGATCGCCAGCGTAAATTACAAGGCGTTCAAGGCAAACCACCGATCTATGACCGTCGCGCGCTTGAACTGACAGCGGATCAAAAGGCTGCTTATGAAGCCGAAGGTCGTCAGCCGCATTGGCGGTTTAAACTGTCTGGCAATTCGGTCAGTTGGGTCGACCTCGTTCGGGGTGAGCAATCCATTGAGACGAGCAGCATTTCCGATCCGGTTCTGATCCGGGGCGACGGCACGTTTCTTTATACGCTTCCGAGCGTTGTCGATGATATTGATGCCAAGATTACCCACGTCATTCGCGGCGAGGACCATGTCACCAATTCTGGCGCGCAGATCGAAATTTTCCGTGCGCTGGGTGGAACAGAATTAATTTTCGCCCATACGCCTTTGCTGGTGGATCGCGATGGCGGGAAACTGTCCAAACGATTCGAGGACCTTTCTCTCTCCATGAAAAAACTGCGCGAAGAGGGTTATGAGCCGATGGCGATCCTCTCTCTTTTGGCCAAAATCGGAACATCCGATCCGGTCGAAGAACGGTTCGCGTTAAAAGAACTGGCAGAAGAATTTTCATTCGAAAAAATTGGCCGAGCGCCAGCGCGATTCGACGATGTTGAGTTGCGGGCCTTGAACGCCAAGATTTTGCACGAAACGCCTTATACTGTGGTCAAAGATCGGCTCGATACGCTCGGCGTTCATGGCGACGAAGCGTTCTGGCTGGCTATTCGGGACAATATTGAAGTCGTCGATGACGCGGCCGGGTGGAATGCGACGCTTTATGCGCCCATGGCGGGCGTGATTGACGCGGATGACAAAGCGTTTTGCGATACGGCTGCGGAACTCATGGACGATGAGGCCGATTGGTCCGAGCTTATTAGAAAGCTCAAAGACCATACGGACCGGAAGGGCAAAGGGCTGTTCATGCCATTGCGTAAGGCCCTCACAGGCCGCAACAATGGTCCGCAAATGGGGCCGCTATTGACCCTCATGGGCGCGGATAAAGCACGGGCGCGACTGCGTGGGCAAATCGCCTAGATGGCTGACGCTCTGGCGCAGCAAGGTCGCGCCTCAATTAAAGCCGGCAGCAAAAGCTTTGCGCTGGCGTCAAAGGTTCTCCCCCCCCGAATTCGGGATGATGCGTCCATGCTTTATGCGTGGTGTCGTTATTGCGACGATGTGATTGACGGGCAGGACATGGGGCATGGTCAGACCCTTGATTACCGCGAGGGGCAGGGCGAGCGCCTCAGAGTTTTGCACGCCCAGACGGCAGACGCGCTCGCCGGTGAGGCCACAGATCCTATTTTTCAGGGTCTGGCGAAGGTTATGGAGCGCAATGCGATCCCGCACAGCCACGCCTTTGAGCTCCTCAAAGGATTCGAAATGGATGCGGACGAACGCGTTTACCAAACCGTCGGTGATATTCTTGATTATTCCTATCATGTCGCAGGTGTCGTCGGCGTGATGATGGCGATGATTATGGGCGTGCGGGAGAAGGCCACTTTGGACCGGGCCTGTGACTTGGGCCTCGCTTTCCAACTGACCAATATCGCCCGCGACGTCATTGATGATGCCAAAGCGGACCGCGTATTTGTGCCGCAAGACCTTTTACTGGACAATGGCGCGCCAATTGAACCCGATTTATTGAGCCAACCGCAGAATTGGCCGGCGGCGCATGACGCGGCCACTGGTTTGCTGGATGTGGCGGAGGGGTATTATGCCTCAGCTCGGACGGGGATTCGCGATCTTCCGTTTCGGTGTGCGTGGGCAATCAGCGCCGCGTTGAGTGTTTATCGTGAAATCGGCGAAGTGCTTCGCCGCGAGGGCCCGGACGCGTGGCACGGGCGTGTCGGCGCGAGTAACAGGCGTAAGATGATATTGGCCTTAGCCGCCGGTGGTCCGGCCATGTTGCGTGCGCGCGTTGAAGAGACGCCAAGAGATGGATTTTACCAGCGTCCGCGCTGATACAAATGCAATTCCAGCTTAATTCCGGTCGAACCGAACGCTTTGTTCGGCGGCTTTGAACAAGGCCGCCGCCTTGTGCTTGGTCTCGGCCCATTCATATTCTGGCGTTGAATCGAGCACGATTCCCGCCCCGGCCCGGACATGTAAGGTGTCGTCTTTCACGATCCCTGTTCGCAGTGCGATGGCTGTGTCCATGTCGCCATTGGCGCTAATATAGCCAACCGCGCCCGCATAAATACCGCGCTTTTCGTCTTCCAATTCGTCGATGATTTCCATGGCCCGGACTTTGGGGGCGCCGGACACGGTCCCCGCGGGGAACCCCGCCATCAGCGCATCAATGCAGTCGAGTCCCTCTTGGATTTCCCCCTCCACATTGGAGACAATATGCATCACGTGACTATAGCGTTCAACGATCGAGCGTTCTGTGACTTTGACCGTTCCCGGTTTCACGACACGGCCAACATCATTGCGACCCAGATCAAGCAGCATCAAATGTTCCGCGCATTCTTTTGGATCAGCCAAAAGGTCTCGTTCATTTTCAATGTCTTGAAGGGATGTCTTCCCGCGCGGACGGGTTCCGGCAATGGGCCTGATGGTGACGATGCCATCGCGCAGGCGCACAAGAATTTCAGGGCTGCTGCCGACAATTTGATGATCATCAAAGTCGAGGAAATAGAGAAACGGTGAGGGGTTCATCCGCCGCAATGCGCGGTATAAAGCAAAGGGACTGGCGACCATGGGCGCGGAAAGCCGCTGCCCGATCACGACTTGAAATACGTCTCCGGCAAGGATGTAATCGCGTGCCGCTTTGACCCGCTTGGCAAAGACCGGCAACGTTGTGCCTAGTGTCGGTATGATCTCTGGGATTTTAACGGTCGAGCTGGGAGCGGCTGGGGTCGGCCCATCAAGGTCTGTAATCGTCGCGTTAATCCGCGCGACCGCATCATCATATCCGCCGCCGGGCGGGACCAATGCCGCGACGATAATCTCTTGTTTGACTTGATCGAAGATACAGACAGTTCGCGGGCGAACCATGATTGCGTCGGGTGTGCAAATCGGATCCGGATTCGGCGCACTTAAGACTTCCACATGACGGACCATGTCATAGCCTAAATAGCCAAATAGTCCGGCTGTCATCGGCGGCAAATCATCGGGTAGATCAAAGGCACATTCGGCGATCAGGGCGCGGAGTGCGTTCAGAGGCTGTCCAGGCATGGCCATGTAAGCCGCCCCATCGCGGGACAGTGACGCCTCTTCACCATTGCTGCGCCAGATCAGGTCTGGATCGAAGCCAAAAAATGAGAAGCGACCGCGTTGTTCACCGCCCTGCACGGACTCAAACAAGAACGCGTAAGGCTTGCCGAGGGCCGCTTTGATGAACGCAGACACAGGCGTGTCGATGTCATTGATGACCCGCGCGAACACGAGTTGGGGGCGTTTTGAGGCGCGAAAGGCCTCTCGGGTTGGCTCTAACGTCGGGGTCATGCTGTTGACCGGAGGAGGCTAGTTCGCGGCGTCGAGATTGAGCACGGCACGGACTTGATCGTCAAAATACATCTGTGGTTTATCGGCCAAGATTGCATCCTGATAAGCGCGGCTAATATCCAGAGCGATCTGCTCTGAGACTTGCCCCCGAATAATATCCAGCATTTGTCCGCCGAGTCGTTCACCCGCATTAGAAATCGTGTCCAAAACAGCAATTTCATAGCCGTTTGCGGTTCGGCTGACGCCGCGTGCGACATCACCGACGTCACCATCGAGTAAGCCAACGAGAACGGCCCCCGATACATTGTTAGGCGGTGCCGCGCGTTGCAGAGCGATTTGTTCGATTTGAACGTTAAGTTCCGACGCCAATGTCTCTAGGCTTTCGCCCTCGCGCACACGTTTGGCCACGGCGACACCTTTTTGTGTCATCGCGTCAGCAACCTGCTCGGCTTTCCAAAATTGTGAGGCTTGCTCACGCACATCGTCAAACGCCTTGGGCGTGCTGTCGATGACATCCGTCACGCGTAGGATGGCCAGACCGCCGTTGGACGTGGCGATAATGTCTGATTCAAACCCAATGTCGCCCGTAAAGACAGACTGTAACAGCTTATCATCTGACGCAATGCCCGGGATCAAGGTGAAGCCAGACAGGCGTATGCCGTCCTGCGTCGTGCCGTTCCGGTCAATATAAGGATAAGAGGAGAGCGGCACGCTGAGGTCTTCTGCGATCTCTTCAATCGTAGCCCCCTCTAAGAGCCGGTCATCTACAACGCGCTCATAATCATTGATTGTGCGCAAAGCTTGGCCTTCGATCACATCTTCCGTCAACTCTTCGCGCATCGATTCAAAATCAGGCACGTCTGCGGGATTTACGGTGCGCACATAGACGACTTCGTATGTGCCGAACCCGGTCGCGGCGACTTGGGCTGTGCCTTCTGCGGCTTCAAACGCAGCGGTGGAGCTGTCGGGATTGATGAGCGCATCTTCTTTGATGCCGTTGAATTGGTCAGCCGATGGCAATCCCAATTCAGCGACGAGCGTGTCGACATCTTCGCCTGTAGAGAGGCGCGCGGCAACGCTGTTGGCTTGATCTTCCGTCGCGACAGAAATGACGCTGACATCGCGGGTTTCGACGGCCCCAAGCTCGCCCGCGCCAATCAGAGTATCAAAACGCTCGCGCAATTGTTCTTCAGTAATTTCAACATCTTGACGAAAATCGAACGGCTCGATTCGGATCATCAGAAAGCGTCGATATTCTGGCGCTGTAAAGCGCGCTTGGTTGGCCGCGATATAAGATTTTAAGTCGGCGTCTGTCGGCTCAGGCTGCGTCTCCAAAACGGAGGAGTCAAAGCGGATCAAACGGGCGCGGCGGATTTCATTGACGAATGTATTATATCGCTGTGCGTAATCACTGGGCGCGACAATACCGCCCATGATCGCGGGCAGGGTCTGTTGCTGCGTCAACGCGGTGATGACGTCTTTTTCGAAATCTGCTTCCGTCATTCTATTTTGGGCAAGAATGGTTTGCAGCGTTTGGCGGTCGAATTCCTGAGTGACTTGGTTGCGGAACGCCTCAATGCTTTCTGCATAACGCATCACATCGCGACTATTCACGCCAATGCCGAGGTCAGCGGCGTCGGCTTCAATGGCGAGTTGTTGTGTGAATTGACTGACGAGCTGCTGGGGGATGCCGCGATCATAAGCTTGTTGCGGGGTTATCCCTTCGCCATTTTCTTCAGCGAATTTTTGCATTTCATTGTTGAAGCTATCCATAAACTCAGATTGGCTGACTTCGGCCTCGCCAACTTTAACAACGGCATTTGTGCTGTTGGGCGAGAAAACGTCCTCAATGCCCCAAACGGCAAAGGCAAGGACGAGTATCCCCACAAGGACCCCGACCAAGATGGTCCGGATTTTAGAGAAGGGGCCCTTAGGGCGGTCATAAATGTCGTCAGCCATAGCGGGCAGCCTGTAGCAGACACGGCCCGACCTGCAAGCAGTTGCGTTCAGTCGTGTAACTTGCCAAATTAGGCGGATGAAACAACTCATCGCGGCCAATTGGAAAATGAACGGACACCCGGATTGGGCGAGTAAGGTGCGGCAGCTCGCCAAACTCGTGCCCGCTCCCTCCGCCGAGATATTGATCTGCCCGCCGCACCTGATTCTGGATACGCTGTCGGCCGCAGCGGACGAGACCTCCATCGCGATTGGTGCGCAGGATTGCTCTGAGTTCAGCGCGGGTGCGCATACGGGCGAATCAGATGCCGCATTACTGGCGGAAATAGGCGCCAGTTACGTTATTCTTGGCCATTCTGAGCGTCGCGCAGCAGGTGAAACGGATGCGCGCGTTAAGGCCAAAGCTGGCCGCGCCATCGAACAGGGGCTCCGTCCGATCATTTGTGTCGGGGAGAGTTTGGCACAACGTGAAGCCGGTTCTGCTGTCTCCGTTGTCGGTGCCCAACTTCAGGCCAGTCTTCCGGATGGCGGCGAATTTGATATTGCCTATGAACCGATATGGGCCATCGGTACGGGCAAAACAGCGACTGTGACAGATATTGCAGAGATGCATACTGCGATTCGCGACATGGTAGGCGAGACCCCGCGCATTCTTTATGGCGGCTCGGTTAAGCCCGCGAATGCACAAGAAATCCTCGGTATTATGAATGTGGGCGGGGCTTTAGTTGGTGGTGCTAGCCTAGAGATGGAAAGTTTTGCGACAATCGTTCAAGCCGCTCATTAGAGCCTGCATTGGAAGACGGTATGGGGCTGCAAGTGAGGTTAACGGCTCGCTAACCATAATAGGCCATGTCTTGCGACAATTGACTCGCGAGATCCTCATGCGCTTAACTCTATTATCCTGTACCGTCGCCTTGATCGCCGCGCCAGCCTTTGCCGCTGACTTGGGAACTTACAGACCCGGCACGCCATATCATTCTGTGATCGTTCCGACCGCCAACGTGTGCGAAAGCCAATGTGAGGGTGATGCACAGTGTCGAGGCTGGAATTATGTCAAAGCCGCGCAAACGGCGCCCGGTGTCTGTGAATTTCAATCCACAATTAGCGCCCCAGTCTCCAGCGCGATTTCGATCAGTGGTGTTAGCGAATCGGCAATGCCGATGTCGACGCGTGTGATTGAAGGCAACACGAATACAATCCGCGTCGGCACAGCCGTTGCACCGAAACCTATAGCCACGACACAGACGAGCCAAAGCGGACGTCAAATTGTACGACACCCTGTGCCAGAACATTATTCTCAAGGGCTATATTCACAGCCCCCATCAACACCCCAGATGGGCTTTCGTCCCGCGCTTGATGGTTACACAGCGGCGCAGCCACAAATGACCCCGCCAACATTGACGCGCGGACCAGCGCGACAGTCGCCTCAAATGCGCAACGTGCGCCCGACCGCTCCGCAAAACATGTCTCAGCCTGCCTATCAACCGCCGCAATATTCTCAACCTTATCAAGGACGTCCGCCGATTGGCCAACCTATAACGCCCACTTCTGCTGCGTCGGTCCAAGGTCAATATGCGCCGACCCCACAGATAATTCCGGCGCAGACTCAAGCGCAAATCTATCGTCAGCCCCAAGGTCAAACGCAAGCTCATGGTCAGCCGCAGCCCTACATGCAGGCGCCGTCTCAGCCGATGCCGTCTCAGCCGATGCCAAGATCTTCAGTCAACAATCCGGTGAGCTGGGATTCGATCCGTCAGACACAAACGGCCCCGCAACAGCAGAGCCTCTATGGTCAATTAAATGATGATGTGCGTTCATCTGCGCCGATGCCGACTGTGCCGTCATATCCGACGCAGCCTGTATCGCAGTTGCCGCTTGCGGGGGCTCAGCCGCGCTAGCGGGCAACCATAACGACAAGACGGCGGACGCCAGCCACTAAGGCCGCGCCGCTGAGGCGGAACCAGGCAAAGACAACGAAAAAGACGAAACAGACAGACACAGATGTTTGCAATCGCAACGCCAATTCAGGTGATTCCATTCCAGCAAGCATTACGGTTTGTTCGCCCCCTGCGATGGCCGCGATCAGGCCAATGAAGAGCCACAATCCAACCCAATAAAAGTTGAGCAAAGGTGATTTTCGCTCATACGTCGCTGGCAAAAAGCATAGGCCCACGACAACAACCGTAATTGTGAACATAATGAGCGAGGGGAGGTATGGTGTAAACGACATGGGGACCCTTAATTAGCGTGCCCGCCATACCCTGCAAGACTTCTGCCAATACAGGTCGAATGCCAATTTTGTCCTAACGACGCTCTTTTGTTGTCAAGAAACGGATGTCCGGGTTTTTCTCTTGCGCATAACCAATATCCCACGCTGATTTGGCCAGAAAAACAGGGTCGCCATCAATGTCTTCCGCCATGTTGACCGTGTTTTTGTCGACGAAATATTTGAGTTTGGCAGCGTCGTCCGATGTGAGCCAGCGCGCGGTTTGATAGGGCGGCACTTCGAATTGCACACCCAGACCATATTCGGTTTTAATACGCTCGCGCATCACATCAATTTGCAGGGACCCGACAGCGCCGACGATCATATCCGCCCCAAGCGCAGGCTTAAACAATTGCGTGACGCCTTCTTCGGCAAGTGATTCCAAGGCTTTACGCAAATGCTTTGCCTTCAACGGATCTTCTAACCGCGCTCGACGCAGTATCTCTGGCGCGAAGTTCGGGATGCCTGCGAATTTAACTTTGCCACTTTCTGATAGGCTGTCTCCAACCCGTAAAACACCATGGTTCGGAATACCGATGACGTCGCCCGCATAGGCCTCTTCCGCTAATTCGCGGTCCTGTGCGAAGAACATAACCGGATTGTGTACATTCAGACTGCGGCCATCGAAGCTTTTGAGTTTCATGCCGCGTTTAAACTCACCGGATACCATCCGGTAAAACGCCACGCGGTCGCGGTGGTTCAAATCCATATTGGCTTGTACTTTAAAGACAAATCCGGTGACTTCTTTATCTGTTGGATCGATCTGAATATTCTGACCTGCTTTGATGGCTGGTTCAGGTTGTGGTGGAGGCACCAGCTCGGCCAGCGCGTCGATAAGCTCTAGCACACCGAATTTGCGCAAGGCTGAACCGAAATATACCGGCGTCATATGGCCTTCGCGGAAAGACTGTTCATTGAAATCCGGATATTCACGCGCAAGCTCCGCTTCTTCGCGAAACTCATCTAGCAACGCGTCATCGTTAAAATGTGTTGTGATGGAATCGCCGCCCACGGGCATCCAACTATGGTCTTTCCCTGATTCCGGCTTTTCAAACGCCAGAAACTTTTGGGTTCGCAGATCAACGACCCCTTTAAACCGTCGGCCGGATGCGGCGGGCCACTGCATTGGTACAACATCCAGCGCGAGTTTATCTTCAATCTCACTAATCAAATCGAACGGATCGACGCCTTCGCGGTCAAGCTTATTGATAAATGTGACAATCGGAATGTCGCGCAAGCGGCAGACTTCGAACAGTTTTAGCGTCTGCGGCTCAATACCTTTAGCAACGTCGAGCACCATAACGGCGCAATCCGCAGCCGTTAGTGTCCGATACGTATCTTCTGAAAAGTCTTCGTGGCCCGGTGTATCCAGCAGATTGAAGGTCAAGCCACGATGCTCAAACGTCATGACGGATGAGCTGACAGAGATGCCGCGTTCTTGTTCGATTTTCATCCAATCGGATTGTGTCCGGCGGGCTTCGCCGCGCGCCGCGACTTTCCCGGCCTGATGGATAGCGCCGGACGCCAGCAGCATATTTTCGGTCAGCGTCGTCTTACCCGCATCGGGGTGAGAGATGATGGCGAATACGCGCCGGGTGAGCGGCTCTGTCTGGAGGGCTTTGGACATGTGGGGCGAGGTAGCGGGGTGAGGGCGGACGGTAAAGCGCGCGATGCCGTTTAATCTTTGGGTTTTTCCGCGATAACATCGCGGAATAGCGACGCTCGCTTGTGTTTTGACAGGTCTTCTTTGGACTGCGAGGGAGCGCAATGAGCAAACTATCGAATCTAAATTACAAGAAGGCCGTTAAAGCCGGAAAACATCTGGATAAAGCGGCAGCGTCATTACCCGTCTTAACGTCGATTGCCTGGAGCCCCGGGATGAAGACGGCGTTTCTCAATAAAGGGACGATGCCAAACCCTACTTATGCGTCTGTGCCAACAGATAAAGCGCGGGAGGAAATTTTGGCCGCGAGGGCCCTGATCGATTGCGATCACGTTATTGCGGAATGGTTGAGGCGCCTCAGCGATTCTTTGATGAGCACGGTCGGGCTGATCGAAACGCGGGGAACGCCTGAGTTTTTTACGCATTCAACGGCGCTTTACGGACGGCCGACGCGGTTAATGCTTGATGGTCAAACTAAAGTTCTCGATCTTGCCAAACATATGGACCAGTCCCTCGAAGGGCTCGATTTCGAACGGTTAGTGTTGGAGGGGGCTGAAAAACACCTGACGGACGCTCAGTTTGCGCGGCAGTTACGGGCGCGCTTGTCCCGGCATTTCCAGACGGATGCCCCGTCTGTTATTATTAGCCCGAACGTCACGGCCAAAGCGGCCGCGTCCTCTACCCGTATTCGTATCCGGCAAGGCGCAACCTTCACAGAACGGGATGTGGATCAACTCCTGCATCACGAAGCGCTCATTCACACGGCAACGGCGCTCAACGGAAAAGCGCAAAAAGATTTCCCGATTCTCGGGCGGGGCCATCCCGGCACAACCGAAATCCAAGAAGGGCTCGCTGTTTTTGCAGAAATCATCACGGGCTCTATGGACCCTAGACGATTTAAACGCCTGTCAGGTCGCGTGTTAGCGATTCAGATGGCTGTCGACGGGGCAGATTTCAAAGAGGTTTATGAGTTCTTCCTCAACCGGAATGATGACCCGTCCCAATCTTATGACAATACGCGGCGGGTGTTTCGCGGGGGCGTGATCTCGGGCGGCGCGCCGTTTACCAAGGATATGGTCTATCTGAACGGGCTGTTACGGGTTCATAACTTTATGCGCACGGTTGTTCGAATGGGGCGGTCTGACCTCATTCGGGTTCTCTTCGTCGGCAAGATGGATATTGAAGATGTGCCAGCCTTGGCGCATTTGGCCGCAAACGGGCAGCTACAAACACCGCGCTTTATGCCGCCGTGGGTCAAGGATTTGCGTTTCCTCGTGAGCTACATGGCTTATTCGAGTTTTCTTAATCGCGTAAAGATGCCCGGCTTTCAAAGCTATTACGAAGAAGAACTCAAAGAAGTGCCGGATGTCTGGTCGCTAATGGGGCACGAGCGCGTAGATCAATCGGGCGGCGACATTATTGATTAGTGACGTTTCTTTTGTAAAATCAAACCCGTGTGGCGTTTCTACGAGAAATCGACCGGGTGTCGTCAGATCAGAGCGCGAGAAAATCAACGTCGTCCCGTCCGGAAACCCACTCGTAACATTGGCTTCGAGGGCAAAAACCTGGGCGTTCTCTGTGGCTAAGGTAATATAGCGCGTTGGCTGCGCCTCAGTTGGGTTTTTCCCATCAAGGGGCCAGTCATAGACGGGAATATGGCGGATCGGTTTGGCGAGATATTGATTGGCGGGGTCTTGTCGGGCCGGTAACTCGCCGGACAGGAGCCATGTCGTATCGACCTTCAACGTTTCGGCAATCCGACTCAGCGCGTCAGGGCGCGGAATGTGTCCGCCGCGTTCCCAGTTTGCTATGGTCGGTTGGGAAACATCGACAAGTTTGGCAAATTCCGACTGTGATAGACCGTGTTTTTTTCGCGTTGTTTTTAGACGAAGTGCCAACGACATAAGCTAACTTATATTTTTCTCGAATTAATCAACCACCCAAATTAACCTTTTGGAAGTAATTCGCTCGATTGTTCAAAGTCTTGGATTTATGATCTGGCGCTGAACCATAGAAATCGTGATAAGTCTTACAAATATTACATAAGAAAGTTGAACTGCGGTTGTTGTGTTTTCAACTGTGTTTCCTTAAGTGGAGGCTTGGGAAATGCTAAACAAATTGTCTTGATGTGCTCAAGCACCGAGGCAGATATTAAAAACTATAGGAAATACCACCATGAAGGGTGATTATTGCACGCGCGAAGGCGCCGAGCGTTTGAAGCAGCAAATTGAGGCCTATTGGGCCGAACGTGGCCATGACGTCAAAGTGAACCTTGTCCAAGGCGGCTTTTTGGCCTCCATGCGCTCGGCTCGCACCGATGTCCGCTCAAACCTCGTTAACGGTGTACCAGGCCGTGCCAAACAAGACTTTGGCTAAAATCTGGACCTAAAGCAATTGGCTTAGCGCGTTAGCGCTGAACCATATCGATTTATAAGGGCCGGTGTGAGGGTGCGGAATGTCCGCAACCGCGCGTCGGCCCTTAATCGTATTTGCGGACTGTGGCTGTAGCCATAGGTCATTAAGACCGCAAAAGCGCCTGCGCGCTGGGCTGCCCCCATGTCAGGCAGACTGTCCCCGACCATCACAATCCGGGCGCTGTCACGATGTCCGGCCGCCATATAGACATGCCGCGGGTCAGGTTTCGCCCGGGGCGCTTCATCCCCGCCAACAATTGCGTCGAACCAATGCGTCATAGCCAGCTCATGCAAGAGGGGCCGCGCCAACCAACCAGGCTTATTCGTACAAACGCTAAGGCTGGCCCCCATAGACTTTAGTTGATCAAGCGTTTTGATGACGCCGGCATAGGGGTTAGAATGCCGGGCAATGTCCTCGGCGTAGCGTTTCAGAAAATCCGCTTGCATTTCATCCAGCCGAGCGGTGTCGACACTGTGATTGGCCCGCGCCAGCGCATCGCTAATCAACCGCCGAGACCCAAATCCCACGACAGCGCGCGCTAGCTTATAGTTGGTTTCGGGGAGCCCTTCAGTTGCGATGACTTCATTTGTGACGCGAACCAAGTCAGGAGCCGTGTCGACGAGCGTACCGTCGAGATCAAAACAAATCGACAGGCCCGAAAGCGATGCTTTGCTAGTCGCCAACGTTTTCACTGAATCCACTCGTGTCATCCGCGTTTCTATCGTTTAAGCGCGCCTATATGACAATGACAGATCGACCCTTCTCTCATAAATCGTCGCGTCCTCGTGCGGCCATAATTCTCGCAGCGGGCAAAAGCACGCGCATGAAGTCCTCTAAATCCAAAGTTCTGCATGATTTGGCGGGTCTGAGACTCATCGAATGGGTGCGGACGTGTGCCTTAGAGGCAGGCTGCGAGCGCATCATTTGTGTTGTGGGTGACGCCAATCAGGATGTGAGAGACGCCGCCGAGGCGCTGTCTATGGAAATTGCCGTGCAAGAACCGCAGCAGGGCACAGGCCATGCCGTTGATTGTGCGAAAGATGCCGTCGGTGACTTTGAGGGGGATATCGCCGTTTTATTTGCGGATACCCCGTTGATTACGACGCAAACGCTTAATTCTGTCTTTGAGGCTTTGACCGAGGCGGATGTGGCTGTGCTGGGTTTCGAGGCCAATGTGCCGGGCGCATACGGGCGCTTGATCGAACGCGACGGTACACTGGAAAAGATTGTTGAGGCCAAAGAAGCGTCCGCCGAAGAGCTGGCGGTGACTCTCTGCAATAGCGGTGTTTTGGCTTCGCAATCGGGACGACTTTTCAAAGCCTTAGAACAGGTCACAAATGAGAATTCCAAAGGTGAATATTATCTCACCGACGTGATCGAAATTATGCGCAAGGATGGCGGTTGCGCGCGTGTTGTCCGAGGCCATGAAGACGAGATGTTAGGGGTGAATTCGCGCGCCGACCTTGCTGCGGCAAATGCCTCCTTCCAAACGAATATGCGCAATATGGCGCTCGAAGACGGTGTCACGCTACGGCATCCGGAGACGGTGTATTTCAGCTACGATACCGTGATTGAACGCGACGCGGTGATTGGCGAAAACGTTGTTTTTGGCCCCGGAGTTATCGTGAAGTCCGGCGCAACCATTCATGCGTTCTGTCACATTGAAGGCGCGACAGTCGGTGAGGGCGCGTCCGTCGGTCCGTTTGCGCGGCTCCGGCCCGGAACAGACCTCGGTCCTGATAGTTTTATCGGAAATTTCGTGGAAGTGAAAAACACGAAAGTGGGGCGCGGATCCAAAGCCTCCCATCTGACCTATCTCGGCGACGCTGTTATCGGCGCGGGCTCCAATATAGGGGCGGGCACGGTAACCTGTAACTATGACGGGTTCTTCAAACATAAAACGACGATTGGTGACGGCGTCTTTATCGGCACGCACACATCGCTTGTTGCGCCCGTGACCATTGGCGATGGCGGTTTTACCGCGACAGGGGCGGTAGTCACAAAAAATGTTCCTGCGGATGCCCTCGCCATTGCGCGTGTGGATCAAGTCAACAAGCTGGGCTGGGCGGCTCGGTTTCGCGAGGCGATGAGTAAACGGAAAGCCAAATCATGAGTGTTGCCAAAGAAAACGCCGCGCTTGCCGCGCTTGAATTTGTCAAAGATGGCATGGTGTTGGGCCTCGGATCGGGTAGCACCGCCGAAATCTTTCTCGAAAAGCTAGGCGACAAGGTTGCGGGCGGCCTCAAAGTGTCCGGTGTCCCGACGTCGCAACGCACCGCCGAGGTCGCCAGAGACGCGGGCATCCCTTTATTGAACCCGGACCGTGTTGAGCGGATCGATCTCACGATTGATGGCGCCGACGAAGTGGATCAAGCGTTTCACCTTATCAAGGGTGGTGGGGCGTGCCTCTTGCGAGAGAAGATTATCGCCAATGCTTCCAAAAAGATGCTGGTGATCGTTGATGACCGCAAGATGGTGGAAACCCTCGGCGCGTTTGAGCTTCCGGTGGAAGTTGACCCCTTCTGTCTCGGTCTGACGGCGCAACAAGTCTATGACGCGCTCTTAAAATCAGGCTGCAAGGACGGTGTGACAACGTTACGGCAAACCAAGGATGGCACCGGACCGCTCGTGACCGATGGCGGTCATTATATTCTCGACTGCCATTGCCGCGAAATTCCCGATCCGGTTGCGACTGCGCGCGCCTTGGCCGCTATTCCGGGTGTGATGGAAACGGGTCTGTTCATTGATCTCGCAGATGTCATTATCATCGGCGAAGTCGATCATGCTAAAGTGCTTGAAATTAAACGAGATACACCATGAGTGATTACGACTACGATTTATTTGTTATTGGCGCCGGGTCCGGTGGGGTTCGGTCTGGCCGTCTCGCGGCCCAGCTCGGTAAGCGCGTGGGTGTAGCGGAAGAAAGCCTTCCGGGTGGTACCTGCGTTGTGCGGGGCTGTGTGCCTAAAAAATATCTCGTCTATGGGGCTGACTTCGGTGAAGCGATCGAAAAATCGAAAGGCTTTGGTTGGTCGGTTGAGAATGTGACTTTTGATTGGGGGACACTCCGCGACAATATCCAGACCGAAGTGAATCGTCTGTCTGGGATATATTCGACCATACTTGAAAAAAACGGGGCTGATCTCTTTCGGGAACGCGCTGAACTGGTCGATGCACACACGATCCGTCTTTGTAAGAGTGGAGTGACAAAAACGGCAGAGACGATTCTCATCGCCGTGGGGGGCTCGCCGTGGTCACCCAACATAAAAGGTATCGAGCACGCCATTGTATCTGATGATATTTTTCATCTCCCTGAACAGCCGAAACGCATGTTGATTATCGGTGGCGGCTATATCGCGTGCGAATTTGCCGGCGTGTTTGCCGGCTTAGGGACAGATGTTATCCAAGCCTATCGTGGCGGTCGCTTGCTAAATGGATTTGACGCCGAAGTGCGCGATGAGGTCGGTGCTCTTCAGAAACGAAACGGCATTGATACCCGCTTTAACATAAGCCCAACAGAAATTCGTAAGACCGATGGCGGGTTCATCGTGGCATTTAGTGATGGATCAAAAATCGGCACAGATTGTGTTTTGATGGCGACGGGTCGGCGTCCAAAGACGGATACGCTGGGTGTCAAAGCGGCTGGGGTTGACGTTGATTCAAACGGGGCTGTGAAAGTCGACAAATTTTCGCGGACGACACAGCCGAATATCTATGCTGTTGGCGATGTCACCAACCGGATCAACCTGACGCCCGTGGCCATTCGCGAGGGCGCGGCGTTTATCGAAACGGTGTATAAAGACAACCCAACTGCCTTTGATCACGATAATATTGCCTCCGCCGTATTCACCCGTCCTCCGGTCGGGACATGCGGAATTTCAGAAGGTGAGGCGCGTAAGCGGTATGGCGACGACGTCACCGTTTACACGACGAGTTTCCGGCCCATGAAAAATGTTCTGTCGGGTAGCGAGCACCGTTGTTTCATGAAGGTCATTACGCAGGGCAAGAAAGAGATTGTGATCGGTGTCCATCTTGTCGGAGACGATAGTGCCGAGATGATCCAAATGGTCGGGATCGCGATTAAAGCGAAATTAACCAAAGCTGACTTTGACTCGACCTGTGCGGTTCACCCCACAATCGCCGAAGAAATTGTGACGCTTAAACCGCGTGAGCTGAATAAGACCACGGTCGTCACATAGGGTTGTGGCATAAAAAAAGCGCGGCGATCAGGCCGCGCTTTTCAAATGTTTGGGTGACTTAGTCAGCCAATTCTTCTTGTTTTTGAATTTCAGCGTCCTTGCGGTCGTTGAATTCCTTCAGAGCCTTTGTTTCTTGGGCGTCTGACAAAGTGTCCTTGGCGGCTGGGAAGAATTCGTCCTCTTCCTCATCCACATGGTGGGTGACCTTATGTGCCAATTCACCGAATAAATCGTCCCAGACGTCGGCGCTTTGATCCATCGCGTCTAGCTTTTCGATCATCTCGTGCATTTGTTGATGTTCTTCTACGGCATGACGCGTGTCATCTGTGCCGTCCGGTTTAGCCATCAATTTGGAGTAAAAGGCTTGTTCTTCAGCCGAGGCATGGGCTTCCAACTCGACTTTTATGTCTGTCCATAGGGCAGCGCGTTTTTCAGAGCCGGGCTTTGAAGCCTTAATAGATTTGATCAATTCTCGTTGTTTATCGTGATCTTTTTCGAGGCGTTTATAAATATCCATGATGTCCTTTCCGGAGGGCGTTGCATTTGAAACAACAACGACCTCCGGATCGGTTTCGTTCCCAAATGCTTTAGTCTGCCTCAATGAGGCCGACCTTGCCGGCCGCTTCAACCATCGCCTTCTGAATTTTCTCAAAAGCCCGTGCTTCAATCTGACGGATACGTTCGCGTGAGACGCCGTAAACCGTAGCCAGTTGCTCTAGCGTGAGTGGCGCTTCGGATAAGCGGCGCTTCATGAAAATATCGCGTTCGCGGTCGTTTAAGTCGCCCATAGCGTCTTGTAGCAAATCCATCCGGGCATCATGTTCTTGTGTGTCAGCCAAGGTCGACTCTTGGCTTTCCGTGTCATCTTCGAGCCAATCTTGCCATTGGGTTGATCCATCCTCAGCGCCAATTTGGACATTCAGCGATGCATCACCGCCGCCCAACATGCGCCGGTTCATGGAAATGACTTCTGTCTCTTTCACGCCCAAAGTCGTCGCGATTTTACTGAGGTGTTCTGGCTTAAGATCGCCGTCCTCAATCGCTTTCATCTCGCCTTTCATGCGGCGGAGATTGAAGAAGAGTTTCTTCTGCGCGGCGGTCGTGCCCATTTTGACGAGAGACCAAGACCGCAGCACATATTCTTGAATGGCGGCTCTGATCCACCACATGGCATAGGTCGATAGACGAAAACCGCGATCGGGATCGAATTTCTTGACGGCTTGCATGAGGCCGACATTGCCTTCGGAAATGACTTCGCCGATGGGCAAGCCATAGCCGCGATACCCCATCGCAATTTTGGCCACAAGGCGCAGGTGAGATGTTACCATCTGCTCTGCCGCGTCGGTATCGCCATGTTCGGCCCAGCGTTTCGCGAGCATAAACTCTTGCTGTTTCTCCAGCATCGGAAATTTTCGGATTTCCTGAAGGTAGCTATTGAGCCCTTGCTCAGGCGACAACGTTAAAGACAGTCCGCCTGTATTGCCGGATTTCTTCTTCGTTTCTGTGCCGCGTCTTGCGCTTAAGGTTTTACTGTCAGCCATTGGGTGGTGTCCTCCTGACGGAGTTATGTAGGAATTCTATTCGTGATTTAAAGTGCGTTTAAAGCGAAGATCGGCCGCTTGAAAGACGCGATATTGTGATCAACCTATCTTCTCCTTAACATTTGTGCGGCGTGGCGTCTTGAATATCTACAAGGTATTTTTTTCGGGTCAGGCTTGGATTGCCATCATGGAGGCCGGGCATTGGTGGTATATGTTGGTGTCGGGGTCTTGCGGTGGACGAACCGCAGCCTTCACGATAAAGCGCCGAATATGAGCCGATATAATAAACTAGATCAATTAGGGGCAGATAGCCCACTGCCATCATCTCCAGATGAAGCGGTGTTAGAACGTGTCGCGAACCCGTGCAGCGAGCCGTATATGGTTCGTTTGGTTGCGCCCGAGTTCACGTCAATTTGTCCTGTCACAGGGCAGCCTGATTTCGCCCATTTGGTCGTTGATTACTGTCCGGATGAATGGATCGTAGAAAGCAAAGCGTTCAAACTTTTCTTGGGGAGCTATCGAAACCACGGCGATTTCCACGAAGCCTGCACGACGGGAATCGCGCAACGGCTCGTGCGCGAAATTGCGCCCAAATGGCTCCGTATTGGCGGTTATTGGTATCCGCGCGGAGGTATTCCGATTGATGTGTTTTACCAATTTGGCACGCCACCCAAAGGTCTGTGGATCCCCGATCAGGGGGTTCCACCCTACCGCGGCCGCGGTTAAATCTCTGCCCAGCGGACGGCTCATCAAGAATAAGTGAACAGCCATCTATCTGAATTGTGGGTTCCAATGGCGGATTTGAACCGCTAGGCGACAGTATGGCCCACGTACACACCCCGCTTAATCTTGTATGCGACGACGCAGATGATGTCTGTGTATGGTCGGAAATGAAACGCGAAGCGACGATCTATGCGCAAAAGGAAGTGGCTCTATCGTCGCTTTTACACGCGACAGTGCTGGCGCAGGAAGATCTTGGTTCGGCGCTGGTCAATCATCTGGCGCAAAAATTATCAAGCGATGACTTCTCGGCCTTAAAATTGCGCACAGTGTTAGCTGAAGCCGTAGAGAGTGATCCGACACTGGTTCCTTGCATCGCACGTGACCTCCAAGCCGTAAAACAGCGCGACCCGGCGTGTCACTCGCATCTACAATGTTTCCTCTATTTTAAAGGCTTCCTTGCAATTCAGACGCATCGTTGCGCCCATGCGCTCTATAAATCTGGGCGCGATTTGGTTGCGTATCACTTACAATCCCGAAGCAGCGAGTTGTTTGGCGTCGACATTAACCCGGCGGCCGAAATTGGCTGTGGTATCATGCTAGATCACGCCACAGGCTTCGTCATGGGCGAGACGGCGCGGATCGGTGACGATTGCTCTATCCTGCAAGGCGTGACGCTGGGCGGGACGGGCAAAGCCGAAGAAGATCGCCATCCGAAAATTGGCGATCGGGTTCTGATCGGCGCGAATGCGTCTGTTCTGGGTAACATCATCATCGGCAATGGCGCGAAGATTGCGGCCGGGTCCGTGGTTTTGAAAGCTGTACCAGAAAATTGTACCGTGGCGGGTGTTCCCGCCAAGCCGGTCGGCGGCTCTTGCGGCGATCCCGCCGCGGCCATGGACCAATGTTTATAAAATATTTCAAGGATAATACGCCATGACTCCCGAACAAATTAAATCCGTCCGAGACTATCTGTGTAAACGCTTCAAGACTGAGGCCATTCGCATTTCGCCGCGCAAGGTGCAGGATAGTGTTGAGGTTTATCTCGACGACGAAATTCTCGGTCTTCTTTATATTGATGATGAAGACAAAGACGATATTTCCTATGATCTGAATATGTCGATCCTCCAGCAAGATCTTGACGCTTAATGGCTGTTTTTGCGCTCGATGAATTCACGCCCGCGCTCCACGAAAGTGTCTGGGTTGCGGATACGGCGTCAGTCATCGGTAATATCGTCATGGCCGAGGATAGCTCAGTTTGGTTTGGCGCGGTCATGCGCGGCGATAATGAGCCGATCAGAGTCGGCGCCCGGTCTAATGTGCAAGACAATGCAGTTCTGCATTCTGACCCGGGCCAGCCTCTGACAATTGGTGAGGATGTCATTATCGGCCATCAGGTCATGCTACATGGCTGCACGATCGGGAATGGTTGCCTGATCGGGATTGGCGCGACGGTTTTGAATGGCGCACAGATTGGCGAAGGCTGTATCATTGGCGCGCACGCGCTGGTCACTGAGAATAAGGTGATTCCGCCCAACAGTTTGGTGGTCGGTTCTCCCGGACGTGTGATGAAAACCCTAGGCGAAGCCGAAGCGAGCTTTCTCAAGCTCAATGCCCAAGTCTATGTCTCGAACGCCAAGCGTTTCCAGAACGGCCTCCGCCGCATTGACTAGGCTAGTTCTGCTGAGCGGCGAAGATTTGCTTTAACTGACCGTCCACGTCGGCGCCTAGATTATACGCTGAGAACTCGGAATGAGTCGCGTCGACAACAAAGAGACGGTCACTGACCGATAGGGTCGGGCCCAGGGCAGATTTCATCTGCTCAGGGTCGGAACTCGACTGTAATAGCCATACACTATCGCCAATCTGCTGGGGTTCCCCGAGCGATTGCAAAGTCTGTAGAAACGCCATTGAGCGTCCCGACCGAATTTCGGCCATGATTAGCATCAGAGATGTGTGTTCGGGTTGGACCGGGGGCGCAGGCGCAAGTTGCGTTGCTGACTCTACCGCAGGCGCAAGGAACCAATGCGCAATTTCAAGCCAATTTTTCGCGGGTTGATAGCCTTGGTCTGGACGCATGGAGAGGTCTGAAAGCGCCGTGACACGACCTTCCTGCACATAGGTCCAAACAGTACGGTCATCAAAGGGGCCATAGACTGTGCCCGACACGCGAATGTACCAAAGACGTCCGGCCGCGCCATCTTTTCCGCCGTTTGTTTCCATCGTATTTCTATAGTGTGGGTTCATGGGGCTGAATAGCTACGAAAGTGATCTATTGCGGATGTTGCGAGGATTTAACGCCATGACCACGGCCAGCGCCATGGCCAGCCCGGCGCAGACTAAGGCGGCTAAGGCTACATCGAAATCGCCTGTGGCCAAGCGCATTCCAAAGATGATTTGGATCATCACTGTCATGGCTGACAAGGACGTCAGAATCGGGCGATCTGCAAGCCATGATCTATAGAGCATAAGCGCGGCTAACCCGGCCACGATCAAGCCGACGATGCCTGCGAGAAGTAAGGATGGATCGCCAACGCCAATTCGGGACAGGCGCATAGGGTCTGCGATAATGGTGCAAACGAGACCAAAGATGGCTTGCGTCAGCATAACATCCGCCAAGGAGAGGCGACGAGCAAACCAACCGACAAGCGAAACAAACAGGACCATACCTTGAATGGCAATCAGGATCATGACGCCCAAATTGGGAAGGGGTGTGGCAAAGCGACCGGCTTGTCCGGCGAAATCACCCATAAGAAAGAGCTGGAAGCCAATCGCGGCCAAAGCAAACACGACGCCCGAGAGGATCATGGGTAACTCAGCCGCCACATAGCCGCGATTAAAGTAAGCGCGCAGGGCAATTGCTGAGGCAATTGCAAAGACGGAAAGGATCGCGAGCGCGCCCGGAGTGGGTATTCCAAAGGCGGCCATAAGAGTTAGTGTTGCGCCCATAACAGCCACCAGCGATACACCTGCGATGATACGGGATCCGGCCATCACACTGCCGCAGAGACCAATTGCAAATAAGCCGAGCGTTGCGACCTGCGCATCAAGCCGCATGCGGGTTAGGCCATCCGAGTCGATCATCAATCCGAACAAGGCCAAAATCGCGAGGCTTAAACACGCGCGTGAGCGGGTTAAGGTGCCGACAATGGCAAAAATCATTGAGAACAGAAGCGGCCCTGCGCCACTGGGCCAAAGGTTTAAAGCCGGTAGGAGAATGAGAAGAGCTAAACTCGCAAAGACGGCCACCGCGAGGGCCAAGACGCCACGGGCCACCGTAAGCCATAGCGGCAAGCCGTAAAGAACGGCTGAGGCGGCGAGCGCGCTCAGAGCGCATAACAGACCCGTCTCACGGGCCGGAAGACCGACACGCAAGGAAAACAGGGTCAGCACGGACGAGACAACAAAGAATACAAGAGCCGTCAGCCGGCTGGTGGTCCAGATGACACCGTGATCCGCAGGATCCTCAATCGTTATCACGCTTTCATGGGGAAAGGGGGGCGGGGATTGCGACGGTGGGTCGCCCGCAGTCGGGAGGCCCGCTGCAAGAGCGAGATTGCGCCGCGACACGATATTATCGTTCGCCAGACCTTTTCGTATAAATCCGTTCATGGGCTAGCGCATATCGGTGCGGGAGAGTGATGTCGCGGACAGACACCGTCTGGGCGAGTGGCTATCGTTAATTTTCCCTTAACGTCAAAGGGGGCTTTCTCTCTAAGTCTGAGGACCGGACCCTGCTTCAGGTCCGCCCACAGGAGAGGCGGCACTGGGCATATCACCCAGAATATCGATGACCGAACGAATGAGCGGAATTTCATGTTGCATCGCGCGATAGCCCCGCTCGATCAACTCGTCCGCGCGCGTGAACTCTAACATACCGATATGACCGATGCGGGGGGCGACGAAAACATCGGGGGGGTCGCCAGCCAGACGCGATCGGGAAATACGGTCCATGACGATATTCAACGTACCCATCATCACAGAACCAATGCGCGGGCTCTTCCCAGCCTTGGCTCCACCCAGTAACGATTTCAACAAGATACGGTCAGGTCTTAACTTATTTAAAGATTGCTGAGCCATGATAGCCATTTCTGCCATGTCAGGTTCGGCTTGATTCTCAACGTCGAAATCAACCTCGTGGCTGGTTCCGACAGGACCAAAAGCATCGCCATTGAGCGATACAGCAATCACCAAGTGCGCTCCCATCGCTCGACAGGCTGAGACCGGAACGGGATTCACAAGCGCCCCATCAATCATATAACGATTATCAATTTTTATGGGTTCGAATGCGCCGGGCAGCGCATAGGACGCCCGGATCGCAGGTATAACGGGGCCTTGCTGCAGCCAGACTTCATACCCTGTGCGAAGATCACAGGCGACAGCGGCAAACCGTCTGTCGAAATCCTCAATATTTGTGTCTTTGAGATAATGTTCGAGGACTTTAACGAGCCGCGCGCCCTTCATCAGGCCTGATCCGCCCCATGACAGATCCATATAATGTATGACCCGTTTTTTATTGAGGGACCGCGCCCACTTTTCTAACGAATCCAAACGTCCGGCAAGGTAGGCCGCGCCGACAACGGAGCCGATTGACGTGCCGGCAATAATGTCCGGTTCGATATCGGCTTCAATCAGGGCCCGTAGCGCCCCAATGTGGGCCCAGCCCCGCGCGACACCGCCGCCCAGTGCAAGCCCGATGGGCGGGCGTTTTCCGGTACCGATAGTGGATGAGTCGAGACGCATAGACCCGCTAAACCACGGACGTCGGGATGCAGCAAGGAGAACCCGTTAATATGAGCGCAGGCTGAATAACATCCTCATGGAACCGCCATAAATATTACGCTAAGTCATCTGCGAGACAAGGGAGAGCGTCATGAAAAAATCTATTGCCATCATCGCATTGGGGGTTTGCTTTGGCGCAAGCGTGACGGGCTGTCAGACAATTTCGGAAGAGGCCTGTCTGTCAGGGAGTTGGGAAGATATTGGTTTTAAGGACGGAGAGGCCGGACGGTCCCGTTCGCGATTAGCCGATATTTCTGAACGCTGCGCCAAATTTAACGTGATGCCTGATCGTATCGCTTACATTCGCGGCTTAGAGTTAGGGTTACAACGCTATTGCGGGCCTAGCACAGGCTATGATCATGGCCGGAGCGGTCAGTCCCCGAACGCTGAATGTGATGCTGGAGGGTTCGCGGACTATCTGGATGGCTATGCCGATGGGAATGAAGTCTATCAATTGGAATCAGAACGGAATGACCTCATTTCGCGGTGGTCTGATCAGCGCGAGGCCTATCTCAATGTATCGGGACGACTTGAGGCGGAGGATCTATCGGCGAAGGAACGCCGCCGTCTTGAAAAGAAAGCGGCCCGTCTCGCCAATGATATGGATGATCTCCGGATCGACATTCGGGCAATGGAACAGCTGCACGGTCTGCCGCGATGGAGCCCACCAACCGACTAAAGTCGGCAAATTGCAGCCCGCACTAAACGCTGGGAGGCTCACATTCCGGGGTTTCATCGGCGTGGACACTGCGGGCTGTAAAGGCGCCGCCAAAGCCTGAACGCAAGCCGTAGTGATAATAGCAATTGCCCTTTTGGAAAACGTTGAAGCAAGCATCATGCGTGCCGCCGTCCCAATTTGTGTAGTGAAAACAAATCACATTCGCCATGATTTTCCATGTGCCGACATCGACCTTGTCGCCGTGGGTATGGCGCGTTGTGCCGTCGGACTTTGTTGTCTCCATAAAGGCAAAGCTATCAATGTTAGGGCGTTTGAAATTATACGTGCCCCGGTGCGTCTTGTCAGAGAAAGCGGCGCGTAGCTGATCTTCGCCCAAGGGGAGTTCTTGTGAGGGGTCCGGTAAGAAATCGCCGTTGAGGTTCGGCGTCATGGGCGGATCATACAGGGGCAGGTTGGGGGGCGCATTCTGAGCGAAGGCGGAGCCAGCATAGACAGCCGTCAAAATCAGAGCGTAACGAAGTTTAAGCAATGGACGGCTCGCAGTCTGGTGTTTCGCCGTCAATCACACTGATCGCGACGAGATCGCTCGTGAAGGCTGACAGGGCGTAATAACAGTTTCCGCGTTGATAGATGGAAAAACACCCGCCGTTTAAGTCATTATAGGTGAAGCAAACGACATTATTGCGAGTGCGCCATTCCCCCGCAGAGATAATGCCGTCGCGATTATGGACGGTTGACCCGTCTGCTTTCATCTCTTCGGTAAAGGCAGGATCCAAAGTTTCCCAGTCTTCATATTCATAATAGCCGCGATGGGTTCGGTCCATGAACAGAGCCGTTAGTGCGTCGCCATCCAGGGGTAATTCTTGGGTTGGATCAGGCGGGCCGTAAGGGTCGATCGCCGTCGTTTGCGCGAGCGCAGAGTTCGCGAGCGTGCCCGCTGTGCAAAAACCAATAAAAAGAACACTCAGAAATCGCATATGCCACCCTTACCATGACGACCTTGGATCGCCATGTTAAGTCGCAGATATGAATGACCAAAACCCTAAACCCAGAAGCCGCTCAAGACAGCGGGGCACACGCTATCAGCGTGCGCAGGATCGACGTATTGCGCAAAAAAAGGCGGATCAGCGTTTTTACAACGTAATTTTTGGCCTCATTGGTGCTTGTGTCCTCGTAGTCCTTGGCCTCGCCATGATTGCCAGTTCTGGCAATGCGCCACAGGTCGGCGGCGGTGAAACCTTGTTTCAGACTGTATTTTTAGGGCTTACCGTTTTGGAAATTGGCGGACTTGTTCTTGTCGCTATTATCGCCTTTTTTATGTGGCGACGTATTACAAAGCGCTGAAGATGAATGATCCCGGTTGAATCGGGATGGCTGATCTTCTAAATGGCGCGACTTTTCAACGTTAGGGTAACATCATGGCGACCAATTTCGCGATCGTCGGCGCGACCGGCAATGTCGGGACAGAAATGCTCGAAATTCTATCCGAGTCGGATATTGAAGTCGGTGACGTTTATGCTGTCGCGTCCCGTAACTCGCTCGGGCGTGAAGTCAGCTTTGGTGACAAGACCCTCAAATGTGTGGATCTTGAGACCTTTGATTTCAACAAAGTCCATATCGCACTGATGAGCGCAGGTGGGGAGATCTCCAAAAAATGGTCGCCCAAAATCGCCGCCACAGGGGCCGTTGTTATTGATAACAGCTCCGCATGGCGCATGGACCCGGATGTGCCGCTGGTCGTGCCCGAAGTGAATGCTGATGCGGTTGAAGGATTCTACAAGAAAAACATCATCGCCAACCCGAACTGCTCCACCATTCAAATGGTTGTGGCACTAAAACCGTTGGACGATCGGGCCGGAATCAAACGTGTTGTTGTCTCGACCTATCAATCCGTCTCAGGTGCCGGGAAGAAGGCGATGGATGAACTTTGGCTGCAAACCAAAGGGATTTATACAAATAGTGAACTGCCCGCGATCAATTTTCCGAAACGGATCGCCTTTAACGTCATTCCTCAAATCGATGTCTTTATGGAAGATGGCTACACGAAAGAAGAATGGAAGATGAAGGTCGAGACGATGAAGATCCTAGGATCTCACGTCAAAGTCGCCGCGACTTGTGTGCGGGTCCCCACCTTTGTCGGTCACGCCGAAGCGATCAATGTCGAGCTCAAAAGTGAACTTTCCGCTGATGATGCGCGTGCGTTGCTGCGCGAAAGCCCCGGGTTGATGGTCATTGACCAGCCGGATGGGGAAGATGCCAACTATATCACACCGATCGAATGTGTCGGTGAATTTGCGACCTTCGTTTCACGCATTCGCGAAGACAGCACGCAAGATAATACGCTCGATATGTGGGTCGTGTCGGATAATTTACGTAAAGGCGCAGCGCTTAACACGGTGCAAATCGCTGAGCTTTTGGTTCACCGAAAGCTGTTGAAGAAATAACGGACCGACATTTTTGAATAAAAAAGGCCGCTCCTCGGAGCGGCCTTTTCTGTATCTGGGAGTCGCGCTCTTACTCGACGGGGTTTCCGTCAGCGTCGACTTCAATAATCGGCAAGCCCAGCGTCTGCAGTTTTGCCATTTGTGTTGCTTTGTCGCCAATGATCACAACGATCATTTCGTCCAAATCAAGATGTTTGGCGGCTAACGCATCGGCTTCGCCCTCGGTGAACGCTTCGAGAATCGCTTTCTGTTCCGCAATATGCTCCGTGCCCACATTGTAAGTGGCCATGCGCGCAAGGATATTGAGTTTCTGTGACGGCGTTTCGTAGCGTCGTGCTTCTGATTGGCCAATCGCCGCTTTGGTAAAGGCGATTTCGTCTGCTGTCGGTCCGCTTTCATGGAAGGTCTTAATTTCCTTGAAGAACTCTTGCACCGATTCTGTGGTGACATCAGAGCGAACGCCCGCAGACGCGCGATACTGACCGCGATCTTCTTGGCCGATAAAGCTGCCGCGCGCGCCATAGGTATAGCCCTTATCTTCACGGAGATTGAGATTGATGCGGGAGTTAAACGCACCGCCCAACGAGTAGTTCATCAATGTTGCCCGATAGAACTCGCCGGTTGGATTATAAGCAAGGGATGGTTTCCCGATCCGGATTTCGGACTGAGCGGCCCCCGGCTTATCAACGAAGTAGAGCGTTCCGGGAACGCCGGATGGGGACACGCTGATTGACGCTAGAGTCGGCTGTCCGCCATCCCATTCACGAATCGGAGACAAGGCCTTTTTAATCTTCGCTTCCGACATGTCAGAGACAACGAGAATGCTCGCAATTGACGGTGTGACATAGGTTTCGTAGAACGCTCGCACATCGTCTAGGGTGACAGATTCAACGGTCTCAGCCAAACCGGAGCTTGGATAAGCATAAGCTTTATCAGTGCCGTAAATCATTTTGTTAAACAGATCAGTCGCCGTAGAAGCAGGGTCTTTCTTACCGGCTTCGATGCCTTGGAGCTGATTGGCCTTCATCCGATCAAAATCAACTTGATCAAATTTAGGGTTTAACATCGCGTCCATTGCAATGGCGATCGTTTCATCAACATTTTCTGATAGGCTCCGGATCGTCATCGTTGCGTAAGTGTCCCCCGCGCCGCCTCGGAATGAGGAGCCGAGTTTATCCAGCGCATTAGCCCGGTCTTCGACGGACATCATCTCGGACGCTTCTGCTAACATTTGCATGGTCATCGAGGCGACTCCCAATTTGTCGAGGCTTTCGTCTTTTTGACCTGCATTGACGCGAATTTGTATGGTCGTGGTTGGAGTCTCGGAATTGACAGCCCCGTAGAGCGGGATGCCCGCGACAGAACTCGTATAGACTTTGGGCGCTTTGATTGAAGGCGCTTCGCCCGGTGCAGGGACAGCGGAGCGATCGAAATCATCAACCGGGGCAGCCCATGCCAGCGTTTCGCCAGCGACTTGTGGCGGAATAGTCCGCTCATACCGCTGCCACGTGTCGGCCCGGGCAATCATCTCTGGCTTACCTTCTGGCACGATCGACATGATCACAGCAGGTTTGTCTTTGATGTATGTATCGTAGACACGTTGCACATCTGCCGCTGTCACATTGCGGTACCGTTCAATATCGGACGAAATGCCATTCGGCGTGTCGCGATAAGTCTCATAGGCCGCCAAGCTGCTAACTTTACCCGAGACAGACTCGAGGCCGTAAATCATGCCAGAGACAATGCCCGCTTTGGTGCGAGCCAGGTCATCCTCAGTCACACCCCGTGTTTCAAACTCAGCCAGCGTTGCCCGAACGAGCGGTTCGATATCGGCAAGCGATTTTACTTTCGCGGGATTGGCCAGCACTGTCATTGAGAACGAGCAGTGTAGCTCGGCACAGCCGTGGCCCGCGTTTGCACTCGTAGCGAGACCCGGCTTTTCTAGGTTTTTATAGAGCAGTGAGGACGGTCCGCCGCCAACAATATCCATCAAAACGTCAAGCGCCGCTTCATCGGGGTGAGTGGCGTAAACAGTTGGCCACGCCATACGAAGCAAGGGCAGCTGCACATTATCTTCTAAAGAGACATAACGGTCTGCATCAAGCGTAACGGGTAATTTCTCAGGTTTTTTAACCTCAGGACCACGCGGGACGGGCCCGAAATATTTTTCAATCATGCGCAAAGTTTCGGCGCGATCAATATCGCCTCCAATCGTCAATGTCGCATTGTTTGGGCCATACCAACGCAAGAAGAACCGTTTCAGATCATCAAGGTCGGCGCGGTCCAAATCTTCAAGGTAGCCAATGGTCGACCAGCTATAGGGATGACCCTCAGGATACATAGCTTCGCCCATCCGCTCCCAGAGCAGACCATAGGGCCGATTATCGACGCGCTGTCCGCGTTCATTTTTAACCGTATCACGTTGAACTTCGAATTTTTTCTGTGTCACGGCATCGAGGAAATACCCCATCCGGTCGGCTTCCAGCCACAACATCCGCTCTAACTGATTGCTAGGAACTGTCTGGTAGTAGTTCGTACGATCAGAGTTCGTTGACCCGTTGAGCGTGCCGCCTGATTCTGTGATCAATTTGAAATGCTGTTCGTCAGCGACATTTTCAGATCCTTGAAACATCATATGTTCAAAGAAGTGCGCAAAGCCAGATTTTCCGACTTCTTCACGGCCTGATCCAACGTGATAGGTCACATCAACGTGGACGATCGGGTCGCTTTTATCTTCGTGCAGAACAACCGTTAGACCATTGTCGAGGACATATTTTTCATATGGGATTGCAACATCTTCGTTTTCACCCGTGTAGCGTTCGACCAATGTAAAACGTGCCGGAACCTTAATGTCGGCCATCATCGCCGCGGGCGAGGTGGAGTCCATAGAATCAACGGTCGTCTGACACGCAGCAACAGCAATTGCGGCTGTGCCTAGAAGTAAAAGGCGGGCGAAAGGCGTTGTCATAAAGGGTCCTGTGGCTAAGTGAATATTTATCGTTAAACAGATAATTTGCACGACACGAGTCGACTGTCCACTCATCGAGGATCAAATATTGGTGAATTCGAGGCAAATGATTGCGGTCACGGGCGTGATCGAAGCATGTCTACGCGCTATGTAAGTCGCCGAGCCAACGGTTACACGAATGCGGTGAGGCGCGTCGCAATGTCAGCGAGGGCCTCGTCGAACCGTTCCGGCGCAAAGTTCAGAAGCACACGGTCGCGCGATAGGGTGGCGAGGTGTTGCCGCAGAGCTGGGTCGTCCATAATGGCCATCATTTGAGACACGACGGCCGCAGCATCCCCAATGGGAACGACGGCGGGGCTTCCATAGAGTGTTTGCGGCATTTGCCCTGTGGCTGTCACAACACAAGGCAGGCCCGCCGTCATGGCTTCGTGCGCGGCGATACAGAGGCCTTCATTCCGGCTTGGCTGAACATAGCCGTGCGCCGTTGCCAGAAAGCGCGGAATATTTTCGAGATGGCCTTTGAGGGTGATGTGTGCAGACAGGCCAAATCGCGCAATGCTGTCTTCTAGCTGTGCGCGCTCCGCCCCATCGCCAGCAATCTCTAGAGACCAATCAGACCGCATTTTAAGGGGCGCGAGCGCTTCGATTAGGGCGGCGTGATTTTTGTTGGGATGAAGCCGGCCCACGCTGACCCATCGGAACATCCCGTCTGAGACGGACGTGGCTTGGGGGGCGCTCGGATTCGCGACATAAAGTGGTAAAATCCGAATATCGCTCGGTGACAGACCGATGTTTTCTACCGCAAAGTCGAGCACGGATTGGGAATCTGCGACCCAGAATTTCGACAGGCGACACTGTCGTCGCAAAAGCCACCGGTTAATCGGTTTTAAAAACGCATTGTGCTGCCAGCTGATGACCGGGATTTTCAAACGTTTCCCGACCCGCTGACCCAGTAAGGTTGCCTGTGTCAGGGACGTCCAGATCGCGTCCGGCGGATTGCGTTCAAGTTCCTTTTTTAGCCAGCGTGCCGCTTTAATATGAGCCGTTTTCGCATAGGGCGCGCAGACCCAATCGACCCCGGCGGCCTCAAGGCGCTTTATGGCCAAGCCGTCGCGCATAGATAGCGCATAAACCGTTGTTTCAATCCCGTGCGTGCGGAGCCCCTCTACGATACGAGGCACCGGATATTGCGCCCCGCCAGCTTCAAACGAGTTTATAACATAGGCGAGACGGATAGAAGCTTAGCCCCTGCGCCACGGGTTACGGTTCGGCTTGGATGATGGGCTCGGCACTGTATCGGGCGCGCGTCGCGCAGGGCGGCTCGTCGTGCCAACTCGGCCTCCGCCATATTGCACAAGCGCATCTATCCGTTTCTCAATCGGCGGGTGGGTTGTAAACAAGCCTGCCAATCCCGTTCGGGGATTATAGATCGCCATTTCGCGCACTTCGTCGGGCACGGAGCTCATCACTGCATTCCCGGAAATTTTTTGGAGAGCGCGTATCATCGCGTCCGGATTTTTTGTTAGCTCGACAGCGCCAGCGTCGGCCATATATTCCCGCTGTCGGCTCATCGTGAACCGGATCATGAGGGCGACAACGTAGGTTAGCGCTACAATAGCAAACGCGACTAAAATCAGAACGCCTGCGCTACCGCCGCCAGACCGATGGTTCTTACTGGTTCGGCCTAAATTGACGTGAAACATGCCGCGGAACAAGGTTTCCCCAACAAAAGCGAAGATGCCGACAAAGATGACGGCGATGATCAACATCCGGACATCTTTGTTACGGATGTGGCTGAGTTCATGCGCGATAACGGCTTCGAGTTCTTCGTCGTCTAAAGCTTCCATCAGGCCGCGTGTGAGCGTGACTTGGTAATTACTGTCGCGAATGCCAGACGCAAACGCGTTCATGGCCGTCGTGTCCATCACCATCAGGCGCGGCGTGGTCATCCCGCGTGAAATCGACAGGTTTTCAAGCATACGGTAGGCGCGCGGTTCTTGGCTTATTGTCACGGGTTTCGCCTTTGTAGCCGCATTGATCATGGCGTTATGACCAAAGAAGGCAATGCCGAACCACGCGCCCGCGCCGCCCAATGCATAGGGGGCCGCCGACGGCAACATCTCGGCCGCTTGCCTAAACCCGCTATCGAGCGTGGCATCGCTGCTCATGCCCAGAAAGCCGAGCATTATCCCGTAGAATAAGATCAAGAGCAGGACAGGAAAAAACCCCAGAAGCAAGACGCTGCGGAGGTTATTGTTCCAAATATGGGTCCGAAGCCCCGTCGCCTTCATCAACATGATCTAGTCAACATGAGCCGACGAAAGCATTCTTTAGGTACCGAAATCAACGGCAGGAGGCGTTTGCAAGGCTTCGCGACCTTCTGGGGCTTCGAAGAATTCACGCTCATTAAAGCCAAATGGACCCGCGATCAGCACAGCCGGGAATTGCTCGCGCGCTGTATTATATTCCTGTGAGGCATTGTTGTAGAAACGACGCGCTGCGGCGATTTTATTTTCAATGTCCGCCAGTTGATCCTGCAACTGCAGGAAATTCGTGTTGGCTTTTAGCTCTGGATAGGCTTCTGCGAGTGCAAAGAGCTTGCCCAGTGCGGCCGAGAGCATACCCTCAGCGGCAACTTGTCCCCCCACGGTATCTGCGCTGACAGCGCGATTACGCGCTTCGATGACTTCGCGGAACGTGTCTTTTTCGTGCGAGGCGTAGCCTTTGACCGTATTGACGAGACTTGGAACGAGGTCTTGACGCTGTTTCAGCTGGACTTCGATATCCGACCAAGCTTGGTTGGTTGTTTGTCGCAAGGCAACGAGACGATTGTATAGGCCAATGATCAGAATGGCCAGAAGGGCAACGACGCCCAAGATCACAAGAAGAGTTGTCATACAGACTAATTAAGTCGGGCGGAGGCTTGGCGCAAGTCTAATCCCAAAATCCGGTTACGAGCCCCGGGAACACAATCAGCAGGGCAATCAGCGAGAGCTGAATTCCGATAAAGGGGATAACACCCCGATAGAGGTGCGCTGTCGTGACCTCCGGCGGCGACACGCCGCGAAGGTAGAACAGCGCAAATCCGAATGGCGGTGTGAGGAAGCTGGTCTGTAGGTTCAACGCCATAACGACGCCGAGCCAAACCGGATCAATTCCGGCGGCAAGCAAAGGCGGTGCGACGAGCGGGACAACAACGAAGGTAATCTCAATAAAGTCGAGGAAAAAACCAAGCACAAACATCACGATCATGACGAGCGTGAACGCGCCCCATGTCCCGCCGGGGGCCGAAGCCATGAGGTGTGCGACCATCTCGTCCCCGCCCAGACCGCGGAAAACGAGGCTAAAGATCGTGGCGCCGATAAGGATGACAAACACCATCCCGGTAATATGCAAAGTGGAGCGAGACACATCCGCGAGCTGACCATTTCGGAGCAGTCTCCGGATGCCAATAAACGTGCCGACAACACCAATCAAAACAAGAATGGCGGCTAGTCCACCTGACAAAGCTTCCGGTCCCGTCCAATCCGACTGGGCGAGCCTGAGGTCCACGCCGGTGAGATCAAGCGCGACAATGGCAAGAAGTGACAGAGCGGCCCAGAGTGGCCATTTGCGATCATTAGGGAACAATCGTGTTGCCGCCAGCAACATCGCGCCCAATGCGCCCAGAGCCGCGCCGCGAGTTGGTGTTGCGTAGCCAGACAGGATTGAGCCGAGCACCGCGACGATCAAAAATATAGGCGGGATCATCGCTTTCGCAGACTTCCAGAGGAGCGCCTTAGCGTTTGTATCATCAGGCCACGGTTGTGCGGGCGCTTTCTCAGGCGTCAATACGGCTGTGATGAAAATATAAAGCGCATAGGCCCCAACCAAAATGAGACCGGGAATGAGCGCGCCTGCAAATAAATCCCCGACGGACACGACGGCGTCAGTCTTCAGGCCGTATGATCGCTGGGCCTCTTGGAAGGCATTGCCGATTTGATCGCCAAGAATAACAAGAACGATGGACGGCGGTATAATTTGGCCCAGCGTTCCCGACGCCGCAATCGATGCGGAGGCGAGGGGGATGTCATACCCGCGCTTGAGCATCGTCGGCAGGCTCAAAAGCCCCATTGTTACAACGGTCGCGCCAACAATCCCCGTGGAGGCGGCGAGAAGGGCTCCAACAAATATGACCGAAATGCCGAGACCGCCGCGCAACGGACCAAATAAGTCGCCCATATTTTGTAACAGCTCTTCCGCAATGCGCGACTTCTCCAGCATTACCCCCATGAAGACAAAAAGCGGCACGGCCATCAAAATTTCGCGCGTGATGAGGGGGTAAATTCGAGCCGGCAGGGAGAGAAAAAAGCTCGGATCAAACAGGCCCATCGCGCTCCCTATTCCCGCGAAAATAACGCTGACACCCGCGAGCGTAAACGCGACATTGTAGCCCGCCATCAACCCACCGCAGGCGGCGATAAACATCAATGTTGCAAGAGTTTCCGCCGGGCTCACAATGTATCCTCACGTGTGACCTGAAAGAACGGTGCGACGCCCTTAGGGCGCGGGGGGCGATCTTCTCCATTAAGCGCCATCGCGGCCCGCAATGCGATTGCGAGGCCCTGCATAATGAGCGAAATCGCGAAAATCGGGATAAGTGTTTTGAGTAGAAAAACCCCGCGAATACCGTTGCTTTCCGTCGATCCTTCAAGCGTCATCCAGGCAAAGCCGACAAAGGTTTGGCTGTTCCAAATGATGAGAAGGCAGACGGGCGCCAACAGCAGGTAAAAGCCGACCAAATCGACACGGGCGCGGGCCACTGTGCCCATTCTCTCATGGAATATATCGACCCGCACGTGTTGACCAGCCAGCAGTGTCGCGGCCGCGCCCAGCGTAATGATGACCGCCTGAAGATAGAGCGCGCTTTCCAGCCATTTGACGGTCGTCGTGCCAAAGATTGATAAAGCAAAGACAGACGCGGCGACGCTGATGACAAGTACAGGCAAAGCCCATTTTACGATCTCACCGAGCGCGAATATTGTGCTATCAATTGAGCGGATGAGGGCGCTCGTCAGATCACGCAGCCAAGGTTTTGGGGCGAGCAAATAAATAACGGGAATGATCAAAGTAGGCAGAAACACCCAACCCACGGCTTTGATGACATCGGCCCACATGAACGCTCAGCCTCGGCTCAGCGTTCGGGCGCGAATGAAAGCACCGTCACTAATTTCAGTCCAGCGCGCGCTTTGATTGCGCGAGGCGAGGTAGCTATCGAAAATTTTGGTGACGAGGGGATCGGATTGAGCAATGTCGCCGACAATCTGATCCGACACTTGACCTACCGCGCGCAAAATGTCGTCCGGCATTAGCTGGGGTTCAATCCCGTAGCGATCGCGAAGCGTTTCTAACGCGCGCGCATTCATGATGGTATATTCGCCGAGCGACTGATCATTGGCGCTTTTGCAGGCGTGACGGATGATCGCCTGTTCAGATTTGGTCAGTCTTGCCCATCTGTCCAGATTGACGCCGACGGCCAGCGAGGCTCCGGGTTCATGGAATCCGGGAACATAATAGTTCGGGGCTTCGCGGAAAAATCCAAGGGCCAAATCATTCCAAGGCCCAACCCACTCAGTCGCATCGATCGACCCGCTTTGCAGCGCTTGATAGATTTCGCCGCCGGGGAGCAGGACAGGTGTTGCCCCCAGTTCGGAAAGAACACGTCCGCCAAGACCCGGCATCCGCATTCTCAGGCCACGTAGATCTTCGAGACCTGTCAGCTTCTTTTTGAACCACCCACCCGTCTGATGACCCGTATTCCCGGCTTGAAACGCAATGATATTAGAGCGCGCGGATAGCTCATGCCACATTTCTTGGCCGCCACCCCAATCGATCCAACCCATCAATTCGACCGCCGTCATTCCCATCGGGACGGCGGTGAAAAAGTTGAATCCCGGGGACACGCCTTGCCAGTAATATTCAGCCGCGTGGTACATGTCCGCCGCGCCCGTGCTGGTCGCATTGAAACATTCGAGCGCGCCGACCAATTCGCCCGCCGCGTAAACTTTGACCTCCAACGTGCCGTCGCTCATGTCGCGCACAGCTTTGGCAAAACGTTCTGGCATAATACCAAGGCCCGGGAAGTCCTTCGGCCAGCTGGTCGCCATACGGAACTGCTTGATCCCGCGATTAATATTCGGCGATCCGATTTCGGCAGAAGGAGCTGCGGCGGTCTTCTGACCGCGCGAGCCCGTTAACGCCCCAACGACACCCGCCCCCGCAGCGAGGGCGCCGGCCCCAAGGACAATGTCTCTGCGGCGGGTCATACGGTCACAGGCGTCATTGGCGTCCAGCCTCGATGTCCAAGAATTTCAGCGGGTTGAAAGCGACTTTTATAGTGCATTTTCGGGCTGCCGGGCACCCAATATCCGAGATAGAGGTAGGGTGAACCTTCGGCGTGACTGCGCTCGATTTGATCCAAAATCATAAAGTTACCGAGTGATCGGGCTGAGGCGTCTGGATCAAAGAAGCTATAGACCAGAGAGAGCCCGTCATTCAGTCGGTCAATCAACATACAGGCGATCAACACGCCGTCCATGTCGCGATATTCGACAATTTCAGTTTCCGAGGCACATTCTTCGACCATCATTTCGTAACGCGTGAAGTCCATATCGGACATCCCGCCCCCCGGATGGCGAAAGTCGAGATAGCGCGAAAGCAAATCAAATTGTTCCTGCCGCGCAATGGCCGGAGCCAGCGTAACAGATAGATCGGCATTTCGCTTGAGCGTGCGGCGAAACGTTCGGCCTGACGAAAATTCACCGACACGGACGCGTAAAGACCGACATTCGCGACAGGTCTCACAGGCGGGACGGTAGATAACGTTTTGGCTCCGGCGAAAGCCTGCATGCGTCAGATAGTTGTTGAGATGCGGGCCATCCAAGGGATCAAGCTGTGTGAATATCTTTCGTTCCATCCGGCCCGGCAAATAGGGGCAGGGCGCAGGGATCGTTAAGAAGAACTGCAATTGATTTGGATCGAACGGGTGGCTCATGCGTGTCTCTCTCCCCATCCTGATCGACGTAAACCTAACATGCCCTAAAGACCAAACAAGTATGGTGCGAGCAAGACGTAACTGACCCATAAAAGCAGTATGAGAGGAACCCCAAAGCGCGCAAAGTCCCCGAACCGGTAATGACCCGGGCCCATAACGAGCAAATTCGTCTGGTAGGCGATGGGCGTGGCAAAGCTACAGTTCGCGGCGAATATAACCGTCAAAACCATGACGATGGGGTCAATATCGGCTTTTTCAGAGATCGAGAGGGCAATCGGAGCGAACAAGAGCGCCGCCGCCGAATTGCTGATGATATTTGTGAAGATCGCGACAATTAAGAAGACAGCCGCGATCAAGGCTTGCGTGCCAAAGGGCAGGACAGCCGACACAACACTATTGCCGATAAACTCTGCACCGCCTGTCCGCTCTAAGGCCAGCCCCATGGCGAAGGCGGCTCCGATCAGCAGGAAAATCCGCATATCTAACGCGCGAACGGCTTGGCGGATGTTTAGACAGCCTGCCGCAATCATGCCGATGGCCCCGCCGAGCGCGGCAATTTCGATGGGAACGAAAGAGAGTGCGGCCAAAGCGATCGTGGCAACAAACACTATTCTCGCTAGTTTAGCCTTGCGAATATCTTGCAGTTCAGCAGTGCTCCAATCCAAGAGGATTAGATCACGGTTTTGCCGTAAGGCGCTGATATCCTTTTCATAACCAAACAAAAGGAGGATATCTCCGGCTTCCAACCGAATGTCCAACATCCGTTTTCGGATCATACGGGACCGGCGCTGAATGCCAAGCACAAGGCAGCCTGTTTGTCGTCGAAATCCGATCTGTTCAATATTCCGCCCAATCATGCGCGAGCCGGGAGCAACGACGGCTTCAGACAGCATAATGGAGCTGTCGGGCGACGCATCACCATCTGAAAAAGCACCAATATCCAGCATCCCATGCAAGTACTGAGGGCGCGTTTTGAGGAGGGCCGAGAGTTGCGGTCGTGTGGCTGCGATAATCAGCACATCCCCGCTTTGTAAGTTCTCTTCAAACGGCGGTAAAAACGCGGTCTCGCCACGTTGAACCATGCGGACAGTGACTTCGCGAAGCTGGCGGTACAGGCCCGCGACAGGCTCAACACCATCCAGTGGGTGGTCTGCGGTGACGCGGATTTGGGCGATATATTGCTGTCCGGTCGATTGTAGAGCCGGTTCCTCGGATTCGCGGTCCGGAATCAACCAAGGTCCAGCAATGACAATAAAGGTCGCGCCAATTGCCGCCAAAGTCATTCCCGGCACAAATTGCGTAAAGAAAGACAAGGATAAATCCGTGGTTCGGACCAGTACATCATTGACGAGCAGGTTGGTCGAGCTGCCGATAAGTGTCGTCATACCCGCGAGGATGCAGAGAAACGACAAGGGCATCATATAGCGTGAGGCTGTCACGCCCATTTTCCCGCTCATCGCGGCCAAAACGGGGATGAACATGACGACGACTGGCGTGTTGTTCATGAACATAGACACGGCGAAGGCCGCGCCAAAAACAAGGGTGAGTGTGCGGCGCGGCTTATGGTCAAGCGCCTTGTTAATGGCCACCGTCATGCTTTCAAGTGCGCCCGTTTGGAAGAGGCCTTGTCCCACAACAAGTAAGGCCATGATCGTGATCAAGGCGGGAGCCGCAAATCCGGACAGCATCGACGCTGAGTCGAGTCCTTGATCAGATGGCGTAAAAAGATTGCCAAACAGCATGAGGGTGAAAATCAGACCGACACTTGTCGTCTCGATTGAAAACCGTTCACTTACATAGAGGTAGACACCTACAGCGACAATCGCGAAGACGGCCCACATTTGAAAAAATTCGGGCAAGGCCCACATATATTGATCTCAGCTTTGCTTGCGTTCGAGGTGAACTATGAGCGATACGTCTCGGTAATTTCAAGCGAAAACAAGATTAGGTTTTAAGGACGCGATATGGCGAGCTGTGCATTTCTTGGACTTGGCGTGATGGGTTTTCCCATGGCGGGACATCTCAGAGCGAACGGACATGATGTTCGCGTCTGGAACCGGACAGCCACACGATCAAAAGCATGGGCAGCGGAACATGGGGAGGGGGCGTTCGAGAGCGTGACCGATGCGGTCTCTGGGGCGGACTTTGTTATGCTCTGTGTCGGTGCAGATAAGGACGTATATGCTGTCATCGATCAAATTACACCGTCGCTCAAATCGGGCGCGATCGTCATTGATCATACGACGGCGTCGCCCGATTGCGCCCGCACTGTGGCGATCACGCTCACGGATCGAGGGTTTGAATTTTTAGACGCACCGATTTCCGGCGGGCAGTCGGGCGCAGAAGCCGGAACCTTGTCTGTAATGTGCGGCGGCGAGGCGGCGACATTTGCGGAGGCTCTCCCGGTGATGCAAAGCTATGGCCGCACGATCACCCATCTCGGTCCCTCTGGCGCCGGTCAGACGGCCAAGTGCGTCAATCAAATTTGTATTGCTGGAGCATTGCAGGGCCTGTCTGAAGGGTTGCGCTTTGCCCAAGCCGCCGGACTTGATGCCGAAACCTTACTCGCCGCTATTGGCGGGGGCGCAGCGCAAAGTTGGCAAATGGACAACCGGCTTTTGACTATGGCGAAGGACGAATTTGACTTTGGCTTTGCCATTGACTGGATGCGCAAGGATCTCGGAATTGCCATGGACGAAGCGGCCCGCATGGGCGTGGGGCTTCCGATCACAGAGCAAGTCGACGACGCCTATGAAAAAATACAAGCGCAGGGCGGAGCCCGACAAGATACGTCAGCGCTCATTCGAAGTTTGCCAAAAGTGTCGAAGTCGTCCGGTTAAATCATTCGCCAGCGAGTAATTTTGCGGCCCGGATAGCACCATAGGTGAGGATTGCGTCGCATCCCGCGCGTCGAAAGGCTGTCAGGGTTTCGATGAGAAGGCGATCACTGTCGCCCCAGCCGTTTTCGCTGGCTGACTGTATCATGGCATATTCGCCGCTGACCTGAAAAGCGAAGGTTGGAACCGCGAATTCAGATTTTATCCGGTGGCAAATATCGAGATAGGGTAGGCCGGGTTTGACCATCACCATGTCTGCGCCTTCTTGCAAGTCGAGCGCGACTTCCTGCAGCGCTTCGTCTGCGTTAGCTGGGTCCATCTGATAGGTGCGCTTGTCGCCGCGCAGTGCAGAGGCGGTCCCGATCGCATCGCGGTATGGACCGTAAAACGCTGAGGCGAACTTGGCTGCATAGGATAGGATCATCACATCGGGGTGTCCGGCGTGATCCAGTGCGTCCCGGATAAGGCCAACGCGCCCATCCATCATATCAGACGGAGCGACGATATCGGCCCCGGCATTCGCCAGAATAACAGCGCCTTTGGCCAATAGTTCCAAGGTGGAATCATTGTCGATCGTGTCACCGAGCATTAGTCCGTCATGACCGTGATCTGTGAACGGGTCGAGCGCGACATCGACGATGATGCCAATCTCTGGAACTTCCGCTTTCAAGCGGCGGATGGCGGCGGGAACAAACCCGTCCGCATTCAAGGCTTCGCTAGCAGTCGCATTTTTTCGCGTCGGGTCGATATGCGGGAACAAGGCAATCGCCGGAATCCCCAGAGAGGCCGCTTCTTTGGCCTGTTCGACGAGCGCGTCGAGGCCGAGGCGTGCTACACCGGGAAGGCTGGCGACCGGACCTTCTGCTGCTTTTGAGTCTGTGATTACCGTCGTCAAAACCAAGTCATGAACCGTCAGACGTGTTTCGCGAGTCAAGTTACGTGACCACGGTGTCAGTCTCTTGCGACGCATTCTTAACTGGGGAAATTGGCTCATTTAAATCAAGTCTTTCAGAGAGTTAGCGAATGTGCTCTGCGTCACAAAAGCGCAACTTTGTCACTGTGCTTCACTAGCCTTTAAGTTGCCTCTGGTCTATATCGTTCGGAGTACGAAGGCAAACAGGTGCGACGTGACCAACGTGACTAGATATCGGGATCAATTCCAAGCTGCCGTCGATACGGTGCGCCAAGAAGGGCGCTATCGTATCTTCCGTGACATTCGACGGAAGAAAGGCGCTTTCCCCCGCGCGACCTGGTTCAAAGATAATCTCGAAGAGAAAAATATTACGGTTTGGTGCTCAAACGATTACCTCGGCATGGGCCAAAATGACTGTGTTGTTGAAGCTGTAAAATCTGCCGTTGATGCGGCTGGCACAGGATCTGGCGGCACACGCAATATTTCTGGCACAACGCGCTACCATGTCCAGCTCGAAGAAGAGCTTGCGGACCTGCATGATAAGTCGGCGTCGTTGGTCTTTACGTCCGGCTATGTCGCGAACGAAGCCGCGCTCTCGACGATGAGCAAAATCCTTCCAGGTTTGCATATTCTGTCAGATGAAATGAACCATGCGTCGATGATTTCCGGCATCCGAAATGCCCGCACGCACAAACATATTTTCAAACATAATAATCTCGCCGACCTCGAAGCGAAGCTTAAGGCCATCCCGGCTGACGCGCCAAAATTGATCGCGTTTGAGTCTGTCTATTCCATGGACGCCGATATCGCCCCGATCGCAGAGATTTGCGATCTGGCCGATAAGTATAATGCCCTGACCTATATCGACGAAGTTCATGCGGTTGGCATGTATGGCCCACGCGGCGGTGGCGTGAGTGAGCAACGCGGCCTGATGGACCGGATCGATATTATTCAAGGCACATTAGCCAAAGCCTACGGCATGATCGGGGGCTATATCGCCGCCGATAAAGTCATTGTGGATGCCATCCGCAGTCTTGCCTCAGGCTTCATCTTTACAACATCAATCCCGCCTTCAACCGCGGCGGGTGCGCTTCGGTCGGTCCGCATCCTCAAGATCACCCCCGAAGTACGTTCGCAGCACCAAGAGCGCGCCAATTCGCTAAAAGCGCGGTTCCGCGCGGCAGGCTACCCTTTCATTGATGGCGACACGCATATTGTCCCGCTGATGATCGGTGATCCGGTCAAATGTCAGGCGATCAGCGACCGTTTAATCGAAGGTTACGGCATTTACGCCCAACCGATCAATTACCCGACGGTGCCACGGGGCACAGAACGTCTCCGGTTCACGCCCAGCCCTTTTCATTCCGACGTCATGTTAGACGAACTTATGTCTGCGCTCTCGCAGGTTTGGGCGGAGTTCGAATTACCGCGGGAAAAGGTTGCTTGATTCCGCCCCACTTGCGTTGTCGCGCGGTCAGGAAGCGGTTATAGGCGGGGCGTTCTTTCTCTGACGCAGGGTTTTCCATGTCCGCCGCCGAAAACAAATCTTCTGAGTATCTCAATAAGTTTTTCTCGCAGAGTCTCGCTGAGCGTGACCCGGCGTTGTTCTCTTGTATGCAAGATGAACTGCAGCGCCAGCAGCAAGAAATAGAGCTGATCGCGTCTGAGAACATTGTCTCTCACGCTGTTATGGAGGCCCAAGGGTCTGTTTTAACGAATAAATATGCCGAAGGTTATCCGGGGCGTCGTTACTATGGCGGCTGCCAATATGTGGACGTGGCAGAACAGTTGGCGATTGATCGGGCGACAGAATTGTTCGGCTGTGGCTTTGCCAATGTGCAGCCCAACAGCGGATCACAAGCCAATCAAGGCGTGTTTCTCGCGCTATTGCAGCCCGGCGATACGATTCTCGGGATGGATCTCGCGTCTGGAGGGCACCTCACACACGGCGCACCGCCTAATATGTCGGGCAAATGGTTCAATGCTGTCTCATATGGTGTCCGCGAAGACGACCACCTGATTGATTATGATCAGGTTGAAGCGCTCGCGCTGGAGCATCATCCAAAAATGATCATTTGCGGTGGCTCGGCCTATAGTCGCGTTATCGACTTTGCCCGATTCCGCGCGATAGCGGATAAGGTTGGCGCCTACCTCCATGTTGATATGGCGCATTTCGCCGGATTGGTTGCAGGCGGGGTTCATCCGAGCCCGTTCCCACATGCCCATGTCGCGACAACGACAACACATAAAACGCTACGCGGCCCACGCGGCGGCATGATCCTGACAAATGACGAAAAGTTGGCCAAGAAGTTCAATTCTGCGATTTTCCCCGGTTTGCAAGGCGGGCCGTTGATGCACGTTATCGCTGGCAAGGCCGTCGCGTTTGCGGATTGCCTGCAACCCGAATTCAAAGATTACGCCGCGCGCGTGATTGAAAACTGCAAAGCTATGGCCGGGGCATTGGTCGAAGGCGGTTACGCTGTCATTACAGGCGGAACGGACACGCACTTAGCGTTGATCGATTTGTCGCCAAAAGGCGTGAAGGGGAATGCTGCCGAGAAAGCCCTCGGTCGCGCTTATATCACGTGTAACAAGAACGGCATTCCATTCGACAAAGAGAAATTCACCATCACGTCCGGCATTCGCGTTGGTTCCCCGGCAGGGACGACCCGCGGCTTCGGTCCAGCAGAATTCAGGGAAGTGGGCAAGTTGATGTGCGAGGTGCTGGATGCGCTCGCAGAAAACCCAAAGGGTGATCCTGATGTGGAGGCCAGTGTTCGTGATCGTGTGAAAGCGCTGACAGCGCGGTTCCCTATTTATCAGAGCGTATCGGCTTAACAGCCGCCAAATCGTCTACTCTTAAAGCCGGCGGAGACGTCGGCTTTTTTATGTGCGATATAAATTTAACATATAAAACAATGGGTTGGTGAAGTCTCTAAAGAACCTATGCATAATTGCTATCCTCATTTGGGTCGCTTATAAGTAAAACTTATAATCATCTGTCAGCCACCTATCGCGTGTTCGGTATACAGAACGCTCGCGGCCTCAGACCTTTGCAACTCTTACAAATCTCCCCTATGAGCGGGTTATGCGCTGCCCATTTTGTTCGAGCGAAGATACGCAAGTAAAAGACTCGCGTCAGGCCGAGGATGGTAATGCCGTCCGACGTCGGCGACTCTGTTCCAAATGTGGTGGCCGATTCACAACGTTTGAACGCGTTCAGCTCCGTGACCTTCAAGTTATCAAAAATTCTGGCAAACAGGTTCCGTTTGATCGTGACAAGCTGATGCGGTCAGTTCGGATCGCGTTGCAAAAACGCCCCATTGATGAAGACCGTGTCGAACAAATGGTATCGGGCATTGTGCGCCAACTGGAATCATCCGGCCAAGCCGATGTGACCTCTGATTACATTGGTGAGTTGGTGATGGAGGGGCTCTCCGAGCTCGATAAGATCGCCTATGTTCGCTATGCTAGCGTTTACCGCGATTTCCGCGCGACAGAAGATTTCGGGCAGTTCATCGAATCCGAAAAGCTTCGCGACGAAAGTTAGGCCGCATGTTTACGGGAATCATTACCGACGTCGGTCGGCTGCGCGAGGTAACGCGTGTGACGGGCTCCGAATGGGGCGACACCCGCATGATCGTGGAAACTGCCTTTGATACGGATACAATCAACATTGGCGCGTCCATCGCACATTCGGGTGCGTGTATGACTGTCGTCGATAAAGGCCGGGACAAAGATCAAAATTGGTATGCGTTCGACGTGTCGGACGAAAGTCTTGATAAAACCACCCTTGGAGACTGGGCGGTCGGGCAAGCGATCAATTTAGAGCGCGCTTTGACAGGGACGGATGAACTGGGCGGCCATATGGTGACGGGCCATGTCGATACGACGGCGCGCTGTGTTTCGCGTGATGCTGTGGCCGGGTCTACACGCTATCGGATCAAAGTGCCTGAAGACCTTGCTTTTGCGATTGCTCCGAAGGGGTCTGTGACAGTGGACGGGGTCTCTTTAACGGTGAATGATGTGAGCGCCGGGACTTTCATGATTAACATCATCCCGCACACATTAGAGGTTACGACACTGGGTCGATTACAGCCCGGTGACGAGGTAAATCTGGAAATTGACGTGATCGCTCGCTATGTGGCGCGTTACCTGAGCCACATGAAAGCCTAATAGAGGCTAAGGAGAGGGTTTGACCCAAGTGAACGAAGCGACTTTTCAGGATGTTTATAACCTCGCAACACCCGAGGAAATCATCGAGGATGCGCGCAATGGGCGCATGTATATTCTTGTCGACGCAGAGGATCGGGAAAATGAGGGCGACCTTATTATCCCGGCGCAATTTGCGACACCTGATGCGATCAATTTCATGGCGAAGTTTGGGCGTGGCCTGATTTGTCTAGCGCTCGAAAAACAGCGTGCAGAAGAGCTCGACCTCAAAAATATGAGCACCGACAATGCGTCACGCTTCGAAACCGCCTTTACCCAATCGATTGAGGCCCGCGAAGGTGTGACAACTGGCATTTCCGCCGGTGACCGCGCGCGGACGACACAAGTGGCGATTGATCCGGACAGCCGCCCGGACGACATTGTCAGCCCCGGCCATATGTTCCCGATCATTGCCAAAGAAGGCGGCGTTTTGGTTCGGACAGGCCATACGGAAGCATCTGTCGATATTTCCCGCTTAGCGGGACTAAACCCGTCTGCTGTGATCTGCGAAATCATGAATGATGACGGCACGATGGCGCGCTTGGACGACCTCGTCATCTTCGCTCAATTCCACGGCTTAAAGATCGGGACGATTGAAAGCCTCGTCGCGCACCGACTGGAACGCGACCATTTCGTCAAACATATTGCGACCTCGGACTTCACGTCACAGCGTGGCGATGATTTCAAAATCCATGTTTATCGCAATCTGCTCGACGGTAAAGACCATGTCGCTTTGTCACGCGGTGAAGCCAAAGCTGACGCGCCGAGCCTGGTTCGCGTTCATAAAATCGACTTTGCCGGGGATATTCTCTCCGAGGATAGTCCACGCGCTGGCCTGATTTGGGACGCGATGAAAGTGTTGGCAGAACATGATGGTCACGGCGTGTTGGTGTTGATCCGGGAGGGGTCAATCGATTCGCTCTTGGAACGATTGGGCGCGCATAAATCGACTGTTGACCGCAAAGAACAAACTGTGCGTGAATATGGCGTCGGAGCACAAATTCTGACACATCTCGGCGTAACGAAAATGACGCTCCTGTCGAATTCCATGCCGAAATTGATCGGGCTTGATGCCTATGATCTCGAAATCGTCGGCCTTCATCCCCTCACACATACACGGACCTAAGCCCATGAAAGTGCTCGTCATCGAGGCGCGTTTTTACGAGCCCATCTCCGATATGCTGCTCGACGGCGCGCTTGATGCGCTCGGCGCGGCAGACGTTGACGTTTTTCAGGTGACGGTGCCGGGTGCACTCGAAATCCCGCACGTCATCAGTTTCGCGGAAGCGGCCGGCGCTGGCTACGATGCCTATGTCGCCTTGGGTTGCGTTATCCGCGGTGAAACAACTCATTATGATTATGTCTGCCAAGAAAGCGCGCGCGCGCTCATGGACTTAGCTGTGACCCAGCAACTGGCCATCGGTAACGGTATCATCACCGTCGAAAATGAAGCCCAAGCGATAGCTCGCGCGGATAAGTCTCAAAAGGACAAGGGCGGGTTTGCAGCACGCGCGGCGATAACCATGGTCGGCATTCGCGATGAACTCGCCGAAAGTGCCGAGACATGAGCGGCTCCACGCCAAAGCTGAGACGCGAAGCGCGTCTGTCTGGGGTTCAAGCTCTCTACCAAATGGACGTCGCCAACGCGAAGTCTAAGCAAGTTATCTACGAATTTCTAAACCACCGTTTTGGCTATGAAGGCGAAAACGGCATGGTGACGGCCGATGAAAAATTCTTCGAAGAACTCGTCGAAGGGGTCGTGCGTGAACAAGATCAAATCGATGCCAAGTTGGATGCACAGCTTCCGGACAAATGGCCGCTTCGTCGGCTTGATATGACGCTTCGCGCGCTCCTTCGGGCGGGTGTTTTTGAAATTACACAACGCCCCGATGTTCCTGCGCTCGTAATTATCGATGAATATGTGGCCATTGCCTCAGACTTTTTTAGCGGCAAAGAGCCCGGAATGGTCAACGCTGTGATGGATAAAATTGCCCGCGCCGTGCGGTCGGCAGAATTTGGCCTTCCATTGCCTGCGTCGATTTCTGTTGATCCCATCGAAGTGTCTGATGACGCCGATACGTCGACACTCATTGATGACGCGGACAGTTGAACGAACGCGACTTTATTGCCTTGCTGCGTCCGCTCGCCGGACCTGCGGCCCTTAACCTGGATGATGACGCCGCGATTTTAACGCCGCCTCCAGGGCAAGACCTGATCGTGTCCAAGGACACGATGGTTGAGGGTGTTCATTTTCCAAAAGGTCGGATTGGCGGGGGTTTTTCCGAACGCCTTCTGCGTACAGCGCTTTCTGATCTCGCCGCTAAAGGTGCCCGCCCGATCGGTTATATGCTCTCAGTCGCGTGGCCGATAGGGCGTGATCCCAAATGGCTGAATGGGTTTGTTCGGGGCTTGCACGACGCGCAAGAAAGCTTTGATTGCCCCCTGATTGGGGGGGATACAACATCAACTGATGGCCCGCTTGTCGCCAGTGTTACGGTGTTCGGCCTTGTTCCCAACGGCGAAATGGTCCGCAGATCAGGCGCGAAACCGGGCGATGACGTCTGGTTCACAGGCACATTAGGTTTAGCTGAAATAGGACTGGCCATTGTGTCGGGACACGCGGTTGATCTGAGTCCGTCTAAGCGACTAGTGGCGGAAGAGGCCTACTTGAGGCCAGAACCCAGATTCGCGTTTCGAAAGGTTTTGCGACGTTTCGCAACGGCGGCAGCTGATATTTCGGATGGGCTGCTTAGTGAAGCAGGGCATATCGCAACGGCGAGTGGCGTTCAGATAGATTTGATCGCCGAAACCACAAAAAATGCGGACTTTGGGGACGATTACGAACTTCTCTTTACGGCATCCGCGCGCAATCGAGAGGAAATTGTCGAGGGGGCAAAAGCAATCGGATTGCCTTTAACGCTATGCGGACATGTCTTAGAGGGTGTCGGCGTGACCGTAGAGGGGACCGTCGTTAAACCTGAGGGCTATCGCCATCGATTCTAATTGGGGCCGCCGCCCGGAACGTCCTGATTGCCGCCACCGATTCTATCCGTTGGGATACGGCCAATCGTCCCAAACACTTGCTCAAGGACGGACAATTCGCGTCCGCGCGTCGGTGTTTCACGATTCTCGTAATTGACGACGCGGCGATCTTCAATGCCGTATTCAGCCACTTTTGTGACCTGTCCATCGGCATTAAATGAGATGGCGGTGATCGTTTGTTCCTGCACTTGCGGGCGAAGATAGGCGTAACGTTCACGAACTTGATTGATATAATACCAAGTGTCTTGCTCGACATCTTCGTCAAATGTGCCTTCAACGGAGGGGCTACCCAAGGACGCAAGCACACTGGCTTTCGTGTCCGTGCTCGGATTAATCTCCTGCGGCTTGGCGTCCTGTGTCGGGACATAACCATGCGTCCGAAGGATCGGGTTGCATCCGGTCGCGACAAGTGCGCCGATGATCATGAATGCTGCAACAGAATTGCGCATGAGCCGTCTCTCAATTAGGGCGCCAGAAATCTTATGTTGCCCTAGCCAAAGCGTCAGGGCTTCGCAAGTATGGCGCACTGTATATGACGGAGGCTTAACATGGGCTTGTTTGATCGATTGATGGGGCGTGATTTGCCCGAGCGTAAAGATGCGCGTCGCATATACCGCCACCTGATGGCGCAAGCGCGCACCCCTGCGTTTTACGGGCAGGGAGGAATAGCGGATGACTTTGATGGTCGGATCGACATGATTGCGCTGCATTTAACGATTATTATGGAACGGCTTCGCTCGGAGGGGGAAGACGGGGCGTTGCTCAATCAGGCGCTGTTTGATGAGATGAAAGATGATTTCGAAGTCGCTCTGCGGGAAGAAGGTATTTCGGACACGGGTGTGAAACGCCGGATCAAACCGATGATTGGCCATTTTTACGACCGTCTGAAAACTTATACCGATGCGTTAAAGACTGAAAATCCGCAGAAGACCCTCGCCGATAGCTTTGTTATTGCGACGGAAAATGAAAATCCGTCCACTTTTGCCCTGAAACTGGCTGATTATTCGCTCGATTGGTTGAAGGATCTGCGAACTCTGTCCATGAAGCAAATAACGGACGGCCGGATCTTCTTTCCGGAGCTTTAAAGTTTCCTGAACTTTAGAACTATCACACGCGCGAACGGGGGCATATAGCATCGAAATGCTTGATGGGCTGGTTATATCGATTGATGCCATGGGCGGGGACGAAGCCCCCGATATGGTAATCAAAGGGTTGGAGTATTTCTTGACCCATGAAGGGAAGGGCCGTCGCGCCCGGTTCCTTTTGCATGGCGATCAAGCCAAGCTCACTCCGTTGCTCGCAAAAGCGCCCCGAACCCGGGAGCGGTCCGAGGTCGTCCACACAGAAAAAACGATTTCAATGGATGACAAGCCGTCCCAGGCTCTGCGTCGGGGGAAAGATAGTTCCATGTGGAACGCCGTGGCCGCTGTGAAGGCCAAACGGGCCGAAATTGCGCTCTCAGCAGGGAATACAGGCGCGCTCATGGCGATGAGCAAGTTGCAACTACGGATGAAGCAGGGGGTTCAACGCCCCGCGCTCGCCGCGCTTTGGCCCAAAGAAAACGGGGTTTCAGTCGTGCTCGACGTGGGCGCGAATATTGATGTTGATGCGGCGCAGCTCACGGAATTCGCTGTGATGGGCGAAGCCTACCATAAGGCTCTCTATAAAAGTGAATCGCCGTCAATTGGCTTGCTCAACGTCGGGACAGAGGATCAAAAAGGGAATGCTGTCATCCGCGCCGCGCACGAGCGTTTGTCAGAAAGCCAGCTGGGACTGAATTATGCGGGCTATGTCGAAGGCAATGATATTTCGACGGGGACTGTCGATGTTATCGTGACGGACGGATTTACTGGAAACATTGCGCTAAAAACCGCTGAAGGCATGGCGAAATTGATCGGCACCTTTTTCAATGAGGCGCTTCAAGGTAATTTTTGGTCCAAAATGCTGACGTTTTTGAATGCCTATGCCCTTTTCAAATTGAAACGTCGGATCGACCCGCGTCGCGTTAATGGCGCCGTTTTCTTAGGGCTGAACGGGATTGTTATCAAAAGTCACGGCGGCACCGACCGCGTGGGCTTTGCGAATGCCGTCAATATTGCGATCTTATTAGCCGAAACCGATTTCATGCATGCGATCGATGTGCGCCTTGATGCGTTACACGATGAAGACGACAATATTGGATTTATCCCGTGACCAGTAGAGCCGTTATCCGAGGTATCGGCAGTTATTTGCCAGCTTGCGTTATGGAAAACGCCGAATTTGCGTCACGACTTGGTCTCGAAACGTCCGATGAATGGATCCGCGAACGCACGGGTATTAAGCGCCGTCACATAGCGGCGGACGGTGAGACGACGTCTGATCTCGGCTTTGCTGCGGCGCAAAAAGCGCTCGCCCATGCCAATATGGATATTAGCGAGATCGACCTCATTATGGTCGCAACATCCACACCTGATCTGACATTCCCGTCGACGGCAACAATGATTCAACACCGTCTGGGTATGACTCACGGGGCTGCGTTTGATATTCAGGCCGTCTGTAGTGGCTTTCTCTACGGCATTCACACGGCTAACGCCTTAATCCGATCCGGAGCCCATCAACGGATTTTGTTGATCGGGGCTGAAACTTTCTCTCGGATTCTTGACTGGGAAGACCGCGGGACCTGTGTCTTGTTTGGTGATGGTGCGGGCGCGATCATCCTCGAAGGACAAAACGACACAGAGGATGGCATCATTCATTCCATTATCCGGTCCAATGGCGCGCATAAGGACATGCTTTATGTCGACGGCGGTCCGTCATCGACTGGAACGGTCGGTAAATTGCGAATGTTAGGCAATGCCGTTTTCAAACATGCTGTCACCGACATTGCCGGAATTATTCGAACCTGTGCCGAAGAAGCGAACTATGATGTCCCGACCATTGATTGGTTTGTCCCGCATCAGGCGAATCAACGTATTTTGACGGCTGTCGCGCGAAAATTAAAATTACAACCTGAGCAAGTTATCTCGACGGTCGATGAACATGCCAACACATCCGCCGCTAGTGTGCCGCTCGCGTGGGATGCGGCTGTGCGTGATGGGCGGATCAAACGCGGGGACACAATTATGCTTGAAGCCTTCGGTGGCGGCTTTACTTGGGGCGCATGCCTGCTTCGATACTGAATTTGCAAAGCTTTTCCAAAGAATTGCCTATTTTTGTCTTGCACTAGGCGGCATCGATTTGCTTATATGATCTTATGGTAAGCAATACCGTTAATACGGGCACAGTGACGCGCGCGGATCTCGCCGAAGCGCTATACACAGAGATTGGCCTTTCGCGGTCGGATTCTGCTGACTTGGTTGAATCCGTCATTGGCCATGTGTCCGATGCTCTCCTCAAAGGCGAAAATGTGAAGCTGGCCGGGTTTGGCACTTTTCTTTTGCGTGAGAAGAGCGAACGCATTGGACGCAACCCGAAGACGGGGGTCGAAGTCGCGATTACACCGCGCCGTGTTCTTGTTTTTAAACCGAGCCAAGTTCTTCGTGAAAGAGTCGATTCGGCACTTAGCCCAAAAAAGTGATAGTGTCTGATTCGCAACAGGGCTAATCCATGCGAATGAAGACCACACGTGCCTTCAGAACGATCAGTGAAGCCGGAGACGAACTCGGACTGCAGCCGCACGTCTTGCGTTTCTGGGAATCTAAATTCTCTGACATCAAACCGATTAAGCGTGGCGGAGGACGCCGGTTCTATCGCCCCGAAGACATTGAGTTTTTACGCGGTATCAAGACCCTCCTTCATGATGAGAAACATCCTATCAAGGATGTTCAAAAGCTGATCGCGAAAAGCGGAGCCAACCGTATCATTGAATTGGGACGATCTGTCGAAGAGGCCTCTCGCGAACGTGAGGTAAAAGACATGACGCTGGTACCGTCTAGAATAGAAAAACCAGAAGCCGAATCGCCAGCGCCGAATAAGCCTCAAACGCCTGCGGTGACACCAAAGCCAACTTTCGTGGCAAAGGTGACGCCTGCACCTATCCCCGCACCTGCGCCAGAGCCCGTTGCGCCCCCCGAACCCAAAGACATGTCGGGGTTAGAGGATGCTTTAGCGCGGCTACAGGCTCTTAAAGGGCAGTGGGATGCGTTCGATTCGTCTAAATAGACCGCGTTTCATCTCTTGCCGGAACATTCCCGTCTGCGTATAGCCGCGCCGTCAAGTGAGACGGAGTATGGCGCAGTCCGGTAGCGCACACGCCTGGGGGGCGTGGGGTCGCAGGTTCGAATCCTGCTACTCCGACCACTTGTTAAGTTTAAGCTGCCTAATGTCGCAGCCCATCTTTTGCTGAACGGCCTATAAGAGACCCATGGCTATTTCCTTCGATAAGCGAGTGCCTGGTTGGGTAACGGCTTGGCTGGGTTTCATGGTGATGCTGGTTGTCGCCATGATCGTGATTGGCGGTGCGACACGTCTGACCAATTCCGGCCTTTCCATTACCGAATGGTCGCCGATCCGCGGCGCCCTTCCGCCCTTGTCAGCCGAGGCGTGGATCGCGGAGTTCGAGAAATATAAACAAATCCCTGAATTTGAAGCCGAACATCCGGGAATGGATATCAACGGCTTTCGCTTCATCTACTTTTGGGAATGGGCTCACCGCCAACTCGGGCGAATTATCGGGCTCGCTTTTGCCGTTCCTTTTCTCATCTTGGCGGTAAGCCGGCGCTTACCCACCGAACGAGGTCTCACATTGCTTTCCGTCCTAATCCTGATTGGTCTGCAAGGTGCCATCGGGTGGTGGATGGTCCATTCGGGGCTGCAAGAGGGCATGGTCTCTGTCAGTCAATATCGTCTCGCGACACATTTGGGCATGGCAATCTTCATTCTTGGGATTTTGCTGTGGTTATTCTTGGATTCCACAAATGGGTGGCGACGCGATAAAGGGCAGGGCGCAGGGGTGTTGGCGCCGCTTTTCCTCGGTCTTGTCTACCTACAGATCATCGCGGGAGCCTTCGTGGCAGGAACCGCGAGTGGCAAAACCTATAATAGCTGGCCGCTCATGGACGGAAGTTTTGTCCCGTCCGGTTATTGGTTTCAGAATCCCGCTTGGCGAAACCTGTTTGAGAACAGCGCAGCCATTCAATTTAACCATCGAATGCTCGCTTATATTCTGTTGGTTGTGTTTGCCGTATTCGTCATAAAATATCGACGTAGTCCCAAACTCCGGATTCCCTTCATTGTCCTTGGCGGTCTGCTCACGTGGCAAGTCATGCTCGGCATTTGGACGTTATTGGCGGTCGCGCCGCTTAACCTTGCGCTATTGCATCAGTTTAGCTCGGTTCTTGTCTTCATCAGCGCAATTTGGTTGACATATCGCTGGAAAAAACACGGTAACAATATACCGTTTTAATAAGTAATTGATTTATAAAGGTAAATTCAGTCTTTATCCTGATATTGAGTCTTGACCGGTCTCTTGCCCGCCCGTAGTGGGCGCTCAACCTAATTCGTAGGTCCGCATGTATTGCGGGCCTTTCGTATTTTTCGAGGACAGACATGAAAACCACTAAGTTTCTCAAGACGGCCGAGGTCGAAAAGACCTGGATCGTCGTTGACGCAGAAGGCGCCGTTGTTGGCCGTCTTGCGTCTTTCGTAGCCATGCGCCTGCGCGGCAAACATCGCCCTGATTACACACCACACATTGATTGTGGTGACAATGTTGTCATCATCAATGCTGATAAGGTGCAGTTCACTGGCAAAAAACTGACGGACAAGAAATACTACCGTCACACGGGTCACCCCGGCGGCCTGAAAGAAACAACACCGGCGAAAATCTTGTCCGGTCGTTTCCCAGATCGTGTCATGCGTAAGGCTGTGCAGCGGATGCTGCCAAAAGAGTCTCCGCTGGCCCGTCAGCAACTCTCAAATCTCCGTGTTTATGCTGGATCAGAGCATCCGCATTCTGCACAAAACCCTGTCACGGTGGATTTCAAATCTGCCAACCGCAAAAACGTCAAGGGAGCATAGATCATGACTGACCAAGATACAGTCGTCGCGACAAGTCTCGAAGACCTTAAAGCTGCTATGGAAGACCAAGGCGCTGAAGCGGCTATGGATACACCGCTTCCCGAGCCTAAGATCGATGATCTTGGCCGTGCCTACGCGACCGGCAAACGGAAAAACTCTATCGCTCGTGTTTGGATCAAACCCGGTTCAGGCAAGATCGTCGTCAATGGCCGTGATCAAGAAGTTTACTTCGCACGTCCCGTTCTGCGCCTGATCATTGCGCAAGCTTTCCAAGTTGCGGATCGCGTTGACAGCTACGACGTCATGGCAACCGTCAAGGGCGGCGGCCTATCCGGACAAGCCGGTGCGCTCCGTCACGGTATCACTAAAGCGCTGACTTATTATGAGCCAATCTTGCGCGCTCCGTTGAAAGCCGCTGGCTTTATCACACGTGACTCACGTGTCGTGGAACGTAAGAAATACGGTAAAGCGAAAGCCCGTAAGAGCTTCCAGTTCTCGAAACGCTAAACAAATACAAACCTTTACGGTTTATTTTAGAGGCGCTTCGGGAGACCGAGGCGCCTTTTTTATTGGCCTAATGGCCTTGGGATGTCGACATGAAGAACGCGGCGATTTTTGGTGCAAGCGGATATACAGGCGCAGAAGCGGTTCGCTTGCTGCTGTCACATCCGAATATTCGTATTAAAGCCCTGTCGGCTAATCGTCATGCGGATGAGGATTATGGCGATGTTTTCGCCAACTTCGCCGGACAAGATTTGCCGCGCACGCAAGCCATCGACGACATTGATTTATTAGACATCGACGTAGTCTTTTCCTGCTTACCCCATTCAACGGGGCAGGCGGCTATAGCAAAAGCTCTGGGCCATGTAGATACCGTTATCGATGTGTCTGCTGATTTCCGTCTGTCTGACCCGGCGCTATTTGAACAAGTTTACGGCGCACCGCATAGTCAACCACAGTTTCTCAAGGATCGCGTTTACGGATTGACTGAATTTGCGCGTGACAGCTTGCTCGGCGCGCGCCTTGTCGCCTGTCCCGGTTGTTTCCCCACCTGCGCTCTGTTGGCCCTCTTGCCCGGCGTGCAAGCGGGCGCGTTTACACAAAGTACCCTTATCATTGATGCGAAAACGGGCGTGACGGGAGCGGGTCGGAAGGCCACGCTCGGCCTTCATTTCTCAGAAGTGTCTGACGGCGCGCATGCTTATGCTATTGGAAACCACCGCCATGCCCCTGAAATGGAACAAGAATTATCTCGGTATGGTTATGCGTCTCCAATCAGCTTTACGCCGCATCTTGTGCCGATGAACCGCGGCATGATCGCGACTTGCTACGTCGAATTGTCTGGAGACACGTCCGTCAATCAACTTCGGGCGCTCTATGCGGATCGCTATACGAACGATCCCTTTGTCCATGTCTTAGCTGAGGGAGACATTCCGCAAACCCGACATGTGCGGGGATCGAACCAAGCTCGAATCGCGGTGTGTGCGGATCGTGTACTAGGGCGGGCGATCATTATTTCAGTGATCGACAATCTCACCAAAGGCTCCAGCGGGCAGGCGATCCAGAACTATAATCTCACCCAAGGGTGGGACGAGACGCTCGGTCTGGAAACGACGGCGCTCTTTCCTTGATTGTCAGGCAAATTTTGCCGTTTCATCAGCAAAGTTTCATATGACGTAGCGCTCAAATGCGTTAGGCATTGACCATGTTCACACGACACACAGCCCTCGCCATTCTCGCCGCTTCTGTCCTATCGGCCTGCGCCTCTGTTGATTTGCCGGATATTGATTTCATGGGGAAGTCAGATTTCAATGAAGAAATTTCGGCGCTCAATCCGGATTATGCCAGCCCGGACGAAGTGCCAGATATTCCAAATGACGTCCGAAGCGCTTCCGAATGGGACAAATCGGCGCGCGAAATGCAGGATCTGTACGGGGAGTTTGAAGTTCCGGACCTAGAACCGGCTTTAACGCCGGAGGAGTTTGATCGGCAATTTGAGCAGGCCCAGGATGCGTCCGGAGCCTATAAACAAGATGACCCGTCATGAATTGGCCCGTTCCCGATAAAACGTTCAGAGACGAATTTTACCGCATCCAGCGATTGCCACCTTATGTGTTCGCAGAGGTCAATAAGCTAAAAGCTGAGCTCCGCGCCGACGGGCAGGATATAATCGACTTTGGTTTCGGCAACCCTGATCTTCCAACCCCAAAACACGTTATCGATAAGCTTATCGAGACCGTCCAAAAGCCGGGTGTCACAGGTTATTCTGCTTCGCGCGGGATCAAGGGTCTGCGTCAGGCCTGCGCTCGTTATTATGACCGCCGTTTTGATGTAGCGCTTGATCCAGAGACGCAAGTTATTGCCTCAATGGGATCAAAGGAAGGGTTTGCCAATCTGGCGCAAGCCATCACTGCGCCCGGTGATGTGATCTATGCCCCTGATCCTTCTTACCCGCTGCACGCCTATGGCTTCATCATTGCGGGCGCGTCGATCAAGGGCATTCCGGCGATCACGGCTGACGAATATCTCGCGGGCGTGAAAAAAGCGCTGGCCGAGGACGAAAAGCCACCCATGGCGATCGTCGTCTGTTTCCCGTCGAACCCAACCGGAATGACTTGTGAATTGTCATTCTATGAAGAGATCGTCGCGATTGCAAAAGCCAATGATATCATCATTCTATCTGACTTAGCTTACTCGGAAATTTACTTCGGTGACCCGCCGCATTCGATTTTTGAAGTCCCGGGATCTCGGGACATCTTGGCAGTCGAGACGACGTCTTTGTCTAAAACCTATTCCATGGCTGGATGGCGGATGGGGTTTGTGGTCGGGCATGAAAAACTGATTGGAGCTTTGACACGGGTCAAATCCTATTTGGATTATGGCGCGTTCACACCTGTTCAAGTGGCCGCCTGCGCCGCCTTGGACGGACCGCAGGATTGTGTTGAACATGCGCGCGCGATCTATCGCGCGCGACGTGATGTGATGATTGAGAGTTTTGCGCGTGCTGGCTGGGACAATATCCCGTCGCCTGATGCGTCAATGTTTGCGTGGGCCCCGCTGCCAGAAGCCTACCGGGACATGGGGTCACTCAAATTTTCGAAATATTTGATGAAAAACGCTTCTGTGGCCGTCTCGCCAGGTAACGGGTTTGGTGATCACGGCGAAGGTTATGTCCGCATTGCATTGGTTGAAAATGAACAACGTATCCGGCAAGCTGCCCGAAATATAAAACAGATGATGCTGCGCGACAGTGCTATCGCGACAGATTAAGACTGAGCGCGCGACCCCCAGAAAGATTTTCGAGGAATGACAATGACGAAGCTACGATTCAATGCAAGCCTAGCCGTGCAAGCGGCTCTGGTCACAGAACAAGCCGCAATTGCTGCGTCTGATATGGTCGGCCTCGGGCGCGAAAAAGCCGCGGATCAAAAAGCCGTTGATGCTATGCGCCGGGGCCTCAATGCGCTCGATATTCGCGGACGGATTGTCATTGGCGAAGGCGAGCGTGATGAAGCGCCAATGCTCTATATTGGTGAGGAAGTCGGCACGGGGCAGGGACCGGAAATCGATATTGCTCTGGACCCGCTTGAAGGCACGACATTGACCGCAAAAGCGATGGCCAATGCCTTGGCCGTCATGGCCTTTGCGCCGCGCGGTGGGCTATTGTTTGCACCGGACGTCTATATGGACAAAATTGCTATTGGACCCGGCTATGGGGCCGGCATAATCGATCTCAATGATAGCGCCTCAGATAATGTGAAACGCTTGGCCGCAGCCAAGGGCGTGAAGCCATCCGACATCACTGTTTGCGTGCTGGATCGTTCGCGTCACGCTGATATTATTACCAGCCTCCGCGACATTGATGCGCGGGTTCGCTTGATTACAGATGGCGACGTACAAGGCGTTATCGCAACAACCGACCCTGATACGCAGACTGATATGTATATTGGTCAGGGCGGCGCCCCTGAGGGCGTTCTTGCGGCTGCAGCGCTGCGCTGCATTGGTGGACAGATGCTAGGTCGCCTTCACTTCCGCAATGATGACGAAATTGGTCGTGCCCGTCGCGTGGGTATTGATGATCTGGATAAGACCTATGACTTAGAAGGTCTCGCGTCAGGTCCGACGATTTTCTCAGCGACCGGCGTGACTCAAGGTTCGTTGCTGGACGGGGTGAAGGTCAAAGAAGGCCGTGTCCACACGCACACACTTATTATGAACTCTGTCGATAATGCTGTGCAGCGCCTTCGGTCGTCACGGCCTTACAAAGCCGGATGAGTGAAACCCAAACCTTAACTCCTGCCTTATTAGGCGTTGAGCATTCACTTCTGGGACGAAAATGGATCGCCCGTGCCGCAGACGCTGACGTTACGGCGGTTCAACAAACGTCCGGTCTTGACCGCGTTCGCTCGGCCTTATTGGCGGGGCGGGGCGTACCGGGGGCGGACGCAGCGCGCTATCTTAATCCAACCCTGAAAACAGATCTGCCCGACCCCTCAATTCTTACGGATATGGATAAGGCTTCCCGACTGATTCTAGATGGGATTGAGGCAGGGCAGAAGATTACCCTGTTCTCTGATTATGATGTCGATGGCGGAACGTCTGCGGCACAAATGATCCGATGGGGCCGGGGCCTTGGTTATGACTTTGGCCTCCACGTCCCTGACAGACTACGGGATGGCTATGGCCCCTCTCGCGCCGCTTTCGAAAAGCTCAAGGGCGAGGGTGTCGATCTGGTGGTTACGCTGGATTGTGGGGCTGCCGCTCACGAGGCTTTGCAGGGGGCTGCGGCGATAAACCTGCCCGTCATCGTGATTGACCACCATTTGATGGACGGGCTTCCACCCGCCGAAGCCATCGTAAATCCCAACCGCCCCGATGATGACAGTAAGCTTGGGCACCTAGCCGCTACGGGCGTGACTTTCATGCTCGTCGTGGCACTCAACCGGGCTGCCAAACAGCGCGGGCTACGCCCCACGCTCGATATTCGCGAACTGCTGGGTCTCGCGGGACTGGGAACTGTCTGTGACGTTGTGCCGATGATCGGCCTTAATCGTACCTTGGTTCGCCAAGGGATGAAAGTCATGGACCGACAGCGTATCGCGGGCCTCAATGCGCTCGCGGCCGTGGCCAAAGCGGCCCCGCCCTTCACTACCTATCATTCCGGTTTTGTTTTGGGCCCCCGAATCAATGCCGGCGGCCGAATCGGGAGATCCGAAATGGGGGCCGAATTGCTCTCCACCGATGACCCCGCCATCGCAACGGCGCATGCGTATGAATTAGACCGCTTGAACCGTGAACGCCGCGCGATGCAGGATGACATGTTACGCGCAGCAACGGAACAGGCCGAGCGACAAGATAACCGGGCCATCATCATTGCCGCGATGGATGGATGGCATCCCGGTGTAATTGGTATTGTCGCGGGCCGCTTGAAGGATCGATTCGAACGTCCCGCCATCGTAATTGGCATTGATGAAGACGGCGTCGGCAAGGGGTCTGGACGGTCTATTTCAGGGGTCGACCTTGGGTCGGCGTTTAATAAAGCCAAGAAAGCGGGATTGCTTGTCTCCGGTGGGGGTCATGCGATGGCTGGAGGCCTGACCGTCGATGGCGCACGGGTCGGGGAATTGACAGAGTGGCTTGAAGACGAATTGTCCGCAGATGTCGCTGCATCACGAGCCGCCCCTGTCTCAAAAGTGGACCTGAGCCTCGCGCCGAGCGCCGTGGACTTAGCGCTTTTGGACATTATTGATTCGGTTGGCCCTTATGGACCGCAAAACCCGGCACCCATATTTGCGATTTCCGACGTTCGAATCGCTTTCGCGAAGGCTTTGTCCGGCGGACATGTCCGGTTTAGCGTCGAAGGGCGGGGCGGGGACCGTCTCTCAGGTATATTATTCCGAGGGGATGAGACAGATTTGGGCCAAGCCCTCTTAGATGCAGGCGAAAAAAGGGTGCATTTGCTCGGTCAGATCAAACGAAATCACTATCAGGGACGGGAAAGTGCCGATTTTCACCTGCGTGATATGGCTTGGGTTTAGGCAAAAATGTAAAAGACTGCATTTAATGATGCCATGAAGCCTCTTTTTCGCTTGAAAGCCGTGACCCGCTTTCATATATGGCGGCTCGCAACTGCGTGGTCCCTTCGTCTATCGGTTAGGACGCCAGGTTTTCAACCTGGAAAGAGGGGTTCGATTCCCCTAGGGACTGCCAGTTGCTGTTTTCCTCCCTATACTCTTCGTGATTTCAAGGTGAGCTGCCGCTCAAGGCTAGGTTCAGAATTGAATCCTGCACGCAAATCGCGTTACAATAATCGTCTCGTGTAACTTTAAGCAAACACACGCGAGATGAAGAACAGACCGAGTATAAAATACGCACCCCCGAAAATTGGTATCATAGAGGATCTTTACAAGATCGCTTTTCCGATCGACATTAGCGGCGCTGGAGCAATAATTAGAAGCGCCCCTTCAACGGCCACGACCCACCCGAGTGCAGTTATTAGTACGCGCCAATCGGCAGACCAAATATTGTGAAAAGCAATTACCGATAAGCCACCAAGGAGCGTCAAAATTCCGCTCAAGAATAGAACCGAAGTGTTACTGATGAAGTTTTCCATCAAAACCACGAACCGCTTACGGTCGAGGATCATGGGTATTGAGCAACAAGTCAGATAAGCTCCAAATAGAAGAGCGAGAAAAGATGAAACTGACATTGACGCCACCGTAACTGACTTAATCATAACGGACTCTCAAATAAGGTTTTTGACTCTCATCACTTTTAAAAGGGAAGGGGGCTTGGTTCTAACGAAACACACGCAGACCCCAACCTTACCGCCAAGGGATGCCAAGTGGATCGTTTTGTTATACCCATCCCAAGCTCTCAAAGGGACCGCGTTAAAACCGATAAGACGCGGAATGTCTTTGGCCCGTCAGTCGATTGGGCTGCAATGAAATTTCTACCTGACAGTCCTGCCCCGCAGGGTTAGAGATACCGTCATGAAACGCGCTCTTCTCACTTCCCTTTTTATCGCTCTATCGTCTCCGGCACTCGCCCAGACGGCTCAAGACGATGTCGTTGATTTCGGCGCCCCGGTTTCGCTGACGATTGTCGCGGAAAACGGCACGCACGAATTCATGGTCGATGAAGCCAAAACCCTCGCTCAACAAGCCCGCGGCATGATGTGGCGCGACTCCATGGGCGACGACGAGGGCATGATCTTCGAATTCGAAGAACCGAAGGTCGCAACGATCTGGATGAAGAACACAGCTATTCCTCTCGATATCCTGTTCGTTCGTTCGAACGGTCAAATCCTTAAAATCGAACATATGGCCCAACCTTATAAACTTCGCTCAGCCAGTTCTGAGGCTGTCATCGCCTCAGTGGTCGAATTGAAGGGCGGACGGGCGCTAGAACTGGGGATTAAACCCGGAGATGTGATTCAACATCCATTTTTCGGCAGTTAGACGGTTGCGCATAGCGTGGATTGGGCTAAGAGCCGCCTCGTCTGGAACGGGGAGTAGCGCAGCCTGGTAGCGCATCTGTTTTGGGAACAGAGGGTCGCAGGTTCGAATCCTGTCTCCCCGACCAGACCTTAAGTCTGAGAAATTAGTCTCTCAGCCCGCCCCAACCGTAAGTTCGTCTTAATCCCTCACGCTTAGCGTAGGTCCAAAGAGGACCTGCGTTATGATACCCCAACACCCCGGACTAAAGCAGGCCATGGCACCCGGTGGGTCAAACCGGCGCCCGCTCACACAGATTGAAGTTGGGCGTATTCTGAACGTTGGCTCCGCTGAAGCCATCATTTCCATCAATAAGTCGGTCATCCGCGACAATAAGCTAAGCATCGCGCAAATCGGCACAATGCTAAAAATCCTCACAAGCGATTCGATTGTTGTGGGAATGGTGTCATCGCTTAAAATTGGCTCGTCCGACACAGAGGGTATGGCCGATGGGTGTCACGCCACGTTGAATATTCTCGGCGAGATCAGCACAAACGCGACGACACGAGAAACGAAGTTTAATCGTGGTGTGCGGACGTTCCCCGTTTTGGGTGAAGCCGTTTACACAATGTCCGCCACAGACCTGCAGATCATTTTCTCAAAAGAAACATCGCCTTGTATTGAGATTGGTCGTTTGCAGCAGGACAATTCGATCATTGCCAATGTTCGCATTGACGACATGCTATCCAAACATTTCGCGATCATCGGATCGACCGGTTCAGGGAAGTCTTGCACGGTCGCACTTATCCTTCAGGCAATTCTCAGTGCAAGCCCGGCAGGCCATGTCGTCCTGTTTGACCCGCATAATGAATACTCCAAGAGTTTTGGCGACCGGGCTGAAGTCATTACCGGCGAAACGCTCGATCTTCCTCTGTGGATGTTTGATTTTGTTGAGACCGTCGAGTTGTTGACATCCGACATTGAAGATCAAGCCCGCGAGGAAGAAGAAATTCTCAATGATGTCATCCTCATGGCAAAACGGCTCTTTGATCGCTCAATGGCCCACAATGACACCAGTGCTCAAGTCAAACTTGATGATGTTGAAATGGAGCTCCAACGCGCGACGCATATTTCGCTCGATAGTCCCGTGCCGTACCGTATTCGTGATGTTGTAAAGCTCATTGATCACGAAATGGGTAAGTTGGAGAACAGCTCTAATCTTCAGCCTTACAAGCGCCTGAAGCGCCGAATTCAGTCTCTCATGGCGGATCCGCGCTATGCTTTCATCTTTCGCAATCAAGCCAAACCACGGCCCTTAGAAGAAACGATCGGCCGGATTTTCCGCTTGCCTGTGAATGGCAAACCAATTTCAATTCTCGACTTTTCATCGATCCCATCGGAGACACTCAATATCGTGGTCGCCGTTGTCAGCCGCTTGGCATTTGAATTAGCGACTTGGTCAGAACGTAAAGTCCCCATTCTGCTCGTGTGTGAAGAAGCCCACCGCTATATCCCGCGGGATGCGAGCCAAGGCTTTCATGCAACGCGCCGGATTATCTCACGAATCGCAAAAGAAGGCCGAAAATATGGGGTTTCACTGGGAATTATTTCTCAGCGTCCATCAGAACTAGAGCCCAGCACATTGTCGCAATGTTCGACCATATTTTCGATGCGATTATCCAACGAAATCGATCAGAATTTTGTGCGTGCGGCTGTGCCAGACGGGGCGGCGGAGCTCCTCACATTCTTGCCGTCTCTGGGCACCGCTGAAACGATGGTTTTTGGTGAGGCCGTGAACCTGCCGATGCGGGTCCTGCTTAATAATCTGCCAGAAGAATATAGACCGCACAGTTCCAGCGCCTCGTTCACGAAACTGTGGGCGCGCGACACATCGACACCGGAAATGATGGAAAGGGTCTATGCCAGTTGGAAAACGCGGACGCATCGTGATAAATCGGGGGGCATTGCGGAGCCTGTTTTCCACTCGGCCCCGCGCGCTGTTGCGCCTAACCCCGCCGAGTTAACATTAGCGCAGCGTGTGGCGGCTGCGCCGTCGCTACAACGGCCAAGCCATGACGCCGGGCCCAGTAAACTAAATGCCATACGCAACCAGCCGCAATCTGGACGCGAGATAAAAAATCTTCTCAACGCAGCCTTCCACCGCGAAACGTGAGTAACAAATAATGCGGGCAAAGGTGCGGCACAGCGATGCGGTGTCTTGCATCACGCGCGGAGCGGGGCTAACGCCATCTTATGTACGCGAAAATCTACAGACCCCGTCCATCGGCTATGAGTTCTGGTCGAGCCAACACTCATAAATGGCATTTTGAGTTTGAAAGTGCGGAGCCACGCTCTATCGACCCGCTAACGGGGAACGCTGTGTCAGCGGACACGCGCGAACAAATCAAAATGATGTTTGATACGTTGGAAGAGGCTGTGTCCTACGCCCAGTCAAATGGCATTCCGCACCACGTGCTCGGAACGCAAGATATGAAGCGTATTCCACGGTCTTATTCGGAAAACTTCGCGTTTGATCGCAAGTTACCTTGGACTCATTAGTCCGGCACTTGTGCCGAACGATCAACTGGGGTCCCGTAGCTCAACTGGATAGAGCACCTGATTTCTAATCAGGATGTTGGGGGTTCAAGTCCCTCCGGGATCGCCATTTTCTGTCTCATAAGTATTGTTGATCGCTGCAACAAAGAGAGAGAGAGGTAATGGAGCTTAAAACTAAAGACGGAAACTAAGGCTTAGAAGCGTTTTTAAACTTATTGTGACGGCGTGGGTTCTATCGTGGGGCGCTCTCTTCGGGTTTATAATGATCCTTTTAGTTTCAATGACGCTCATATCAGGCGAAATGACAGTTAATGATGAACTTGTTCAAGGGCGCGGAGACGCGCTTGTATCCATGTTGCCACTCATAATTTTTTTTCCAATTATTGTCGTATTCCTCGCCCTGTTTTTTTGGGCAATGCTGGTTGACGGGCTGTGGCTATATCGCCTCAAACGGCCCATTCGGGTTTCTGCTGAATAAGGCTTTTGAACGTCTGACAAAGACAGGCGGTTTATCCGGTCTGTAGTTTAAGTGCCTGAGCAGAGGCTCTACTGATCTGTCCGAAAGACGGACCACCCCGTAAGCTCAACTAAACGTTCCAATGCATTTGAACCCAGCTGTGAATTGCCTTGTGAATTGAGGCCAGGGAACCACACTGCGATCGACGCAATGCCCGGAGCGATGGCTAATATACCACCCCCCACGCCCGATTTTCCGGGCAGGCCAACGCGGTAGGCAAATTCACCTGATCCATCATAATGACCACACATCATCATCAAGGCCAAAATACGTTTAGCCCGCTGCTGTGATATAATTGTATCGGATGTTCCGGGGGCTCTACGACCGCCGCACATCAGGTAACGGCCCGCCGAGGCCAGCTGGTGACAACTCATCGATAAAGAACAGAGGTGGAAATAAACGCCCAGATTCCGCTCAACTGTATTTTCGATATTACCATACGCGCGCATATAATTCGCGAGTGCCCGATTTCGAAACCCGGTCTCGTTCTCACTTTTCGCGACGGCTTCATCAATCGTGATCGTATCGTCGCCCGTCACCGTATGCATGAAGCGAAGAAACTCACCTAAAATTTCGCGGGGCTCGTAACGACCCAGAAGGATGTCAGCGACGACAATGGCCCCAGCATTGATGAACGGGTTACGCGGAATGCCTTGTTCCCACTCTAGCTGCACAATTGAGTTAAACGCACTGCCGGAGGGTTCCCGCCCGACCCGGGACCACAGCCCGTCACCGACAAAGCCCAAGGCCATCGTGAGTGAGAAGACCTTGCTGATACTTTGAATTGAGAATGCGACGTCGGCATCGCCAGACATGTAACAATTTCCGTCATGGTCTATGATTGTCATGCCAAAATGGGATGGTGAAACAGACGCTAATGTCGGGATATAGTCAGCGACAACCCCACGCTCGCTCTGCTGCGCCATCTCATCAGCGATTTGGTCGACGACGATTTGTAGATCAGGCTGTTTCACGGGAAATGCGCGTCCAAAAAGTCCAGAAAGGCGGGCCAGTCCTCTTTAACAACACCGTGAGTTCCGGGCCGCAACCAATAGGCTTTACGATCGCCGGGACGGAAGTCGGCTGGGGTCGCAGCCCCAAACGCGACGCCCCATGCCGCCTTAGCCTCTTTGTACGCGCCCCAGGGATCACCCCATACATCTCTGCGCGCATTACCTAGCAATACGGGTTTATGGCCCGTCAGAGCCAATAGATCGGCCGGACGAACGGGCAGGGCCTTTGGACGATCTTGGTATCGGTTTAGGCCCTCTCCAGCCCAGTGGGGGTAGCCTTTCACAAGAGCGTCCAGCGGCTCGCCCTCTTTATCATCTAGCGCTGACGCGCCAAGCGTTCCGCTTTGATGGGCAATGACGGCGTCAATGTCGTCAGACCACGCTCCGGCCAGTAGGGCGGTTTTGCCAAAGCGGGAATGGCCGTAGGCGATCATAGGACGCTCGCCGAACTCTGTGTCGATGTTTCGTGCGGCGACAGTAAATAAGTCGGACCAAACCGCCAAAGCTCCCGGACGATTGGCGTGATTAGGAAATAAGGCATCCAAAGCTGCTAATCCAGCTTCGCCGCGATCCGGCACAAACTGGCTTGGATACATAGCGGCGAGCCCATAGCCGCGATCAAGAATATCTTGTAGCGGGGGTTGAACGATGTAGCGGCCAAAAATTTTGACCATTAACATCCCGAAGAAGCCGCCGCCCGAACAGGTAGAATCAACATCATCCGGTGGGCGAACGCCCGCGAGGGGGATGACACTATTGTTCGGGCAAAAGTTCTGAGACAGAATGACAGGGGCGTTCGGAACATCGGTCGGCAACACCAAAATCAAATCCATGTCCCGTGCATCCGCGCCATAGCTGACCCGCAATCGCCATTGGGCAACAGTCGCTGGCGACGTCAACGCCTCTGCGGGGCGCTGCTCAAATGAAACGATCTCAACCGTGGGGCTGAGGTCCATCTCGCCATAAATTTCTGTTTCAAGCAGTGCCCGCGCGCGGATTTCGGGTAAATCCACGCGTGCTGGCATCTGCCAGTTTTTCGGTAGATCTGTCGGCGCTTGTTTTAAGATTGTTCGCGCCGTCGTGCAGGACCCCAGCGCGATTGCGCCGGCAATCGCTGCGAGCTTTAAGAATGCCCAAATGGCCTCAAGAAACTTTCGCAAACGCCTGTTCCACATCATCTTTTAGATCGTCGACATGTTCGAGTCCGCAGGCAAAACGGATGATGGGGCCGGCAAAAGCCTCCCCAAACCGTCGCTTGAGTTGTGGGTTACAATGAATAGCGAGGCTTTCAAAGCCGCCATAGGAAAAGCCAATCCCAAACAGGTGCAACGCATCAATGAATCGGTTGATGTCCGCGGTGGGGCGCGGCGTTAGAACAATACTGAAAAGGCTGCCGCACCCTGAAAAATCACGCGCCCAGAGTTTATGATCGGGGTGGGTTTCTAAGGCCGGTTGAAGCACATCTAAGACTTGTTCGTGGGATTGCAGCCACCGGGCGAGCGTCTCCGCTGTACGTTCCTGCTGTGCAAACCGTGTCGCGACAGAGCGGAACCCGCGCAAAACCTGATAGGCATCATCCGGTGAACTGGCGACACCCATTTGCTTAGCCGTTGCGGCGAGTTTTGCGCCATGTTTCGGGTCGGCGCAAATTGCGGCGCCGAACAAAAGGTCGCCATGTCCGCCAAAATATTTAGTCGCGGAATGGGTCGAGATGTCCGCGCCCAGCTTAAGCGGATTGCACGCCAGACCCGCAGACCATGTATTATCGACGATAGAGATGACGCCGCGTTTTCTGGCTTCCGCGCAAATCGCTGGAATATCTTGAATTTCAAAGGTGAGCGATCCCGGGGACTCAAGGAGAACCACCGCCGTATTATCGCGAATAAGCGTGCTGATACCCGCGCCGATACGCGGATCGTATAATTCCGTCTCAACATCCATCTGTTTGAGGAACGTTTGACAGAAATGACGTGTCGGGCCGTAAGCGCTGTCGGTCAGGAGCACATGATCGCCAGGTTTCACAAAGGGCAGAATGGGCTGCACACACGCCATGACGCCCGACGGGTATAGCTGACAGGTCGCGCCGCTTTCCAGTTCAATAAACAGCTCGCATAAGGCGTCATGAACATTCGTGCCATGTCGGCCATAGCCGCGCACATCGGTTCGGTAGAGGTCTTCGGACTTCTCAAACAGCAGCGTGGACGCGCGTTCAATACCCGGATTAACAGGCGTACCGAGGCCGGGTGTGGGGCGCCCCATATGAGCGAATTTTGTCTGTCGGTCGGTCATGCGTCAGTCTTTATTGGCCAGTCTCTATCGGAAGGCTGTCGTCAGGCCCCCATTCCGCCCATGATCCTTGATAGACACGGACGTTCTTGGCCCCGCAACGAGTGAGGGCAAAGGCGAGTCCCGACGCAGTTACGCCAGACCCACAGGTGGTGATTATGGGACTATTGAGATCAATTTCTTGCTCATCAAAAAGGTCCCACAGGGTTTCCTGATCATGGAAGGATCGACCTGATTTAAGGGTCGGGAAGGGGATATTTACGCTGCCCGGAATATGACCTGCGCGGCAGTTAGGGCGGGGCTCTTCGGCGTCGCCTGCAAACCGTGCGGCGGGGCGCGCATCGATAATCTGCGTCTCTGTTCCTAGCGCGGCTAGTACATCTTCTTTCGTCGCATTCATCAGCGCAGGGTTGGCGCAGGAACCGAAAAAAGATGCGGTCGGTTTCGGGCTTTTAGGCACCGTGTCGCCCCAACCCTCAACCAAGACCGCCTTGCATCCATGCGACCGCAACATCCACCACACCCAAGGCGCAGAAAATAATCCGACCCGATCATAGACGGCGACGGGTTGCTCACCGCGAAGTCCACAGAGGCCGAAAACTTTTGCGGCTCCGCTCAGGCGTTGCGCAATGTTAAAGGCCTTTATGGCGTCCGTATCAACGATATGACTGGTCCCAAAAAGGTAATCATCAAGCGGGTCTGTGCGTGTTGGCATTACCCACGTTGCGTCAATCAGATCATAGCCATTCGGAATATCGGCGGCGTGTAGAGAAATCATAGCCAACACGGGACAGGCAATCCCTTTTCCCTGAGGAATTCAGGATTGTAGACTTTGGACTGATAGCGCTGTCCATAGTCACAGAGGATCGTCACGATTGTGTGGCCCGGCCCCATTTCACGCGCCATATGGATCGCACCGGCAATGTTAATGCCGGAAGAGCCGCCCAAACAAATTCCTTCTAACTGATTGAGTTCAAAGATGACCTGCAACGCTTCCGTATCGCTAATACGATAAGCCCTGTCGACAATGACGTCCTTTAGGTTTGCCGTAATCCGACCTTGTCCAATACCTTCTGTGATCGAATTGCCTTCGGTTTCCAATTCGCCGTGATCATAATAGGCGAACATTTTTGATCCATAAGGATCTGCAACGCCGATTTTGATCTCAGGGTTATGGGCTTTTAATCCCATCGACATTCCACCCAATGTTCCACCCGACCCAACGGCGCAGACGAAGCCGTCAATATTGCCCTCAGTTTGGGTCCAGATTTCCTGCGCCGTGCTATCAATATGCGATTGGCGGTTGGCGACATTATCGAATTGATTGGCCCAAATGGCGCCATTCGGTTCTGTCTTGTTCAACTCTGCGGCGAGTCGTTCAGATACATGCACATAATTGTCCGGATTGGCATAAGGCACGGCATCGACTTCAATAAGTTCAGCGCCCAGGAGTTTTACAGCGTCTTTTTTCTCTTGGCTTTGCGTGCGCGGCATAACGATTTTGCAGCGATAGCCGAGCGCGGAGCAAACCATCGCGAGACCAATGCCCGTATTGCCCGCTGTGCCTTCGACAACGACACCGCCGGGGCGAAGCGCACCACTGGCTTCCGCGTCACGGACAATCCATAAGGCAGCTCGGTCTTTAACGGATTGACCGGGGTTCAAAAATTCGGCTTTGCCGTAAATATTGCACCCCGTCATTTTTGAGGCGTCCTGCAATTTGAGCAGAGGCGTATTACCGATAAGGTCGATGACTGAATTGGCTATCATAAGAGCATCTTTGCCAGCGTTAGGGTTATATTACTACCGCTTATCCCCATCAGGAATTTGTGAAGTCGGCGGTCGGTCTGTTGCCGGAACAACCGGACTATCTTCGACCTCAATAACATCAAAACCATCAAGGACTTCCGTCCGTTTGGGTAAGGTGCCGGACGCGATCAGTGCCTTGACCCGCGTGACGGCATTCTGTTTCAAGTCTTCATAAAACAGATTGGACGGCAAAGTCCGAAACTTCGCCCCAATCTGAATCGGGCGGCGCAAGGATCGAGACCGGGGTTTATCAACCAAGAGGATGCCGCCCTGACACTGTGCGCCGACCTGATTGGGACGGGCAGCGGGCCTAATATCCGGCTCTAGCCCTTCGGCAGCCACCCCACCCAAATGTAAGCGTTCAGGGGCGTAATCCTCGGCCCGGCTCCAAATCAGTGGGTTGATGCAGAGCAGACGCCGACCATTCACGCTACGAAAATTATGTCCGTCATGAACCAGTAGCCGTTCCATAAAGCGCTCAGCGATCACGTGCTCACCCGGCATAAAAGCCCCGAAGGCGGCAATGCAGCCTGTGTCTTGTGACGTCTCACAGGGTTTCAGCATGCCAAAGGCGGTGTCAAAAAGATCCAATGGCACAGGGTAATCAATGATATAGGCGACCGCTAATCGGGCCGTGAGCTTTGGGTCATTGGCGAAATAATCCTGCAACAGGCGAATCAAATGGGCCGCCCCTTGATTATGCCCAACCAAAACAATTGGCCGTTCCGGCGGGTTTTGTTTCAGGAAGATTTCAAACGCCCGCTTTACATCTTGATAGGCGAAATCTTGCGCCAGTCGGGCATCCTCTCGGGTCGTCATGTAACTATAGAGCGAGGCTTGGCGGTAGAAGGGCGCGAACAGACGTCCAGCCTCGCCATAGGGGGCAACATAATTAGGGCGGACGATCCGTTCTAATTTTGACTTCCGGCGTAAATCATCAATCGGCAAAACATAATGTTCGCCGCCGCGATAGACGCTCGGGACAATAACGAACGCGTCGCCTTGTTCATTCAAGGTGAAGGGATCAACACTCAGATCGGGTTGGCTTAGCCAGCTTCCTGACAACGCGTAGTCCGGGGCTTCTGGTGGGTCATAGGTCTGGAACGGCTGCCGCGGGTCCTGAATAGTTTGAAAAATATCGTCGCGGTAAAACCAGGCTAAAGCCCCGGCAATAATGAGCGTAGCAGTGACAGCCCCTATCACCATTTGCCAGGCGGCAATGCGGCGTCTGCTATTATCGCGTTTTGCCATCTCCGTATACGACCTTCCCGCTATCATTTACCGTCTCTTGTCGTCATAAGCATGCAGGGGATTGGCGGCAAGCAGACAAGGTATCTAGTCATGACGGGCGCACGCATCGAAACGAAAGCTCATAAGGTTCCGCGTTTCAGTGTTGTCCGCTGGTTCCGAAACCGGTTGTTCGCAGGAATCCTTGTTGCGCTTCCAATTGTCGCTGTCGTTTGGATGGTGAGCAAACTCATTAGTGCGATTGATGCGGCGGTGTGGGGCATTCTTCCTAATGCGCTTGACCCCTCGAATTATTTCGATTTCCCATTTTTCTGGTTGCTTGCGCTGGTCTTGGCGGTTCTTGGACTGGCTCTACTGGGCGTTATTGTCTCGAATCGCGTTGGCACTAGTATTCTTAGAGCGGGCGAGGCAGTCTTGGCCCGCGTCCCTGTCATTTCGCCAATCTACAATGGTATCAAGCAAATCTTGAATACAATTGCTCAACAAAAGGACCGGGCATTTCGCGATGTCTGCCTGATTGAATACCCTCGCAAGGGCATCTGGGCGATAGGTTTTGTGACGGCTGATTTATCCGGCGCACCCGAAACAACGCTCAAAGAAACGGGCAAAGATTTCGTCTGCGTTTTCCTTCCAACCACACCGAACCCGACGTCTGGTTTTCTTCTCTTCGTCCCCACGGACGAAATAAAATTACTCGATATGACACCAGAAGAAGGCGCGAAAATGATCATCTCCGGGGGGATGGTGTCCTCTAATGAAGCCTTAGAGAAATTTGTAAAAACGGACCCGACCGTTCCGTTAAATGACAAGACGCTGGCGGAATAGACGCTATCCGGCCCGCATCATCGCGATGCCGTAATCCTGCTCAAACAGATAAAGAAGGACCCTTGCGGCCTTTCCGCGATCGCTCTTCAGTGCCGGATCTTGCTGAATCAAAAGCCGCGCGTCCTGTGTGGCTGTTTCCAACAAATCACGGTGCTTATCGAGATTAGCAAGACGGAAACGCGGTACGCCGGACTGGGCTGAGCCTAAGAGGTCGCCAGAGCCGCGTAATTCCCAGTCTTTTTCGGCGATCAAAAAGCCATCTTCGCTTTCACGCAATATGTTCAAACGTTCTTTGCCATTATGACTGAGAGGCGATTTATACAGCAGGATGCAACTACTCTTCTTATCGCCGCGACCCACCCGGCCGCGTAACTGGTGCAGTTGCGCCAGACCGAAACGCTCCGCGTGTTCAATCACCATGACGGTGGCGTTTGGCGCGTCGACGCCCACTTCGATTACGGTCGTCGCGACCAAAATATCGTAACCGCCCGCTTTGAATGTCTTGCTGATCGTTTCTTTATCGCTCGCGGACATCCGCCCGTGCAGCAGTCCAATTCGATTGCCGAAAATGGCTGTCAGTTGTCGGTGGCGGTCTTCAGCCGATGAAAGGTCGCTGACTTCGCTGTCTTCGACCAGCGGACAGACCCAATAGACCTGATCGCCTTTCTTAACCGCGCGGCCCGCTGCGTCGATGACATCATCAAGACGTTGTAAGGGCAGGGCAACGGTCTCGATCGGTTGACGTCCGGCGGGTTTTTCATCCAAAATTGAGATGTCCAAGTCACCATAGCTAGTCAGGGCAAGGGTGCGGGGGATTGGCGTCGCGGTCATCACGAGGAGGTCAGGTGCATTGCCCTTCTCCGTCAGGCGTAAACGGTCACGGACACCGAAACGGTGCTGTTCATCAATAATGACGAGCCCCAATCGATCGAATTCGACCCCATCTTGGAAAAGGGCGTGGGTGCCGACGACAACGTCAATATGGCCTTCGGACAGACCGCCATTGATCGCTTTGCGGGCTTGGCCCTTATCGCGCCCTGTGAGCGCTTCGACGACGAGCCCTGCCGGCTCCAGCATCGCGCTGAGCGTGTCGGCATGTTGCCGCGCAAGAATTTCAGTCGGTGCCATGACAGCGACCTGCGCACCCGCTTCACAGGCATAGGCACTGGCCAGCGCAGCAACGAAGGTTTTACCCGCGCCAACATCGCCTTGAAGCAGCCGCGCCATGCGGGATTCAGTGCTCATATCGGCTTTGATTTCCTCGAATGCGCGCGCTTGCGCCCCTGTCGGCGGGAAGGGTGAGGCCCGCAGGACATCCTCGACATATTCCCCCTTGGCGATCAACGCGTCACCTTTGAGCGCGCGATTATGCTCACGCACCAAGGCCATCGCGACTTGTTTTGCGAGAAGCTCGTCATAGGCGAGGCGTTTGAGCGGCGGTGCGCTAGGCGAGGCGTCAATAATATGGTTGGGCTGGTGCAATCGCAGGATGGCTTCGTTGAAGCTCGGCCAGTCATTTTGTTTAAGAAAATGACTGTCGATCCATTCAGGCAGCGCTTGACCCAAGCCAACGGTTTTTAGGGCCGACCAAACGGATTTCCGCGCCACTTTAGGCGAAAGTCCGGCCGTCAAAGGATAGACAGGTTCAAATTTGGGCAAGTCATCGGCATGTTCCGGGTCGAGCACATAGTCAGGATGGCTCATTTGTGCTTCGGCATTGTAAATTTCGACTTTGCCGGAAATTAGCTTTTGTGCGCCTTCCGGAAACTGCCGTTCCAACGTCGAGCCATAGGCCTTGAAAAAGACCAGCGTCATCTCTCCGGTCTCGTCATAGACGCGAATACGGTAGGGCTGAGACCGCGTTTTGCCTGGCGTATGCCGCCCCACCGTAATTAAGATGGTTGCGACATCGCCTTGCATGGCCCCGGCAATGCCCGGTCGATTGGACCGATCGATCAGGCTGCTTGGCGGAGTTAATAGGAGATCGCGCAGACGCGCCGGGTTACGAACGGAAAAGGCGCGTTCTAAGCCTTCGCCGACTTTGTCGCCGACGCCGGTCAAAGAGCGGACATTGGTAAACCAAGGATTGAGGATAGCAGGTCTCACAGACCTGATTTGGCGTGACATCACCGCCCATGCAAGCGTTCAAGCAGGCAATAGGTCGTGACAGAGCAAACGGGTTTGATTAGGGGCACGCCCATGCCGGACATTAACGAGACAATCGATTGGGAAACCCGCCGGAAACGGTTGATCCACCGCGCCCATTATCGGGGCTTCAAAGAAGCTGATCTGATTCTGAGCGGGTTTGCCCGTACGCATGGGCCGAATTTCACGCACGAAGACATTCTGACGTTTGAAGACCTGTTGGGCGCCAAGGATCACGATATTTATGCGTGGATTACGCAAACTCTTCCCGTGCCCGCGCAACATGACACGTCGCTGCTCGCGCGGTTACGGGCGTTCAGACCCGTTCTCTAAAATGCAAATTCAACTCTCACGATATGTCGGGCCCGACCATCGGCTAACGGCGGCTGGCTTACCAGAAGGCGCAGATGCGCTCGTCGTGACTCGCGCCGCGGTTAAAACATCGGGCCGTGTCTTATTCGTTGCCCGGGACGATGCCCGCGCCGCGTCCTTCACCTCAGCCTGTCGGTTCTTTGAGCCGGGTATTCCGGTCCTGAACCTGCCGGCGTGGGACGCCTTGCCCTATGACCGCGTCTCGCCAAGTCGCGTCCTCGCCGCCAAACGGGCGGGTGCACTTTATAGCTTGCTGGCGGTCAAAGCCTCTAAACCGCTCGTTATTGTCACAACTGTCTCTGCGATGATGCAACGCGTGCCGCCGCGCAGCGTCATAAAAGCCGCTGGATTTCGCGCCAAAGTCGGCGATGATGTTCGTCGGGAAGATCTAGAGGCTTACCTCTCGCGTAATGGCTACATTCGCGCGTCCACGGTTGTCGAACCGGGTGATTTCGCCGTTCGCGGCGGATTAATCGATATATTCCCGCCGACACGTAAACACCCCCTTCGGCTGGACTTCTTTGGTGATGAGTTGGAAAGCCTGCGTGAATTCGATGTGGATACGCAGCGCACGACCAATGCGCTTAAGAGCCTCACCCTCGCGCCTGTCAGCGAAGTCTTTATAGAAGAGGACACGATTAGCGAATTTCGCAAAGGGTATATCGCGGCTTTTGGCGGCGGTGTCAGTCGTGACCCAGTTTATTCTGCCGTAATCGACGGGATCCGTCCGCAAGGGATCGAACATTATTTGCCGCTTTTCTATTCTTACACGGAAAGCATCTTTGATTACGTCGGCACAAAAGCCATTATTGCTTTTGATGGTCTCGCCAATGAAGCGATGGGCGAGCGCGAAGCTCTGGTTGAAGACTTCTACACGTCCCGGAAAGAACATCAGGATGCCCGTGACACTGGCTCGGGCGACCCTGCCAAAACGGCGGGACTTTATCGACCCCTGCCCATTGATGCGCTCTACATTCCACCGATTGAGTTAAGTGACATTACGGCCCCCTTGCGGGTCCGTCAGCACACCGCCTTTGACGCGCCCGACGAAGGCGAAAAGGTTGATTTCGGCGCGCGTATTGGACGGAGCTTTCTGGCGGAGCGTCAGACCGAAGGCGTCAATGTGTTTGATTCCGTCGCGCGACATGTCGAAGCGCTACGGGCTACGAAAAATCGGGTCTGGCTCGCGGCTTGGTCGGAAGGATCGCGCGAACGCCTGACTAATGTGCTCGATGATCAAGGCTTGATTGTTCCCAAGGCGCGTGATGGTCGCGCGGCGTTCGATGTTGAACCCGGTGAGGTAAGAGCGGTGATCCTGCCGCTTGAGCAAGGCTTCGTCATGGGCGACCTGACGGTGATTTCTGAGCAGGACATTCTCGGCGATCGTTTGGTCAACCGCGGGCGTAAACGTCGAGCCAAGAATTTTATCGCCGAAGCGAGCGCGCTTAACCCGTCTGACCTCATTGTCCATATTGATCACGGGGTCGGGCGGTATCTGGGTCTGAAGACACTCAAAGTCGGCGGCGCGCCGCATGATTGCCTCGAACTGGAATACGCGGGTGACGCCAAGCTTTATCTGCCCGTCGAGAATATCGAGCTCCTGTCACGGTACGGTAATGCGAACGAGAACGCGGTCTTGGATCGTTTGGGAGGTGTCGCGTGGCAATCCCGCAAGGCCAAAGCCAAAGGCAAGCTGCGCGAGATGGCGGCTGAGTTGATTATTATCGCCGCAAAACGGGCGATGCGGACGATTGAGCCGATCGAGATGGATGAGGGCGCCTATAATGAATTTGCCGCGCGCTTCCCTTACGCCGAAACGGATGACCAACTGAATGCCATCAGCGATGTTTTCGCTGATCTGACATCCGGGCGGCCGATGGACCGTTTGATTTGCGGCGATGTTGGCTTCGGTAAGACCGAAGTCGCGTTGCGCGCCGCCTTTGCCGTCGCGATCACGGGACGGCAGGTCGCTATTGTCGCGCCGACGACGTTACTCTCTCGCCAGCATTTTAAAACCTTCTCAGAGCGCTTTCGCGGGATGCCGATCAAAGTACGGCAACTTTCTCGCCTTGTTCCTGCGGCCAAAGCCAAATTAACGCGTGAGGCGCTCGCTAAGGGCGAAGTCGATATCATCATTGGCACTCACGCTGTCTTGGCGAAAAGCGTGGCGTTTCAAAATCTTGGCTTGGTCGTTGTCGATGAAGAACAACGTTTCGGAGTCCGCCATAAAGAGCGCCTGAAATCACTGCGCGCCGATGTTCACATGCTGACGTTGACGGCAACACCAATCCCGCGGACCTTACAAATGGCGCTGACAGGAATTCGAGATTTGTCTCTGATTGCAACGCCGCCCGTCGACCGTCTCGCGGTTCGCACTTATGTCCTACCCTTTGACGAAGTGTCCATCCGCAAGGCACTTTTGCGCGAAAAATATCGCGGCGGGCAGAGCTATTATGTCACCCCGCGCATCGCCGATATTGGCCGCATCGAAGCGTTTTTGCGGGATCGTGTTCCCGAAGTAAAATATGTCATCGCGCATGGGCAGATGTCGCCTGGCGCTCTCGATGATATTATGAGCGCTTTTTATGATGGGCAGTATGATGTGCTGGTATCGACGTCGATCATCGAGAGCGGGATCGACATTCCGACCGCCAATACGATGATTATCAACCGGGCGGATAAGTTCGGTCTAGCACAGCTTTACCAGATGCGTGGTCGCGTCGGCCGCTCCAAAACGCGCGCCTACGCCTATCTGACGATGCCGGATGAGCATGTGGCCTCTAAAGGCGCGATTCAACGCCTCAAGGTCCTGCAGTCTCTGGATACGCTTGGCGCGGGCTTTAGCTTGGCCAGCCATGATCTCGACATGCGCGGCGGCGGCAACCCACTGGGCGAGGAACAGTCCGGTCATGTCAAAGAACTCGGTGTAGAGCTGTACCAGCATATGTTGGAAGAGGCGGTGGCGGAGTTAAAACAGGATGAGAGTGTGTCCGATCAAAATTGGACTCCGCAAGTCAATCTCGGTATCGCCGTGCTCATCCCCGAAACCTATGTCGAAGACCTGAACCTGCGCATGTCACTCTATCGCCGGATATCTGACCTTGAGAATGATGAGGACAGCGAAGCGCTAACGGCGGAAATGATCGACCGTTTTGGCCCGCTACCCGACGAAGTCGATGCATTGTTAAAAGTGATGAAAATCAAACGTCTATGTCGACGGGCTCATGTTGAAAAAGTCGATGCAGGGCCGAAGGGCGTTGTCTTGACGATGCGCCACGAGGACATCAAAAACCCGTCCGTTGTCATGAATGCGATCACGCAGAACAGCGGATGGCGTCTAAGACCGGATCAGACGATCTTGGTGCGAGGGAATTTCGACACGCCTAAAGCGCGGGTCCAGGGCGGAGAAAAAGCCGTGAAAGCTTTGATCGCCTAGAAGGCGGTTTCACCCTGTTTCTCGAAACGTCTATAGTACGCGTTTAGTGAACGAGCTCAAGATGATCGTCGGACCTTAACGCCGCGACTGTACCAAGTTCTTCGCTCTGTTCTACGATGGCCGTCTCAACCTTCATGCGCAGGACATCCGGGGTGCCGTCGCTATCCGGGAAAGTCGCGGTTTCAATCATGTCATTTATCCGCGCGGCGACGCGCGCAACATCCGTACGGTGTTCTTCGGGGAAGGCTACGACGACTTTGTCTTTATCTATGCGGGCGACTATATCCTGCATACGAACGACGCCCGCGATCATTTTGATCGATTGCGCATAAGCCAATTTGAGCGCGTCCCCCGTCAGGGCCGACGTGAATTTGGGCGTCAATTTGATGGTCAAAATACTCAACGGAACTTTGCGCGCACGGCAATCGCGCGACACGCGTTTGAGGTGCGCATGTAGGAAGCGGGCATTCAAAACACCCGTTTCAGGATCAGAACAATCCGGCCCACCTAAATTTGTGAATTCGTCTTTTAACTGCTGATGTAAGCGGCAATCATTGGCCAATTCGAGGACGCGTCCGCTCAGCTCTTCAGGCGGGGCATCGGCATCGATCAAGTCTTTGATCCCATTGGCATAGGCCGTGTCAGTTTCACGGAACGTCTTCTTATCAACCAACAGTAATGTCGGAACATGAAAGAGGCGCGGGTTACGGCGCATCGTCTCAGCGATGGTCAAGGCTGGCTCACCGCCTTGCAAAGCATTCATCACGACCGCGTCAAATGTGCTGTCATGTAAATAATCAAAGGCTGAAAATGACGTGAAAGCCGCCACGACATTGACGTTTTTATCCTGCAGTGAATTGACTACCGCCATATAAGCCGGATCAGCCTTGCCAATAAATAGAACGCGGAAGGGCTGTCGCAACGGCGCATCAGGCAAGGTAATGTCTTGTCCGAATGTGTCACGGAGCGTTTCCATCCGCCGGACAATTTCTGCTTCCATCTGACCCAGGCGGATTAGCGAGGACACTCGGTGCGCCACTTGGACCGCGTGAACAGGCTCATACAACACAGAATCGTAAGGGCTATCGCCTTCGGTTTCTCGCATCAAACGGCCCAAAATCGGAAATTCTCGCGGCGCATAGCGCTGACGCACAAGCGCAACGATCTTTGGACCTTGTTCGACGTAATCAGATAAAAAGCAAAGTACCGCCGATGGCGCCCGTTCAGGTAGCTCAATCGTGTCTGACCCATCATATCCAGTCAGGCTGACATCCAGTGATAGCGCCTTCAAATGCTCGACCAGAGCAATTGACCCATCGACATCATCGGTCACGATCAGAACCCGGCGGTTGAGCCGCGGCCTTACAGAGGTTGGCGTGTGTCTAGCGAGAATCGACATGGAGCGAGACTTAACGACTCGCTCCTTTCCGTTTCGTTAACCAAACTTATTCGGCGTCGCGATTCCAGCCACAACTCCGACCCGCATTTTGCGTTTCGAGATAGGTCATCAGCGGTGCGTAATATTCCAGAATGGCAGAGCCATCCATATCGCGTGAGCCGGTGAACGCTTCAAGCGCATCGGGCCAAGGCTTGGAGGAGCCCATTTCCATCATCGCGTTGAACTTTTTACCCACCTCTTCATTGCCATAAACGGAACAACGATGGAGCGGACCTTCAAAGCCGGCCTGATCACAAGCCGCTTTGTGGAATTGGAACTGCAGGATGTGAGCGAGGAAATAGCGCATATAGGGCGTGTTGCCGGGAATATGGTATTTCGCGCCGGGGTCGAACGCGTCCGCCGGACGATCCGCAGGGGGGCGAATGCCTTGATACTGCGTCCGTAGTGCCCACCAGCCGTCATTATAAGTCTCTGGGCTCAGCGTGCCGTCGAAGACCTGCCAGCGCCACTTATCAACCATAAGGCCGAAGGGAAGGAACGCGACTTTATCCATCGCTGTCTTCATCAATAGCGCGATGTCAGCATTCTCGCCCGGCACACCGTCTTTGTCCAACAGGCCGATTTTAACCAAATATTCTGGCGTGATCGAGAGACCAATCATGTCGCCGATGGCTTCGTGGAAACCATCATTCGCACCATCTTTGTAAAAGACGGGTTGAGCTTTGTATGCGCGTTGATAAAAATTATGACCAAGCTCGTGATGGACGGTCTGAAAATCTTCGCCCGTCACTTCAGTACACATCTTGATCCGGACGTCTTGCTGGTCATCCAAATTCCACGCTGAGGCATGACATTGAACGTCGCGATCTTCTGGCTTGGTGATCAGGGACCGTTCCCAGAACGTATCCGGTAGCTCTTGAAAGCCCATTGATGTGAAGAAGTTCTCAGCCGTTTTGACCATCTTCAACGCATCATAGCCATTTTTTTCCAATAAGGCGGTCGTATCAACGCCCGGCGCCGCGTCGGCCGGTTCTGCGAGCGGATAGACATTGCCCCATTGTTGCGCCCACATATTACCAAGAAGATCGGCGCGGATCGGCTGATCGAGCGGAACAACATCATTGCCATATGTCTCATTGAGTTCACCGCGAACATAACAGTGGAGTTGCTCATAAAGGGGATTCACTTGACCCCAGAGACGATCAACTTCGACCGCGAAGTCATCTGCATCCATATCGTAGCCAGCGCGCCACAGCGCACCCGCGTCCGGATAGCCTAATTCTTGCGCGCCTTCGTTGATCAACTCAACCATGCGCGTATAATCGTCCTTCATCGCCGGGCTTATCGTGCGCCACCCTTCCCAGACTTGCTTCATAAGTTCCGGGTCACGCAGATTCGCCATCATTTTTGTAGCTTGACCCAAATTAATAACGCCGTCTTCAGGCCCCGTGTAAAGTTTCGTTCCGTCTTCTTGTTTGACAGTGAAGAGGGCTTTCACATCTTTTCTATCAAAAACCTCTTTGGGTAATGAAAACTCGCCCTTGGCATATGTCCCATCCAAACCTGCCATGATCTTGGCCAGTTCATCAGCGGCGCCTTCGCGGTTCGGCGCAGGGAAGTTTGACCCGCGCTTCAACATGTCGATCTTGCGGCGCATATCTTCGGGTAAGTCGACGCCATTAAACCGTTTCGCGTCGTTCGAAAGCCGGGTGCTAAGCTTTGAGCCTTCCGCTGAGGCGTCGGCGACAAGGCTATTGGTATCAAAGGTCACGAAGTTAGCGTTGATCCATGCGGCGCGCGCGCCAACGCGGTAAACTTCAACAATGTCACGTTCTGCGGCTTCGAGGAATTCGCGGGCTTCTTGAACCGTTGGGCGGGTTTCGACGGGCGTCGTTGCAGCAGCCGTCAACGCATCAATTGTGCTTTCCGTGCTTTCCGTTTGGGCATCGGTGCAAGCACCGAGCGCAAGGACTGCGATACAAGACGAGGCGAGGAAGAAGCGTTTCATATGTCAGTCTCCGAAAATATTACCCGCTTGCACCCACAAGCGGCCGTCTGCATGGCTGTTTCATTCGTAACCACCAAAGTGGCGTGATTCAACGGCACTTTGTATCGCATTTACTAGAAAATGGAGAAATCTGTGCCCGTAGGTCTCCTTATGGTCAATCTTGGAAGCCCCGACGCGCCGACGCCAGAGGCGACGCGGCGATATTTAGGCCAATTCCTTCATGACTATCGTGTTGTTGATACGAGCCGGTGGATCTGGTGCCCGATTCTGCACGGCGTGATCCTGCGTATCCGTCCGACCCGCTCAGCCAAAGCTTATGCCAGTATTTGGGGGGAAGACGGTACAGAAGCCCCGCTCGTCCGGATTACGCGGTCACAAGTCGCGGGCGTTCAAGACCGGCTCGGTGATGCGGTACGGGTCGAAACGGCGATGCGTTATGGCAACCCATCTATTGACGCTGGGCTAGAGAAACTGATGGCGGCGGGCTGCACAAAAATCGCAGTTTTGCCGCTCTATCCGCAATATGCTGGCGCGACGACGGCGTCAGTCTATGATGGGGTTGCCAAGGCATTGGTAGGGAAATGGAATGTCCCGGAACTCCGTTTTCTGAGGGATTATTACCGTGAACCCGCTTTCATAGGCTCATTGGCCAACAGCCTGTCAGATCATTTCGGCACAATCGATTGGACACCCGACCGGATCCTATGTTCCTATCACGGCCTGCCTCAGACCTATGTCGATGCCGGCGATCCCTATCAGGACGAATGTTTAGAAACGACGGACCTGCTACGCGCGCACACGGGCTATAGTGAGACTGTCCTGCAATCGACATTTCAGTCCCGGTTCGGGCCAAAAGCGTGGTTGCAGCCTTATACGGACAAGACGCTGGAAGCCCTGCCGGAACAAGGGATTAAAAAAGTCGCTGTCATGATGCCGGGATTTTCCGCCGATTGTTTAGAAACACTCGAAGAGATCGCGATTGAAGCGGAAGAGACTTTCCTCGAGGCAGGAGGGACGCATTTCACCACTGTACCGTGCTTGAACGACCGTCGCGATCATATTAATATGTTAGCCGATATTGCGAGAAATCGCCTCTTAAACGGCTGGCTTGATCAGGGCGAATAGAGCGTCCGCATCATCTGTTAAAATATCGACGGAGCTAATCGTGAGGTCGGCAAGGGCCCGGTAGTCATCGGCCCGCGCGGCCAAGAGGTCAGGATAGCTCGCGAGGAGCGATTCCGTCTCACTGAGACCGTCGCGTTTTTGATAGTGCTCTTGCCATGCCAACGGCTTGGGTTGCGCAAAATATTGGCTTTTAAGGCGGTCTAAATGCTCCGGAGCGGCTTCGATATAAACGGTGAACCAGTCCTTGCGAATTTGGTCTAACACAGCGGCATCCGTATAAATGACAGAGCCGGTCGTATCGAGCAGGGGGTTGCGGGCTGTGGTCGTGAGGCTTTTTTGCGTCGCATCACTTTCCATCGCCATTGATTGGCGTTCCCGTTCTGCGTATCCGGCGCTGTAGGGCTGTCCCTGCCACGCGGCAAAAGCATCCATATCGGTTTCACCGAGCGCATCCCAAATTAAGCGATCCACTTCTATAAGGCTGAAATCAAACTGGGTCGCCAACCGCATACCGGAATAGCTTTTGCCAATGTTCGACATGCCGATCAGGGCCAGTTTCAGGTTGCCTGCTGCGTAGCGTCGGTCAAATTCAGCGCGGTCGAGCTTCACCCCAATTCGCTTGCGATATAGTCAGATAGCGCCTCGAGCGTCGGCAACAAAGTTGTCACCCGAGGCTTGCGCGTCATGGCAGCTGCCAGCGACGGCGGAAGAGGAACATCCTTGTGAATGATTCCTTCGAGGCTATCGGCAAATTTTGCCGGATGGGCCGTCCCGACGGTCAGGAAAGTCGCGTCAATGTCGTGACGCTCTCGGAAAGTGAGGATGCCCATATGGCCGACGGCCGTATGCGGGCACAGTAAATAGCCCGTGTCTTGATAGACGCGGCGGATATGGCGTGCTGTCGCGTCATCATCAAAAGACACGCCCCAGCACGCGCTACGGATCGCATCAATATCGTCACCAAAGAGACTGAGAATACGCGGGAAATTGTTCGGGCGGCCAATATCCATCGCGTTGGACAGGGTCGGAACTGAAGGTCGCGGGCGGTATTCACCGTCGACCAAATAATCTACGAATGGATCATTGGCGTTATTGGCAACAATGAAGCGGTCAATCGGCGCGCCCATCGCGCGGGCCATCAAACCACCCGTCAAATTTCCAAGGTTTCCGGACGGAATGGACATCACGAGTTTGCGTTTTGGGTAGGCCGCTTTGGCTTGGAGTGACGCCCAGACATAATAAAAACTCTGCGGCACAACCCGTCCAACATTAATGGAATTGGCGCTCATCAGATCAAATCGTTTTGTCATAGCCTGATCGGCGAAGGCCGCTTTGACTAGAGCCTGACAATCATCAAACGTCCCATCAATAGAGATCGCATGGACGTTTGAGCCTACCTTACCGATGGTGCAAAGCTGTCGCTCTTGCACCGTGGACACGCCACCCTTGGGGAAGAGAATGAAGACTTCGACGCCGTCTTGTCCCAAAAACGCATCGCCAATAGCACCGCCTGTATCGCCTGATGTGGCGACGAGAATAGTCCGGCGTTCTCCGGATTTTTTCATCAAATGCGAGGCAGCCCGGCCCATAAACCGTGCGGCAAAATCCTTGAAAGCCAGCGTCGGTCCATGAAACAGTTCCAGCACAAATTCGTCCGCTTGGACCGGCATGGCCGGGTCCAGCCGCTGTCCCACAAATGTCACCATCGGCACATCGAAATTATACGCATCCGCGCAAAGCGCTTTGAGCGTGGTTTCATCGAAACGATTGTCTGTGAAATAAGTGGCAAGTTTCGCTGCGCAATCTGCGAAATCCATCGCGCCCAAGACCGCCATCTTATCCGGCGTGAAGTGCGGAATTTTGTCTGGCATCCACAAGCCCCCATCCGGCGCAAGACTGGCCAGAAGGGCGTCGCCAAATTCGGCTGTGACTTGAGTATCGAGGTGGGAATGGTATTTCATGAGTTTTTCGCCCTAACGCGATCAACGACGAAGGCAAGTCGTGAATGTGCTTCTCGCTAACAGTCAGCCAACCCTGACGCTATGCGCGAGTATATTGACCATCGTCGCATGCGCGGGGTGGTCCGTACGGTTATGAATACTATGGGGCCGATCTGCATGATAGCGCAGGGTTTCACCTTCCTTGACAGTCCAGCGTTCGCCTTCAACCCGCACTTCAAGCTCACCGGATAGCAGGGTCAGGTTTTCGACGGAGCCAACGGGGTGAGGGGAGCTGATCAATTTTCCGCCCGACTTCGCACGAAAGTCATAGACTTGCACAAATTGAACGGTTTCGATCGCGCCGATAATGCGTAAGTCACAGAGTCCGTCGTCAGACGTGATGTGAGGGATATCCTGCACATGGGCGTGTTGGACGAGGGCGGTTTGGGTCGGAGAGGTCGCAAACATCGCCTCAACACTCGTCCCTAAAGCCTGCGACAGGCGAGACAGGGTTGCGACTGTCGGGTTTGATTCATTCTTCTCTATCTGGCTAATCATCGACTTCGCGACACCTGACATGACCGATAATTCGCCCAGTGAGAGCTGATCTGACTTTCGAAGTCGCGCAATCGTTTCACCTAACTTCTCTGATAAGGCTTCCGTTTCTGGACAGGTGGGCCGTTTTGAGCGTGTTTTTCGGGTCATGACAGCTTCGTGAGTTTTTGGGGCTAGAAGTTTTCTAACTGTTCTATATATAGAACGACTTGGACTATCAAGAGAACCGTAAACAATAAAGATGCCCTGATGCGTTACCTACCTATCCATATCGATCTTCAAAACAAGACCGTGATTATTGTCGGAGGCGGCCCCGCTGCCGAAGCGAAACTCCGTACCTTGATTAAAACAGATGCCCGGTTGGTCATCATGAGTGATACGCCGAGTGCGGAAATTCTTCGCTGGGCTGATGAAGGCCGGGTCGAAATTACGGATGAGGCCGCGTTTGAAACGGCGACATTGATCTATGCGGCAACGGAATCGCCTGCCGACAATCTTAATATTGCTGAAAAAGCCCGTGCTTTGGGGCTTCCCGTCAATGCCGCAGATCAACCCGCTGGATGTGATTTTATCACACCCGCCCTTGTCGACCGCTCTCCCGTCACTGTGTCAATCGGCACAGAAGGCACGAGTCCAGGCCTCGCGCGTGCCTTGAAAAGTGACATTGAATCCCGTCTCCCGTCTGATCTTGGACAAACCGCGCAGACGATCAAAGGGCTACGCGACACGCTCAAATTAGAGGAACCAGACATCGCGAAGCGCCAAGCTTTTTGGGCGCAGGTTCTGGGGTCTGGCCTTGGTGATTACGCCAATTTAGACTCTGAGGTCATCAACGCACGCTATAATGCCGCGCGTCATACCGCTATAACGTCGGATGATCGCGCGGGATATGTCCACATCGTCGGGGCCGGGCCGGGCGATCCGGACTTGCTGACCGTTGGCGCGTTACGTGTCATGCACAGCGCCGATGTTGTCATCTATGACCGTCTCGTCAGCGAAGAGGTTCTGTCGCTTTGCCGCCGTGAAGCCGACTATATCTATGTTGGCAAGATCCCGGGCGGTGTCTCAACGCGCCAAGAGGAGATCAATCGTATTATGGTCGAAACCGCGCAAAACGGGGCGACCGTTGTCCGCCTCAAAAGTGGAGACCCGCTTGTGTTCGGACGCGCTGAAGAAGAATTCGCAGCACTGGACGCCGCGGGCATTGATTTCACGATTCACCCCGGCATTACTGCCGCCACAGCCGCCGCCGCGTCGCTGCGCCATTCTTTGACGGTGCGCGGCGAAAACACGGCCGCTACGCTGGCGACAGGCCATGACGAAAACGGCTTTGCTGAACTTGACTGGACGGCGCTCGCGAAACCAAATGCGCGTGCGACGATTTATATGGGATTGCGCGCCGCGCGGTTCATTCAAGGCCGGTTGCTGCTGCATGGCGCCAACAGTGCGACACCTGTGTCTGTGGTCGAAAATGCCTCACGAGCGAACGAAACCATTCTTAGCACCACGATTGGGGCTTTGTCAGACGACCTTATCTCCAGCGGCATCAAGGGCCCCGCCGTTGTGATGATCGGCTATGACGTCCGATCTGTACGCGCAAAAATGAAAGCGGCGTCATGAGCACGCTCAAACATAAGGGCAAAGGGCCGCAAGCCATGACCGCCAATGAACTCGTCTCCGGGCTGAATGTCTGGATGACTACCGATTATGGCTGGTCGCGAGACTATGCGGATGCGCTTTTGACAGAAGACGATGACCAGATCTCAATCATGGATGAGACGGCGAAGGCTGAAGAATTCGCCAACACAGTCGTTGGCGCTTATTTTATCGACACAGTTGACGGCAAACCGGCGCGTTACCGCGAACGGTTTAGAACACACGGCCCGTCCTACGACACAGCCGCCCTCATCAATCAGGAACGCGTTTAATGTATCGTTATGATGAATTTGACGCGGAGTTCGTAAACTCACGCGTGGCACAATTTCGCGGGCAGGTTGAACGCCGCCTTGATGGCCGTTTGAGCGAGGCAGAATTTCGCCCCTTGCGCCTGATGAACGGGCTCTATCTGCAACTGCACGCCTACATGCTGCGTGTGGCTGTGCCTTACGGCACGTTGCGAACGGACCAACTTCGCATGCTCGCCCATCTCGCGGATAAATATGACAAAGGCTACGGCCACGTCACGACTCGCCAAAACATGCAGTTTAACTGGCCCGCACTCAGCGATGTGCCAGACATGCTGAGCGATCTGGCGACCGTCGATATGCATGCGATCCAGACGAGTGGGAATTGCATCCGCAATGTCACCTGTGACCCGTATGCAGGCGCAACAGCGGATGAAATTGAAGACCCACGGCCGTTAGCGGAACTCATCCGTCAATGGTCGATGCTGCACCCCGAATTCAGTTTTCTTCCCCGTAAGTTCAAGTTTGCGGTGACAGCCAGCCCACATGATCGGGCCATGATTAAAGGCCACGACATCGGCATTCAGATCGTGAAGAACGACGCGGGAGAGGTGGGCTACCATATTATTGTTGGGGGCGGCTTAGGGCGCACCCCGGTTTTGGGTGAAACGTTGTGTGCGTTTCTGCCCAAAGCGGATTTGTTGCCTTATCTGACAGCGACGATGCGCGTGTACAATCGTTTCGGACGACGGGATAATAAGTACAAAGCGCGCATTAAAATCCTCGTGCGCGACACCGGAATCGCGGATTTCACAAAACTTGTCGACGATGAATTCGCGACGCTTGACGTGAACGATACGGCTGTCTCTCAGGAGGAATGTGAGCGTATTGCATCCTATTTCGAACCGCCCACATTCGACACCAATATCAAAGCCATTGACCTTGACTCGCAGCCGGAAGCCTTCCGGAAATGGGTCGCCACCAATGTCGCGCCGCACATTGCGCCTGGCTATGCCATCGTCAATATTTCGCTCAAAAATCCGGAACGGGCTCCGGGCGACATCACAGCGGAACAAATGCGAGCGGTTGCCGATCTAGCAGACCGTGAGAGTTTCGGAGAAGTCAGGACGACTCATCAGCAAAACATGGTGTTGCCCCATGTCCGCCAAGACGCGCTACGCGCCGTCTGGGACGGATTGGTTGCCGCGGAACTCGAAGACGCGAATATCAACCTGATCGGAGATATCATATGCTGCCCCGGCATGGATTTCTGTGCGCTCGCCACGGCGCGCTCCATTCCTGTCGCGCAGGCCATCGCGGAACGGTTCAGCGATCACGATCGCCAGCAAGCGATTGGCGAGATGCAAATCAAGATTTCTGGCTGCATTAATGCCTGTGGTCATCATCATGTTGGCCACATCGGCATTCTCGGCCTCGAAAAATCTGGCGTCGAGTTTTACCAAGTCACCCTCGGTGGTGATGCGACACATACGGCGGCGATCGGCGACAAAATGGGCGCAGGTTTCAGTCAGGACGAATTGGTCGACGGGATCGAACGGATCGTTGATTTTTATATGGGTGAGCGATCCGGAAGCGAACGCTTCCTTGATACATACCGCCGCCTCGGAACTGCAGCCTTTAAGGAGGCTCTTTATGCCAGCACTTGATCTATCTATTGTTCGCGACACAGGTGTCCGCAGCAATGATGTGATGCCGTCCGATCTGGACGCGCTCACACAAAACACCGACATTGAAGCCTTGCGCTTAGCGCCAGACGCTGACTTATCGGAAATCGTCGATGCCTTGCCGCGTATTCAGTCTATTTTCATTGAATTCCCCGCCTTCACGGATGGGCGCGGGTTCAGTCTCGCGCGGGTCCTGCGGAAACGTCATGGGTACACGGGATTGCTTGTCGCCGATGGGGCGCTCATCCCCGATCAGTTTGCCTTTGCGCTGCAATGCGGGTTTGATGCGGTGCGGATCGCCGATGCTGAATTGAAACGCCATACGCCCGAAGCATGGGACGCGGCACTAGACGCGTTCGATCTGGCTTATCAGCGCGGCTACGCGGTTAAGGCCGGACCTGCGACCTCCATATTCGATGCTCGCCTCTCGCGCTTGGAGGATCAAAAAACGGATGACCCTTTTTTCGGGCTGGGCGCGGAAGCCGCCCTTCGTCGCGCGATAGAGCTGCATGAGGGTGATTTGTTCCTCGCCAGTTCTCTCGGCGCAGATAGTGCCGTTCTGCTCCATATGGTCAGTCGCATTCGGCCTGACCTGCCGATCTATTTCCTCGATACAGGAAAGCATTTCCGGCAAACGCTGGCTTATCGCGACACGCTGATCTCGCAGCTTGGCCTGACGAATTTCATTAACGTGCAACCTGACCCAGCGCAGCTCGCCGATGTCGATCCGACAGGAAAGCTGCACGAAACACATCCCGATGCCTGTTGCGCGGTGCGAAAAGTCGCGCCGTTGAAACATGCTGTCGGCCATTTTGGTGCGCAAGTCACAGGCCGAAAACGCTACCAGACACCGGACCGCGCGAGCATGCCGATTTATGAGCAACTGGATGGAATGGTGAAGGTGAACCCACTGGCTTACTGGTCAGCCAAAGACGTCACCGCTTACATTCGCCGTCACAACTTGCCGCCGCACCCGATGTTCGCGCTCGGCTACCTGTCTATCGGCTGCCAACCTTGCACCACCCGTGTCGCTGCCGGGGAAGACCCGCGCGCAGGCCGCTGGCGGAACCAAGGCAAGACCGAATGCGGCATTCACATGGTGGATGGAAAATGGGAACCGTTGGAGAAGAAGGAAACATTTGAGGCGTTTTAGGTCTGCGCCCCAAACGTCTTCAAACTTACTTGATAAATATGCTGAGCAGATTCTTCGCGTAGGCAATCGCATCACGCTCTATTTTGCTCAACGGTGCCGTTCGGCCAATCTTCGATTCACTCAATAATGATTGGGCGAAGTCTATTGCGTCGCGTTCAATCTGATTGATCAAAGGTTGTTTCTGAGGGGTTGCTGTGTCCTGTTGCGTCATCGTTTGCTCCTGCATTAATTCACTAATGGATGTCTCAAACACAGCCGCAAGACACTTCAGAGATTCCAAGCCCGCCTTCTGACCCCCTTTGATTCGTTGGATCGTACGAGTGCTGAGGCCAGAATGGCGCGCCAGTTCTTCCTGCGACCAAGCCTTTTCAAGGCGGCGTTGTTGAATGTTCATCGCTTTTATCTTTACTTTTGTGTTGCCTCTTCATGACACTCATAAAGTTCAGCGTGAACGACACTGTCGTGACAGTGTCGTGACTATTCCGGCAATGTCATCGATTCCGGAAAAAGACGTTAGACACACACCTCAACAGCCGACCTCTTGCCTGCCGTATAAGATGCGGAGGCGACCTAACAGGCCGTTCTGAATGCGATTTCAAACTGCGGAAGCGGCTGATTGCCAAAACGAAGAATTTTTAGGCGGCTAACCCGCTGATCAAGTCAGCAGGAGGCGTCGTGAAATATAAAATACCGCTTACTTATGACGGTCCTGAAGCACCGCAACCACGTCACTCAGAGGCACATCTTTCGCGGCCAGCAGCACCAGTAAGTGATAAATTAGATCAGCCGCTTCTCCTTTGAACTCTGCATCGGTTTCGGCGACAGCGGCGAGGGCGACTTCCACGCCTTCTTCGCCGACTTTCTGTGCGGCTTTGACAAGCGGCCCCTGCAAGAGTTTGGCTGTATAGCTGCTATCAGGATCTGCGGCTTTGCGTTCGCGGATAAGTGTGTCGAGATAGCCAAGGAAGCCAACGCCGCTCGAGCCCTCATCGCCAAAACACGACACCGTGCCCTCATGGCAGGTGGGTCCCGTGGGACGGGCTGTCACAAGAATCGCGTCCGCGTCACAATCTGCTTCGAGACTGACGAGCGCGAGTGTATTTCCGCTCGTCTCGCCTTTGGTCCAGAGCGTCTCGCGACTGCGCGAATGGAAAGTGACGAGGCCAGTGTCCATGGTTTTCGAAAGCGCGGCTTCATTCATATAGCCGAGCATCAAGACTTGCAGCGTGTCGGCATCCTGCACAATCGCGGGCAGGAGGCCGCCGCCTTTGTTCCAGTCTAGTATCGCCGAAAGTGTCATATCCGCATCTCCAATCCGGCAGCGGCGAGATCGCGCTTCAAGTCCGGAATCGCAATGACCTGTTTATGAAACACGGACGCGGCGAGCGCGCCGTCAACGTCGGCTTGTCTGAAAACCGCTTCGAAATGCGCTGTCGCGCCGGCTCCCCCTGACGCAATCAAAGGCACATCACAAACCGCGCGTACTGCTTTGAGTTGGTCAATGTCATAGCCTTTGCGGACACCGTCGCGGTTCATGCAGTTGAGCACAATTTCGCCTGCCCCGCGGCTTTGCACTTCTTGTACCCAGTCGAGCGTCATACGGCCTGTTTCGCGGGTTTTATCAGGATCACCTGTATGGCTTTTGACCCGGTAGGCGCCGTCTTGTTCGAACGTGTCGATTCCGACCACGATACATTGCCGCCCAAAGGCGTCTTGTAGTTCATTGATGAGGTCAGGCCGGAGGAGGGCGGGAGAGTTGACAGAAACCTTATCGGCCCCCGCCGCCAATCGCGCGCCCGCAACCGCGACACTGTCGATCCCGCCTGCGACGCAAAACGGAATATCGAGTTCACGGGACACTTTGGATATCCAGTCTTGGCTGACTTGGCGGTCATCCGTCGACGCGGTAATATCATAAAAAACGAGTTCGTCGGCACCCTCATCCCGGTAGCGTGCGGCCAGTTCAACAATATCGCCAACATCTTCGTGATTACGAAACTGTACGCCTTTAACGACGCGACCATCGCGAACATCAAGGCAGGGGATGATCCGCCGGGCTAACATTCAAGGTGGCCTAGCACTGGATCGCTTCGGCTAAACCGAAGTTCCCTTCATAAAGCGCGCGGCCAATGATGATGCCGTAAGGGTTTAACGCCTTAAGGTCACGGACATGATCCAACGTTCCAACGCCGCCTGACGTTATCAAATCAAGTGTCGGGTAATTCTTGAGAATTGTCTGATACAGCTTTGTGTTTCCACCCGTTTCCGCGCCATCACGCCCAATGTCCGTGACTAGAATTGTGCGGAGTCCTGTGCCGGAATATCCGTCAAGTACTTCAAAAAATGGCGTTTCCGTTTCTTCTGTCCAGCCTTTGATCGCCGGATAGGCGACACCATTGTCATCCAGATTGACATCAAACGCCAAGACAAGTTTGTCCGGGCCAAGTTCGTCCAACCAACGCCGCACCATGATGGGTTGCGTCACAGCCAGACTACCGATCACAACACGTTCGACGCCCGTGTCTAACAAGCGACGGATCGTGCCAATATCCCGCGAACCACCGCCGGTTTGAACCTTCAGTCCGCTTTGCTTTGCTATGTCGCCAATCAATGCGGCCTGAGAAGAATGTCCTGTCTTCGCACCGTCCAAATCGACGACATGCATCCACTCTGCGCCTGCATCGGCAAAGCCGTGCGCGACATCAATCGGGTTCGCGTCATATTCGGTTTTCGCGTCAAACCGGCCTTTGAGCAGGCGGACGCATTTACCGTTCATCAAATCGATGGCTGGAAAAATCATAGGACGGCAAACGCCTTCAAAATAGCGGCACCTGTTTCGGCGCTTCGTTCCGGATGGAACTGACATCCACGCACATTGCCGTGCCGTAACATAGCCGTAAAGGGGTTTTGATAGGTGGTTGTGGCTAAAGTCATGTCTGAGATGGGCGCGGCGTAGGAATGAACGAAATAAGCGTGATCACCCTCCGTCAAATCAGCCGTCAGAGGATCGTCCATAAGATTCGATAAACGGTTCCAACCCATATGCGGAGACGGCAGATGACCTGTTTCTAGAGCTGTGACCCGACCCGGCACGAGGCCGAGACCGTCAACCAGCTGTCCGCCTTCGTCTAATGTCTCAAACAAAAGTTGCATTCCCAAACAAATTCCCAAAACGGGTTGTTGCAGGGACTTTAAAGTATCCAATAAGCCAGCCTCTTTAATCTTGCTCATCGCATAAGGGGCCGAACCAACCCCGGGTATCAACACACGGTCTGCGGCCATAATTTGCGCTGGATCGTCACTGATCATCGAAGTGATCCCTAGCCGATCAAAGGCAAACCCGACTGATGCCAAATTGGCACATTTTGTATCAACGATAAGCACACTCATATCAGAGCACACCCTTGGTTGACGGCATATCCGTTCCATTGACCGCGAAAGCAGGCCTAAGCGCCCGTCCGACACCTTTGAAACACGCTTCGATCATATGGTGACTATTATCACCTTCGACCTCAATTTGAATGGCGGCGCCAAGCGTCTGGGCCAAGCTTTCAAAGAAGTGCGGGCACATTTCGACAGGAAAATCACCGACATGATCGGACGGGAATTCACCCTTGAACGTGGCCGCGGGACGACCGGATAAATCTATCGCGACTCGCGCTTGTGTTTCATCCATTGGCATCACAAAGCCATAGCGTCCGATTCCGGCCTTATCGCCGAGCGCTAGTTTCAATGCAGATCCGAGGGCGAGGGCGGTGTCTTCAACCGTATGGTGCGCATCGATTTCGAGATCGCCTTTGACGACACAGGTCAATCCAAGCCCGCCATGTTTGGCAATTTGCTCTAACATATGGTCGTAAAAGCCAAGGCCCGTGTCGATCTTGACCGCTGTGGGATCATCCAGATTGACGCGGATCGCGACATCCGTTTCTTTAGTCGTGCGGAAGGTCTCACCAATGCGCTGTGGTGCGTCGTCGGACGTGAGCACTCCGAGGGCCGTCAGCGCCAAGTCATTCTCTTGCGGCGTGCCGATAGACAGTCTGAAGTGGCCGGGGATTTTGCTGCGAAAATCACGAATACGAATGTTGGCCGATGCAAGCTTCGCGACCATCGTCGTCTCATCCGACGCTTCAAACAAGATAAAATTGGCGTCCGATGGATATGTTTTCGCAATGAACTTTGATTGTATGAGCAATGGCAACAGGCGATCCCGCTCTGTCATTAAGATCATCCGACGTGCATCGACAACAGCCATCGCGGGCGCAGAGAGCGCAGGTAAGGCGGTATCAATCACGGGCTTAGGAATCGGGTAAGGCGGGATCACTTTGAGCATCAAATTGATCACGGCCGGGTCCGCGATGGCTGCGCCCAAACGAACGCCCGCCAAACCGTACAATTTAGAGAGTGTGCGGGCCACAACCAGATTGCGCGGACGGTCGGTTGAGAGGCTCGGGTGCTCTGAGAACTCAATATAGGCCTCGTCCAGCACGACTAAGCCTTGGCTGACTTCACAGACGCGGAGTACATCTGCCGCATCAATCGACGCGCCAGTCGGGTTGTTAGGCGAGCAGAGGAAGGTGATCTTAGGCTGCGCGTCTGCCACTGTCTGGGCGATCAAATCCATATCGGGACGAAGGTCCGCATCACTGGGCACATCAATGACATCGCAGCCTTGCAACTCGGCCACTGTCTTGAAGAATGAAAAGGTCGGAGACGAATAGAGAATAGTATCTTTGCCCGGTTCACAGAAAGTCCGAACCAGCACGTCAAGCGCCTCATCCGCGCCGCGGCCCATGACGATCTCTTCCGCGCTAACCCCATAAATATCGGCGAGACGTTGTCGCAGAGTTTCAGGCTGCTGTGCTGGGTAGCGATTATAGCCAGAAACCGCTGTCGTACCGGGTGGCGGGGACCAGGGGCTTTCATTAGCGTCCAAGTGCAAGGCGTCTGTCGAGGCACCGCGCGCGGAATAAGCCTTCATCGCGACAATATTCGGTCGCGCGATGGCTTCAGCCCAGTTTCGAGTGTCAGAGCTCATTGCATTGACTCCAGCCGCAGCGTCACCGCATTGCGGTGCGCGTCCAGCCCTTCCATATCGGCCAGCCGTTGAACGACCGGGCCAAGACTTTTTAATCCGGCCTTCGTCAGTCTTTGCACCGAAACGAATTTCAAAAAGCTCTCAATTGTAATGCCACTATAGGCACGAGCCGAGCCGTTCGTGGGTAGCGTATGATTGGTACCGGACGCGTAATCGCCAACAGATTCGGGCGTCCACGGACCCAGAAAGATTGACCCTGCATTGCGAATGGCGGGCACGAGTAATTCCGGGCTGTCCATTTGCACGATCAAATGCTCTGGCGCGTAACGATTGACGATATCGACAATGTCAGCCCGGTCATCCGTGACGATCATACGTGCATGAGAGAGCGCATCCGTCGCAATGTCTTTGCGGCTCAAGCCCTGTAATTGTTTGCCGAGCTCAACTTCGACGGCGGTCGAAACATGGGGGCAGCAAGACACACAGATCACTTGCGCGACGCGATCATGTTCGGCCTGACTCAACAGGTCGGAGGCGATAAACGCCGGATCCGCCGTTTCGTCGCAAATTACCATGGCTTCTGACGGTCCAGCGGGCATGTCGATGGCAGGGCCGCCAGGTTCTTGCGCAACAAGCGATTTGGCGGCCGCGACATAGGCATTGCCGGGTCCAAAAATCTTGTCGCAACGCGGGATCGTGTCTGTGCCATAGGCGAGGGCGGCAATAGCTTGCGCGCCACCGACCGCGAACACATCCGTCACGTTACAGCGGAACGCACACGCCAAGATGACGGGGTCAATTTTTCCGTCTTTGCCCGGCGGTGTCACAACAACACGGCGGCGAACACCGGCCACTTTGGCCGGCGTGGCGAGCATGATCAGGGTCGAAACAAGCGGAGCCGTTCCACCGGGGATATAAAGCCCAGCCGTATCAATCGCGCGGGTTTCTCGGCGGCAAATCACACCCGGCTCAGTCTCGACTTCAATATCGGCAGGCATTTGCGCGGCGTGAAAAGTCTTCACATTGCGTCGGGCTCGCTCGATGACGGCTTGATCCGCGGCATCGAGCGCATTCCAGGCCGCTTCCAATGCCTCTTGCGGTACAGACAATTGCACCGGCGCGTCCGTATCAAAGCGCCGCGTATAGTCAGAGATCGCCTTGTCACCGCGTGTCTTCACGTCGGCCAGAATATCCTGCACACGGGCCATCAGGGCCGTATCCGCGATTTCCTTAGGGCGGGCGAGGGCGCGCTCGCGTTCCTCTGCGTTTAAATTTGTCCAAACGAAACGCCGCATTAGCTCATCATTTTTTCAATAGGGAGTACAAGGATAGCCCGTGCGCCGAGCGCCTTAAGGTCCTCCAAGGTCTCCCAAAACACGGTTTCAGTACACACAGCCTGTATCGCGACCAAATCCTCTGTCCCCGCCAATGGAATAACGGTTGGTGAGTCGGAGCCCGGCAGCAGTGCTGTGATCGCCACAATCTGTGATTTCGGCGCATTGAGCATAATATATTTCGAATCTGTGGATTTGATCACGCCCTCGACGCGGCGCATCAACTTATCAAACAAATCGGCTTTCTCCGGCGACATGTCGCGCGCGCTTCGGATCAAGACAGCCTCAGACTCCAAAATGGTTTCAAACGCCATCAGGCCATTGGCTTCTAAGGTCGCTCCGGTGGAAACAAGGTCGCAGATACTTTCTGCCACGCCGATAGAGGGCGCCAATTCAACCGCGCCCTTCATTTCGACGAGTTTCGCTGAAATGCCGCGCTCTTTTAAGAATCGCCCTGTGACACCGGGATAGGTTGTCGCAATTCGCGTTCCCGAAAGGTCGGCGGCGCTTTGGACTGACCCGCGTTCTGGCGAAGCCAAACACAGGCGGCAGCGCGAAAACCCGAGCTTCATCGCTATTTGCGCATCCAGCGCGCTGGTCAGTTGTTCCTCAACCAATACATTCTCACCAACAATCCCAATATCAGCCGCGTCATTGGAAACGAATGATGCGATATCGTCGTCACGCACAAGGAGCAGGTCGATCGGCATATTCTTCACCCGAACAAGCAAGCTCCCACCGCGAACGGAGAAACGAAGGCCACAGGCTTTCAGCAGGGCGAAACTATCATCCGCCAGCCGGCCTTTTTTCTGCAATGCAATTCTGAGCCTATCGCTCATATCTTCGTCTCCAAGGCACGGGCGTCTAATAGTAGACGGTATCCACCGTGTGGCTCATCTTTGAGAAAACGGGAGACACGCCCGATGGTCGTCGTGCTGACGCCCGTCTCTGCGCTGATCTCTCGATAGCTTTTCTCACCCTCCGCCAACATTTGTGCGACTCGCCACCGTTCTGACAACACCCGCAATTCAGCAGGTGTGCACAGATCAATGAGAACCGACCGCATGGCTTCAGTCTCATCAATACGCGACAGCGCGTCACAAAGTTCGTTTAGGGATATATCCGTCATAGTGTCCGTATGAATGTGTTAGCGCGCTAATACATTCATACGTTTGTCAGTCAATCTCATATTTACAGATTATTTCGTGAAATACATGATGAGGCCAAGACCAATTTTAAGATACATACGCCTTTTATTTCAACACTCATTTTAATAAAAAAAAGTAAGTTCAGTAACTTACAGACATTTACAGAAGTTTCCACCTAGTCTTTATCTCAATAGATAGATTGAAACTATAAAGTGTATTCACAAAGGTTAATACTTGTGATACAACTTAAGGGGCAAGATTGGTATATAACACGTAAATCAATCGGCTGTTAGTTTTAAGGGAGATTGATTATGGCACGCCGTCCAACTATTTCTGAGGATATGAGGGAACAACTCTCGAAACTGAATCGCAATGACATCAAAGCCATTGCAAGGCTTCCAACTTTAGAAACGGATGACCCTGAATTCGGTCAACTCTTTATGAGAAACCCCGGCGCTGCATTGGCAGCTAAAGGTCTAGAATTAGATCCAAAAGAAATTGTCAGCATCCAAGAGAAAATCGACAAGTTGTCTGACATTCGCGCAGGCGGAATAGATAAGGTCGAAACAGAAGTTGGTATCAAGGTTAAAGTCAAATTCTGATCAACGCTTCACATGTCAGTTACAAAAATCGACGAACTTGCAAAAGCTGTTGTCGACGAGGCCATCACGGCTTCTAAATCAGCTGAGGCAGATATAGTTTTAGTTTTGCCGCCTTTTGCGAGTCCGGACCGGCCGTCCTTAGGATTGCATATCTTGCAGAATATCGCGCAAGCGAAAGGCTACAAAACCACTGTTCTGTATGCCAACCTGTCCTTTGCTCGCCTGATTGGACCTCTTCTATATCGACATCTTTGTCATACACCGACCGAAGATTTGACCGGAGAAAGGCTGTTTCGGCTCGCATGGCTTTCGGTTGTTCATTTTGGAGGTGGATCAGCTCCTGAACGCTGGTCAGATTTGCATCCATCCACACCCATTTTCCAATCGCTGCAGGAACAGGCTGTCGTGTGGTCTGAAGCGATGGCGCGTGGCATTGCAGGGCTTGATGCTTCCGTGATTGGGTTTTCCTCAACTTTTGAGCAGACCCTCTCAAGTTTGTCGATTGCTTCGAGGCTTAAGAAATATGCCCCTGATAAAACAACGATTTTAGGGGCGCAAACGCAGACGATGTTATGGGAGAAGCCCTCGCTGACATCGCACCGGAGATTGATCATGTTTTCCAAGGTGAGGCGGAGTCAGCCTTTCTCGCCTTCTTGGAGGACCGAGCCGCGGATGAGCCGATAAACCGGGTGTTGCCGGGGCTCGTCAATGAGAGCCTAGACGATATCCCAGCACCAGATTATTCAGACTTTTTTCTACAATGGACCGCTCTCGTTGATGAGGCGACGACCGCCAATGGAATAAAGCGTTCGGAAATACGTCTGCCTTATGAATCAAGCCGAGGGTGCTGGTGGGGCGCTAAGCATCACTGCACATTCTGTGGCCTTAATGCCAACGGTATGAACCATCGAACGAAGTCTGCAGACAAGGTGGAGCGCGAAATTGTGGCTATGTCACAAGCCTATGATGTGAACCGTATTTTGATGGTCGATAATATAATGCCGCATAGTTACGTGTCGACATTGCTTCCGAACCTCGCCGCCGCAGAACAAAAACTTGAAATTTTCTACGAGCAGAAAGCCAATCTCGGTCGGCGGCGGATGTTACTCTTGCGGGACGCAGGCGTAACTTCGATACAGCCTGGCATCGAAGCGCTCTCAACGCCGCTGTTAAAGCGGATGAATAAAGGCACCTCCTTACGCGTTAATCTAGACTGTCTGCGCCATGCTCGCGCCTCCGGCGTTTCTCTAGCATGGAATCTTCTGAGTGATTTTCCGGGAGACGATCAACAGAATTATGAGGATATGATCGAAATAATTCCGCTTTTACATCATCTTGAGCCGCCTGGCGGATTAGGCGGGCTGAGCATTGATCGCTTTTCGCCATATCACATGACACCCGAAAAATATGGGATTTCGAGAATAAGACCTTTGCCCGCCTATGCCGAAGTATTTCCGAACAGCACAGACCCTCGATTAGCTTATCATTTTGAGGGTGACTACAACTCCGCGCTTCGTCTGAGCCTTGATCTAAAAACCCGTATGGAAACCGTTATCCAAGACTGGTTGGACGCATGGCAAGAGGGTCCACCTATTCTATTCGTTTTTGATCTCGACGATAATCGCCACCTTCTTGTCGACACCCAAAGGGATTCGCAAATGAGCCAAGCCTCATCAGCGCTGAGGACGCTCATTTATTGCTAAAAGGCGCGGCGTCAGTTTGCGAGACAACGGCAAAGATGATTGAGCAGGGATATCTCATACAAGCTGATGGACGAGTTCTGCCAGTCGCCTGTGCTGGACTTGAATCGCCAGCTTGGGATTATCAAGCAGAGCAAACGCCAGTGCTTCAGACAGCCTAATATCCGAGCGATAATGTTCAGGATACTAAAGAGTGGCGGGCGGGGCGGGATTCGAACCCGCGAAGGAGTTGCCCCCTTGCCGGTTTTCAAGACCGGTGCATTCAACCACTCTGCCACCCGCCCGTTGCGGTAAGCTGTGGTTCGCGCGCTTTAACGACGGATTTGCGCGGCTTCAACCACCAAATCCACCAATTTTTGTAACCCGCTCTTAACCAAAGGATTTGCGTCTCTGTTAGGCCTGTTTTCAAACCTAGGTTTAGGACTGATTGTCTACATCTGTTCCAACGATACGAAGCGCGAGGCGTCAGCCCCGACAGTTTCGGAATTGAAAGGTGAGGGCGCGGCAACGGGCTTCAGCTCACAACCGAATGGTGAGGATTGAATGTATAGCAGGATGTTTAAACTGGTGGCTACGGCTACTTTTACAGCAACGTTGGCAACAGGGTGCGCTTCAACAAGCGTGACCAAAACTTCATCGTCCGCACCAATCACTTACAAGGTTGGACAAGGCGATGCGCAATATGCGTCCTTGGACCGATCAAACAGGTCGTCTCGCCCGAGCGCGCCAAGGTCGTATGACCCAGCTGGCGGGCAGGGCCGTGATTTCGACCCTCAAAGGATTGATCGAACCCTCTATAGCCACCAAAAAGTTGGCAATCGCTACACAATTATGGGTCGATCCTACACGCCCAAACACGATCCGGATTATAATGAGACCGGTCAAGCGTCATGGTATGGTCCGGGGTTTCACGGAAAACCCACGGCGAATGGGGAAACGTTTGACAAGAATGCGATGACGGCCGCGCATAAAACATTGCCCCTAAATTCAATGGTGCGCGTGACCAACTTGGACAATGGTCGCACCATCATTGTGCGCCTTAATGATCGAGGCCCGTTCATTGGAGAGCGTATTATTGATATGTCAGAGGCGGCTGCTGGGGCGCTCGGTTATACGCATGATGGCGTCGCGAATGTGCGGGTGCGTTACCTCGGCCCGGCGGATCCTTCGGCTGGAACACGTGTTCTACCCCGCAATGCGCCGCGTGTTGCCTCGCTTCCACGCGAAAATATGAAGCCTGCGCCGCGCTATGTCGCGCCACAGCCTATGGCCCCGCGCTACATTGACCCTTGTGAGAATGATCGCCCCCATGAGCGATTGGCTCCGGCATCGTGTAAGGTCGCACAATCGCTTCCGAGCTTGCCGCCATATCAAGCGCCAAACCCGGCTCCAGTTGTTCCAACGCCCGCCCCCCGTTATGCGGCACCGTCTCTGCCGAACCCAATTGCACGGGGAAATCCGCGACGGGCTCCGGAAGCGGATCTACCAAGCGGTGGCGATATTACGATGACCATTAAAGGTCCGATCCATATCGCCGGCTCAAAGGACACAGATTTAGCGCCGGAATTCATCACAGGGCCTCTAAAAACGAAATAGGGCTCAGGCGTTGCCTTGCGGCGACCACATTTTTAAAGCATTCGACACGGGCACCATTTCGGTGCCCGTTTTCGATTCCGTTATAGAGCATGTTCAGACCCTTATTCTTCACAGCCCTTTTTGTCCCTGTCGCAGCCTACGGCGCTCCGATCCAAACCGATGCCAAACAGGCGGTGATTATTGATCATGCCACCGGGATCGTCTTGTTCGAGAAAGAGGCGCGCGCGCCTATGCCGCCTGCTTCCATGACCAAAATTATGACTGTACAGATGGTTTTAGAAGCCATTGAGCGCGTCGACCTGACTTATGAAACCAAACTCTTGGTCTCGGACGACGCTTGGCGACGCGGTGGCGCCGCTTCGGGCTCGTCGACGATGTTTCTCGACCCCCGCTCCGAAGTCCGTGTCGAAGATTTACTCCGCGGCCTCATTATTCAATCTGGAAATGATGCGGCGATCACCTTTGCGGAAGCTTTATCCGGCTCTGAGAGCGCTTTTGCGGATGCGATGACGCGCCGTGCGCATGAGATGGGGCTTGATTCTGCGACATTCCGCAATGCAACGGGGTGGCCCAACGATGAACATGAAATCAGCGCGCTTGATCTCGCGAAGCTGACTCGAAAGCAGATTGAGGATTTCCCAGCCGCTTATGCGATTTATTCTGAACCTGACTTTACATGGAACGGTACAAAGCAAGGCAATCGCAATCCGCTCTTAGGCGTCTTTCCAGGCGCTGATGGTGTCAAAACAGGCGCGACATCTGTTGCGGGGTATGGTCTGGTGGCCTCTGCCGTTCGCGATGACGAGCGACGCATCATCGTTTTCAACGGAACAGACGGGAAATCACAGCGTTCCCGCGTTGCCAAAGAATTGATGAGCGCGGCGTTCAATGAATTTGATGTGCTCTCGCTCTACCGCTCAGGCGATCGCCTTGAGGACATTCCCGTTTATATGGGGAAGGCCAAGACAGTTGGTCTTGTGCTGCGCGAAGACGTGAATATCGGTTATCAACGCTCAGATCGTAACGCTGTCAAAGCACGAATTGATTTCACGCCCGCCCCGGCCCCCGTTGTAGAGGGCAGCAAAATTGCCGAATTAGTTGTGGTCAAGGGTGACGTCGAAGTTGCGCGCTATCCACTCTACGCTTCGGACACCGTGGCGCGAAAAGGCTTGTTTGGCCGCGTTGGCGCTTCATTATTACAGAAGATCAGAGGATAGTCGGGACGGTCATGGCGGGACAATTCATTACATTTGAAGGTGGCGAAGGCGCGGGGAAAACAACCCAAGCCAAGATGCTCGCTGACGCACTCGAAAAAGTCGGCGTCGAAACCATCCTGACCCGGGAACCGGGCGGAACATTTGGCGCCGAATCGATCCGAAAGCTTGTCCTCGAAGGTACAGACGACCGCTGGTCGGGCATGACCGAACTCCTGCTTATGTATGCGGCGCGCCTCGATCATGTCGAAAAGCTGATCAAGCCGGCCCTGCAACGCGGGGCTTGGGTGATCAGCGATCGATTTTCGGATTCAAGCCTCGCCTATCAGGGCTATGCCCGCGATCTCGGCGCAGATCGGGTTCGCTCTGTGCATGACGTTGTCATGGAAGGGTTCAATCCAGACCTGACACTGGTGTTTGATATGGATGTTTATCTGTCTCTAAAACGGGTTGAGACCCGTGCCGCACAGGACGACGAAGTTTTGACGCGTTTCGACAAAGCCGGACAGGCGTTCCATACGACTATCCGCGAAGCCTATCTTGATATCGCGAAGAACGAGCCAGCGCGTGTCAAAGTCGTCGATGCGGATGGGTCACGGCAAGCGGTGCATTCTCGCATTCTGAATGCTTTGACAGCTAAATATCCGGAATTTGCCGGCAAACTTGGTGGCGCGTGACGTCAGCCTCATTCCGGAACCTGATCGTTCCGAGGGCTCGCCACATCCTCGCGAGGTCTATGAGTTGCTCGGCCATGCCGACTCAGAAGCCCGCTATCTCGAAGCCCTCAATTCCGGTCGCTTGCACCACGCTTGGCTGATTACGGGACCGCCGGGAATCGGCAAAGCGACGCTCGCCTACCGGATCGCGCGGCACCGCCTTGGTGGGAGTAGTTTGCTCGACCAAAGTCTCGATATTCCGCCCGCCGACCCAGTGGCGCAACGTATTGAAAGCCAAGGGCACGGCAATCTGTCGGTCCTACGACGGCCCTATGATCCAAAGTCAAAAAAGTTAAAGCGAGACATCCCAGTTGATGAAATCCGGGCGCTCTCAAAATTCTTTCAAAGCACCGCAGCCGAGAGTGGGGACTGGCGCGTCTGCATTGTCGATAAAGCCGATGATTTGAACATGAATTCGGAAAACGGCATATTAAAATTACTGGAAGAACCTCCCGCTAGAACATTGTTTTTATTACTCTCTGATCAGCCCGGACGGCTGCTGCCAACAATTCGATCACGCTGTCTGCATCTACCGCTCCGCGCTGTACCAGAGGCGCAGCTTTCGCGCTGGTTGGGATCGCGCACCGATGTTCGACCTGAATTTCAACAGGCGGCCACGGCGCTGTCGCGAGGAGCGCCCGGCAAAGCGCTGGCGCTCGTTGGCCATGTCGAAACCGTCTTGAACCCGCTGAAACGTCTCATGCAGACGCTCTCTGGCACGGGCGATGATATGAGTCTGGCCAAGTCCTTGGTGAGCGCGAAAGAAGCGACATCGCGAGAGCTGTTCTGGGATGCTTTAATCGATACGATACAAGCCCAAGCCGTGCATGCCGGAACAGGGGTTTGGACGGGTCCGTTCGAACCAATCGCCGCGAGAAAATCTCCTGCCAGCTGGATTAGTTTAGCCGAGAGAGCGCAGTCCACACGCGCCGCCGAAGCGGGCATCAACCTAGATAAAACAGCCTCTTTGTTTGATCTCCTCAGTCGGATCCGTGCCGCATGATTATTGATAGTCACGTCAATTTACATGGCGAGCGGTTTGCCGAGGACCTCGACGCTGTCATTGCCCGTGCGGCAGAGGCCGGCGTTAGCCACATGCTCAATATTTGCTGCAACATCAAAGACTTCGATGCCGTGGTGAAGGTCGCGGAAGATCATGATAACATTTGGGCCACCGTCGGAACCCACCCCCATGACGCGAAGGAGAACCCTGACATAACCGCCGCTCAACTGATTGAGTTCGCAACCCATCCGAAAGTGGTTGGTATCGGTGAAACCGGCTATGATTTTCATTATGGTTATTCGTCCCAAGACGAACAGGTCGCCAATTTCGTAGCCCATATTGACGCCGCGCGCGAAACCCAATTACCGCTCGTGATCCATACGCGCGAAGCCGATGCCCTTATGCTCACCACGCTTAAAGAAAGCGGTGCAGGACGCGACTATCCGGCTTTGCTTCACTGCTACACATCAGGCCCAGAACTCGCCGACTGGGCCGCAGACGCCGGGCTCTATTTCTCGGTCTCTGGCATTGCGAGTTTCAAGACGGCGCACGGTGTGCGTGATTGCATTAAAACGATGCCGGATGATCACATTATGTTGGAAACCGACTGTCCTTATCTGGCTCCCGTACCGTATCGGGGACGGCGCAACGAACCTGCTTACTTGCCCCATGTCGCCGAAGCACTCGCGAGCGTAAAGGGATGGACACTGGAGGAGACAGAAACGCGAACGAACGCGGCCTTCTTCCGGCTTTTTTCTAAGGTAACGCCATGACGCTACGCGCGACGATACTTGGCTGTGGCAGCTCTGGCGGTGTGCCCCGGGTGGGCGGCGATTGGGGCTATTGTGACCCGAATGAGCCGAAAAACCGTCGCTCTCGCAGCTCACTTCTTGTTGAAAAAACAGGCGAGGGCGGCATCACTTCAATTTTGATCGATACGTCGCCAGATTTGCGCGAGCAGCTGTTGCGCGCTCAAGTTAAACGATTGGACGCTGTGCTGTTCACGCATGATCATGCGGACCAAACACACGGCATCGATGATCTCCGCGCCATTGCCTACCGCATGCGCGCACAAATTCCGACCTATATGGACGCGCATACAGAGACCCATGTGGTGGACAGATTTCGATATTGTTTCGAGATGCCCGAAGGGCGTGTCCATCCGCCCATCCTTGTGTTGCAACCGCTACTTAATGATAATCAAACGATCGAAATCGATGGACCCGGTGGCGCTATTTCAGTCCATGTTATTGCGGCGTCGCATGGCCCAACCCCTGTGCTAGCGTTTATCTTCGACGAAATGCTCGCTTACAGTCCAGACGTTTGGGACTTTACCGATGAGGGTCTTGCGCGTCTCACGGGCATAGAAACATGGATATGTGACGCGCTGCGCTACAATGATCATCCCACTCATGCCCATGCTGACAAGAGCCTTGCTTGGTTTGCACGGACTAAAACGCAACACGCTGTGCTAACGAACTTACATATTGATATGGATTACAATGTTTTAGCGGATGAACTTCCTGCTGTGGCGATACCCGCTTATGATGGAATGATCATGGACCTATCTTGAAATCAGTGAGTTTTATTTCTCATAATCATCATTATGCGCTAAACTGGGTATAAGCGCAAAGTTGAAAGGCGACACTTGCGCAAAGTTCAAAGTTGACACTCCTCTAGCCAATTGGTTCCATAAACTCGCATTGCGTGAACTCATTTA
>NZ_BMZH01000002.1 GCF_014652695.1 Algimonas arctica
AAGATCTAAATGAGTTCACGCAATGCGAGTTTATGGAACCAATTGGCTAGAGGAGTGTCAACTTTGAACTTTGCGCAAGTGTCGCCTTTCAACTTTGCGCTTATAAACCTTCTATCGTTGGTACGATCATTATCTTTGTTATGGGGAGGACGGGCTCACCGACCGCGCGCCACATCCGGCTCGGGTCTGGAACAGGATACCCGACACAATCAGAAAAGACCTTATCGGTATGGCTCTCGACATCCCGGAGCTCTCGCCCCGTGAGTTCGCAGTCAGGTTTACTGATACCAAGGGCTGCTTTGTATCGGAAAGCTCTGTGTATCGGCTTCTAAAGGCGCATGACCTGATATCCAGTCCGGCCTTCATCGTCATGAAAGCGGCCAGTGAGTTCCGTGACAAGACGACGGCCATCAACAAGATGTGGCAAACCGATTTTACCTACTTCAAGATCATCGGCTGGGGCTGAGTCTATCTGTCGACCATCCTTGATGACTTCTCGCGCTATATCATCAGCTGGAAACTCTGCACGACGATGAAGACATCTGACGTCACGGAGACGCTCAACATGGCGCTCGAAGCCTCAGGCTGTGATCAGGCCAAAGTGGTCCATAAACCAAGGCTCTTGTCGGATAATGGCGCCAGCTATATCTCTGGTGAATTGGCCAAATACATCAAAGACAACGCCATGAGCCATGTTCGCGGCGCGCCCTATCACCCTCAGACCCAAGGAAAGATCGAGCGTTGGCATCAGACGCTGAAAAACAGAATCCTGTTGGAGAATTACTTCCTACCGGGCGACTTGAAGTTACAGATCGAAGACTTCGTGAAGCACTATAACTACGAACGTTATCACGAGAGCCTCAGCAACGTCACGCCAGCCGACGTCTACTTCGGGCGGGCCCAAGCAATCTTAAAAAGAAGAGAAAGGATAAAACAGAAAACTATTGAACAGCGACGGTGCAATACCGCAGAGCCGTCGCCTAATATCAACCAACAAGGTGAGCAAAGTCTCTCTTGGCCCAGGCCAAAATCTGTGCCGTTTTATATGACGACGGACACTGACCGAACTAAGAATTTCTAGAAACCTTTACCAAGATGAAAGCGGAAAAAGGTGTCGCGGTTAGCTTTGCTCATGTCCGAGGGGCAATATATGCCATTTAACTATCTGATAACAAAGAGAGTTTTTTACGTAAGGCGTTAATACCCTCGTAGACCCAACGACATAGTGCCTCATCACGTCCCGTGTGGAGTGAAACGCAATGAGGCCACTGACAAACGTCAAATGAGTGTTGTGCAGACTTCCTATGCCCTCTCATACGCGATTAGCGAGAAAGGTCGGCCTCGATAATTGGCTCACTTTTTTTAACAAGCTAGCCAAAAGGTTAGGTGCGTAGAGCTCGCCGTTTATTCCAACAATGAACACCGGGCAGGAAGTTCTAAGGATTTTGCGCCTAAATGCCCGCTTCAACAGCCAATCTAATGGCTTCAGCTGTCGTGGAAACATGCAACTTCGTGAGTGCTGATGCACGATGCAGTTTGACTGTGCTCTCACTGATTTCTAGTAAATGAGCGATTTGTTTGTTCCGATAACCTTTTGCCACATGACTGAGCACGCGTGTCTGTTGTGGAGTGAGACGTTTAACCCGGTCTTCAGCCACAGCTAACGTCCTTGAAGATGTAATATTATTTGTCCCTGCCATCTCCATTTGAGAACCAAGGAAATATGCCAGCGCCCCATTTTCATCAAACCAAGGCGCAATCATTAAGGCGTTTTGAAAGGGTGACCCGTCCTGTTTGTAATTTAATATTTGGACTAATGTAGGCCGCGCATTTTGTATGGCGTTTACAATGAGTTCTGTTTGCTCGGGCTCTGTATCTTTACCCGTTAGGAACCTGCAATTTTTTCCCAGAATACTGTTTTCGCTATACCCGGTAAGTTCTGAAAATTCCGCGTTGCACATGACAATTGGATTATCGTGTAAGCGGGGATTTGTAATTATAAATGGAACTGACGTTTTAGCGACCATTGCAGTCAGGTTTTCTTCAATACTGTCGTCTATTTGTCCCATTGTATTATTACACCATATTAGAGGCGAAATGAACATAAGGTTCCACAGCGGCAGGGTTCCTCTAAGGGTCGTTTGGCAAAGCGCTCTTCCCCTGCCTGACCGCCATTTTATCTCACAATCTATGAAGGGATGTTTCGAGTATAGAATGCATGCCAATGACAAAAATACAACTTGATTGGCGTTAAAGAGGGAGCGGTATTGTCATAAGAAATCGGGTTGGACCGTCAATATACAGGGTCGAATGTCGCTGCGGGATAGATTCCGTAGTGTTGAATCCTCTCGGAGGCGCAGCTCAGGAAAGCAGTGAACTGGCTCTCCGACACCTCGCCGGACGCCTTCGGGAACTCTCTGCGTTTGAGTGCGCCAGGTCCGATAAACCGCCTATCGCTCGGCAAACACATTTTGAAAATTCAACTTGCTTTAAAAGCGTTCGTCCGTCTCATTAGTAGACTAGCGGGATTTGATCGTGACTCCGGACCTGCGGTCTAATGAAAACTTGAACTCATTCGCTTTAAGCGCGCCGAATTAGGTCGTCGCCCACGTAAATAGCTAGTCCAATTGCATATACCAATAGATATGGGCATCTACCCCACACAGTATGACCCTATATGGCATTCAATGAGTTAGATTTGGCATCTGTAGTATAAATTATTTGGATTTTGTCTTTAACTCTCCGTAAAATTGGTATAGTAAACCTCAATACAATCTAAGTCGTCAACCGCTGGCGAGAAAACCCACTTGTTGAGGAATAGAAGATGTCAAAACCCGTGATTGGCTTTATTGGTTTAGGACTTATGGGCGGCAACATGGTCGAAAACTTGCAAAAGCGAGGCTTCGAAGTTGTTGTCATGGACTTAAATAAGGACGCTGTTGCAAAAGTTCTCGCCCGCGGGAATGCGTCCGAAGCAAGTTCGCCTAAAGACCTCGCCGAAAAATGCGATATTGTGCAACTCTGCCTGACCACATCCGCCGTGGTTGAGAAAATCGTCTATGGCGATAACGGCATTTTAGCCGGGATCAAAGATGGCTCTGTCCTGATTGACTTTGGGACGTCTATCCCGGCCTCGACCAAGAAAATTGGCGCAGACCTCGCTAAGAAGGGGGCCGGTATGATTGATGCCCCGCTTGGCCGGACACCCGCACATGCCAAAGACGGACTTCTCAATATTATGGCGGCTGGCGATAAAGCGACCTTCGATAAATATGAGCCGATCCTCAAACAGCAGGGCGAAAACGTCTTTTACCTCGGCGCACTCGGCGCGGGGCACACAACCAAACTCATCAATAACTTTATGGGCATGACCACAGTGACAGCCATGTCGCAGGCTTTTGCCGCCGCGGAACTCGCCGGCGTAGACCGCCAGCAACTCTTCGACATCATGTCATCCGGACCGTCGAACTCACCCTTTATGAAGTTCTGTAAGAACTACGCTGTGGACGGCGTTAGCGATCTCGGATTCTCCATTAATAATGCCAACAAGGATCTCGGCTATTTCGTTCAAATGATGTCCGATTTGGGATCGCGGTCATTGGTCGCCGAAAGCACATCAACAAGCCTCCAAGCAGCCGTCGATGCCGGAATGGGTAACGGTAATGTCCCTGAAATATTCGACTATTTCGTCAAATTGAAAAAGTAACGGACCACCCTTTTATTCTGTCTCAGTTTTGGTCTCCCCCAAACTGAGATAGAATAATCATATCTTAAACGAAAAGACCCGCCATTTCTGGCGGGTCTTATTTGTTTTCTTATTTCGACTGGACGGCAGGTGTGCCCTGCCGCTGATAGTAAAGTCGAGATCGAGCGAGGTTTAACGCTGCACGCGGCCAGACCCATCGCCACCCATCAGGGCTTCTACCTCTTTCCGGTTCACACGGTTAAAGTCGCCCAAAATAGAATGTTTCAGCGCTGATCCGGCGACCGCAAACTCAAGGCTTTGTTGGCGGTCTTCATAGAGGTTGAAACCCGCGATAAAGGCGGATGCAAAACTGTCTCCACCACCGACACGGTCAACAATATCCGTCAATTCATATTTCTTGGACACAAGGAAACCATTCTCACGGTCGCGCATACAGGCCGACCACCCGTTGATATTGGCATTAACCGCCGCGCGTAGCGTAATCGCAATTGTCGACATGCCAGGATAAATGTCCAATACCTTCTGAGAGAGCTCTTCATATTTACTCGTGTCCAGATGGCCGCTTCCGCTTTCAACATCGACATCGACCGAAATACCGAGAGATTTCTGACAGTCTTCTTCATTGGCAATGCCAACATCAATATATTTGACCAAATCCCGCATGACGTCAGGGGCGGTTTTCCCATAATTCCAAAGCTTTCCGCGAAAGTTAAAGTCACAGGATGTCGTCACACCGGCTTTTTGCGCGGCTTTGACACACTCCATCGACAGATCAGCCGAGTCTTGTGACAGGGCTGGCGTAATCCCCGTTATGTGTAGCCATTTCGCGCCTTTAAAAATTTCTGCCCAATCGAAATCACCCGGTTTACACTGGCTGATCGAGGAGTGAGCTCGGTCATAAATGACTTTCGACGCGCGTTGGTTGGCGCCTGTTTCGAGGTAATAAATCCCGACCCGTTCACCGGAACGTTTGACATGAGATGTATCGACACCCAGCGCACGTAGTGAGTTAATTGCATATTGGCCGATATCATTATCTGGCAGTGCGGAAATGAAGCCCGCATCCAACCCATAGTTTGACAAGGACACGGCGACATTGGCTTCGCCGCCGCCAAACGTGGCTTCGAATTGAGGACTTTGGAAAAACCGTTCGTAGCCGGGTGTGCGCAAGCGAAGCATAATTTCGCCGAAGGACAGAAAGTCAGTCATGATAAATCTCTAGTTTTGTTTTCAAGTCTATTTTGGGTTCGCGATGGCGATCGCGTCTTTCGCCAGCTTTGTGATTGCTGCAAAATCGCCGCTGGCAATGGCGTCCGCAGGCGTTAGCCAAGATCCGCCGCAGGCGAGCACTGCGGGAACAGCCAAATATTCGGGCAGATTTGTCGGGCTTACGCCCCCCGTTGGCATAAAGCGCACATCGCGAAACACGGACGAGAGGGCCTTCAGCATTTTAGGCCCGCCCACTAATGAGGCCGGAAATAATTTTACCGTCCGAAGCCCTAAATTCCAAGCCTGTTGCAGTTCGGTTGCTGTCGAAATTCCTGGCAGGATTGGCACGCCCGCATCATTCGCAACCTGAACAGACGCGGGATCAAGGCCGGGCGATACGATGAAACTCGCGCCTCGCCGGATCACTTCTATTGATTGGTCGGCCGACAGGACGGTTCCTGCCCCTACATGTGCCTTGGGGAATTCCTTGGCAATCGCTTCTAGACAATCCAGCGCGGCGTCAGTCCGGAGCACGACTTCGAGGACATTAAGCCCGCCTGCCAGTAAAGCCTCTGCGATTTTCAAGGCCGTTTTGGGGTCATCCGATTGCACAAGCGGAACAACCCGTTTGGCTTCAAGAGATTGGATTAGCGTATTAGTCATATTCATTCCCAGAGACAAAGTCATATCCATGAAGACCGTCCTTTCAGGATGGCTTCAAAAAGCGTTCGTGTTGGACGGCTAAGAGTTTCCCAAACTTGAGAGCACGCAAAGACTATGCTCTCAAACCGACCTTATTATTTTGCAACATATCCTCTTGGTTTCAGGGGGGCGATGTGGCCGCACAAGAACCAGACCGCAGCAATTGCGGTCAGCGCCATCGCCGCGCCGAGGACGAAGATTGAAAAATAATTCCCCCCCACCGTCATGATCGGAACGAGAGCGATAATTCCAGCCCCCGCAAGTTTCGCCGCCATACCCGCCAAACCTGCCAGCGTGCCGACAGTCTTGCCGCCATAAAAATCACTTGGCAGTGTCTGCACGTTGCCAATCGCTGTCTGGAAACCAAACAGGATGATGAACATCAATGCGAGAGCCAAGCCCGGTGTTGAGGCTACGGCGAGAGCGAGTAGAGCCGGCAGCATGATCAAGCAGCCGAGAGTGATGGTGAGCTTGCGAGTCTTGTCGACCGTCCAGCCTGCGTCAATACGGTTCTGAGCCAAGAGCCCCCCAAACCATGCCCCGACCATCGCCCCGACATACGGAACCCAGCCTGAGGCGACCAAGGCCTTCATATCAAAGCCATGCACTTCAAACAGATATGTCGGGATCCAGACAATGAACAACCACCAGATTGGATCAATCGCTGCCGACGCAACAATTACACCCCAGCTTTGCTTGCGCGATAGTAGCTCGGCCATCGGAGGATTGTAGCCCCCATCCAGATTGCCGTCGGCGTTGAGATCTTCATTGATCTGACCGCTGAGAATATAGTCGCGCTCTTCATCCGTGATCCAAGAATGATATTTAGGCGGCGCCTTCACAATGACCAACCAAGGCACCAACCACAGGAGACCTAAAACACCCACTGAGACAAATATCAGCTGCCAGCTCATAAATAAGGCGAGATAACCGATCAGCGGTATGGAAATAATTCCCCCAATCGCCGCGCCGGAATTAAAAATACCTTGCGCAAGAGCCCGCTCATTCACGGGGAACCATTCTGCATTGGCTTTCGCCGCGCCCGGCCAGTTACCCGCCTCGGACATACCTAAAATTGAGCGAAAAATGCTGAAGGATACGATACCATTCGCGAAAGCATGCGCGATCGTTGCGAGTGACCAAACACCAATTGACAGAACAAAGCCCAGCCGTGTTCCGATCCAGTCAAATATTCTGCCAAAAATCGCTTGGCCAAAGGCGTAAGAGAAGACGAAAATTATGGAGATTGTCGCGTAGATTTCCTTATGCCCATTGGCATCCATATCCGGGAAAATCTCTGGCGCGATTTCTGTGGGCCACAACACACTGAGTGTTTGGCGATCGATATAGTTGATGATTGTCGCGAGCGCGACGAGACCGACAACGGCCCAGCGTAACTTACCCTTCACGAGACATTCCCCTTTTTATAATTTTCAAAAAAGTCTTCGCGAATGGGGGAAAACATGTCGAGCAGGACGCCGGCTTCGATACAAATCGCGCCGTGCATGGCGTGCGGTTCAACGAAGAAACAATCCCCGGCTTTTTGCCGTTTCGTGACGCCATTGATCGTCACATCGAAAACGCCGCTTTCGACATAAGCGACTTGAGAATGAAAATGCTTATGCTGATAGCCTTCTGCCCCTTTTTCAAAGGAGGCACGGACGAGCATAATATCGTCATTATGGCCGAGTATTTGACGTTTGATTCCCGGATCGACATCTTCGACCGGGACCTTATCTCCGAATAGGAAAGCGGAACTCTGCATGACTAATTTCCCTCGGATTGGTGTCGATCTGAATGGAACAATTTATAGGGTCCCGTCCAACGCATGACGGCCCCATCGACGCTCACTGAATGGGCGGCGTTTTCGGTCATATCACCCGAAACACCCAGACCAACGCGTTGACCATCTTTGGTTTCGATCAGGATATAGTCATCGCCCCCCGTTTCGAAATGTTGCACGGATTTAACGTTCGAATGACTGTTGAGTGTATATTCGACAGTTGGATTATACTCGCCATGCGGTTCGATTACCGACGCGATGGACACACCGTTCAGACTATTCGTCCGAAGGATGAAGGCAGGTTCCCGCCGCAGATTAAAATCAGGATCGTTCGCCCCGATTTCTGCAAAAATGACGTTCGAATTCTGCGGGACAGATGACGTTACAGAATAGAATGTGCGGTCCAATAACCACGTAATCTGAGACAGACCCTCGATGGCGGAGGCTGTGCCGACGCGCCATAGATATTGATAGCCATTGTCTTGACCCAATGGCTGCCGCACCGTTGTGTCCGCCGTAATTTTGAAGTTCGTTTCTGTGAGTTGGCCATTATAATAAAACGGCAAGTCATATTGATGCGGGTTGTCAGAATGCGCTTCAATAAGATCAACTACAATCGCACGCGGGAAGGCGGCATCCGTGATCATTGCCATCGTCCGGTCCATAAGGACATCCGGATAAGCTGTATCGATTTCCGCCGAGGTAATTTTCAGATCGCCTGTATCAGTAAACGTGCCGAGGACAGGCGCGTTTTGATTACCTAATTCGACATCACCACCGAAATGGCTGGTCTCATCAACGACCAGCGCATTATGCGCGATGGTCTGTTTGGCGAATGCATTATTCTCGACCAGATAGTGACCGCCATATTTGGATTCAATATTCAGAAAGCGGGCCGCGCCGTAATCCCGCAAAATTTCACGGCCCGCATCGAACACCATAAAGCCGAGCTTGTCGAAATGCCCGTGACCCAAACCCTGAGACGTGTTCTTCACTACGAGCACAAGGTCGTCCGGGTCTGTGGACGCGCGAATGATATCAAGCGCGCCTTCAGTCCCGGTTTCGCCGTCACCCAGTCGCATCGTCCGGTAATCGAAGTCCGTCATCTTTCCAGCCGCGATGTCTTCGGACAAAGCCCGGCTCTCGGGCGTCAGGACATATTTTCCTTGTGCCTCTGCAACTGACAGCAAGCCCGTATCGCCAGTCAAATCATAAGCGATCGCCACACCATGGAGAAGCTCACGCGTGGCAATGCCCTTGTCTTTGATGGCGTCATTTATCGGAAAAAATAGCCCACCATAATTCTGTTGTATGGTGGCATAAATCGCTTTCTTGAGAATGCCGTCACGCTTCTCAAAAATCTCACGCTCAGGCTCATTTTGCTGCACGGCCTGCGCGAACACCACGAACGGCATAAGCGCAAACCGCTGGTAATACGGTCCCTCATTGTAATATCCATCGGGGGAAAACAGTTTGTCCATCTGTTTGAGAAAACCCGCCTCGCCGGACTTATCCAATCCCAACAAAGCTTGCTCGACATAATTTTCGTCGCCAATCGCATACCCTGTCAGACCAACCGCCGCTGTCGCCCATGTCCCGTGATTATGCACTTTGTTGAATGTCTCGGGAGACCCATCGGACAGAAAATCGGCCATATTGCGTAGAACATCCGCTTCGATCTTGGCGCGCTGATCAGGCGTCAGCGTGTCCTTGATCGCGGCATAGCTTTGCGAGACATTCAGGAGCCACATGCTCTCGTTCAGGTTTTGCCAAAACATCCGTCCCGGCGATTGTTCTTTTTTTGCCGGATGGAGGCCCCAACTCGGGTATACATCCGCATAGGCGAGCATCAATTTGCCTGCATAATCGGCATAATCTGCGTCGCCTGTCAGGCGGTACATTTGCCCGGCATCATAAATCAAACTGGCATTTCGTTTGTGCTGCTCATGCGTGTAGCCTCCGCCTGGATCCTTGGGCGTTGGCACGGCGATCGGCGCGCGCATTGCCGTCGCAAGTTGATGTTTGGCTGACGCTAAAGTCGCATCAAATCCTTGAGAATACGGCGTCTCAACCGCAGCTATCGGACGTTCAGCAGCAGCGCACCCCGGCACTATTGCCCCCAGAAAACAGGTTGCCAGTACAAATCCTGAGCATTTCATCACGGATTGATCCCCACATTGTTTGTAAGTCTGGCTGTGGCTGCGAGGCCGCTATTGAGCTCAACGATGATCGGAGCGGGCGTCTGCATAAATACATTATTCGCGATAATGGTTTTGGGTTCGCCGACCGTATGTTCGATCAAGAAAGGTTTATTGCCCTCGAAACGATTGTTTGAAATATCTGTAACTTGCACACCGTGGAGACGGATCGACGCTTTCGTCTTATTCCACTTGTCACCGCCAACATTAGACAGTGTTGAGTTTGTCAGGCTGAAATGCGGGCCGAAGGTGCTCTCATCCGTGCCGCCCCGGTAATAATCAACAAGCGCACCACCAATATTTGTGAATGTGGAATCGGCAATCGTCAGATATTCTGCATTGTAAATTCCATAATCATCGTCTTCCCGATTTAACTTCAACACAGCGCCCGTCACATCGGAAAAGCTGGACCCCGTAATGGAAATATCATCCGCGAACGTCCCTTTCGCGGCGGAGACAATATTGAATGAGTGATTGACGTCCATATCGAGGAAATTTGTATCAATAATATCCAGTCGATAATTTTCGAGCATAGAATAGAGGCTCGTTCGGATGACAGAGTTACCCGCGTTATCGGGGCTGGCCTCACCGGAAATGTTAAGCCCGATCAATTGAAGGCTACCGCCGCTTTCAATCTGAAATAATGCCGATCGCTCAAAGGACACATCGACATCGCCCTCGCCTTGAAATGTCAAAGGCTTGCTAATATTCAGAAACTTGCCAACTCTGTAACGTCCAGGCGAGAGCACGATTGTATCTCCCGCGCCCGCCTGATCGATCGCGGTCAGCAACGCGCCTTCGCCGGGCGCAATCATGACTTTATCGCCTGATTGAAACGCAACACGCGGCTCAGTCTTTGGATACCACGACACACCCGTCATACTTTTGGTCGTGACCTGTAAATCGCGCGAGATACCCGCCTCGATTTCTGCTTGCGGATACATCAATCCGTTGTCGGCACGCGACAGCACGACAGCCTCACGGTCAAAGCCCGTGGTAAAGGCGGGCGAATTTGTATCCGCCAGAACATTGTTATTAAAATCGATGCCTGACATGTCGTCATAGACCGTAAATACATCGAGTCCGTCTGTATTGACGATCAGATTACGTTCGAAGAGACTGTCGGACGGCGCGCCACTGCGCTCTTCATCGCTGCCCGCTCCAAGCTGAATATTATCGCTATCAACCAGCGTATTATTCTCGATTAGTGCATTAATAACGGGATCGTAGCGATTGATTGGCCCGTTTGGAACACCGTTCATAATGACCAGTGCACCGCCAAAACGCGTGCCTTTCAGACCCTCCATATAATTATTACGGACGGTCTGCCCTGCATTGATAACGCGGATGCCCCCTGTGTGGTCCGCTCCATTCCCAAAGAAGACATTGCCCTCGACAAGGTTATTATTGCCGTGTCGCATGGTCAACGTGCCCCGCGATTCATAGAACGTATTGTTCAAAAATTCGTTCTTACCTGACTTGTTGGAGATTATCTCCAACTCACCATCTGTTCTGTCGAAGTAATTATTTTCTACTGTCGTAAATGAATCTGTCCGGGAGTGATGCGACGTGCCGATACGCAAGCTCTCCCCGCCATTCGAACCCAAAATTTGGCGCGGGCCGAAATAGTTATGATCAATACGATGATGGTTTTGCTGGCTGGCTTCTGAATCCAGACGCACGGCCATCGTCACGCCCTTATTGCTTTTGCCAACAATATGATTGTGGTCGAAACGGTTGTTCTTTCCATACATCATGATCCAGAAATCAACTTCTTGGCGTTCAGGCTGATTATAATTATCGATCACAACATTAGTGATCCGAGAATGATTGGCGAGAGTGTTAGAATTCAGGCGGAAAGAAATGACTTCGCTTGTCGGCGTATAGCCATTCTTGAAGACCAGACCCGAGACTTCGAGATACTCACCCGCGACCCTTAAATTGGACTGTCCGGAGAGGATGACCTGCCCCGGCGTCTCAGCCGTCAATGTGATGGGCCTGTCTTTCTCACCCTGACCCGAGAAGACAATTTCGAAATCATCCCACGTGCCATTGGCAAGTGTGATGATATCGCCAGGCACCGCTGCGTTGAGCGCCTCAACATATTGCGCTTGGGTTTTGACAAGCACGTTTGTGTTTTCAGACTCAAGGTCTGTCGCTCCACAGGCTGACAGCATTAAAATCGCTGCCGCCGATGTGCCCGTGCAAAATTGGCGCGAGAGACCTCTCATGATCATTCCCCTTACGCCTGTTTGGCGTTTATTGAGTGAACATTGTCAATCCTAGAGGAAATTGTCAACCAATAGATTAAGACAATTTAGTAGAATTGGTATAGACTCGAAGAGCGGTCTATAAGTTAATCAAGTTGCGTCGTCAGGAGAAATCGAGATCGGCTTTCAGACGTTCTTTTTTTGACTTCCTGATAGGCCTCTTCTTCTGATGCGATCAAGAGCGCCTCAATCATCCGCGTGAAATGCGACCTCATGGCGCTACGCGCCGCTGAAGAATCCCGATTTTTAAGCGCCACGAGAATATCGTTATGCTCGTCGGATCTATGACTTGAATCTTTACTGCAAACAGAGCGGTAAACCGTCTGGAGTTGAACGGCCTCCTTGCGCATTTTCCACATGCTTCCGATCACAAAAATGATGGCGGCATTATTTGTCGCCTCGGCAATTGTCAGGTGGAAGGCCTCATCGGCCTCTTCGGCCGTCATGTCTGAAGGCTCTTCGCCGGTCATGACTTTAATCAATCGCTCCAATTCCGCGATCGCTTCATCTTTGATGATGGGCGCAGCCAAAGCCGCCGATTCCGCTTCAAAAAGGGCTCTCGCCTCAGTGAGTTCAAATGGCCCGACTTTTGGGAGATTATGGGAAAGATATTCACTTCCATCCAGCACATAAGCACCAGACCCAACCTTGATTTCCAAACGCCCTTGCGCCTGTAAAGAAATCTCGGCTTCGCGGACAGCTACGCGGCTGACACCAAATTTTTCAGCCAGATCGCGTTCGCCCGGCAGGCGGCTTCCTGGCGGAAACGCGCCAGCATCGATCAACTCTAAAATCTTGTTCGCAACCGTGTGATATAAGCGTTGCTCAGCCATATAAACCCCCGAATTAAACTTCCTATACCAATGCAGCATGAAGGCAGCATTTGTCTATACCAATCCTTTACTACACTGCGTTTTAGTGACCTCATCAAATGCGTCCGGGTCGTTCAGTCCAAATCACCTCGAAACTCAGGCCGGCTTGCCTCTAACATTGAAATGCCCCCTCACTTGGAACTCTCATACCCATCAACATTCGCAAAAAAAAAGCGCCCCACAAATGTGAGGCGCTTTTTTACTTAGACGCAATCATCGCGCGACCCGTGCTTTAGAATGTGTAGCTACCACCAAACACGATGCGACGATCAGGATACCCCACGAAACAGGTTGGACCTGCTTCGGTGACACATTTTTGGATAATCCGTGATTTAGTCAGGTTTACCGCCTCAACACCGACGTTGAAATTATCCGTCACATCATAATTGATGCTGGCATTTAGCTGGCCTCTATCCAGTGTATGGACAGGGAAGCTCAATGTAGAACTACCGGATGTGTTAGCCCCACCACCGAAGTCATTCGTCCTGAAGCCTTCGCGCCACGTGTAGCGCATGCGAGCGGACAAACCATATTTCTCGTAATAGCCCGTGACGTTGTAAGCATTTTCAGAGAAGTCCAACAGACCGCGCGGAATGCTGAGATCACCGAGGACCGTTAAACCCCGGCCTGATGTCGTATCAACCACGGAACCGCCAGAGAATTTCTGATGGGTATAGTTCGCTTGAACACCAAAACCAGAGGCAAAGCCGAGCTTATCCTCAAAGCTTGAAAGGTCGTACTGGACGGCAAATTCAAACCCTGTTTGCGTTGTTGTTGACGGGTCATTGCCAGGCTGTGTGAAGTCGGCACACAAACCATTGATCGCCGGATTACCCAGAACATTTGGCTGAATTTCCGGGTTGAAGATCCCCCCACCTGGACAGTTCGGGTCCGTTTCCCGAACCAAATCAGTCGTACCGTTTAAACCGTTAGCATCCAGCACATCAGGAACGAGCAAAGCCCCTTCGAAATTCTGACCAAAGATATTCGTGCGATCTTTGGTGAAGAAGCCCACACTGACGACGGCTGCTGGCGCAAAATACCAGTCAGCCGACACATCAAATGACGTCACTTCCTCAGGTTCCAGACCAGGATTACCCAGACGAACGACACTGTTTTCCTGATTATCAAAAGTGAAACCGGTTGCCAGAGAGCTAAAATCAGGGCGCCGAATATCTTTGCCATAACCAAGGCGCAGAACGATTTCATCCGTCGGCTCCGCGGTCAGATTGAAACGTGGTAGGAAGAAATCATAACTCCCGCTTGTTGTCTCTAGCTGCCTTGCGGCGCCGCCAACTGAGGGCGCGTAGCCCGTAGAATCGACGTCAGTCGATATATACCGCAAACCGATGTTGCCCCGGAAAATTCCACTCGCGAAATTCGCTTGCGTGTAGAGCGCGATTGTTTGCTCACTCAAATCCCGGAACGCATTCTGATCATCTGACAAGACCATTGTAAGGTCCCCATCAGCCGTAGGGTTGAGAACGCGGTGTGCCGCGAGAGCCGATTCCAGCGAAGCAATAACGGCCTCCGGATTTGAGAAAGAGAGATTTGGGTCGACGAGAAGGAAGTCACTGATGAACAAGCTTCTGCCATCAGCGTCACCGAAATTGGATGGTCCCGTCACAAGGATGTCTGAGAACAGTGAGCCGTTAGGCGCATCTTCTAACTGACTGAAACCACCGATGCGACCGCTGACATCGTTAAATGTATGGGATGAGTCATTGAAACGGATACCCGCATCAACCGACGTGAGATAGTCACCAAACTTACTGTCAGAAAAATCATACGACACATCAAGTCTCGCGGCGTTATCCTGATTTTCTGTCGCGTTGCGTCCTTGATCGACCTGATCCAATACAACATTATTCGGGTTCGTCAGGTCCGCCACTGATGGCGCTCTTGGTGAGGCAAAGTTTACGCCAAAGGCCAATGCGTCATTGCTCAAATCATAGATAAACGGGGTACAATTATCGTTGCGGCTGTCAACATTTGGACAGTTCGGATTCATGAAGTTCACTGTCGTATTCAATGATGGCGTCGTCGTATCAGATTTTGACGTCGCTAACTCAGCTGCGACTGTCCAATTGTCACGGGTCCATTCCCCACCAAACGAAAAGATTTTGCTGTCCGTGACACGAGAGTTTGTTTCGCTTGAAAAGCGCAAATTACCATCGTGGTCGGTATCGTTCGGCTCAACCGTGCCGATAAGTGCCCCCTGTAGAATAGGGCCTCCAACTGCACTGTAATCGAGCGTTTCGAATGCAGACGGTAAATTTTCAGCTCTATTTCTCAAGCCGGAAATACCAGACGCCTGGAGCCTATATTGGTCTCGGCTCCGCTCTTGGTCATTAATAATGGCACGGGCCGTCAGTCGCAAATCGGCGTTTGGCGCCCACTCTACCGTTGATGCAAAATTGATCGTCTCATAATCATCATTCTCCTGCTCCAACATGCACAAGGAACTGAATGCCTTGATATGGCGCTGTAGATCCCGGCGCTGTAGAGAGATTATCGCGGTCGGCACGCGGGCGGAAAGACACAGCTTCCTGTTCTGTATAGCTGCCTGTGATAACAACACCGATTTCACCGCCACCCGTATCCCATTTTTTACCAAACGCGCCCGAAACTCTTGGCTTAATACCGCCCGTACTGAGATTGCTATCCTCGCCTTGTACGCGAACATTAAGCAACGTCCCTTTTAGATCGAGCGGCTGGATGGTTTTCAGATTAACTGTGCCGCCCACAGACCCCTCAATCGTCTTTGCTGTCGGCGCTTTTGTCACCTCAACAGACGCAATGATGGCCGGGTTGATATCTTCAAACCCGATGCCACTACGCCCCGCGCCAGACCCGACGCTAGAGACGCCATTAATTTCAACACGGTTTGAATTTGATCCCCGGATTTGCACGCCGGTACCAACACCCGCTGTCCGCGTAATTTGAACACCCGTGATGTTTTCCAAAACTTCTGCAAGGTTTTGATCGGGCAATTTACCGATATCTTCGGCCTGAATGACCTCAACGAGACTGCTCGCATTGCGTTTGGCGACAAGCGCATTTTGGAGCGACTGACGGATCCCTGTTGAAATAATTTCATCGGCCGGCTCTGCGTCTTGAGCAAGAGCCGTTGATGCAAATGCAACCAACGAACTGGTCAACATCAAAGATGTGAGTCCACGTGTGTACGTCATTTTAAATTCCCCATGTCGACGTATTTTTTTGAGAGAGCCCTCACAAACACGTCAGTTATTATTTTATTTAGCCTCGTAAGTCGGGCTTTCCTTAAAAGAACCAATCATGATGCCAATTTCAACACTTTTATGTTACCAATAACTAATAATTGGTAGGACCAATTGGTTATTTTCTGAACTGTGCCTTTCGAGCAACACCTTCAGGCTCACTCGGCTTGATGGGGGAGCGATCAATCCAGGTTCATTTGGCTCGATTCACCGTCCCCTGTCAGATAATTTTGGAAGGAACTCTATAGCCCTGACGCCGGATTTGAATTGCCACCCCCCTCTACGAGAGCTATCATTTCGCAACTAAAGGTGAGGTAGTAATTATGACGCCCCTAAAATTGTTCACATCGCTTGCTGTTCTTTCGGCCTGCACCTTTTCTTCTAGACTCGCGCAGGGCGCTGAGACATCGGCGGAAGATATCAAGGCACTGGAGATATACCGCACAATCATTGAAATGCGCACGGCAGCCGGACATGGCAATGTCCCGAAAATGGCGGCCTATCTTGCAAGTGAGTTAAAGGCGGCGGGATTCACGGATGATGATATTCAGATCCTCCCAAGCGGAGACACCGCGAGCCTTATCGTCCAATATAAAGGCGATGGGTCTTCCAGCGACCATCCGATACTTTTCATCGGCCATATGGATGTCGTCGATGCCAATCCCGAAGACTGGGAACTTGACCCATTCACTTTGACTGAAAAAGATGGCTATTTCTTTGGACGCGGTACGATTGATAATAAGTACGGTATCATGAATTTGACGCAAACTTTTATGCGTCTCAAACAAGAAGGGTTTATCCCAACCCGTGATCTAATCTTGGCTTTTTCGGGGGACGAAGAAACGGGGATGAGCACAACAAAAATGCTCGCTTATAATCGTCCCGAATTAGCCAACGCCGAATATGCGCTTAATTCTGATGCGGGCGGAGGAAGTCTTGCCGCAGACGGAACGGCCATGACTTACGGCATCCAAGCGGCGGAGAAAACCTACGCGACATTTGAAATCACGGCCCGCAATGAAGGTGGCCATTCATCCCGTCCGAAGCGGAATGATAATGCGATCTATGACTTAGCGGATGCTTTAAAAGCCATTCAGGCCTATCAATTCCCGGTTCAGTATAATGATATCACTCTGGCAACTTTTGCCGGGCTTGGACAGGTGATTGGCGGCGACCTTGGCGAGGCCATGGTGACATTTGCCGAGACTCCCGACGACACCGATGCGGCAGCGCGGATTGCCCAAGAGCCATCTTATGTCGGCTCAACCCGAACAACCTGTGTTGCAACAATGCTGTCTGCCGGCCACGCGGAAAATGCCCTGCCCCAAAGCGCGACCGCGACAGTGAATTGCCGGATCTTTCCCGGGACAACGGTCGATTCGGTGAGGGACGTATTGAAAACCACCGTCAACAATGACGCGCTTGAATTCGTGACGCTCGGCGATCCCGTTGAAAGCCCTATTAGCGAACTTCGGGATGATGTGACGCGCGCCTTGTCCAAAGCGGTTCACGCCCGCTATCCTGGCCTGCCTCTTGGGGCCTATATGGAATCAGGCGGGACTGACGGCATGCATTTTCGGAGCGCGGGTATTCCGACACTCGCGATATCCGCGAACTTCATGAACGAGTCTGACATGTACGCTCACGGTCTGAATGAACGTATGCCCGTCAGCTCATTCTATGGTGGCCTCGATCACTGGATGATCATCATGAAAGAGCTCGCCGGTCCCGAATAGTCACTTGGGCTGCCCAGCCAATTTGTTAATCAATAAAACCTGAGAGTAAAATGACTATGGCGACCAAAAAAACGTAGCCGTAGAGCATCTTAATTGACCGATCTCTAGATCGATTTACCGTCTTTTTAACAGACCGTCTGCCAGTCATGATCTCAGTAACTCCATGTTTTACGCGTCACGAATGTGGAATGCGGTCGACAAAATTTGCTGTGTAATTTGAACAGGTCAGCCTTGGGCGAGCTTATGCGCCTACTGATCGGCCCACTGCGTATGATACAGGTCGAAACGACGATCCCTTAGGTTCCTGACTGTCCCTTTCGCGCGCGCCCACGACAAGTCTGTCAGATCAAGGTCAGCGATTGCAACGGTTTCTACGTTCTCAGAACATTCCGCCGCAATACCATCGCGTGCAAATGGGAAATCGCAGGGCGTTAAAATGCAACTCTCCGCATAATTGACGTCCATATTTTCGACCCCGGGTAAATTCCCGACATTGCCCGACAGAACCACGTAGCATTGGTTTTCAATCGCACGCGCTTGCGAACAATATCGCACGCGGAGATAGCCTTGGCGGTTGTCCGTACAAAATGGCACGAATAAAATCCGCGCCCCTTCGTCAGCCATCCGCCGGGCGAGCTCAGGAAACTCGCTATCATAGCAAATCAGAATCCCGATCGGACCGCAATCCGTGTCAATCGTACTGACCTCATCACCGCCCTTAATATTCCAATAGTGACGTTCGTTGGGAGTCGGGTGGATTTTTTCTTGGGCATGCACGGAGCCATCGCGCAAAAAGACATAGGCAATGTTCTGGACATCTCCATCCTCGGCCAAGGTCGGGTGGGACCCGCCGATGATATTGATATTATAACTGACCGCCAGTTTCCGCATCGCCTCAATAAAGACCGGCGTATATTCTGTGAGTTTTTCAATCGCTTCTGATGGCGCTAAACGACGGTCATCTAAAGCTAGAAGCGGAAGGGTGAACAGTTCAGGGAAGACAACGAAATCAGATTTGTAAGCCGAGACGCTGTCCACGAAATATTCGATACTGCTCATGAAGTCTTCAAAGCTCGTCACTTTGCGCATTTGCAGCTGCACGGTGGCGACGCGGATCAAATCTTTCTGCGCCGCCTCGGAATGAACGCTTTCGCGCACTTCAACGGCATAAGGATTGCGCCAAATCATATGCGCCGCATAACCGCCTGACGCCTTATCCGTCGGCAGATATTTGTCCAAGATTCCGAAAACCTCAAAGCCCTGTCGGAATTGAAAATTGACCACAGGGTCGATAATTTTCTTGGCCTTGACGGCGTCCATATAATCCATTGGATCCGGGAAGGTTTTTTTGCGTTTCTTCCAGCCCGGTATACGACCGCCAAAAGCGATGCCCTTTAAGTCTAAATTTTCGACGAGCGCTTTGCGGGCATCATAGAGCCGTTCGCCAATGCGTAAGCGACGTCGATCCGGATCGACGCACACTTCCATCCCATATAACCAATCGCCGTTTGGGTTGTGAGACGAGCCATACCCGCCGCCCGTAATGCTCGCCCAATTATGGGGTGAGAGAACAAGCTCCTCGCGCAGAATGATGCTGGCCGCATAGCCGACAATTTGCCCTTCATATTCGACGACAAACTGTCCCTCGGCAAAGTTCGAAATCTGACCTTTCAAAATACTGACAGGATAGGTCGACATGTTGGGATACGCCCGGTCGACCAGTGCGGCGATCCCTTCAACATCTTGTAAAACGGCTGTGCGGATTGTGAGCTGTGCGCCCTCGCGTGCTTTTGCCATGTCTAGCTTTTGCCTAGTGAATAGTTGAGGATTTTATAGGCCAGTTTCGAGGCGAGAAAGTCAGGACCATGAAAATTCTCAATCGGGGCCAACTCATTGATATCGGCGCCGACGATTGTACCGATATTTGAGGCGGCCTCAATGATGGCCATCGCGTCCTCCCAATACAATCCGCCCGGCTCTGGTGTCCCTGTTGATGGCATGACGGAACTATCAAAGCCGTCCAAATCAAAAGTCAGATAGATAGGCCGTCCCTTCAGGGGCCGGACAATATCGGCCACATTCCAGTTGGCGCGGTCTTTGCCCCAATGGATCGTGATGCGGTGTTTGTTAGCTTCGTAAAATGGGATTTCTCCCTTGGAGATATTCCGAATACCACAGGATACAATGGACACAGTCGGATGATCCAACACCCGCCGGATCGCCGCCGCATGAGAGAAATGTTCGCCCTCATATCCGTCACGCAGGTCCGCATGCGCGTCGAAATGCAAAATAATGAGGTCATCAAACCGTTCCAAGAACGGTCGAATTGCCCCCGGTGTAATGGAATGCTCACCGCCGAACACAATCGGAAATTTTCCATCATCCAAAACCGCACGGGTCATCGACTCAAGCACATCCAAAGCGGCCGGAATATTCGTGTTATTGATCACGGGCTCACGCGCCGTCACAACACCATATCGTTCGACAGGTTCGCACCAGAAGGACTCGTCAAACAATTCCACTTCATGGCTTGCCGCGATCATAGCGGCGGGCCCCGCGTGGGTTCCGCCGCCATAGGACACTGATGCTTCTAACCCGAACGGGATAACGACGGCTCCCGCCTCCTCATAGGATTTCACAAGGTCCCCTTCGAGACCCAGAAACCCTTGGGAGGGTTTTAATAGCGGGAACGGTGCGGACATGTCGCTTAGGCCTTGTTGAACAAGTTTGCGAAATTACGGCGCGGACGAGTTTTCCAATCGACGCTATGGTACGCATCAGACGCCAGCAAAGGAATGACAGAGCCCGCTTCGGCAAAGACCATTTGCTCCAATGTCGTCTGAACCTTGCCCCAACTCGCCGCTTCCTTGAGCGTTGAGGAAGAACAGGCGCCATCGCGCACATCGGCGACTGTGATCTGCACGGCGTATTTGTGCATTTCGGCTTCAACACCGAGAATTTCAGCACAGACGACTGTATCTTGAACAAAGTTCTTTGGCACGCCACCGCCAATCATCAGCAAGCCGGTTGAGCCGGCTTTGATTTTGACGTCTGTCAATTCCCGAAAATCAGCAACACTATCGATACACATATAGTTCCCCGGGTTTTCGACTTGGTGTTTCACCAAGCCAAACCCAGCTGAGCAATCAGAGAAAGCGGGAACAAAAATCGGCACGTTATGATCAAAACAAGTTTCGATCAGGCTATCTTTCTTCACGGCGTGAGTTTTAAGCCACTTGCCCATTTCCCAGATAAATTCACGCGAGGAATAGGGACGACGCTCCAAACTATCGGCGATATCTTTGATGACGTGGTCACAGGTCTGTAACTCTTCTTCATCAATATAGGTGTCGTAGATACGGTCGATATAGAGGCCGCGCAGAATATTATCGTCCACCTCTGACGAGGCTTGATAATGTTTAAACCCGAGCGCCTCGAAAAAATCCATGTCAACGATGGACGCACCAGTCGAGACAATCGCATCGACCATGCCGTAACGCACGAGATCACGATAAACATGCATACAACCGCCGGCAGAGGTCGAGCCCGCGAGCGTGAGGATAACGGAGCAATCCGGGTCTGAAACGGCTTGTTTAAAAATGTCTGACGCCCGCGCGAGATCACGCGACGAGAAGGACATTTTACTCATCGCTGCGATGATGGGGCGCGCATCGATTTTCGAAATATCGATATGCTCAATCGGGTTCGAGAGTAATTCAGCTTTTGTCTTGATAGTCATGATTAGTCTTCCAGAATGGCGACAGTGTGGTCGGAATAAAATCCGTTAAAACGCGTAGTCAAAGCTTGGCCGTAAGCGCCGAGATGCTGCACCTCGATCCAGTCCCCCTCACCCGTATCCGCAGGCAGGTGGAAGGGCCCAATCATGGTGTCGGAACTATCGCAAGTGGGACCGAAAAATCGAAAACCCACCGTATTGGATGCGGGTTCGGGTGGGCCATTCCGCAACAAGCAGACCGGAAACTTCCAAGCGAATTGCCCGGCATCGAATAAAGACCCGTAAGTGCCGTCATTAATGTATAGGTCGGTCCCTTTCCGCAGCTCCACGCGAACGAGGGTCGAGCCCCCTTCTGCACAGAGCGCGCGACCCGGCTCGCCCAATAATTCAATATCATCAAACCCATGAGCGCTGACGCTGTCGCGGATTGCTGCAAAATATTCTATCATCGGTGGGGTCGGCATGCCGGGGTAGGCGACTGGAAACCCGCCCCCGACATCCAGCATGTCAATTTCAACGCCAGCCGCATCGACAATCGTACGCGCATAAGAAATGGCGCAATCATAGCTCGACAGATCGATACATTGCGATCCGACATGAAAACAAAGACCGAGGCGTTGAGCGTGAGGCCGCGCCGCGCGCAAAAGCTCAATCGCTTCCTGCGCAGACGCACCGAATTTGCCTGACAAAGGCATGACGGCACCACTCCCGGTTTTATTATCCTGCGGGAGTGCGAGACGGAGATAGAGGTTCAGGTCAGTTGCCCCCTGCGTGCAATCCCATATTTTTTGGAGCTCGTCCGCATGATCAAATGAGAAATCGCGAACGCCCCTCGCATAGGCTTGTTGGATCGTTGCGCGAGACTTAATCGGATGCATCAGAAACATTCGGGCGTCTGGGCACAGAGCGGCTACCAGATCTATTTCACGTATTGAGGCCACATCGAAATGACGCACGCCTTCATCATATAGCACCCGCATGAGGGCGGGATGCGGGTTCGCTTTAACCGCGTAGAGCACTTTCCCGGGGAATCCGGTCAAAAATGTCTGTGCCGCACGCGCAATACGGCGAGGATAAAGCGCGAAGATCGCATCGTCCGCAGCTAAATCCATCACGGCGTCGTGGGCAGAGCGGTACGTTGGCAAACCATAAGGCTGCAACGCAATTGGGGGCCGCGGGGACGCAGCAAGAGCAAAGGGTGTCATTATGAGGATACTCAAATCAGTGCCGTTATTCGGTCGGCACGGGAGAAAAAAGGATCAACCGCTCGGTTTACGCGCGGTCCGTCGTCATTTTTTTCGCGAGCAAAGGCATGCAGCCTATGCCCGCATCCCACTGATAAATTCTGCGATCGCAGCGAGGTAATCGAGAAGATCACACGACAAAAATGTATCTCCAAGCTGAGCGCTTAAGGAGAGGCCGTCACTCATCATATAATATGTGTCAGGCTGATTCATTTTTCCCGCGAACTCAACAGATGTAACCCGAAACATAGATTTCGAGTTGATCAAAAAAAGTCACGGCGGCTATTCGGGAACAAAGCTCCCTGGCTGACAGATTTCCCAGTCCGTTGGCTTGTAACCAATCCGCTATGGGCTCGCTGTAGCTCGCGTGCGAGATATACTTAGTGCATAAATTCTCGCCGTTCAAGCCTTAGAATTCAAGGAACAGCATTCTTAATGACAGCTCCGGCCTACCCCGCAGCGATATAATCTCGCATCGCGGCGGCTTCGTTCTCGGCCTGTGCGATTTTACGTTTGACGACATCTCCAATCGAGATCAATCCTTTGATTTCATCGCCGTCCAAAACGGGAACATGGCGGATATGGGAATTGGTCATAATTTCCATGACATCATCGATGCTGGCTATAGGCGAGACACTCAACACGTTTTTGGTCATGGATTTTGTCACAAGTTCATCGCGAAAACCGGTTTCCTGCAAGAGGGACCGACGGACAATGTCGCGCTCAGATAAAATTCCCGCGAGTTTGCCCGCACTATTCGTGATGAGAACGACGCCGATATTCTTATCATTGAGGAGGGCGATCGCCTCGCGAAGTTTTGCGGTCTCTGGGACCGTATAAATCTGTTGCCCTTTTGCGTCCAAGATTGCCTTCACGCTCATAATGTTCTCCCATTTTGATCTCCTTACCATAACATCTGGAATGTATCTAGGAAGGGCCGTTCACCGTGAATGGCCTCGGCGTGATCCTTAGGGTCCGATACGCCTCTGGGAGACCGCCACCTTGTTCAATATCGTGACGCGCGGACTTTCATCATTTCCATAAAAAAGCCGCCCACGAGAGGCGGCTTTTTCATATCTTATGCTTGCAGCGTATCCCGATTACTTGTTCGGCTCATCGGCGGGATTATCTTCTGCAGGTCTGTCGATATCAATTGTTGGCACTTTGACGGTTTCAGTGGAGGTGCCAGCGTCAACGTCAACGGGAACTTCGATTTCGATTGTCTTTGTCTTTGTCTCTACACCGACGGTCGGCACTTCAACGTCGACTTCTCTTGAACCCACGCTGACATCCGCAACGTCAACATCAAATTTTGGCATTTGGCCCTCAGAAACTTGGACGTCTACATCAGGAAGACGGGCTTCTTGTGTTTGGTCCAGATCGACGAGATAGAGGCCTGCGACCAGAACCCCGGCGATAGCGACGGCGCCAATGATGATGGTTGTAGCCTTAAGGCCGCTTTTTCCATCCGTGTCGTTTTTATCATAATTTGTCATTGTTTTAATCTCCATGTTAATTTTTTGACAGGTGCGTCTGTGTTCTGCCTAATAAACAAAACCCTGCGCTTTTTGTTCCCAAACAGTCTAAAAAAAATGACCTTGCTGGTGGCCGGGAGGTATTTACAGCCCTTGACGTATATCAAAACGCCCCCTTGCCACTGGGATTGATAGCCCTATTCACCCATCGCTATACACTGGCACAGTATCGGCAATAAAACGGACCTGACTTCCGGTCATTAACAAGCCCATATCTGACGCACCCCTATCGTATGGGCTTTTGTTGGGCACTTACTGACAAGCATACATCCATTTTATGGAACGATTCATAATCCATACCGTATCTCTAGGGCTATGCAGGACACGACCAACAAAAATACAATTCTTATCGTAGAAGACGATCCGTACATTGCAATGGATCTTGAAGATGCGTTTGATGCAAGAGGGTTCAAGGTTCTTGGACCTGTTGCAGATGTAATTACGGGCCTGAAGGTCTTAAGTGAAACCTCGCCTGACATCGCTATGTTAGATTACAATCTCGGCAATGAAACGAGTGTAGAAATCGCGCGGGCCCTATCTAGAAGCAATATTCCTTATCTCTTCCTATCAGGGCAAATTGAGGATGTTGTTAAAGATAACGACCTTCCGCCTCGGCCTGTAATGGCGAAACCCTATGTTCCAGAGCAACTCATCGCTGTTGTTAGAAGCATGATCGCCTAGCAAAGCGGATCTTGGATCTGCCGCGCGATCAGGCTTATTCGGATCAAATTAGAGTGAGTTTCCCTTGACGCTAGCAGGCAGCGGGGAAGGCCGGAGCCCTGCTAAGCGCCAAGGCCATCAGAACTGATGGACAATACAATTACCGCTAAGCCCGGTTCTGGGCATTAACATTGGTTAAGCCTTGAGCTCAGAACACAGCCGATTAGGTTTGGCCGTTACGCGGTACGATAAACCCTCGTTATCGAGATTATAATGAGCCTCGCCCTGAAGGTCCATCGGCACAATCCGCGTTAACATCTGACTTCCGAAGCCCTTCCCCAACTTTCCTGACACCCCGTCTTCAAGCGTTTCGTCCCAATTTAGCGTGATGTGATCGCCCGTTTGCCATGCGACCCTCATCGTTCCTTCACGCGGGCCGAGCGCACCTTGTTTCACCGCATTCGTGGCCAGTTCGCTTAACATTAGCGTTAAGATAAACGCCCCACGCGGTGAGACGTCAAAATCATCACTTTGTTGAATCGTGACGCGGCCCATATTGGCGGGATTTATAAAGGGCTCCAATGTTGTCTTGACCAAATAACTCATAGGCACACTTGCCCATTTATTGGCCGCTAAAAGTGACTGCGTTTGCCCGAGCGCCGCTATCTTCTCGCGCAATCGGCGCACCAACGTGTCTTTATCCTCTTCATTACGCCCAAGCATCGAAACTAAGGCCGACACATGCGCATACATGTTGCCCATACGGTGGCGTAATTCCTCATTGATCACAGAGAGATCTTCAACCAGTTGCGATTGCTGCAGTATTTCGACTTCGGTCATTACGCTGGCGGCGAGGTCTTTCAGCATTTGCTGATCGCGGGCAGAGAAATCAAGCCGAGGCTGATGATCGAGGATGCATAATGTGCCGATGGCATGCCCCTCTTTTGTAACTAACTGAGCCCCCGCGTAAAAACGGACCTTCGGCTCACCCGTTACAAGTGGGTTTTCGAAGAAACGCGCGTCATGCGTCATATCCAGTACGACCATCACATCGGCTTGCAGAATTGTATGGTCACAGAAGGCAATGTCGCGATCTGTTTCGCAGACATCCGTGCCCTGCTTTGATTTGAACCACTGGCGATGCTCATCAATAAGCGAAATCAGAGCCACATCTGCGTCAAGCGCGCTGGCCGCTAAGCGCGTCAAGCGATCAAAGCGTTCCTCCGGTTGACTATCCAGTAGCTTTGTCGCCCAAAGGGCGTTCAAGCGATCAGTTTCTAACATTTTTAGTCCTTAATCGGCTGAACCGATAAGGCCTTCCCGCGTCTTGATAGACGCATAACGAACGGGGCACAATACATGGCCCTTACCTTGACGCTCTCGCACATAGAGCGTCATTTTCGACTAAAATGCACACGGGCATTCTTCCGCGCCCATCTCAAATCAACCAAAATGCGTGCGGCTCCACGCTCACATTTAGACCCCACCATGGAACCTTATGACCTGTCAGATGTATTATAAGTAAGTTTAATTTGAGAGGCCAATGTCATGATGAAGTTGCTATTACCTGCTGCAATATGCAGCGTTGTCATCATTGGCTCGGCAACGTCAATCACGGCGCGAAGCGCGCTTCCAAACACGTTCGAGGCTTTAACCCCAAGCTTCACTGAATCGTTTGAGGATAAATTTCATGATCTTGAAGCCTGTCGGAGCAGCGAGATTTCTGTCTACTTTCATGACACATATATCACTTACCACTCTGCAGAGGTTATCAATGATGCGATGCGGCTTGTGCAGCGCTGTGACCTTAATGAAGTCAAAGTCACCCTCTTGGACACGCCGTCAGCCAAGCGCTCAACCCCCATTGTTCGCGCAGAATTAGAGGCCTTTGGACATGCCCATGGTCTGACTAATTTTGTTCGTTACGACGTGGCCGAAGTGGACCCAACGACAGAAACATTGAACGGGTTAAGCGCAACAATCCAGTTCGTTGTGGACACAGACCGCCAAATCAACGACTCCATTTTGTATGGACAATTTTCTCCGACGGATCACTCAATACGTAGAAATTGATCATCAGTGTTTTGACGACTTAGGCCGCCTCCCCCACCGCATTGAAATGCGCGACGCCGGGCAAGAAATTGTCAAAGAAGGGGAAAGTATTGATTTCGTTTTTGTGATCGAACGCGGCTGGGCCATCCGCTGCCGGATGCTAGAAGATGGACGACGTCAGATCCTAAATTTTATGCTTCCCGGTGACTGTTTCGATCTCATGTCCCTTAATAAAGCGCGGTCAGACCACAGCGTTCACGCGGCAACATCTGTCAGTTTGCGCCGCATTCAATCAGACCTTTTCTTAAAGACTGTCTCGCAAAACCCCAGTTTGGCAACGTCATTTTGGTGGGCTGCCATACAAGAAGAAGCGATTTTAAGAGAACAAATCATTCGGGTTGGTCGGCGCTCTGCGAAAGAGCGGCTCGGACATCTGATCTTGGAGTTAAACCGTCGCGTTTCGGCTGTAACGGGACAGCTGGACGATCATCTCATCCTGCCTGTTCCACAATCTATATTAGCGGATGCCCTTGGCCTATCTGTTGTTCACATATCACGGTCGCTAACGCGACTTAAATCAGAAGGCCTGATTCAAGTCACGAAAAGCGGGTTAAAAATTTTGGACCGAGAGGCTTTGGCAGAGATGTGCGACTTTGATGGTCGGTATCTCCACCTTGATAAGCTCAAACTCTAGGCGCTGTGAAAAAATAGCGCCTGACTAATGGCGGCTTTCACATTCTCAGGCCGGAATGGCTTACTAATGAGATAGGCTGGTTCCGGCTTATCACCGGTCAACAAGCGCTCTGGGAATGCCGTGATAAAGATGACTGGCACATCGTAATCAGCCAAAATATCGGCGACAGCATCAATCCCTGAACTCCCGTCCGCCAACTGAACATCGGCCAAAACGATCCCCGGTTTTTTAATCTTGGCCGCTTTCACAGCTTCTGTTCGTGTCGCGACAACAGTGTCGACTGTGTGTCCTAGGTCCTGCACGAGCCCTTCAATATCTGCGGCAATGATCGATTCATCTTCAATAATCAGGACATTGGTCCGCAGCTCTTTTTCAATTTCACTCTCTGCGTCCGCCAGAAGCGCTGTTGCCGCATCAAGATCAACATTCATCACTTTTGCAATGTCATCATTTGACAGACCTTCAAGAGAGCTCAGCAAGAACGCTTGGCGCGACCTCGGGGCGAGACGCCGCACCCGTGCCGACGCTGTCGCGCCTTCATCGCTCGGCGTATTCTCAAGCTGGGCGCCCGTCGAATTCCAGATACCTAAAAACATTTGGAATAAGGCGAGTTTGGGCGTCATGTCCTCGGACAAGACCGTATCCCCAGCCACAAGCGCTTCGAGCGCGTTACGCACATATGTGTCGCCCGCAGTCTGGCTCCCCGTCAGGGCGCGCGAAAAGCGCCGTAAATAGGGAAGGTGCGGCGCAAACTTTTCAACGAGGCTCATCTTGATTCCTTTTAGGGCTTTCAGAGACTTTATACATTTTTCAGTCCGTTATCAGTCTCTGACATTTTTATGTCCATAACCCAAACGATCTGGGAACCATTTTAGTTCCATAACGTATGAATGAAATCAGGGGAAATTTGTAGGTCACGATTATGACAAAAAAACCAAAGCCTTCGGAAGATCGCGTTGAAGCATCACCCGATCACTTTTCGGACAAGCCTTTGACCGAAAAGATCGGGAACAATCTCAAGCAACTTTACGATGATGTTGTCAATGAAGAGATTCCCGATGACTTTCTGAGCCTGCTCGCAAAAGCTGATAAGTAAGACACATGAAGCTCACCAAGCTTCAAGAAAGCCCCAAAATGACCGATTCCGGTTCAACTCCCTATGACCCTGATGATACGACTCCTTGGGCGCCCTTGGATGAAGATCTTTTTCGCCAAGAGCTTACGGCACTCATTCCGCATTTAAGGGCCTTCTCGCGCTCGCTCTGTGGCGATGCGACCTTGGCCGATGATGTGGCGCAAGATGCGATGCTCAAGGCTTGGAAGGCCCGCAGCAAATTCAAACCGGGCTCAAACATGAAAGCGTGGACATTCACCATTCTGCGCAATCAGTTTTACTCAATCAAACGGCGGTCCTGGCGGGCGACGTCGCTTGATCAAGAGGTCGCAGAGCAAACTATTGTGGCCCAATCCGATCAAGAAAAATCCGTCGAGCTCAACGAGCTTCGCCGAGGGCTGGACAGCCTAAAGGATGACCAGCGCGAAGCGCTCATCTTGGTTGGCGCGTCGGGCTTATCTTACGAAGAAGCGGCAGAAATTTGCGATTGCGCTGTCGGTACGATAAAAAGCCGCGTGAGTCGCGCGCGTAAAGCCCTTGAAACAATTATGGACAATGCCTCGTTTGATACGAAGGCGGATAAAGTCAGCGCGCTTGACGCTATGTCTGAAATTTTGGGTGAAGCCGATTTTCTCGCCAAAAGATGATATTCCCTCCATCGCATTTATAAGGATAGGTTCGAGGATTCCGAATGTCTGATCTGCGCGCCCGCTTTAGTGTTATATTGGCACTCGCCTTATTCCCGCTCTTACTGTCGTCTGTTTATATGGCGTTTAGCCAAGATAATCTTGCGATAATTTTAGTGTCGGTTTTGGCGTGGGTGTTTGGCTATATCGCTTTATTGTTGGCCACAGATAAGCTTGTCTTTTCTCATCTGCGACGCATTAAAATCGCCTCAGACAAATTCTCGCATGGGAATCTTGATGCGCGCGTGGGCGAGATGAGAAATGCTCCGCGCCGCGTTGCCGATCTTGGCGCCGCATTTGATATCATGGCAGAAAACATTAGCGAGCGAGAAGCGCGTCTCATCGACAACCTACACGAAAAAGAGGGACTGCTCCGCGAAATTCACCACCGCGTTAAAAACAATCTTCAAATCATCATTTCTTTGCTCAACATGCAAGAACGTAAGCTGAGCGACCCGGTTAGCCTTGAGTCGATCCATGAAATAAGGGGGCGTATCAACGCCATCGCTTTGGTTCATCGCGGCCTGTATGAAGGGGATGATCTCCGCGTTGTTGACATGCCCGTCTTTCTAAAAAGATTAGTCGACGAGTTGAAAAAAGGTCCCGAGACAGGGGACGATAACATCACAATTGCGCTTAACGTTGAACCGCTCCAACTCGAATCCGATACGGCTGTTCCTGTGGCTTTATTTATTATGGAGGCACTGACGAACGCTATTCGACATGGCGTCAAACCCGGCGGCACAATTAACATTAAAATGGGTAAGTCTTCTGACGCACGGTCTTATGTTTCCGTGTCCGACGACGGCGGGGGCTTTGACAAAGGGGCCGTCGAGGGAACCGGCACAAAGCTCATGCGAGGCTTCGCGCGTCAACTCTCTGGCACCTTAGAGCGCCACGATACAGATCTCGGTCATTGCACCACAATAAAATTTTAATACAGGCGGTCTGATCCATCCGGCCTGACCCGTCGCGTTTCCGCGACTGGGCCTTTTAACACGGGGTCTTAAACTGGGGCTTTTGCCAGACGAAAGCTGACCATCCGTTTCGTGTTCTCACACCACAGCGCCAAGCGAACACATTTAAAACTCTGCCAGAGAGTCAGGTGCCCTATGGATTTAAGTTCAGGATGCGCCTTGAGGATACGGGGAAGCTGGTAAAACGGGATACGAGCCGACAGGTGATGCACGTGGTGCACACCGATATGGCCCGTGACCCACATTGCCCATCCCGGTAAGGCATAATAAGAGCTGCCGCGCAGAGCCGCATGTTCACGATTCCACTCTCCCGTTCGGGACCAATGTGTCTCGTCAAATTGATGCTGAACGTAAAACATCCAAACCCCAATGGAGGCTCCGACCAGCACAGTCGGAATTTGGATGAGGAGGAAGACTTTCCACCCCACAGCCCAGATCATCGCGCCATAGACGAGAGCAATACCCACGTTCGTCAGTAGCGCGCTCGCCCAAGGTTTAACGCCTTGGTTCATCGCCCCAATCGGCAGACGATTATACAAAAAGAAGACATAGGCTGGACCAATGCCAAACATGACAATCGGATGCCGGTACAGTCTATATTTCAGCCGCGTCCATTTTGAGGCCGCCATATATTCATCGACTGTCATCGTAATGATGTCATCCCCAATGCCCCGACGGTCGAGATTGCCTGAACAGGCATGATGCAGGGCATGGCCGCGTTTCCAATGATCATAGGGCGTCAGCGTAAGGATGCCGATGAAACGGCCGACCCAGTCATTCGCCCGCCGATGACTAAACATCGACTGATGCCCGCAATCATGTTGGATAATGAAAAGTCGTACAATCAACGCGCCTGCGGGTAAAAACCCGACGATCGCCCAATAGTGGCCCGCCTGCACGAAACCCCATATGCCAGCCCATAGGGCAAAGAACGGAACTAAGGTGACCAACAGTTCAAAAACGGCGCGGCCATCTTCTGCCGTCCGGTAGGGGGCAAGGCGCTGGAACCAGGTTCGGGAGGTTAATGGCATTCTGGCCCTATCATTGGGATGGTGTCACACGTGTATTCGCACGCTGTTAGCGTGTGAATACAGAGATAAAATTTACGATATGGTTAGAGACGGCAATATTATGCTTAAAGTGCCCAAACTCACACTTTGCAAGAGGGCATATGCATGAATTTAACCGCTACCGCGGGCTCGTGACATGACGAAATTATTGGCCCGCATAGGGGCCTACCCCCTCTCAAGCTTGCGCGTAGGCTTTCGCTCGGACGATATCGGCGCGGTAGTAGCGGGCAGAGACCAAATAGAACGCAACACTGGCGCCATTAAGAATAAGCAACCACTTTAAAGCTTGGGCGATAGATCCCGCCCCAAGCGTTGGCGCGTAAAAGTCCGACAAAATCCCGACGAGAATTGGTCCCAACCCGATTCCGATGAGCGTTAAGCAGAGCAACATCACGGCAGACGCCATGGCCCGCATCCGCGGCGGCGCAAGTTCCTGCATCGCGGCGTAAGAAATCGACGCGTAGATCAGGCCAAAGAAACAGGGCACGGCGTAGATAGCATAGGCGGCTGTCTTGGATGTCGCCCCGAGCGCAATATAGGCAAACGGTAAAGCCAAGAGGGTCGTCACAGCAATAATCCAAGGCCGCCAGCGCAAGTCACGCTCTGACAGACGATCGCAAAGCCGTCCGACCACAATCGCACCGACTCCCCCGATTCCGCCGACCAACAGGCCCAGCGCTATGCCTAATTCACCGAGAGCCACACCGTGGACACGGATAAAGTAGAGCGGCACGCCAGAGAGAAATGCATTGGCCGAAATGCAGACAAATACGCCCCCCAAGAGCAGAAACACCATCGCCTTTTGCGATGCGAAGAACCGTAAGGTTTCGAGCAAGGACGGCGCTGTACCGTCATCAACAATCGCATCCGCAGCCCCGCGTGTCGGTTCTGCGACGGTGAACATCAGCAAGAGCGCGAGAAGCAAGCCGGGGACACCCGCGACGAAAAACCCTACGCGCCAGCCGAAATGTTCCGCGATCAGCCCGCCCAACATGAAACCAACCAAAATACCCAGACTGATCCCTGTGGTGTAAATTCCTAAAGCGAAGGCCCGTTCACGCGCGGGAAACCGATCCGATATCATGGCGGTTGCCGGCGGTGTGCCGCCTGCTTCGCCGACACCAACGCCCATCCTCGCAAGCGCCAATTGCCAGAAATTAGTCGTCAATCCAGATAAGGCCGTCATCCCCGACCAGATCGTGACAGCAATGGCAATAATGTTGCGACGGTTTCCACGGTCTGCCCATGCCGCAAAAGGAATACCGAGCGTCGCGTAAAATGACGCAAATAAGAACCCTGTTAGCATCCCGAGCTGGGTATCGGACAAGCCGAATTCCTGCTTAATCGGTTCCTGCAAAATCACCATGATCTGTCGATCGACATGGTTGAAGGCATAAACCAGAGTCAGGATAGCCAGCATATACCAGCGGTTTGTGCTGCGAGTCATGGCGTCTCCGGGGCGCGTAGTGTGGCAGAAAACGCACGAATGGCGGCTGCCACCTCGTCCGCGGCTTCGGCCTGTGGCAGGTGGCCGACCCCCGGCAGGCGCAGAACGCGACTGTCAGCGATGGCGGTGTCAAATATCTCGGAATAGGCTGGCGGCAAAACACCGTCCGCCTCACCCCAAATAATCAGTGTCGGCGCCGTAATCTGGGCCAGATCCGACATTGGATCAGGAAGCGTAAACTGCGCCGCGCGGGCCGTGAACGCCTCACCATTACCGGGCTGGCGCATCAACGCCACGAAGCGCGCAATGTCCGCCTCGTCCAACAGATCAGGATCACCATACATTGCGCGGAGGGCCGCGCGCACACCTGCTTCGGGCGCTTTGCTTAAGTAAAACCGTAACATTGCGGGCACTTCAACCGGGGTTTCGCCAATGCCATTATGCGGCACACCACCCGGAGCAATCAGAACCAGCGCCGCAATTGCGTCAGGATCGTCGGCGGCTACATGCCACGCGGCTAATCCGCCGAGCGAGTTCCCGATTAAAATAGGCGGGCTATCGGTCGTCTCTTTAATGAATGCCCCAACAAATTTGGCCAGCGCCTCATTACTGTAATCGCCAGACCCGTTCATACCGCTTAATCCGTGGCCCGGCAGATCCGGTCGAATGATCCGATACTCATCGTCGAGCGCGCTCGCCAGTCGGTCCCATCCGTTCAGAGAGTCCGTAAAGCCATGCAACATAATTAGCGTTGGCGCGTCTGCAGGACCGTCCACCCGGTAGCGGACCCGATCACCGTCAAGTGTCACAACCTTATCGGCCGCCGACAAATAAGGATTATCCTCAATTATCGTCGCTGGCTCTATTTCAGGGGAACAGGCCGCCAAAAACAGGCCCGCGCAGAGGCCGATGAAACGAATAGGCTTCATGACAATTCACGCAGGAAAGACCGGATGGCATCTACCGCAGCCGGTTCATCCAAAATTGGTGCATGACCCCGACCCGGTATCGTCACAAGCGTTGCGAGCGGATGAGTAGCGACCATACGCTCGGCCGTTTCAGCAGACAGGATATCCGACGTTTGTCCGCGCAAAACGAGCGTCGGCACCGTCCCCATCCCATCCCAGAGCGACCATAGGTCAGGCGGCACCGCAGACGCATCCCCGCCGCGTAAGCCGTCTGCAATGGCAGGATCATAAGCGAATCGCACGCGTCCGTCTGTCCCCTGTTCGCAGACGCGCCGCGCGAAATCGGCCCAATCTTGCGCCCCGAAGTCCGTAAATATCTGCGCGCCTTGCGCCTTGATAGAGGCCTCCGCTGAAGCCCAATCGTCAAATTCCATGTCTTGGCCAACATAGCCCGCCAACCGCGCGAGACCCGCCGGATCAACGGCAGGTCCAATATCATTGATAATGATCCCCGCGAACAGACGAGGCCGCATGGCCGCCAACATCAAGCTCATTAAACCGCCCATTGATGTGCCGACCGCGATCACCTGCTCCAGTCCGAGGCCATCCAGCATCGCCAACATATCGGCGCAATAAACATCGGGGCGATATCGTTCCGGGTCAGGGTCATGGGCCGAGCGGCCGCGCCCGCGTTGATCCACGCTAATCGCAGGCCATTCTGTGAGGTGGTCAAGCAGGGGCTCAAAGTCGGCACTATTTCGCGTGAGTCCATGCATGCACAATAATGGCAAACGGTCGGACGCGCCCTCATATATGCGGGCCCGCAAACGTAATCCGTCAGGGACCCTGTAGCTGTGGTCTGCAAACGTCCTAGTCATAAACAAGCCCTTTAAAGTCCTCACGCAATTGCCGCTTTAGGACCTTTCCGTTTGGATTGCGCGGGATCTCTGCAACGACCTTAATATCCGCTATTCGCTGCTGACGACCCAATTGAGCATTAGTCCAATCCTTTAGCGTATTGGGGTCGAGCACACCGTTGCGCGCCGTCACCAAGGCCAACGGCGTTTCGCCCCACTTGCGGCTTGGCACACCGATCACGGCCACGTCAGAGACGTCAGCATGACGCGCGAGCACCGCTTCAATATCTTGCGGATAAATATTTTGCCCGCCCGATAGGATCATGTCTTTCTTGCGGTCCACAACATAGAGATATCCGTCCGCATCGAGCTGCCCGATATCGCCTGTGCGAAGCCAGTGTTGACCGTTCGCGTCAATATAGCGCGCAGCTTTTGTTTCATTCGGACGATTCAGATAACCCGGCATGACAAAACGGCTCGCCATGACAATCTCGCCCGAGCGGCCAGGCGCGCATGGTTGATCCTGATCATCCAAAATCAGTAAGTCAGACCCCGGCAGAGGCAGCCCCGCAGAGGCCATCCGACCCTGCGCATCTTCGGGGTCAAGCGTTGTGATCACGCCTTCGGTCAAGCCATATAATTCGGTGATACCGCACGGGAAAATATCGAAGAGCGCCTCACGCAATTCTGATCGTAAGGGTGAACCCGCGCTCACCAAATTACGGACATGAGACGTATCAACCTTTTGCGCCGCCGCATGATCGACCAAGCGTTGATATAAAATCGGCACCATAGCGATATGTGTAATGCGATGCGTCTCGATCGCCTGCCAGCAAGCCTTCGCATCAAAACGCGGCGCAATAACGAGGCACCCGCCCCTTAATAAAACGGACAACATTCCAACCCACGTAATGTTGGAATAAAGACCAATTGTCGCCAGCATACGCGATTGCCCATCATATCGCAGGGCGGTAGCTAAGTCATAAGCCCAGTCCAATCGACTTTGCTGGGTATGAACAATGCCCTTGGGTTGGCCCGTCGTGCCCGACGAATAGATTATGTTTAGGATATCGTCGGGCTGTACGAGCGCGGCGGGTTCGCAATCAGATTGAGCGTCTCTTAGCGCTGTGAAATCTGACCATAAAAGAGACCCCGACGCAGCGCCGTCATCGGGCCCTGCAGCAATGAGAATGTCTGGCGCATCGTCACCCATATACGCGATAATTTTGCCTAGCCGTGCAACATGTGTCCGGCTCGCAAACACCGCCCGCGCGCCACTGTCTTGGATCATCACGGTAATGGCGGCGTCAGAGACAGATAAATTTAGGGGCGCAGAGGCGACACCCGCTTTGACGAGCCCAAACAAGACCTCCGTCATATCTGCCCCATTATCCATAAAGACAATAGCCCGATCATCCCGAGACAACCCGGCGGCATGGACCATATTCGCGACACGGTTGAGACGGCTATTAAACTGACACCAGGTGAGCGTTTTTCCGTCCGCGATAAGCGCTGGCTTTGCACTGCGCCACTTGGCATGCAGGCGGAAATACTCGCCCAGCAACGGTCGGGTCGCTTGGATTTTCATCTTTCAACTCTTTTGAAACGAACAGCCGTTGCGCGCGTTTGACGGGTCGCGCTCTGATGCTCATAAGCCGCAGCATGAGCGACCAGACCAACCGTAAAACCCGTATTCTGGACGCAGCCGAAAGTCTGTTCGCCGAGCATAGCTATGACGGCGTGACCTTGCGGCGAATTGCCAAATTGGCCGACGTGGATGTGGCGCTGACAAGCTATCATTTCGGAAGCAAAGACGGGCTTTTTCGAGCTGTCTTTGCGCGGCGCGCTGAAGTGCTCAACAGGATCCGTAATGATGCGCTCGACGCCTGTCTGGCGGCCGCAGCCCCTGACGCGCCCCAGCTTGACGCTGTGATCGACGCCTATTTGCGCCCGCTGGGGGAAATTCAGGGGTCGGCCGATGAAGGGTGGCGCCATTATCTCTCGCTTGTTGCTTGGGTGAACAGCTCCACCGAATGGGGCGGCGAACTGATGACGGAATATTTCAACCCCTTCGTCCGTAGCTTTATCGCGGCCCTGCGCTTGGCGCTCCCGGACGCCGATCCGCAGGCCATCTATTGGGGATACCAATTTATGTCCGGCTCGCTGACGCTGACCTTTGCCGATACGCACCGGCTCGACCAGCTGTCGGACGGCGCCGCATCCTCGTCGGATGCGGCGACGGGTTATGAGTTGATGGTGCCCTTCGTCTCCGCAGGCTTTCGCCGTATCTGCGAAGAGCATGAGAGCCGCCTCGGCCCCCGCGCTTAGTAGTGGAAGCCTAAGGTCGCGGTGACAGTCGCAGGCGCCCGATAAAAGGTCGAGTAGGCCCCATCCACGCCGAGCTGCGATGGTGTCACGAAGTTGTAGGCGGCGACGCGGGCCCGTTCGTCCGTTAGGTTGCGACCGAATAGACCAAACTCCCACCGTCCGCTCTCGGACACGAAATTCGCGCCCAAATCGAATGTAGTATAGCCCTCTGGGTCGAGCGCAGGCCCGCCTTGTGGGAAGACAGCACTTGTTCCCGCAGCAAACCCCGGGTTGGCAACGTTGAACAAATAATACTCGCTGCGGTAATTGGCAGAACCCGTCAGAGTCAGATCACCCGAATTACCGATCCCGTTCGTCCAAGCAAAACCAAATCGGCTTGTGAATTCGGGGGTGTTTTGCGTAACGAAACTGCTCGCAATATTGACCCCGCCGGAAATAATTTCCTCGATTTCAGCATCAATATAACCGACCATTGAGCTGAGAGTAAAGCTATCGGACAAACGAAGCGCGCCTTCAAATTCGATCCCTTTATATTTGGAATCACCTGCATTGAAGACGGACGACACGAACGTGTCATTTGTTCCGTCATTATCTGAATCAACGCCTTCCTGAACCGTGATTTGCTGATCCGTGTAGTCGGCCATGAAACCCGCGAGGCTATATGTCAGGCGGTTGTCGAGTAAGCTGCCTTTAAACCCAATCTCATAACTATCGACTGTTTCTGGTGCGAAACCTTCACGCGACACGCCTGTCGGATCGAGATCGGCCCGAGCGCGGGGGTCAAACCCACCCGCCTTGAAGCCTTGTGAGAATGACGCATACACATTCGTTTCTGGAGTCAACTTGTAGGATAGGGCCACACGCGGTGTGAACTCGTTATCCTTGCGTTCGAGACCCGTATAACCCGTTTGTGTGGCGAGGAAGATTGAGGTGGTGTTGGTTGGATCGAATGAACCTGTACCCGCTCCGAGCCACAGCTCGCGCGTCACATCTGCAACCGTTTTATCGCTTGTATAACGTGCCCCGAGGGACACATCGAAACGATCCGTTACGGCATAAGTGAAGTCAGCATAAGCCGAAATATTCTCTTTCGATTGATCGCCAGATTGGAAGATCGACACACCCAAGCCTGCAAGCACGACATCAAAAGCGCCCGCGGCTTCGCCATCTAGGTAATAAAGACCCGCGATGCCTGATAGACGGTCAGAGTTATATAAGATCTGAAGCTCTTGGCTGAATTGGCTATCGTTATAAAAGGCCGGAACATCGAAATCAGCTTGCGGCAAGGCATCAAAATCAATCGGTGTGACTGTGTCGCCTTCCCGGTAAGCCGTGATGGATTTCAGGGTCAACGCGTCATTCACATCCCACGACGCAGTGAAGGAAACGCCTTTGGTTTCGACCGAATTTGCGTCTCCAACACCAGCGCGCGTATCATATTCGTTCTCTGTCACCGCGAATTGTCCATTTGCACTTGGAAGCAAGCGATGGCCATGTTTCGCATTACTGTCGTCCTGCGTCATGTCGGCCGTGAGACGGAAGTCGAGTGAGTCCGTTGGCATCCAGCGCGCGCTGACACGGCCAGACAAGACATCCTTGTCGTAGTGATCCGCACCCGTATTCAGGTTTTCACCATAACCGCTGCGCTGATAATTCGCGATGGCTGCCCCGACCGCAAATGTGTCACCGAGCGGCATAGAGCCTGACACAGTCTGATCAAACTGACCGTAAGACCCGACGTTGATGCGGGCGTTGAGTGTCGGGTTTTCGAGATCCAGACCCTTCGTGACATATTTGATCGCGCCGCCAATAGTGTTGCGACCATAAAGCGTCCCCTGCGGGCCGCGTAGAACTTCGATCCGCTCGACATCAAAAATATCCAGAACAGAGCCTTGTGGACGCGCGACAAAAATATCATCGACATAAATGCCGACGCCGGGCTCAAAGCCCCAAAGCGGATCCTGTTGCCCCACGCCGCGGATAAAGGCGACCAAGGTTGAGTTAGAGCCGCGGGCCACTTCAACAGTCGCATTTGGTGTAAACTTTTGAATGTCCGTAATATCGATGGCGCCGGTTTGCTGCAGCATATCACCCGAAATGGCGGTCACCGAAATTGGAACATCTTGAATGTTTTGCGCCCGACGTTGTGCCGTCACAATGATTTCATCGCCCGGCATAATCTGCGCCTGCGCAGCGAAGGCTGGTAAAAGTGTTAGTACAGCAGCGGCCGCACCTGTTCTCAGCATGGACTGTTTCATATCCGTATCCCCTAGGTCGTGTCCGGATTTTCCGGATTATTCAACGCTTGTTGAGTTTCAACACCTGTTGAGGAATGATTCTGGATTGTCAAGAGTTTTGGTAGACGTAGTTATGCGCAAAGATAGATGGGAAGTTTATATAGTGAGCCACGGCCAGCCTAAATTGACTCCGCTTACCAATAACACGACAATGGAATTCATGAAAAATACGATGTCGTTGAGGGAAGGATAGGTCGGCAAGCATATGAGACGGCGAACTCTCGCCAGAAAGAATCTCGCCGACGATGGACCTTAAATAGGCTCAACGTGAATTGCTTTTATGACGACCCCAAAGATCGCAATCAGCTATGACAACGGTGACAGGCTCGTCTAACATCAAAGTAGGTAATTTCAGCGACCTTGGGAGGTGAAAGCGTTCGTTTGACGACGCGTAATCCACTTATGGCACGGCCCTAAGAATAGCTTTCATTTGATGATGTCGCATTTCAAGAGAAAGTCGATTAAAGCGGGATCAATCGTCATTTCTGAAGTCGCCGCAAGCTGTTCAGGAGGATAGAGTGTTCCATCAAGCGTAAGGACAATCTTTGAATTCAAAGCATCAGTCGACTTACTACACGATGTCGGAGGATTGGGAGCCTTACTCGCTAGTACATCCTCAATGTTACCATCCCAGTTTTCCTTGATATAATGCTGCACAACTTGCCGGGTTACCTTGCCAAAATCACCATCAACGAAACCTTTTCCCGCGCTTGCCTGAGCGCTGAGGTCTGGGATCGTCGATTTAGTAATCAAATCCTCTAGCCAAGACTCGCTGTCTCCGAGCTTCAAACCCACAATTTTTTTCTGAATGTCTGTTACGGCTGCCTTTTTCGCCGCAACGCTCTCACTAACTACAACAATCGCACTAGTATTCCCAAGCGCCTCGACCTCTGGGGCGACTATCGTTTCGGGAGGTTTCTCTGACGGAGTAATCGTCAATATCGCGGATTTTCCAAACATATCCGAAATGACAATTTGAAGAGGGTCCTTACCTGGCGCGCCCGCGTCATTCTTGACTGTAATGCTGGCAATATTGTTTGTGAATGTCACCTCAACATTTGGTTTATTGGGTGACCCGTAAGGCAAAGTTCCACCCGTAATCGCCGTAAGAACGGCGCCTCCCGTATAGTCTTTCGGCAAGGTTATGTTCGCTGGGTTTAGACTGACTGGCGCTGGGGCGAAAAGCGCTTGCAGCCCCCCGTTTGAGCACGCTGCAAATGTATCATCAGGAAATGTCAGAACAGGTTTCTGACTAAGTTCTTGTATAGTTTTATTTAAGGCGACGACCCGGGCTTTGATTTTATCGCCCTCTTCCGTCAGAATCTCCCATTCATCAGCGATTTCATCCGGCACATTTAAAGGACCAAAGTCATTGTCGCCACTTTTTTCAATCTGAGTATCTTCTGCAAAATTTTGCTCAGGCGGTGCCGTTAGACTCATATTTGAAAACCCAAGCTGATTACTGACAACAGACCGGAGATTGGAATTCAGTTGGATCAAATCGGGTTCACTCCGACGAACAGCATCGTTAACTTCCCACCTAATTTCTTCGATCTTATTAAGAAGTTGCTCGCCAAGACGGTTGTAGTCTGTATGAAACGCTTCGCCGATTGCTATCATGCGCTCTGCCTTAATAATTATATCTGCAGACCTATCCTTATGATCTTGGTGTTGATTTTCTAGCGCAGACGCTGAGAATTGAATTCTCATCAACTCCATTTTTAGTTTTTCTATATCTCTATTTTTTTCATCTAAATCAACTTGAGCTTTTTGAGCTTCCGCGGTGAGAATCGTTCTAGTCGTCGTAACACCGTTCACCACCTGAGAAACCTCAGAAGTGCCCGTAGCTATACGAGGTTTGATAACCCCCAACTCTATTTCAGCTGAACTAATTGATGCGATATTCTGATTTAACAGACTATTGGACAAATTACCGATATTTGACTTGCTGGAATCAATAATTTTTCTGCTCAATGCTTTGTATGCTTCAACATCAGCTCTTAAAGACATGAGTTCCGTATGCACCAATATATCATTATAAGTCGCGGGGCGTTTATTTGTTGCCGAGGTCAAGACGCATGCGATCTGGCGGGCGCCGAGACTATAGGCGGCTTCGTGATTGCGCGTTAAGAGAGACCGGCTACTAATGCCGAGGGCTGACGCGACGAGCCCGGAAATCAACGCTGTGTCGCCCCCATTATCCGTCGCCTCCATACCCAGCGCAGAGATGCCGAGCCAAATCGTCGACAGATTTGACGTCTGCCTGAGTTTCGACCGATCCTCTAAGGCTTTATTATATGCATCTTGTAAAAACCGGCCATATTGCGCGGCCGCGCCAAAACTAATGGACGTAGTTTTGAGGTTGGATGTCCCGGGTTCAAAGGCATTGCTCTCTCCCGTTAAAATAGATTTTACATCATGTGTCGACAATCCCGGCCTTGGGATTTCCGCAGACACATAAGGTCCGGTTGCGCACCCGACCATGACCAAGGCTGTCGTCGTGGCCAGACCAACAGCATAACTCTTAGCCCTAAAGTTGCGAATTTTCATTGCCTTACCCCCGTCAGATTACAAAAACCTATATTAGAGATTTGTCAACTTTATTGCGGAGTACGTGAAGGGTCGGACTTTAAGTGCAACAAAATATAATTGACCAAAGCCAACATATTTTTGAGCAGCTATTCAGTCCTTAAAGCTTCTCGAAGTGTTGGAGAGCCACGACACGAAGGCTTCTCGAATTTGGATTTATTCCGTTAAAGCAGCCTGAATTGTTCTCCAGTCGATGACTTTCAGATTCTGGCGCTTGCCACGCTGAGACGGTGAGCTGTCGTCTTCATCGTCCTGCACCACCAGGAATCCAACGGGGAACTGCTGGGTCGCCTGCGCTGTGACATCAATCCCGTCAGTTGTTGTGACCCCGTCAACCGCGCCATCAACAATGGTGAACCGACCCACAAACCTGTGGTCAGGCAGACTGAACGTAACATAGCTATTGTTGCCCTGCGATGAAACGATCAGGTACCCGCCGTCGTCTCCCACTGGATAGAGCGTGACACCTTCCAGATCGGCCTTCGACCCGTAATCTCCGGCCTGCATCAATATAATCGGCTCATCTTTTCCGGATGGTGCGGCCGGATATTGGTAAAGCGACCCCGTCTCTTCAGCGATATAGAGCTGTCGTGTGCGATCATCGAAGACACAGCCTTCCGTCTTTGTTCCCGTTGTGAATTCACGGACCTTACGTGCTGTAATCGTCGGGGCGGACAGGCTCATAAGATATTGCTGATAGAGGCCCGCCTTACTGGTCAAGCCGATATAAAGGCCGTCATTCGCGGATCGACCCATGCAAATCCCATAGGGTGAGAAATCACCGACCGAAATGGCGGCGGGCTCTGGACGAGAAAACATGTCCGTCTTTGGATCATACAAGACCAACATAATCTCATTGGTTTCATCATTGCTCGCGACCAAGAGAACAGAGTCTGTTCCCTGCCACGCAACACCGGACCGAAGGTCGACATTGTTAATCGTCCCGATCGGCATGAACTCGCGCTGCTCTCCTTCGAGTGTGTAAATGTAGAGACCCGCTTGTTTGTCAGTGGCAGCAATAAACCCGCCCCCGTCAGGATTGATAAAGATGGCAGGGTCGTCAGCGCTATCGCCGACGCTCGCCATGATCGGCGTCTCAAAGTCCGCCGTGATCGGCACAGCCACGTAGGCAGGGTCCATCACGGCACACGCCGTCAAAAGTGACAGCGAAAGAGCGGCTGTTGCAATCGTACGTGACATTGTATTTCCTAGTAAGTGAAGCGTGCGCCGAAGACGATCGTGCGGCCGAATTCATCATATTGTGACAGACGGCTTTCATCCCCGAAGTAAAAATACTCCGGCGCGTCCGTCAGGTTTTTGCCTTCGAGATAGACCTGCAATTGCGGCGTCACGCGGTATTTGGCGGATGCTTCAATCCGGAAACGATCATCGGCGTAACGATCCAATTCAGGACCTTGCAGCTCATCTAAGAAATCGCCGCGATAATTCCCGGACACGCGCAGGTCTATTGGACCTTTTTCGTAAGCCAGTGCGATATTCCAGACCGTGTTGGATTGTTTCAAGAACGGTACCTTGCGGCCATCAGGCAGTGTCGCTTCACTGTCTGTCAACGTCAGGTTAGTTGAGAACAAAAAGCCATCCAAGGACTCGGATAGGTCGCCCATATTCTGAACGTAATTGACCTCAACACCGAAAATTTCACTCGAGCCGACATTGATGAACGTGTTCACGTCTTCAATTGTCGCTAATGTCGCTGCAGGAAGAAAGGAGAGATCGATAGTGGCGGGGACGTCGGCGATGTCGAATTCAGCCGGAAAAATAGCGTTATCAATCGCCTTGTAGAATGCGCCGATAGAGATGACAGAGAGGTTCGTGGGATAAAATTCGATCCCGACATCAAAATTATCTGCGCCATAAGCTTCGAGATCAGGGTTCCCCAATTCAATTTCGTCGCGGTCATCATTCAACAGGGCCGTCGGGGCCATGTCGCCAAAGGCCGGACGAACGACGGCTGCATAATAAGCTGCGCGACCCGTGATTCGATCCGTGAAATCATACCGAAGGTTTATGGACGGAAGAATATCCGTATAATTTTGCGATATTTCGCGAGGGGTTGCAGTCAGGCTGTCTTCTTCAAAAAAGTTACCCAACAGATCAACATCTGTTTGCTCTAATCGAACGCCGGCAACAAACGTCGCACCCCCGATTTCAAACGTCCCCATCCCGTAAGCTGCCAAGATGCGCTCATCCACTTGGAAGTCCCCGACAGAGGATTCCAACAGCGTATCTTCGACCACGAGTTCTGCGGGCTGAAATGTATCTCGCAATGAGGCTGTCAAATTCGCGTCGGGCCACTCGAACATACGGTTTGCCAAGCGCCAATTTGATATATCTGCATCGGACCGAATAAATTGATCCAAAACCACATCGTCTCGTTCATGAAAGGTGAGGTTTTGATCCCGTGTCTTCTGTCGGTCACGATATTTGGCGCCCGCCTTCCAGACCACAGGGGTTTGTCCGATCATGCTATCGCGCGACACGTTAATCTGAGCCGCATATTCCGTGTCTTCATTGATCGTGAACTCTTGCTCATAGGCGTCGAGTTCGTAGTTTGTAGGATCCAGCAGAAACGGCAGCGCAGACCCTGAAATAACTGGCTGCTGTGGATCATCATAGGACAAGGTGATCGCCCCGACCGTGCTATCGCGCTGTTCAGGGGTCGAACGGAACGTGACGTCGTGGTTATTCGTGTCGTCTTCTTCTGCATAAGCAAACGACGCCTGATAATCGACAGTCCACGGGCCTTCGACGGTTTCCCCGCCGAGAGAATATGTTTGAATATTGCGAACTTCCTCGCGCAACCGAACTTCGGCATCGACCTCACCGCGACGGATTGTCGTGCTCGTTGGCGTGACATCAATGATCTCTTCATCAAATTCTCGAAGCTCAAATTTATTCCGAACCTCATTATCCGTGTAGCGATTATAGAGCGTGCGTAGGTAGAGTTTGGTCCCATCATTGACGTTCCAATCAAAGTTCGCGACCAAGCCAATCCGTTCACGGGTTAAGTCATACCAACGCTGTTCGTAATCATCTGCGACAAAGAAGTTGCCGTCATCGTCCTGATCCCATTCGCCAATTTCATTATTATGCGCTTCAATGGCGAGGTTTTGATAGCTCAAAGAAACCGCTGCCCCGAACCGATCGTCCCAGGTATTGGAATAGGTCATCGAGGCTTTCGGTGAAACTTCCTCTGTGATCTCATTGTAGGCGCCTTCCACTTTGACCCGAAAGAAGTCATCTTTCCGGTCAAAGGCAGACACAGTTTTAAGATTGATAACGCCGCCCAAACTATCAGCATCGACATCTGGCGTGAGTGATTTTTGGACTTCAATTCCATCCAGAAGATCTGACGGAACACCATCGAGAAGAACGCCGCGGCGGTCCTCTGGGGACGGGGTCCGTACGCCATTGATGGATGAGGAAATCAGGTCCGTATTGATGCCGCGAATTGACACATAGCGCCCTTCGCCTTGGTCCGTCTCAACAGAGATTCCAACGGCCCGCGAGAGCGAGTCCGCGACGGTCGTGTCGGGGAAATTCCCGAGCCCGTCAGAATCGATAATTGTCTTGATAGACGTCGCGGCCCGTTGCTGATTAAGCGCACTCGCTTGCGCGGCCTTGGTCCCGACAACGATGATATTGTCTTCATAAGCGACATCATCGCCAATAGTAAAATCAATGATGGCGTCAGCCTCAGGAATTGAGACCGTCTGCGTCACAGTCGGTGTCCCTAAATACTTAATCGAAATCGTATATGCGCCGGACTCTAAGCCATTGAGGCGGTACCGACCAAACCGATCCGTCACAACAGATCTGTCTATTTCTTCAACACGCACAACCGCGCCCGCGAACGGAGCTTGTCCGGTTACATCTGTAACTTGCCCGCTCAGGGAGCTCGCTGACGCCAGTTGTGGCAACGCCAGACAGAGCGCCAAAGCCGACGCCATGGCACGGCCCCGCGGCCCTTTTGCTCGTGACTGCCCCTTTGCTTTCGCAGGCAAAGTCACACCCTCAATAGTCCATAAACACATGGATAGAATCCCTAATAATTTAGGGCGCCATGCAATTAGTTTTTATCACTGTCGTGAACGATTAATACTCATTCTGTGACGCGACAGTATTTGTTTTGTCATAAATTTGGAGGGCTCGTCAGCACAGACAGACCGTCCTAATCCTCATCAAACCGATGGACGTCCCGCAGTAACAAGTATCTCGCCCACACCGCGTTATGTGACCCCGTCGCAAACCCTTACTCTCGTACAGAGGCGCTCGCCTCTCGGATTCGTTTAAACTCAGACGTTGCTTTTAACGCGGGCCACGCCTCGGAATTACCTAATTCCCGAGTCATATCCAAAAACAATTCGACATCTTGCGCCGCACCTCGGAGGTCCCAATTGCTGTCCCATGCATCATTCTGATTATGATACCGGTTGTCGATATAGCCCTTCACCCACGCGTCTCCCGCGGCGCGTCCACCGTCTTTAAGATCCGATCCGCCTGCGATCCCCATGATCAGCAGCACCGGAACGCCACGTCGCGCGAGAGAGAAATGATCGGCGCGGAAAAACAGGCCATTTTCGGGCAGACCTTCCGGCGACACCACGCGACCTTGCATCGCGGCCGTCTTGGCCATCATCTCTTCTAAGTCGCTTTGGCCCTCCCCGACTTGAATGACGTCATGGGCCAGCCCGGCTGTTTGGAGAATGTCCAAGGTCAAATTGGCGACCGTTGTTGCCATCGGATAAATTGGGTTTTGAGCATAGGCCTCAGACCCCAACAAGCCGCTCTCCTCTGCCGTCCAAGCCGCAAAGACAATGGACCGGTCTAAGGCCGGTTCGGCCTTTAAATTTCGAGCGATTTCCATCAGTCCGGCCAAGCCCAATGCATCATCATTTGCCCCCGGCATGACGGTTTTTCCCGCCTCGTTCGGTTCGCCGAGTCCATAGGCGTCCCAATGGCCCGATAGCATGATCGTTTCATCAGGACGGGTTGTCCCTGTGATCTTGCCGAGCACGTTTTGACTTTCAACCGTTTCAACTGACAGCGCGAGCTCTGCGTTAAACCGAATGTCCCCTAAGGTGAGCGCGGTGAAATCCCGTTTTTGCGCGGCGGTCCGAAGTTCGCCTAAGTCATAACCGGCTTGCTGGAGCCATTGTTGCGCCATGTCTTGATGCAGCCACCCTTGCAAATCGACCGAGGGTTTTCCGGGCCCGGTGGTTGCGACAGCATAGTTTTCACCCGGCGATGAGGCCGCAACATTCCAGCCATAACCGGCGGCTTTTGTTTCGTGGATGACGAGGGCGGCTACGGCTCCGCGACGAGCCGCTTCTTCATACTTATACATCCACCGACCATAATAGGTCATCCGGCGTCCGCCGAACACGCCATGGGTCGGATGATCTTCTGTTACCCCAAAATCAGGGTCATTGACCAAAAAAAGCGCAACCTTACCCGTCAGATCAATATCCCCGTAGTCATCCCAATCTCGTTCCGGTGCGCTCGCGCCAAAGCCGACGAAGACAACCGGAGCATCTTTTACATCAATGACGGCGCGGGGATTGGCTGAACTAATTTCAATGTCTTTGCCCTGCTCAAGCGTGATGCGCGTCTCCCCCTGGCTCACATTCAAACTGCGCACGTCCGTTACAGCCGACCGATTGAGCGTGACAGGATATGTCCACCCGCCGTTGCGTCCGCCCGGCTCTAAGCCAAGATCGGTGAAACGCTCGATCAAGTAATTCACGGTTTTGGTTTCACCCGCAGTTCCGGGCGCGCGACCCTCAAATTCATCTGACGCAAGCACTTTGACAATGTTAGACATAGTCTCCGTATTAATGACGGAAGTCGTTTCGCTGGGGGACGGGTTATCCTCACCGGGCGTCGTTGGCGAACAGGCCGCCAGCAAAAGCGTTGCGCTTACCGACATCAAGAGAGGTTTGATCATTGCAAAGTCCAATTTCTACGAAGCTTAATTTTACGGCTTAACGAGACGTCTGTCCTGTCAGGATATTTTCCCCGACGCAAAGAATAATAGGCAGACAAGTCGACCTGCTTCTGGGGTGTTCCCAAAAGCCTGTCCGGCATTGTGAAACAGCCAAGGATTAAACAAAATGAGGCGGTTAAACCGCATAGGCGCCCGCATCGTCCGTTCCCATTTACTTGCGCTGTTCGTGTCTTTGTTCACAACTTCTTCGATGAGTGTATTCGGATTAGTATATCCGCTTTCAATCAGACGCATTTCATTCGACGGGACCGATTCTAAGCCCGTGCGGCGATGACGAAAGAAATCCGTCCCCCCTTTGCAATGTTCCGGCTGGCTCAGATAGAGGATCCCCGAATAGAAGCATGGGTCGATATGGACTCCGCTACGGCCTTTATCCCCGGCCAATGTCAAACGGCAGTGACCGTGTGATGTATTGATAGCGGGGCGAACTGTCCGACCCAATATATTGGATACGGTTTTATCGATCGCGGCCGTTGGCAAGGGCTGGGTTGAGATCAGACCGGGGTAGTTTCCTTGTTTGAATTTTGGATCATAATCCAGTCCCAAGGCTTGGCGTCTCACATCGTGAGGGTTCGTCAAAAAATCGTCTATAATCAAAAAACTAGGGAGCATGGGGCGCTGTCATCAACCTGTTTGAACGACTTATTTAAGTTGGGGTTTCATCATGTCTTCGACTGTCACACGCGGTAATTCTGTCGAATTTTCTGGCGCCGCCAAAGTGTCAGCGGGTTGATCGGGAGAGACATCAGACATTTTCACCCACTCGCCTTTAGCCGCATCAATCAAGCCCCACCCATCAACGACGTCATGAAGATAGACTTTTGGCTGAAGGCGGAGAGACCTCACCGGCTCCCGCGCGGCATTATACACCACCGTGCCCGGTCTTATGACCCAATACTCTTGCGATGGCGGGATCATATTTTGGGTCATAGTCTGAGACGGGGTTGTTTTTGGTTCTGAGAGGATTGACGAATTCTGCGTCTGTGAGGCGCTGTTTTTCGGGTTCTTTACCGCGTCACGATCCGAGTTTGACACCACAAGTGTGTCTTCAGTCGGGTGGACACAACCGGACATGAAGAGGCCAGACATTAAGGCCAGCGGGATGATGAATTTTTGCAAGAGGCTCTCCTGATGACCTAATGATTATCAGTTGAGAGACAAAAAAGCCACCCACCGTGCGGCGGATGGCTCCACATCTGAGGATGGCTTTCGGCTAGAACTTTACGCTGATGCCTGCCCGATATGTGCGCGCTTCGATATCGCGGCGTCCAACTGTTGTGTCAGCGGATAGATTGATTGTCGTCTTTCCAGCACCAAAATTCAGGCCAGCCCCAATTTCGCCCCAAGTCTTATCCGTCCCGAATAAGAGGAACGGCGCATTAACACCCCCACCGCCGACAAAGCCCGCGTTAAAGGAGTCCGCGCCACCGTTAAATTCCCGCACAATGTCCCCGGTTAGACGGAATTGCGCTCTGGACGATGCTGTCGTGATAAGGTCCAGCCCGAGCCGACCTTGTGTGCTTTGATAGACATCACGATCAATGTCGAGGCCGGGAAGCCCCCCCGTTTCTTCGATGTCGTCAAAATTGATCACGCTACTGCGAAGACCCGCTTTGGGCACGACCATAATCGACCCGGCTTGCATGGGTCTGGAGACTTGGATGTCAGCCGTAAAGGCCAAACTATCATCGTCAGATGTCAGTGTCGCATTGGACGGGAAAGCCACTGTTCGAGTGTTCTTCGTCCCGAAGGTTCCGACACTGAGTAGCCCGTCGAGCACAAGGTTTTGCGACGAACGCAATTGGCCATAAAGCGAGCCCGAAAGATGGTCCGTTTCAGCCAATTGATTAAGCGCGGCCTCTGCTTCCAGCTCAGTATAGCTGAGAGACGCCCCGACCGTAATTTTCTCAGACACCGCATGCTCGATACCCGCAACAATGGACCAGCCATCAAAATCTTCGTCCGAATAGTTTTGCGCTGTTGGCATTGCGCTCCCACTACCGTCGATAAAAGAACCGGACAGGTAGATCGCGTAATCATCCGGAATCGTGTGCGTTGTCTTTACACCCGCCCCGATAGCCGCCTGTAATTGGCCCGTATCCGACATGGTCGACATATAGTCTGCATTAGACGCCATCTGCACGGGATTGCCCATGACCGTTACGCTGCCGCCACCCCAACTTTTTGACCCCATTTGGCTCATCCGGTTTCTGTGGAAGTGCGCCATCGTATCAATCGAAGATTTCGCGAGGCTCCGCGTGGTTGTTTCTGTGACAGGCGCCCAGCTATCTAAGACAGCTTGGATTTGATCATCCGAGGTCAAATCAAGCGACGCATAGATGGAAGACAGACTGTCAACGCCGCGACTCCCATCCAATAATTTCGCATAGGCGCTTTGTACGTTATTTCCCGACGCAATCGCGTCATTGTAAGTGCCAGCCTCAATTGTCGCAAAAACTGCGTTGTCCGTATGGGTCAGTACAGGACGCAGGATTGTGCTGATATTGGCGGCTGAGAGCTCGCCGGATTGTGTGCCCGCGGTCGTCAGGAACGTATAAACGTTTCCGGCGCGGACGTCGGCCGTAGGATTAAAGAAGACCTGACCACCCAAACTTGAATCGCCTGTGATCGCCAGGCGGTCATTGATACCATTGGCCCCAATATCGATGAGCAAACTCGACCCGGACGAGAGCACGGCACTGCCATCAATCGTGAGCGTCCCGATGGTCCCCAATGCGCCTGGCGCAATCATCCCTGCAATATTTGTCAGGAACGGCGCTGTCACAGTCCCGGTTCCTGAGAGCATACCAGAAAAGAGGGTATAATCGCTCGCACTGTTCAAGACGCCATCAATGACGACACGTCCGCCCGTTTGATTGACATCGATCAGGGTCGTCAGATCGCCATTGGCATCAATGATGAGGCCTGCGGCCCCGCCGATATTCAAGCGGTCAATTGTGCGCGTGCTGCTCAGCGTTGTTGTGCCCGAATTGCTTAAGGTCACTTCAAAGTAACGGCGCGCGCCGTTATTGCCGGATGGCGGATCAATATTGTCAGGGACAAAATCTGTCGCGCCGGCCAAACCATTCTCGATGGTTGGGGCGGGCAACGGGTCGCCTGGTGCGTGGGACTCGTTTTCAACAAGCTCAACGCCACCACTGCGATGAGACTGGCTTTCTCCGCCAACCAACACACCGCCCGCGTTTGACAAAGCCCCGCCTGTATCATCAACCGCTTCCACAGCAGCGTTTGTCTCAATCCCTAAGCGATTGAATTCGTCCGCACTCAGTTGACCCATATTATTGTTGTTGGTCTCTGGGGCCGGACGAGACGGCGGCGTGTCTTCGCCGGACGCAAAGTTAAGGCAGCCGTCACCCGGATTATCGCCTTCTGGATCAAAACAGACAGTGCCGAAGCCCGGATCATCGGTTTCTAGGCGACCCGCGGGTTGCGTGTCAGGAAAACCATTCACAACATTGCCGCTGGCGTCAATGATCCGGTAATTCGGATCAAGATCTGATTGCCAATGCGAGGCATCTTCCCACGCGCCGTCGCCTTCAATCGCGCTGACATAGCGATACGGATTATTCGCCGCGATATAATCCGCATAAAGGAATAGCGGCTGGAAGAAGCTTTCCGTCCCATAAGAACTAAAAACTTGCGGGCCAAAGAAGCGTGAGCCGCCAGAGAGCACCCCAATCACGAGGTTTTCATCGCTCAGATTATTGTTTTCTGCATCCAGAATGAGCGGACCCCCTGAATCCCCCCCGGCCGTCGTGCCTTCATTCTCAAGCGGTTCATCTTGGTAAAGGTCGAAGTCAAAGGCGTTTTCTTTGTTAGGATCATCAAAGTCGAGGCGGTACAAATTTTGCGGCAAGTCGCCGAAAGCAGCCCCAAACAGGAAATTATTTCGATCATCGAATGAGGATAATGACCCCAACATATTTTCGGCGGCCCGACGGCGCCAATCGATACCAAAGGAAGCGCCCGTCGATCCCGACCCTGAACGCCCATATCCCGTTATATCGACATGGTACCCTGTCCCATTGGCCGGGTCATATCCGTCATCACCAGGGGCCAAAGGGTCCGGTAAGCGAGAGAAGAGTAGCGCCCAGGTTGGGATATTCGCCGCGGGCGTATCGAGCGAAGCGAGCGCAATATCCCCTTCAAGGAAACCAAAGCTATCAGGGCGGGCCGTCGATTCGGGATTCCAAAATATCTGATTAATATTAAACACAAACAAATCAGGGTTAGAAGCAAAGCCGTTTGCAATCCAATTTTGGAAGCCGGGTAATGCGTCAACACCAAATGAGAACGCCGATGGGATTGTCGGGCCGAAATCCTCTTCAGGCCTATCATTGACGCAGTGCGCGGCGAACAAAACTGTTCGCGGGTTGATCAGTGTGCCGGTGCAGACAAACCCATCATTTCGGAAGAACATCCCAACGCCATTCACGCCGCCATCTGTGTCAACAACATCTTCCGGCGAGCTGTTATCATTCGGCACCACAGCATTTGAAAGAGGCGCATAGGATAAGCTTGCGATCACGAAAAGAGCGGCGCTCGTTAGGAGGCGTTTGCGAGGGGTATGGTCGGAGAATGTCATCTGTCGCTCTTTAATCAGTGAATAGGTTTCCACTTTGCAATGTTAAGGGCGAACATGCAACTTTCACAAAAATGTTTGGTTTCGTCGGCATGAGTGCTGAGCTGAACCACGCGGCAGACCGGCCCTGCTCAGGCCACCCCATACGCAAGACGACCGACGCTCCATATAAAAAAGGTGGGCCAAAGCCCACCTTCATACGCCCCGTGTTTTAAAGGTCTTAGCATCCTTTGCCGGCATACATGCCTTCCAGTTTGGCGCGCTCCAGCGTTGCTTTGTTCAATTCTTTTGCAGCCCTTTTCGCTTTCTTTTTCCCTGAGTTCGATACGCCGTCCATGGCCGCTTTCGCAAACAAGCCGCCGAAAGGCACTTTCCCGATGACTTGAGCTGCGCCGTTATGCATGGCGGCTTGGGTCGCGACTGACGCCACAGCCTGCCCCGCAACATTGTCACCCCCATTGAGGATTTCATTCGCGGCGAGAATACGAGCGTCAACAGCGGCGACTTTTGTCGCAATCGCCTGACATTCCGGCGCCATATTAAGGCTGGCAATATTTGTGGTCGCTGCCGGCATCTCAATCGTTGTACTGGTTGTCGTTGTTTCCGTGACCATCGGCTGATCGCTTGCCATTTGTGCGGTGATCGCTTGTGATGCAGCCTTCTGGGCCATGGCCTTACCCAGGCCATTCGTGGTTGCGCCGCAAGCGGCTAGCGACAAAGTTGCCGTCGTTAAGAATAGAATTTTAATTGAAGTACTGACCATGTGATCTCTCCTGATGTGACACGCTATCTGATGTCTCACAGGCTAAGACTGTTATCGCGACACCACATCGTCAGAAGTGATTAAATTGAATGACAAGGGCCGTTAGATTGTCGGGATTCAACGCCCCCGAACTCATTGAAAATTTTGACGCTGTTACACAATCGGCAGGGTGAGTTTGAAAAGAATCCGCTGGGGTGTCGGCTCTAATTCGAGAAAGCCATCATGACGGTTTGCAATTGACCGACTTAACGCGAGGCCGAGGCCATATCCCTTCTTCGCCGACATGTCAGGGTTCCGGAAAAAAGGCGTGAAAATATCGCGGGCTGCCTCCGCGCTGATCGGCGCTCCCCTATTGGACACACGAAGAACAGCAAATTCGCCTTCCCGTTTTAAACTGATGCTTATCGCGGTCTCATCAAAGGCATATTTCAGGGCATTATCGAACAGGTTGGAGAGCAGACGGCCAAGTTGCGAACTGGATCCAAAGACGTGCACATCGCGATCAATGCTGAGCTGCAAAGGTTTATTCTCATCTTCAGCCACAGGGTCGAAAAGATCAGCAATAGCCTCAACCAGTTGGCTGAAATCAATTGTTTCAAAACCCCGTTTGTCACCCTGTTGGGCATCAAGAGAAGAGATATCCAAAAGCCCGTCTAAAAGATTGATACAGTGTTTAAGCTCGTCTCGCGCTTGATCGATCTCTTCATTGGGTCCGGCGTTGTTTTCAATCCTAAAAAGGCTCGCATCCAACCGGGTGAGAGGGGATCGCATTTCATGGGCAACCTGATCCGTGACCCGCTTTCGAAGAGTCAAAAGCCGTCCGGTTCGGGCAATCATCGCATTGATATGCTCAGCCAAAACACTCAACTCATCCGCTTGACCAAGCGTGGACAATCGCGCGTCGATATCACCGTCGCCGACCCGCGCGAATATACTATTCATCGTGGATAGACGTCTTCTGAGCCGCCTGACCGTTATAACAATCAAGATTAGCGATAGCCCGAGAATAGCCGCTACCCCTATAAAGTAATCTCGAAGACTCCCTGATAGTGCGCGGCGTTGCGCGGCCGTCTCACGCGCGACGTTTAAAACCTCACCTCCACTGAAGATCGTCGATCTCATCAGCAAAGGACCAAAACGCTCATCCGCAAGCGTGACAGTTTTCGTGATATCGGAGGCCCCGTCTGGAAGCGGGCCCAAGTCGCCGGCCAGTGTCTCTCCGCCTCTGGCGATGAAACTGTAATGCGCGCCAGCACGGGTCAAAGGGGTCAGGGTAAGCCGTTGATCAATTCCTGCAGACACAGCTTTAACGCCCGATCCGACGTAAATCTCAGCTAAGGCTGCCATCTCATCATTAATTTGATAAACGAGCTCTTGGTGAAGCGTGTTTTGAGTCCGCAATCCCGCCCAAAACATAATCACTGAAAACACGACGATAGGCACGAGGGTGAGCCCGAGTGTCAGCTTTGTAAAAAGCGACTGTCGATATGAGGGTCCGCCGAACATGAGATTGCGATATTACCCGTCTGACAAAACGCCAAACCGATAGCCCAAACCTCTTACCGTTTCCAGCAGTGGCGCATCGCTGTTCTCATCCAATTTTCTGCGCATACGACCAATATTGACATCAACGACATTCGTGCCCGGATCAAAGCTAAGGTTCCAAACATCACGCAAGAGCATGTCGCGAGTAATCAAAGCCCCTTCATTATCTATAAAATACAAAAGCAGATCAAACTCTTTTGGGCTCAGCTTAAGATGCTTGCCACTGCGATGGGCCGTGCGCGCTTTTCTATGGACTTCAAGATCAGAAAAAACTTGCAAGTCACGGCGCACTGTTCCGGTGGCCCGCCTTAACAGCGCTTCAGTCCGCGCAACAAGTTCAGCGGGTTCGAAAGGCTTGGCGAGATAATCATCGGCTCCGCGTTCATACCCTTCAATCTTATTTTCAGAATTCCCAAGTGCGGTGAGCATTAGCACAGGTGTTTCAATGCCCGCATTTCGAAGCGTTTCGACAAGATCTAACCCTTCCGCATCCGGCAACATTCGATCAAAAATAAGGATATCAAAATATTGAGCTTTGGCCCGCGCCAACCCTGTCGCGCCGCAGGTCTCCAAAACGACCTGCCAGTTGGCGGCGTCTAGAATCGCGACTATGTGCGCGGCAATATCCGGTGTGTCTTCAACAACGAGAACAGTCTTAGATCGCATGGCGGGCCTCCTTAGATCGTCCGTTGACCGTAACTTTCTTCTTTACAAAACTTTGATTCTGCATCAAATTTATTTCGTTGGAGGCGAGAAAATGGCCGTAAAAAAACCCGTTGGTTTGAGTATCGTCCCGATTGCATTGTGCGCTCTCATGGGGTGCCAAGCGTCGGCTGAAGAAATTGATGGCAAGACGACGTCCGCAGAAAATGCGGCGATTGTCGAGACACTTCCGGTTACCAACCCGAGCGTTCCCGAGACCCACAAACGCGTAATAGACTTGGTCGTTGCTGGCGAAAATGCGCGCGCCACGAATGATGTCAAAACGCTTCTTCAAACAGCGCAGACCTTGCGCGATATGGGCGCCCACCCCATCGCCGGAACAGAGGATTTGGCCAAAAACTGGACGGTTATGGCGGAGACCATGCAGACAGATGACACCGCGCCTATTCCATTCCGAGGACGCATAAACGGTCCGGCTTATCGCAAGCAAAACCTTATTCCTGCAGGGTCTGATACGATTGAGGATATTTATTACGCCGCTGAGCTGGCTGAGTTGACGCTGGAGACGCTCAGTGGAACGCCCTTGTCTTGGTCGGTCTACGAGGCTGGCAGTGAACAGGATAAAATATGCCACTCTGTCGAAGAAACTAACACGCAATCTTGCCGTTTCACGCCACTCTGGACCGCGAAATACAAAATTCGTATTCTCAATGACTCCAGTCAAGCGGCTTCCTACCTCTTCATTACAAATTAGATCTCTATATGATCTATGCTGTCCGGCAGCATGACAAACCCCGTTAAGTTGGCTCTCAAGTTAATCTAACGCGGTTTGTCATTTGAACGGCATAGCTATTGTTCCTAGTCTTTCTTTAAGAAACACGAGGGAACCATGGTTGAATTATTAGAAAAATCACGATGCCGACCCTTGGGAAAACCCCTTAAATCAGATCACTTTTTCGAAGCCCTCATCACGAATATACCAACACCTGTTTGCGTGATGAGGGATAATAAAACAGTGTTATTTTCTAATCCCGCGTTTCAGTCTTTACGCCAAAACAACGCGCTATTCTTGTCCGGGGCCAGCCTGACTTTGGTCGATAAACAGGCACAACGCGCTTATACCGACGCAATTGACGCCATCGTACGCGGGCACGCATCATCACAGACCCTCCTCGTCGGCGCGACACAGGCGGCCACGGCTGTGTGGGTTACACTGACACAGGGCGATACACGCAACACCGTTATCTTGACCATAATATCGCCCGAATTGATCGACGCGGGACAAGAACCGTTAGCGTTACGCCTGCGAACGCAATTTGGTCTCACCGGTATGGAAACCCAATGTGCGTTACTGTTGGTGCGCGGACTCTCTGCCAGTGCCATCGCCAAACAGCGCGGTGTCTCACTCTCGACAATTCGCACACAACTTCGGGCGATTAGAGCCAAGATGTGCGTCACCTCGTCTCTGGCGGTTGCCACGCAAATATCAAAATTGGCCATGCCTTTTGGTAGCGCAGCGTTATCACCATAATTTTAGCGGCTTGGCCACGCTAGTCCATGCCTCGTCGTCAATTTCCGATGAGAACGAACGGCGCCCAAATTGCAGGATGATTGGCGTCTGGAATGTCTTTGTTACGGCGTAGGTCCAATATTGCCTTTTGTAACGCTTCCGCTTTGCTCATTCCCGTCTGAGCATTCTGGACCGTATTAACGGTAAGGAAAGCCGCAGCATCATCCCGAACAGGCCAATGTGAGACTAAAAGCGAGTCTGCGCCGGCATAGAGAAATGCACGGGTCAAACCCTCATAACTCGCAGCGCCTGTTTCATTCGGCGCGGCTGTGTTGCAAGCGGACAAAATAACCCAATCCGCATTCAGATTCAGTTTCGTGATTTCTGAGGATGTCAGAAATCCATCATCCTTTGCTTCGAGCCCGATATTGGAACGATTGAAAACAAGGGCGGGCTCATCAAGGCCTTCAATTTCATCCGTCATAACCCCGTGGGTCGCGAACGCAAAAATATCGACAGTGTCCAGATCGAGCCGTTTGAACTTCGTTTCTGTCGAGTCGACTCCGCTCAAAAGAATAGCCTTTTTGGCATTCAAGGCCTCGGCAATTTTATAAATTTCGTTTTTTGCGCCGGGTAAGGCGGGTAACGACTTAATGCCTTGACCGTCTGACACAGATCGAGACGCCGCCATATCGGCCACCGTCAGGTCAGTGACATCAAAATCGCCGCTAACGCCGTTCATTGAGGGCGCATCCTGACCCGTCACCTTCTTTGACCTGATACGCTTACCGCCAAATTTTGGGGATATTGATATCGCCATCCGGTCAATCAGATACTCCCCCTCTGGCTCATCCGTCTGCAGGAGGGTGAACGGAAGATCATCCAAGATAGCGGAAGGAATAATTTCGAGCGTGGTCTTACCGGCTAAAACGGATTGCATCGCCGTCGGAAATAACATCCCGTATAGACTCTGTGAGGCTTGCCCATCAAACGGGGCAGGCGTGCCGCCAAAACGCGGTAACGTCACGCTTGCTCTGACCCTGTCCGAGAGTGCATTGAGGTCAAGCGCGCGGCCATCCAAAGCCGTAATTGTCACCTGGTTAGACGTGAGTGAAATCGCATAGAGACGATCTTGAAATGACAAATACCCGATTTGGACAACATTATCGTCCAGCTCATTTTGTAGCGCCCGAACAGGTTTTCCTGCCGCAGACAGTCGCGTAGATAGACTGTCTTCTATGTCAAATAGAGCGGATGTTTTCGCCGCGATGTCCGCCTCAAGACGGTCAATAAGGGTCTGTTGTTTTTTGAGAGGGTCTTCCTCTGCGGCCAACATCAAATCTGAATAGGTGCGTTCTGCGGACACTTTATCTTCTGCAAGGTCTTGAATCTCTATGAGAAGCTCTCGCGAAGACGGTTTGGAAATACTGTCGCGCAGCTGGTTTATTGTTACCGCGTTTCCGGCTGCGGACGAGAGCATATGCTGGGCGATCCGAAAACTAACCTCGTCATTTTCGGCGATGAGGGACGCCATAAAGAGGTAGCCGTAGATTTTCTTAATATAGATCGAATTGCTATTGAGGCTGGCGGCACTGATGGAAGACACAAGATTCTTTGTCTCAACATCACCCAACAATGCCAGAAGACGGTCTTGCGTAAAGGATCCATCTTTCAAAGCCGCATCGACATAAATTTCTCGCGATTTCGCCAGCAAAATTTCGACGGACGTTTGCGCGTATAGTCGTGATTTATAGCTGTAGTTTTCCGTGATTACGGCTTTCGCCTCTTTATAGCGTTCGGCTTGAATCAGGTGATCCGCCAATAATTCTCGCGCGACAATTAGCTCTCTATTTTCACCTGAGTTGGACTTTTTAAAATCTGTGACGACAATGGATTGTAGAGCAATCGCTATGCTCAAATCTTCGCTTGCAAAACTGGAAGCAATTTTTTGCCGTGCTAAAACCTCTTTATCGCTTCCCGCCCCCGATGTGTCTTCGAGCGTCGCGCGCGCGGCTTCCGCAAACTGGCGGGCGGGCTCATGCTGTCCGCGAGACAACAGGATTTGAGCCATAGAAAGTTGAAATGCGGCGGCTTGTTCTGATTTACGTCCATGCGCTGCGGACGCTATTCGAAGCGCTTTGCGTGTCACGCGCTCGGCCTCATTCAACTTGCCCTTTTCGGTCAATAATGCGCCCAAATTAGACAGGTTATTGGCGCCAAAGGGGTGGTCTTTGGGCAACAGCATCTCGATTTTTATGGCAGCTTTTCGAGCGGCGACAATCGCCTCTTGGTCCCGACCGGCTTTCCGTAAATAGACTGGAAGGTTCGCATACCACAGGGCCGCAGTCGGGGGTGGGGGGCTCATTTTATCTGCAAGCTGGATCGCTTCGCCAATGTTAAATATGGCAGAGTCGTAGAGGGCCAACTCCATATCTGAGGCCGCGAGGTTATTAAACGCCGTGGCCAGTTCAGAGACCACAGCCACTTGATTAAAGGGGTCGGCGAGCGCGTCAAATTCGGCTTTGCGGTAGTTCAAGACTAATTGAGCGTTCTTCCGGGCGTCTTCATGTCTGGATAGATAATTATAGGCGACGCCAACATTGTTATATAGGCCCATCAAGTCTGACGTATAGTCCGGCCCTGCCTGTTCAATGATCGCAATTTGGTCTTCAAAAGCAGCAGCAGCCTTTGTGATGTTTCCGACGTAAAAATAAGTTTCGGCAATGTGCATCTCAATCACTGAAATTTCAGGATGCGGGTCCGGATAAATCGTCAGCAAATAATCTATTACGGATTGCCATGCCACGGCGCTGCCTGTGGGGTCTGAGCTGGCGTCAATCGCTTCCGCGACGGCCTTAAGGTCTTTAACCCTTTGTGTTTGAACGTCTGTCAGTTCGATTTTAGCGCATTGAACATCGTGACGACTGTCCGCAGCTTCGGGCGATATCGTAGCGGACGACGGCTCTTCCGCGTTCTGACAAGCCGTTAAAACAAGGCAGCTCGCTATCGTTATTCGCACTAGCCTCATACTGCCCCCAGCAACCTATCGCGCTCTAAGACCCTTGATCTATAGATTCTCAATAATAGACACGTTTATCCCTAAGAGTAAGATAGGAAAATTTTATGATGATAAACACTGTCGGGGGAAGTCTGGGCGTTGCATCAGGACTTTTATTTCGGCGGCGATTGCCCGTCTGCTCTCGACTTTAATGGGTGCGTGCACACAAGCCCGCCATCCCACACCGCTAGAAATAGGACCGCGAACATGATGGACCGCCGCCAACTCGCACCCAACCTTGATATTTCCCGGATCGTCTACGGCCTTTGGCGGTTAACCGAAGACCCGAACCATACGCCGGCCTTGGCGCAGGCCAAAATTGAATCCTGCCTCGCGCAAGGCATCACCACATTAGATCAGGCTGATATATACGGAGGTTATGCGTCTGAGGCAGCATTGGGCGACGTCTTCGGCGCGGCACCTGAACTACGCGACCACGTCGAAGTCGTCACCAAATGCGGGATCATCGCGCCCGTAGGCCGCTATGCCGACGCCCGCGTCAAATATTACGACACCTCGGCCGCGCATATCAACCAATCCGTCGAGACTTCCTTGCGCCTAATGAAAACGGATTACATTGACCTGCTCCTCCTCCACCGCCCAGACCCCTTTATGGACCCGGAAGACACCGGCCCTGCACTCGACGCGCTGGTCACAAGCGGCAAAGTCAAAGCCGTTGGTGTGTCCAATTTTAAGCCGCATGATATGGCGCTCTTATCAGCAGCGATGTCACAGCCGCTCGTGACCAATCAGATTGAGATCAGCCTGACGGCCAGTGAGAGTTTGACCAATGGAGATCTGGCCTATTTGCAGGCACGAAACATCCCCGCCATGGCTTGGTCCCCTTTGGGCGGTGGGACGCTGTTTAATCCCGAGAATGCGGACCTCTTGTCTCGCCTGCAAGCCTTAGGGACCGCCCACGGCACGGACGCCGCCACCATCGCTTATGCGTGGCTGCTCGCCCATCCGGCTGGCATTATCCCGATCGTCGGCACCAATTCGCTAGACAGGATCAAGGCCATTGGCGCCGCGTTCAATATTCATATGGACCGCGAAACGTGGTTCGAACTTTACAGTCTCGGCACAGGGCATGAGGTCCCGTAGAGACTTAAGAAGAGCCCGGCCTCCCACTTCCTCGTTGAGGCAAGCGTCTCTGTGCCCGACTTCATATAAAACGTGACACGTATGAATCTGCGCTGATCGAAGGTCCGCTCACCCTTGATGTCGGTATCTCAGCGGGGGCTTTGCTACGCGGTGTAACCAAGACGATACCCTTGCGGCGAAAAAGGTTTCATCCTCCAGCCCTTCCGCTTAAGATTCGGCGTATGGCCTTTACCACCCCGCTGCCAATGCCGATGCTAAGTGAGCCGATTTACCGTCGCGACTTTCAGAAACGTGATGGGCGATGGCTACAACTCTACGGCCTTAAGCCTCACGACTTGCCGCCCCTTCACGAAGATGATTTCGCCGTCGCGAAAGGCGGAGAGCTGCGGTATCATCCCTTGCGACGCGAGTGGAACGTCTATGCGCCCCATCGCCAGAACCGAACGTTCAAACCGAGCGCCGCCGATGATCCGTTGGCCCCAACCCGCCCTAACGCGGCCGCCACAGAAATCCCTTTCGCAGACTTCGAACTCGCCGTGTTTGAAAACAAATTCACGAATTTTCATCATGAGGCGCCACCGACGCAAGACGTGGTAGGGGTTCCCAGCGCGACCGCAAAAGGACAATGCGATGTCGTTGTTTATACGCCGGACGCAATTGGAAACTTGTATTCGGTTGGTCAGGCCCGGCGAAAGCTTCTGCTCGCCGCTTGGGTGGATCGTTACAACTATCACTTTGCGCATGGCGCAGACTTTGTTCTGCCATTTGAGAGTCGGGGCGAACCCGTCGGCGTCACCCTGCATCATCCGCATGGACAAATTTACGCGTTCCCCAATGTACCGAATGTTCAAGCCAACATGCAGCAAAGCTTTGAGGCCGGTTACGACCTCGCGCATGAAGTCGAGACATGGTCCGAATACGACGTCACCCGCGCAGGCGGTATCCGGGCGGTCTGCCCGCCATATGCCCGCTTCCCGTTCGAAGTCTGGCTCGTCCCTGAAACCCCTGTCAGAGGGCCTTGGGATTTCACCCCTGAGCAAGCCGAGGGGTTTGCTCATCTACTCGGCGACATAACTCGTCGCTACGACGCTCACTTCGAAGGTCCGACAGCCTATATGTTGACCCTTCATGCCGCGCCGCGATCAGCAAAAGACTGGCAGTTCACCGCGCAGTTTTACCCGCTGCTGCGGGCGCCCGGGCGGATTAAATATTTAGCCAGTGTCGAGCAGGGCACTGGCATGTTTACCGTGGATGTTATGCCAGAATCCGCCGCATCAATTTTGAAAGCCCTTTGATGAAAATTGAGACGACTTTCACTGAGGCGTTTGGGGCCCCTGCGACACTGGTCCGTTTCACACCCGGGCGGGTCAACTTGATCGGTGAACATACGGATTATAATGGCGGCTTTGTGCTTCCAACCGCGCTTGAACTTGGCGTGCACACGGCCATCCGCGCACGCGAGGATGACATCATTCGCGTGGCCTCAGTCAGTTTTGAGGACATCGCCGTTCGGACTCTCGGCGATCCGGCGTCAGGACATTGGGCTGATTACGCTGTTGGTGCGGTGACCGAAGCCCGTCGCGCAGGCTGGATAACGCACGGAGTCGATGTGGCCCTCTCGTCCACCCTGCCGATTGGATCCGGCCTTTCGTCATCGTCAGCCGTGATCGTCGGAGTCTTAAAACTCCTGCGTGATCTGCAATCCATCACGGTCAGCAATGTCGATTTAGCGATCATGGCACGGCGCGTAGAGACCGACTTCATCGGCATGCCCTGTGGAATCATGGATCAGATGGCGATCGTCTTGGCCCGCCCCGGTGAGGCATTATTTCTGAACACACATACGCTGGCGTACGACCTCATCACGCTGCCGGATGATCCCGTGATCGCCGTCTTGCATTCCGGTGTTCACCGGAGCTTGGCTGAGGGCCGTTACAAAGAGCGTAAGGAAGAGTGCGACCGTATCAAAGACAGACTCGGTCGAGAGGATATTTGCCGCGCGACGATGAAGGATGTTGACGCCATCGCCGACCCGCGCCTGCGCCGACGGGCACGGCACTTAGTGTCCGAACAGACCCGCACCCAACAGGTGGCCAACGCCCTCACCTCAAATGACACTCAAGCGATTGGACCGTTGATGATTGCGAGCCATAATTCCATGCGTGACGATTTCGAGATTACAACGCCCGAACTGGACCTGTTGGTCGCAACCGCTGTCAGGGAAGGCGCGCTCGGCGCGCGCATGACTGGGGGTGGTTTTGGTGGATGTATCGTCGCGCTTGTCCCGCGCGCGCGTTTATTACCGTGGCGCGACGCCGTCTTAAAACACCACCCGCAAGCGTTTCATGTCGCTTAAGACAGAGGCCCTGAGCTCCCCAAATTTGGCCTCTTAAACTAGGTCTCCCTTAAACTCGACCTCGAGGCCAGTCTCCGCCGCAACCGCCTTAAAGCGAGCAATTAGATTTTACGGAGACTGAGGGGACCACGCCCTGTCCGCAAATGCGCATTGCCCGCTTAGATATGTGTCTGCGTAAGCCACTGTCTTGGCGTCAATCGCGTTAGCATTCAGTATTTGCGTCAAACTATCCGGTGTTTCGAACGCCCCAATAACTGTCGGAACAGTCGAAATGTCCAGAATCTGTCCTTGGTTCGGCCCGATGAAATCCAGTATATATTGGTACTTAATCGTGGTTCGGGTTGAGGCGACATATTTCACGACGGATACGGGCTCACTCGCATTAAACCCGCTCACTTCATAATAGCCATAATTGATAATCTGATCGTTGAATATACCGCTGCAATTTTTAGGCAGGCTAATGACGGCGTGCGCATAAGACTGCGGCTGTAGCATATAATTGACCAAGCCACTCCCTGCACGCGGGTTACTGACATGGGCCAAGCTACGTTGCGCGACCCACTTCACAGACGGATGATCCAAAATGAGCAATAGCTGACGGTTTCGATCAAATTTCAGCGCTGCGCGCAAATCCAGTTGAAGCGCCCGCACCATTTGATTGCCGGTGTTCAAATCCGCCGGAACGGCGAGGGCTTTGTGAGCCGAAAAGCCTGTCGCAATCAGGCCTGAGAGCAGATAAATTTGCGGGTGCAATAAGGCCTGCCCTATCACATCCCGACGTAGGTTTCCCTTGAATGATCGTGTGACCAAGAGCGTGCGGAGATAGGCCGAAACCACCAATATACCCGCAGACCATAAGCCCCAAAATGCAAACACCCAGATGAAATAGTAACGCGCTTGTTGCGCTGCGGAGGGGGAAGACGACACCAGCGTGTAGGGAACTGGCGACCATATCAGGACAGCCAAAGCGAAGGCAATGAGACTGATGACGGGCGTCCGAATGACCCGAACTCCATACGCGAGAAATCGTTCGTCGGAATGGCGCGACGGGATCGCAAATAATACGGCCACGCCTCCGCCTATGAATGCGACAAGGGTAACCGCCCACCAGAGCCAGACTGACAGGTTCGGACTGGTTTCACTGACGCCGTTGATCATAAATTGAACGTAATTTGTGGTCGCTTGCCCGAGATTGATAACCCCCATACGAGACGCCCCGGCTTCACCTGTGGCAACAACAAAAACCGCGTATGCTGTGACGGCGAGGAGAAGACCTCTGACCAGCCGCCTCCGTCCGGGAAAGAGAACTACAGCGGCGAACGCAAGCGCTGTTGTCACGGTTGACGAACTCTGCACTTCTGTCGTGAGGATAAACAAGATGGCGGCAAGGGGGATGACAACCAGCGACAAGGCTTCGTCCCGCATCAAAAACGCAATAATAGTCAAGGAAATGATGAAAAAGAACGCGTCGCCCGCGACATAGGAAATGTTGATACCGTTTGGCACACTCCAGATAAACGCCGTCAAATAAGGCAAGGACGCCGCCATGAAAGCGATTGATTTCGTCACACCGAGATAGCGCGTCAAAAGATTGTAAAGAAGGGCTGACCCCCCGCATATATACACGACCACAATGAACAGGCGCGCCAAGAGGGGCGATCCAAATGTCGCCAAATGGGACAGTAGATTTTCGCGAAAGGCGTTGAAATAATAGACAGCGCCAAACCAGCTTTTATTGTAATATTCGAACGTTGTATTCATCTGGAATGCATCGTCGTGGATCACCCCGGCATAGCCATTGATCAGAACGATATTGGGAAGAAAAACGAGAGCAAAAAGTGCCAGATATATACTGACTTGACTGTCTTCGATCCGTGAGGGGCCAAGACCATTTCGCATGTTGCTTATCATGCGTGGCTCCATATGTTTCTTCGCTATAATTAGCAAGAAACATGGGCCTCGCTGGGATCAGAGACATCAAGTGGCATGTCTTGTCGTGATTTTACGGATTTGTGCCGTTAAAGAAGGGTTGAGTCCTAAATTAGATGTTAGGCGACCTGTGAAACATCACCGCAGACATTTTGAGAAAGCCTTGCCATGAGCTTGAAAATTTTGCTTTGGGGAACTGGAAGTCAGGCCCGACTTATTGCCGCCATGATCAAAGAGCAGCAGCTGGGCGAGATAGTCGGGGTTTTCGACGAGGCTAGTGACGACATCTTCCCTGAAACGGGACACATACCACTGCAAACCGTCGAAGAATTGCACGCATTAGTTCAGCAAGTGACGCATTTCTCGATCGGGGTTGGCGGACATTATGGGTTTGCGCGCCATATGATTGCCAACACCCTTCGTCGTCAGGGCTTAACGGGTTTGGACGTCATTCATTCGACAGCCTATCTGGACCCGAGCTGCGAACTTGGTGATGGATTGCTGGTTATGCCGTCTGTCACGGTCAACAAATTTGTTGAAATTGGCCCGGATACCACGCTCAATACAGGCGCCACGATCGATCATGAAAGCCGTATCGGAGCGGGTTGCCATATTATGGGGGCCGCGGCCCTGGCGGGCCGCGTTACCATCGAAGATTTTGTGACGATCGGAACTAACGCCACAATTCTCCCGGATGTCACAATCGGCCGGGGCGCCTATGTTGGCGCCGGGGCCGTCGTCACACGCGATGTTGGTGAAAATATGGTTGTGGCCGGTGTCCCTGCAAAGCCCATAAAAGAAGCGTCCCATCCTGTCAGGGACGCTATTTTAACGGCCTTAGATACTCAATCGTCAGAGACGAGACCTCTGACATAAATCATATAGTCGCTCTTACTGCGCGTATCGACCATTTTGCTTAGCGCCTCCTTGGTCAACCAGCCTTTCATCAAGCCGATTTCCTCAAGACATGCGATTTTCAAGCCTTGGCGTTTCTCGATGGTGGCAACGAATTGTGAGGCGTCGAGTAAACTGTCGTGCGTGCCGGAATCGAGCCATGCAAAGCCGCGACCCAATAGTTTTACCTTCAAGGCCCCTGCCTGAAGATAGTCATTATTGACCGATGTGATTTCCAGCTCACCCCGGTGAGACGGCTCCACAGCCTTTGCAATTTCGCTGACACGATTGTCGTAAAAGTAAAGACCCGTCGCGGCGTAATCGCTTTTCGGCTTTTCCGGTTTTTCTTCCAACGAGACGACATTGAAGTTGTCATCAAATTCCACCACGCCGAAACGCTCCGGGTCCGTCACTTGATAACCGAAGATGACGGCACCGCCCTCCGTCTCGACAGTTTTAACGGCGTCCTGCAAAAGCGGCATGAAGCTCTGGCCGTAGAAAATATTATCGCCCAAAACGAGCGCAGCTGTGTCGTCACCAATAAAATCTTCACCGATGATAAAGGCTTCGGCCAGTCCATTGGGTGCCGCCTGAACAGCATAGGTCAAATCCACACCAAAGCGGGACCCATCACCAAGCAGCCGTTTAAACTGACTCTGATCTTCCGGGGTCGTGATAATCATAATTTCACGAATGCCCGCCAGCATCAGCACAGAGAGCGGGTAATAGATCATCGGCTTGTCGTGCACCGGTAATAATTGTTTGGACACGGCAATGGTAACGGGGTGAAGGCGCGTTCCCGCGCCGCCAGCAAGGATAATACCCTTCACGAAAAAATCTCCTGCGCTGACGTTATGATATGAGACACCTCATCATCGGTCAGCGACACATAAAGCGGCAATCGAATTAAACGTTCTTTGGCCATATTGGTGGCGTCCATCGGTCCCGACACGCGGCCGTGTTTTTTACCCATTTCCGCTTCGTGCAAAGGCTCATAATGCGAGGTGGCATGAATACCGCGCGCTTTGAACGCCTCCAAATAAGTCTGCTTGTCCCCGGGCGACATAATAAAGAATATATGGCCGTTATGCTCCATTCGGGGATCTGTCGGAGGCTTGGATGTTTGCAGTCCCAACCCCTTCAAACCGTCATAATAGCGATTCCAGATCGACAACCGACGCGTGTGTAACGCTTCGATTCCGGAGAGCTGCCCCCATAAATAGGCCATCTGCAACTCGCTGGGGAGCATGCTGGAGCCCATATCGCGCCACGTATATTTGTCGATATCACCGCGGAAAAACGCCGACCGATCCGTACCCTTTTCGCGGAACACCTCGGCGCGGTGAACAAAATCAAGATTATTGACGAACAAAAGCCCGCCTTCGCCGCCCGACGTAAAATTCTTTGTTGTGTGAAAACTGATGGCACCGAAGTCGCCAATCGTGCCCAAAGGCTTGCCATCATATCGGCTCATCAAGCCTTGTGCGGCATCCTCAATCACAAACAGATCATGCGCGCGCGCGATCGCCATGATCTCATCCATTTGGCACGGCATGCCCGCATAATGAACGGGGGCAATAGCGGTCGTGCGGTCGGTAATCGCGTCTTTAATATGCTTGGGATCAATATTGATGGTCTCAGGATCGACATCAACAAAGACGATCTTGCCACCCCGCAGCACGAACGCATTGGCCGTAGAAACGAAAGTATAGCTCGGCATGATAATCTCATCGCCGGGCTTTGTATTAATCAGGAAAGCCGCCATTTCGAGCGCGTGCGTGCAGGACGGCGTTAATAAGGCTGCGGCATTCCCGTATTCACGGAACCATGCCGAGCACTTCTTGGTAAAGGCGCCATCGCCGCCTAATTGCCGCGACGCAATGGCCGTTTTCACATGGTCAATTTCGTCGCCAGTTACGGCAGCCTTACAAAACGGTATCACGGACATGCCCCTGTCAGAATTAGGAAGAGCGCCTGACATATACCGATCACCTTGGCAATCTATTCTGATTCAAAACTTGTCAGATTACCTCGTTTGAAATCGGCAAACTCAATAGAGAATTTAGCGCTCTATGAATGGACAGGCCCGTGTCGAAATATATTGGCAGGGACGCATGCCTGACACTGTTTCATGTCCCTAATTGTTGAACCGCGTGAGCACCTGCACGCAAAGCACATATAGCGTCTAGCGCGTTGTATTTTTCTCTCGGCACACCTTTAAGTAACCCTGAAGTCAAACTTCTTGAAAGTCAGACCTGAGACCAATAAAGGGGCGCAAAATTGGCGCAACTTAATCTTAGAAACGGTAGTATCATGAGCAAGACAGCTCTCATCACAGGTGTGACAGGACAAGACGGGGCGTATCTCGCGCGGCTCTTGATCGACAAAGGCTACACGGTTCACGGCGTCAAACGCCGGTCCTCCTCTTTCAACACATCGCGGATCGACGATATCTATCAAGATCCACACAGTGATGATCCCAAGCTCATTTTGCATTATGGCGATCTGACCGACTCAACGAACCTCATCCGTTTGGTGCAGGAAACTAAGCCGGACGAAATCTACAATCTGGGAGCGCAATCCCACGTTCAGGTCAGCTTCGACACGCCGGAATATACCGCCAATAGTGACGCCGTCGGCACACTCCGTTTGCTCGAAGCGATCCGCATTTTGAAAATGGAAGACAAAACGCGCTTCTACCAAGCGTCAACATCAGAGCTTTACGGATTGGTGCAAGAAGTCCCGCAAAGCGAGACGACACCTTTTTATCCCCGTAGCCCGTATGCGGCGGCGAAAATGTACGCCTATTGGATCACGATCAACTACCGTGAAGCCTATGGCATGTTTGCGACGAACGGCATTCTGTTCAACCATGAAAGCCCGCTTCGCGGCGAAACATTCGTGACGCGGAAGATCACCCGCGCCGTGTCCGCCATTCACCTTGGCATTCAGGACACGCTTTATCTCGGCAATCTCGACGCACAACGCGACTGGGGCCACGCCAAGGATTATGTCGAAGGCATGTGGCGTATTCTTCAGCATGACAAGCCGGATGATTTCGTCTTGGGCACCGGCGAAATGCATACGGTTCGCGCCTTTGTCGAAGCCGCCTTCGCCCATGTTGATCGCAAGATCGAATGGTCGGGCAAAGGGATTGATGAAGTTGGCCGCGATGCAGAGTCCGGCGCCATTATGGTTCGGGTTGATCCGCGTTACTTCCGCCCAACGGAAGTCGAGCAGCTTCTGGCGAACCCAGCCAAAGCCAAAAGAGATTTGGGCTGGGTGGCAACAACAACATTCCAAGGTCTTGTGTCCGACATGATGGCCGCCGATTTATTGCAAGTCGCCAAAGAAATGGACCGTAAGAACCGCTATGACTGATCAGGCCTTCAATCAGGATGACCTTGGGCGCGGCCCTTATGATTTGACCGGAAAGCGCGTCTGGGTTGCTGGACACCGCGGTATGGTTGGCGCGGCACTCGTGCGTCGATTGGGCTCTGAATCCGTGGCCGAGATTATCACGGCCGGACGGGATCAAGTTGATTTGACCCGTCAGGATCAGGTCGAAAGCTGGCTCGGCAAAACGAAACCCGATGCGATTATTGTTGCGGCGGCAAAAGTCGGTGGAATTCTAGCGAACGACACTTATCCGGCAGATTTTCTCTATGAGAATCTCATGATTGAGGCAAATATCATCAAGGCTGCAGCAGACTTAGGCACGGAAAAGATGCTATTTCTGGGTTCGTCTTGCATCTATCCAAAATTTGCCGAACAGCCGATCAAAGAGGAATCACTTCTGACCGGGTCGTTGGAAGCAACGAATGAATGGTATGCGATTGCAAAGATCGCCGGCATTAAATTATGTCAGGCCTACCGTAAGCAATATGGCCACGATTTCATTTCCGGCATGCCGACCAACCTTTATGGTCCCTATGATAATTTTGATTTGAAATCGTCCCACGTCCTGCCCGCCCTGATCCGAAAAGCAGATGCGGCCAAGACCAATGACGATGATGCCCTTGAAGTTTGGGGCACAGGCACACCGAAGCGGGAATTCCTTTATGTCGAGGATCTGGCCGACGCGTGTATTTTCTTGCTGAAAAACTATTCAGGCTATGACCATGTCAATATTGGCTACGGCGATGATGTGACAATCCGGGAGTTGGCCGAGACTGTCCAACGTGTGGTCGGCTTTGAAGGCGAACTTCGTTTCGACACATCAAAACCCGACGGCACACCGCGCAAACTGATGAGCTCCGAGCGGCTGCGGTCGATGGGCTGGACGCCTACGACAGACCTGGAAACGGGCATCCGTCAGGCGTATGATTGGTATCTGGACAATGCGGCGGATTAACCCGCTCTCTTGAACTAGAACAAGTCCGAGAATATAGAGCGCCTAAAGAAGGACTGGACCTCGGCCCAGTTCTCAATTCCCTCGGCGTGGGGTGTTCGGTTTAAAGCCTCGAACCGATCCGGATACTCCATCGGGTCAGCACCTAAGAAACCCAAGCCCCGGTTCATTTCGCTATTAAAGTTTCGACGCAAGTCATCGAACTTTACGGTTATCGCGCCGTCCCCACCAAATGTTGCCTGCAGCCACGCATAATAAGCATAATTGCGGGACATATGCGCAAACGCGTCCTGCACGTTGACGATCAACGGTTTTGCATGTTTATCACGCTGCGTTTGACTTAGTTTTGGAGTTGGATGCCAGACACCCGACTGACGCGCGCGCAGACTACTGACATAAACATCGAATACATTATCGCGCACCAAAATAATCCGCTTCAAACGTTTATGGTGACGAAGGTAGGGCCAAATCGAAGCCTGCAACGCTGTTGAGCGCATGTGAAATGGGAAAATTTTAAACCCAACGGATATGTCCGAATCCTCAAGGGTTTGCCCCCATCGGGATTGGCTCAAAAAGGCCACGGGGTCCTCACCATTTTGGTAAACTATGTCATTGATAGCATGTCTGTTAGCTTCCGTTTCAAAGAAAATCTCACTGAAAGACTCGATAGAAGGATGCTCTGAAAGGGATTGCCCCAAAAGCTCTGTCCCCGTTCATCCAACCGAAAGGAGGATGTGATTATCACGCGTCATTTGTCAAACAGCCATCAAAAAACGGGCGCGTCCGCGGTAGCCCTGACGCCAAATGTCCCGTCGGGACGATGATTTTTCCAGATAACGCTGCGCCCCAGAGCCGCCCGGCCCCGCATCCAAAACTTCAATCAGACGCATGTCGATATGCGTGTCCATAAGGTCAACTGGCAGCTCTGCCGTTAGACCATTCAGCACGCCTTTCCGCGACCATGTGAAAATCTCCTTGGTTTTTTGCCCGTCTAAGGAGGACCGGATTTTCACATATTCTGGATCGGTTGAATGTCCGGCAGGACATTTCTGATGGATGCAATCTATAAAGTCCTCAAACCGAATCCTATCCGGACATTCCACCCGGTAAGTGGTGTCGAGATCGGAATAGACAAAATGCGCCAGCGGGTCACTGGCCCGCCCATGACGTGTTACAAACCCGTTCGACCCGATACTGTCCGCCCGCAAAGGACGATATCGTGTCGCGAGCACTGTGCCCCGGAACAGATAAGACGCATTGTAAACGATCAGCAATCCGTGGTCCGACAGGGATTGATCCAGCGGTCCGAGATGATCTTCAAATGCGCTAAATGGAAATGTGTTGGCAATATCGCCGACGGGATGACGACATAGGACTGACATGGCCGTGATAATATCGAAAGGTCCATGATCGCGTATCGCGGCATGGGTTGAGAGGAATGCCGTTGCATCCGCTTGGCGAAAAATTTCCGCTCCGGACGCCAATACAGTTTGATTTATGTCGCAGCCGAAAATTTCAGCGTCCGGAAAATGAAGTCGGAGTGACAAGATTTCCTCCCCGATTGAACAGCCGAAGGATAAAATACGCAACGGTCGATCCGTCGGCAAATCTCTCGCGGCGATTTGTTGCGCGGCCTGAAAAATATGCGGATAGCGGTTAAAGAATGTCGCGCTACTGAACTGTGCCCTCATGTGGCGGTCCGATCTTTTGGAGCTTCAAACCGTCGAATGATGGCATGGGGTTGAACCTCCCTTAGTCGAAAATCCGGGTTCGCAGCGAGAAATTCATGTGTTGCCCGACGGCATCCCTCCCAATCATCGAAATCATCAATGATGATCGTTCCCCATTTAGGGATATGAGGTGCAACACTATTCAAGCAGAACAGCGTCGGATCATACCAATCGCAATCAATATGGGCGAGCTGGATTACCGTGCTTTCAGGGAAATCAACTGTGTCCCTAAATAACCCTTTGACGAGCGAGATACGGTGCCCATCGACCGGTGCGCCCAAGCGGGCAAAATTGGCTTTCACATCATTAATCAGATCATCGCGGTAGCCGTAATAGGAGTCGCCGGAAATGCCCTTGGATTGGCCGGAATCTATGATCTCATAACGCTCATGCGATCGCGGGCTGTCATTTTCATCGGGCGGAGGTATCTGGCCGAAAACATCATAGCCAATGAATTTCAATCCCGGCGCCATATTTCCGGCCATCAGTGCGCCGCTGCCGCCCAATGCAACGCCAAATTCAACGACAAGACCGTTGGCATTTCGCTCGCGAAGGCGAGCCATCTCTGCGTCCAGACTGTCAAGACGGGCTTTATGAAGATAGCTCAGCCTTTTGGACTGGATCGTCTCGACAGTAGCCGGTTCGTTGAATTGAAAGGCCTCCCCTTTTTCCAAATAAGGGGTTTGCGCGGACCAATCGAACAGCTGAATAGTTGATGCAGTATCGGGGTGTGGCTGAACGGCGAGACTTAAAATTATTCGCTCCGGCGTGACCAGAACATGGGGTCGCTCGACGCGATGATAAAGGACAGCGTCACCCGATATATCCGGTAGGCTCCGATTGCAAAGATGCGGCGTCTGCATCGCGCCCCACGCACCAGTGGCGTCCTGCCCCATACCCGCCAAGGAAGGCCAAGACTTGCCGGACACAGTTCCGCCAATATCGCGCACCACGGCATGCGCGCAATCCCCTTGCATCCACACGGTTGGATCCTCGACATCTGTGGCGCCGCCGACCGCGTGTGGTGTGGACCAAGGGCCCGACGGCGCGAGTGCGGTTGCATGAAACAGCTGTCGGGCTTTGCCCGGACCTGCGGCGGAGCGGAACAGCATCCCCCACCGACCGTCTGAATCGTAATACGGGGCTGGATTCGTCGGTCCCTGTAGTTGCGATGGGTGCATCCCTAATTCGGAAAACCCCGGAAACAAGTCCACCACATCCGTTTTCGGCGCCAGCGTTTCCGTATCCATTTGCACGACACCAATCCGGCATTTTTGCTCCAGCAAACTCTCGGAAAAAAAGAGCCACATTTCTCCGGCATCATCAAGCACAGCCCTTGGATTATGCAGGCTGGCTGCGGGAGGTAACCCCGACACAGGCTTAAAGTCAGATGTGGCCTTCAGTGTTTTCGGGTCAAGCGTTGCCACGACAATCTTTGACTTGGCGCGCCAAGCATTAAACCCCTCCGCTTGCGGCCAGCTACTCGCAAACATCAGTGTTTTGTGGGCTGTTCGCACCAAGGACGGACACCATAAATGGTGTCCGGGACTGTTCAATTTATGAATAAAAGCAAGATGGGTCACGCGCACATAAATGGCATTCACGCAATGCCATGGCTAGGTCAAATCGTGACCGGATTGACGGTCTGTTCCCGATCGTCTGGAATCATGAATAGCCTCACGATAAGCTCGTCCAAACGGCACCATCTGACACAGCCAAGCCACCGCCTGCTCCTGTGATAAAGATAAGCGCGCCTTCCCCTCGATCAACGGCGGACGGCACATCGACAGCGGCGTAAGCTGTCACCTTATCCGCAATTAGTCCCGACCCCGACCCTTGGCTTATTTCACTCCAAACGGTGCGCCAGGGACTCCACCCCGTTCCTTCTGATGCGTAATTGGCGTGGTTCGCCCGCACCCGGTGAGCCTGACCCATGGCTAAACCCCATCGAAAGGTTGCTGTAATCTGACCCACTGGGGCAAACGAGAGCCCCTTGCGCCGTTAAGCCTGCCGCACAGTGCACAGCGACCGTGACACAGAACACGCGCATCGCAGACTGGGACGATGCACCGTCATCCGTGACTTTCAAGGTCAGGTCATCGGGACCCTCCAGACCCCATTCGGCCTGTGCCTGATAATTCGTTTGCCACATAAACGCGCCTGATCGAGTTGTGTCGTTCCGGTTAATAACCACCCGCATATCGCCTGTGCCCGGCGTGACATTGCCATGTGAGAACAACACAGTATCCAATTTTACGGCTAATCTGTTGGTGCTGTCGGCTTGCGTGTTCACGCCGACCTCAGGTATGGACATGTTAGGACCCGTCCACTGTCCCGCCGCAAAAATAATCATGGCCGCCTCATCGACCACATAGATCCGCCAACCCTGACAGGGGTCTATGCGCAACCACGCGTCAGCGTCATAGATCGCTAATGTACCAGCGGGCCATTCCGATCACGCTTCTGTTCCGGTCTCGGCGAGTATATACGCGTCCCCCCCCTGAGGAGACGCGGGCGGCGCCGTCAAAGTCTGCGTTGTCCAAAACCATCAACATTCAAAGCCGACCAATAAGCCCTTAGAAATAGATACTTGAATGTGAAACAGTGTCTAATGAGATCTATCTCAAACCAACTAAATCTAAAAGGTTTGGCGGTAGTTTTTGTGGGATCAAATGAGTGAATCCTCACAACCCTCTATTGTGGACCGTTTTGGACTGGAATGAGGCTTGCATCTCACATTCTGGCCTGCCCCCCATAAAAGTGATCCATTTTCAAAGTTAGAGTTTTGGCTATTTTTCGCTTGAAGGAGCACACGATGGCAAGAAAACGCTACACACCTGATCAGATCATCGTGATATTGAGAGAAGCCGAGGTTCGGCTGGCTCAAGGCGAGGAGACAGGGACGATCTGTCGTTCCCTCGAAATCTCAGAACAAAGCTACTATCGATGGCGACGTGCGTATGGAGGGCTGAAGGTCTCTCAAGCTCGTGGGCTAAAAGATCTGGAGAAAGAGAACCAACGGCTTCGCAAGGCAGTCTCGAACCTCACGTTGGATGCTCTGATCTTGCGAGAGGCTTTTGAGGGAAAGTTCTAAGCCCTTCGCACCGCAGGCTGGCAGTTGACCACGTGAGCGATGTGATCGGTATATCCGAGCGTCGGGCATGCCGCGTCATCGGTCAGCATCGTTCCACACAGCGTAAGCCGAAGGTTGTGGCCTTCGACGAAGCGCATCTGACAGCCGATATTATCCGCTTGGCAGAGCAGTATGGCCGATACGGTTACCGTCGTATCACGGCTTTGATCCGTCGCGACGGATGGGCTGTCAACGTTAAGCGAGTGGAACGGATCTGGCGACGTGAGGGGCTTAAAGTCCCACAAAAGCAGCCCAAACGCGGCAGGCTTTGGTTTAACGACGGCTCCTGTGTGCGGTTGCGACCGCAGCATCAACGGCACGTGTGGTCTTATGGCTTTGTGGCTGACCGTACATATGACGGGCGGGACTTCCGCATGCTGACTGTCATTGATGAGCACACACGAGAGTGCCTATCCATCCATGTCCAACGAAAGCTCAAGCATGATAATGTCCTGGCTGTTCTCACAGATCTGTTCACAAAGAATGGCCCGCCTGAGCATATCAGTCCAGATAATGAGTCGGAATTTACCGCTACCGCTGTGCGCGAATTGATGTGCCCCTAGCTTTATAGACACCTTGGTCCTTCACATTGCTGCCAGTTCGAATTGGACGGGCGACAGCATTCCGTTGTTAGCATGACGACGCTTGGGATTGTAGAACATCTCGATATATTCGAACACGTCCTGTCTGGCATCTACTCTAGTTAAGTAAGTCTTCCTCCGGATCCGCTCCGTCTTGAGAAGATGGAAGAAGCTCTCTGCAACCGCAATATCGTAACAGTTGCCTCGGCGGCTCATACTCGGGACCAGGTTATGGGCGTCGAGAAACGATCGCCACTCCTGACTCGAAAACTGTGATCCTTGGTCGGAGTGGACGATCACGCCCGGTGCCGAGCGACGTCTCCAAACGGCCATCATGAGCGCATCTAGGGCGAGCTTCGTGTGCATACGCGGCTGCATCGACCAGCCCACGACCTTGCGCGAGAACAGGTCGATCACAGCCGCCAGATAGAGCCAGCCTTCATGCGTCCGGATATAGGTGATGTCGGTGACCCAAACCCGGTCTGGTGCATCTACATTGAAGTCCTGTTGCAGCCTGTTGGCCGCCACCACGGCCGGCTTGGTGCCATACTTGCCCGGACGACGGCGATAGCCCACCTGAGCTCGCAGCCCGGCGGAGCGCATGATCCGCGCAACCGTGTTGGGCGCACAGGGCTCACCAGCATCCATGAGGTCATGATGGACCTTGCGATAGCCGTAGATCCCGCCGCTCTCCAGCCACGACTGCTTGGCCAGCTTGCTTAGACGTGCTCGTCGCACGGTCGTGGGCTTGAGCTCGGCCCTTAGCCAAGCGTAGAATCCGCTCGCATGGACGCCGAGGACACGGCACATGGGTCTTGTCCTGAATAACGTCTGATGGTCTCTAATAAACACGTACTTCAGCGGGACTGGCTGGCAAAGTACGCGGCGGCCTTTTTTAGAATGTCACGCTCCTCGGTGACACGCTTCAGCTCGGCCTTAAGAGCCTTCACCTCGTCGGCCTCTTTGGACCGCTTGGAACCCTTGTCGTTGTACCGCTTCGTCCAGTCATAAAGAGACTTGGTGCTGACGCCGAGCCTTCCGGCGACAGAGGCAACACTGTGACCCCTCTCGACCACCTGCGAGACGGCCTCGCGCTTGAACTCTTCCGTATATCTGATCCGTGTACTCATGGGATGCTCCTTGCTTCCACTTTTACGGACCAAGGTGTCTACAAAGCTAGGGGCACATCATACACTCCGTTCCGGACAGTCCAACAGGACGTCCATAACCGCCAATCTCTAACTAAAATGGCGGACCACCTAATAGGGGCAGGTCAGGCGCGCGAAATTACTATCTTTTACTATTATTATGCGAAACAGGCTCCAAGTTTCAATTCAAGGTCCGACAAACGTCGGAGCCATTTCAACGTCCCCTCGTGGCGCCACTATTGTGGAGTTAAGGCCTAAACTGTAACGCACGGGGCAGAACCATAGCTTGAATTCTTACATGCTGATTCGCTTGACAGGTTAAACGCCTAAAAATCCAGTATTTCCTCAGATGAGAGGCGTTGGTGGAGGCAAAATGTTCCAGCGCTGGCGGTCGGGAAACGGGGCGATATCGGCAGGTTTTTCGCTGGGCGAGATTTTCTTCAAGACGGATGTTATAGAACTTCCCGGTTACTTCCTCCATTTTTGTGCTTCGAAGCGACGCGCAATAATTGACAGAAGGGGCCGGCCAATTCTTGACGTTGTTCCAGAAGATCTTTTAGATACTTCACGCTTAAAGACACGCAAGAACAATAGGGAATAGGCCAAATATGACTTGCTAACAGTCCTAATATTTGCATTTACACCTTGCCTTGAAGGGCGAATTTGATGAATCTCTCAAGATTTTTGAGGCGGTTAAAGAGACGAGTTCGATCACGTCGGTATCACCAGATAGATCTCTTTAACACTCTCAATCCAGTATATATTAACAAGCATATTCCCGCCCCGCCCCCTATAACTCGGAAACCTGTTCCGTTCGTCGACAAGCCTGCAATAAAAGAACCTGACACTAAAGTCTTACCTCCTCTCACAATCGTAAAGCGGCCCCATGCTCAGCTTAAGAAGGCGATGGAGGAAATGCGATTGGCGCAGAGAGAAGCAGAAAGACCGGAAGCTTTGAGAGCTAGGTCGGACACTAACTTGCAAACCTAGACAAGGAAGCCTTTAAAATCTCAAAAGAACGGCGCTTAACTAGGCCTGGACGTAAAAATAATGAGAATTGATAATGCATAGCTTCGAAAGTTTATTCCAGGCCCGCCCTCTCTCCGTGCCGCTTCTTTTCGCGGGGGTTTCCGATGCGAAACCTATTAATTTGATCGGTAAAGAAATCGATCTAATTAGTATTCAAACGGTGCAAGACTGACTCCCACGCCTGAAAGGCGGCTCGCTTGTTAAAATCTGTATCAATCATTTGCCGGGCCTTGCCGCCCCAGCGCTCTCGGATATTCTTATCGTGTGAAAGTGTTTCAATGATATTGATAGCGCTGTCGCCATCGCCTGGCTGAATCACCTGACCAAAACTAAATTTGTCGATCAAACGAGCAACCTCACCGTCCACAGCTCCAATAAAGAGCAAGGGTCTCCCGGCTGCGGCGATACCGTAAATCTTTGAGGGAACGATGAGACCTTCAAGTGAGGGGATGAGACTAGCCCAATGGCAATCTGCGACCGACAGCGCCTCCGCAAGCTTCTCACGCGGCTGATAAGGCTTAAAGATCACATTGGAAAGATTCCGCTTTTCGACCTGACCCTGCACCGCTTCAAGCCCCACCCCACCACCGATAAAAAGAAACACTATGTCTTTTCGATGCCGGAGCCGCGTCGCAGCCTCAACGATCGTGTCGTAATCATGCGCACGTCCGAGATTACCCGAATAGCCCATGACAAATGTCTCAGGGTCAATACCCCAAGCTTTTCGCAGCGCATTGGCCTCAATTTTTACCGGCCCAACCGCCTCATCATCCGTCCAATTCGGGATGATGCTAATCCGGTCGTCACTAACCCCAGCCGCCCTCAGGCGATCTGCCATCCGAGATCCAATCACAATATTAATCGCTGCCCGTCTAAAGCTACTATCGCGGAGTGCGGTAAGCCAACATCCCAAAGGACCGCGAAGAAATTCAACACCGAGCTCCACCGCGACCTCGGGATAAATATCCTGCACCCAATTTACCATTATACCGCCTTTTAAAAAGACAGCGAGGCGCATGGGAATCAAGAGCAGCGGTGGGTCTGTCTTAACGACGACAATGTCGCCGCGTTCTATCACCTGCAGCGATCTGATAAATGCGCTCACATAGAAGCTGAGATAATCAAAAGCGCGCTTAAAAAGAGAGGCCCGCCCGAACCGGGTGGTCACAACGCGGTGGGTCGTTAAGGATCCTTTTCCGAGTTCAACCTTCTCATATCGTGAATAATTCGCAATCGGATCATCATAGGCGAGGCGCGACCCGATCAGCACGACCTCATGATCTTCAAGCGCCAGATGGGTCGCTAAATCGTTCAAAATCTGCGCAGTTGCACTCCGGTCAGGAGGAACATAACGATTGATAAACAAAATTCGCACAGCAGACGCAGCCTATCCTAAATTGAGGGAGAATGCCGCTTTTCGAACCTCAATTTGGCAGGATTGAGGCATAGCAGTAAGACGCACCGGCCTGAGGCCGACCAAATTCGAACAGGACCGCCTGAGCACCTAAGCTGTCCCGGTCCAAATCCTTAAAATAAGATTGGAGCCTGGACGACAACCGTGCTGGACCACAACCGTGCGATAAATCATCGAGTCGCAATAATCGCTGCAAGATTGAGAGCCGGGATCAACGTCAGGAAATCTTGATAGAGTTGGCGATTCTTGTCAGCCTGCACAAAGACAAAGTCGTTTGGAATGAGAAGCGGTTCTTCAGACCCAAGGCCCCGCAAATCTGCGAGATCAACGGTTTTGACATATCGTTGATTATTGACAGACCGAACGATGAAAACGCCGTCCATATCCGCATCATCATTTAACCCACCCGCAAGGGCGATGGCTTCGCTGAGGCGCATCGGTTCTTCCAAATCAATCACCTCCGGCCTGTTTACCGCCCCGTCAACGACAATTCGACCCAAAGGCGCGGTGTCGACTTCAACGGTGATGGACGGGTCGCGTACAAAACCGTCCCCATAGGCCTGAGTCAGCTTCATCTGGAGATCAAGTGCGTCCAGGCCTTCCACCTGTTGAGATCCGATCAGTGGGAAAATAATCGTTCCGTCCCGATTAACAATGAAACGACCCGAAATATCTTCAAACCCAAATATCTTAACGTCAGCACCATCTCCGACTTGCAGTTTCGGATAAACCCGTTCTGAGACGAGGTTCCCAAAATCGACAGACGGCAGCGCGTCCGTGAAGGTCACATCTTTAACGCCACGTTCAGCCGCTTGCGTTTGTAGCGAGGAGAGGGACGGCGTCGACGCACAGCCCGTCACGAGCATCGCCAAACACAAAACCCCAGCCTTTTGAAGAGGATTTTTTTTTAAGATTCGGAGCGTAACCATGAGCCTTCTATCCTTAACACTTCTGTTGCGCCGTCTGTACAACAGCAATAAGTGACTTACCACCTTGACCGTGGAATTCTTTTATACTCACCGCACCGACTACCAATAAAGTCCATTTACCCTCTGTACGCGAATTCTCTTCTAAGCTAACTGCAAAAGATTTGAAAACCGTATTCAGGTCGATAAAAAGCGATGAAATAGGCTTAAGACCCTGCTTGCAACCTCTTTCATTTGATTCTTAGAGCAACGGAAAACCCACCAGCAGGACAAACATCATTCTGTATGACACGGCTTTCCCAATGCGCATTGGAACGAGGCGAAACGTTCATTACATCAGTCTAAGATTCCGCCGAATCAGCGACGCGGGTCTTTGGGCTTGCTAAGAGTAGAGGCCTAAAAGCTATCCTGGAGGCGCAGCCGAAGCTGCCCACGTTCCAATCGTTTGACACGCTTCCTGTGCCTGTCGTTTGACAAGACCGAAGGCGCGGACCCTTGGACCACATAGGGTCATTTGGCCCTCCATGAAGGTGCTACGTTACCAAGCCTTATTCGAATAACCAATATGGCCCACCGATTGTCTCCGCGACTGACCCCTACGAATGACGTGATCTAGGAAATTGCTACGCCCCCCTCATCCTCAACTGTCCTCGCGCCGTGGCGTGTAAAGGCAAAGATTACGTCACCGATAAGGGGCTCTGAGACATCCAAAAAAGATAGGCTCACTCGTGTTAAAGTCCCATTCTGTACCATAAGGCCAAGAGAATGACTGCCTGGCATTTTGTCAAAACCAAGCCAAATAAGAAATTTCTTGCGGCGTCTGGTTTGAACAATCAGTGTTTTGAGACATCTCTCCCGCTCATCCGCAAATGCATCAGAGTGTCCCGCAAATCGAGGACGTCAAACGGCCACTCTTTCCGGGCTATCTCTTTGTCGGGGCCCGGAGCGAAGACATGTCCTTTTGGCGCTGATCAATTATACACGCGGTTGCTCTTTAGGGTAGAATTTACATACAAGCCGGCCTCTGTCTCCCCGGATCTGATTAACGTGCTTCGCGTGCGGACGGTGTGTACCAGTTCCAGCACGCGTTGGCTCTAGGCTATCCGGTCCGCTTTGCCCAAGGATCCTTTCATGACTGGACAGGCCAAGGTCTTGACGCTTAAAAGCTTCGATCGCGCCATCATTCTGCTGGATGTCATTGGCAAAAGCCTCAAGGTCGAGGCGCCCATTTCGCAAATTACCAAGCGTGCGGTGACGGAGTAAGGCGGGGCGATCGATCCTCACCCGCTCTCGCCAAACGTCTGATTGGCCAACACCCGAGATCGAGCCCCGTCTGGTCTGGCGCGCCATCTCCGTAAACGCGTGCGAAAGACGAACGTTAAGCGCTGACGAAAGCCTGGCCTCGTCCCATAACGCCACTTCCAAATCCCGGCCAGCCCATCGCCTGATCCATTAACCGCTCCATCGCCCGAGACTTCGTATGACACTTGGCCTGACACGTGGTGTTATCGCGCGGGGCCACCTCAGATTATAGGAGAGGGGAGTAGGGGTTTAAACTTTTTTTCTAATTCAACCCCATGCACAGTAGAGATTTGGTGTTTTAGCCAGGCTTGCGGGCTGGTAAGGTGCGCGGGCTGGTCGTGAGCGCCGGCATGGGAGGACGCGCATGGCCAAGCGAAAGAAAGACACGCCGCAGAGCGCCGAAAAGGCGTCTTTGAGGGTCACTTTGGATGGCATGAAGGCCGCGAGTGGTTCCCAATCAGTCCATTTTCAAAACGAGCTGCTTGATCAGGTGACAGCCTCGCTTTGGCAGCCTGAATGGAAGACAAACGAACAAAAGCTGCAGGCGGGGAAAGCCGCCTATGATGCGCTTCAGAAAATCGCGCCGCGCAGCGAGCTTGAGGGCATGCTGGCCGCGCAGATGATCTCGACGCATAACGCCGCCATGGAGGCCCTGCGCCGGGCGATGATGGAAACCCATACCTTCGAAGGCCGTGACCAAAACCTCAAACATGCCACGAAGCTCATGGGGCTTTATGAGCGCCAACTGGCGGCACTCGACAAGCATCGCGGCAAGGGTCGGCAGAAAATCACGGTTGAACATGTGAATGTCCACGCGGGCGGTCAGGCTATCGTGGGTAATGTCGACGCCCCAGCACAACCGCCAAGCCAGGCCGCCCCTGCCCCGCGCGCATTCTCGGACGCGACGGACGAAGGGGTCCGGCTGCCCAATCCTCTGGCGACCCCCGCGCCCGCGAAACAGCGGGTTCGCAAGAACAGCCCATGAAGAAAAAGGTCGGCAATCACCCGCGCAACACCGCGCCCATGGCGGCAAGCCCTCGCTGCGGCGCGAAAACCCGCAAAGGACCTCCCTGTCGTTCTCCTGCAGTCAGCGGCAAAAAGCGCTGCCGGATGCACGGCGGTGCGGCGGGGTCCGGGGCTCCCAAGGGCAATCAAAATGCCCTGAAACACGGGGCCTTCACCCGCGAAATGCTCGAGGAGAGACGAGAGTTTTCGCAAATGATCCGCGAAGCCAAGGCGACGCTGCGCGAGATCAGTTGAGTTACGCCGCGCTGCGGCGCGTCAACGCAGGAGGCGGCGTAGGAGAAAGACACAGCCCAGCACGGCAGCGGCTGCCAGTGTGTCGGCGGCCCAGTCGGTCCAGTCCCCCGTCCGGTTAAGCGCCGGGATCAGCTGGACCAGCTCGATCAAGGCGCCAAACAGGCTGAGGCCGGCCAGAACGCTCAGCAAACGAACCCGCGGGTAAGCTAAGGCCGCCAGCAGCGCGAGAGCCATAAAGGCGATGATATGTAGGAGCTTGTCGCCGGGATGACCGGGCAAAGCGACCAACTGTGGCAGGCAGGCCATAATAAGCGCAAAAGCGGCCGCGCCCCAGAAGAGCAGCCGCGCCAGGCGGTGCAGCGGAGAGAGAGCGGCGATCATAATAGTAGCATTATAGTGGGAACTTCTCTTAGCGATGCAGGTGGACGCCAGGCGAGGTTACGGGATCGCCGATGAACTCGATACCGGCGCTTTCGAGCGCGGCTTTTACACGTTCAAGTGTCCCGCTGCGGGAAGTCGGGATGGCTTCAGCCGACTCAAATCGCTGAATCGTTGGCCAGCTCACACCCGCTAATTCACCAAGGTCTTCAGCGGAAATACCCAGGAGCGCTCTTCCGGCGCGAATTTGACTTCCTGAGATCATTGACTTCCATCAATATTAAGATATAAATTATATCACAATGTCCATTACGTCAGCACAAAACACAGACCTCATGATTGATGCAATATTCACCCGCTGCGAAGGCGCTTACTCAGATAACACTTTGCGCGGTTATCGCAACGATCTGAAACATTTCAAGGCCTGGTGCGATGGGCATGATATGGATTGGCTGCCGGCTGCGCCACAAACGATCGCCGATTTTGTCGACACGCAACTCGAAACCAAGGCGATATCGACCATCAAGCACCGCGTTGATGCAATCAAGTTTGCGCACCGGATGGCGGATCTGCCCTCGCCCACCGATAATAGCGTGGTCTATCTGGCCCTGCGGCGCGCCCGGCGCGCTCGCCACCGACGACCGAAACAATCGGCCGGGCTGACATCGGAACTCTTAGCAAAGATTGTCGCGGCCTGTCCCGGCACATTAAGCGGGAAGCGGGACGCGGCGCTACTGAGCGTCGGCTACGATACACTATGCCGGAGCGGTGAATTGGCTGCCATGTATGTCGAGCACCTCAACGCGGATTGCTCGCGAATTCGGGTGCCAGTCGCCAAGTCCGACCCCTTCGGCGATGGGCGGATCGCTTATCTGTCCACGGCTACAGCCACGCGACTGAGTGCCTGGCTGAGCGCGGCAGACCTTCACGAGGGGCCGCTGTTTCGCGGGCTGCACACGCGCCAATTGTCGAACCGGCCTTTGGACACTTCATCCATACGCCGGCTGATCAAGGCCGCCGCAAAAAGGGCTGAGCTTGAACCCGCAACGGTGCGCTCTTTGTCGGGCCATTCGATGCGTGTGGGGGCCGCTCAAGACATGATGTTGGCCGGCGTAGATATGATTGGGATCATGCACGCCGGGGGATGGAAATCCCACGCAGTCCTGTCGCGCTATGTGGAGAACGCTTCGGCTGAGCTGATGCACGAGCGCCGCTGGGAGGGCCTCAAAGTGCTGAACGCGGCCTGAGCTCTTCAAAAAGCTCTCGGCTCTTTTTTGAGCCTCCATCGAGAAGAAACCTCTCCGACTCAAGTCGGAAACTGGCTTTAGACATTCAACCAGTAAGTCTGGTTAAAACATAACTTCCGTTGGCTCGTCCTGTCTCGACCATTGCGAAATGTCGTAACAGTTGAGCTAAAGTTCAAGAACCAACAACGCCCCGGAAATAGTCGACCGTCTGTTCTAGGCCCTCCGCAAGCGAAACCTTTGGTTCCCACCCCAAGCGCGACTTGGCCATCGAAATATCGGGTTGGCGGCGCTTTGGATCATCTTTAGGCAAGGGCAGATGCTCCCTTCTGGAGTTACCGCCTACCTGTTCCAAAATAGCGTCACTCAACTCCAGCATCGTGTTTTCGACAGGGTTTCCTATATTGACCGGGCCGGTAAACTCTGGATCACTTCCCATCAGACGGATCATGCCTTCAACAAGATCGTCCACATAGCAGAAACTCCGTGTTTGTGAGCCGTCTCCATAAATTGTGATTGGATCGCCTTTCAGGGCCTGTACAATAAAATTGCTGACGACCCTTCCGTCTTGTGGGTTCATCCGGGGTCCGTACGTGTTAAAAATGCGCATAACCTTGATTTCAAGATTATGAGAGCGGTGATAATCGAACATCAAAGTTTCCGCCACCCGTTTGCCCTCATCATAACAACTTCGGATACCAATCGGATTGACGTGGCCCCAGTAACTTTCGACCTGCGGATGGACTTCCGGGTCACCGTAAACTTCCGATGTCGACGCCTGAAGGATACGGGCCTGCACGCGCTTGGCCAGACCCAGCATATTCAATGTCCCCATCACATTCGTTTTCACCGTTTTAATCGGATTATATTGATAGTGGACGGGTGAAGCCGGACAGGCGAGATTATATATCTGATCGACCTCCAGCAGAATCGGCTCAGTAATATCGTGACGGATTAGTTCAAAATTAGACTTCCCAAGATTATGGACAATATTGTCCCGCGAGCCCGTGAAGAAATTATCCAAGCAAATGACGTGATGGCCCTTCTCTAGCAGCCGGTCACATAGGTGAGACCCGACAAATCCCGCGCCGCCTGTAACCAGTACTTTTAGGGGTGTTTTCGTAATTTCAATATTCCTCATCACTTTCGACCTACGCCCACATAATTATAACCAAGCTGCGCCATTGACTTTGCACTATAAATATTACGTAGATCAACCAAGTTTGGCTCTGACAAAAGTGACTTAATTCGGGCCATGTCGAGGCCGCGGAACACATCCCACTCCGTAATAACAACGGCAGCGGCAGCGCCCTCTACACAGTCATAGACATCGTTGGCATACTCAATATCGCTCATGAGATGCTTTGCCTCCTCCATTGCTTCCGGATCGAACGCTATAATTTTCGCGCCGGCCTTCTGCAGAATAGGAATAATTGTGAGGGCGGGTGAGTCTCGCATATCATCCGTATTCTGTTTAAATGCGAGACCGAGCACAGCGATCCTTTTACCAGACACGTTACCACCCATCGCTTTAACGACTTTGTCCGCCATATTGATTTTACGCTGATCGTTCGACGCCACCACTGATCCGACAATCGACAGATCAACGTCGTTAATTTCCGCAGTCCTAAGCAAGGCAAGCGTATCCTTAGGGAAGCAGGATCCACCGTAACCCGGACCCGCTTGCAGGAAACGGCTACCAATTCGGCTGTCGAGACCAATCCCCCGAGCAACCTCGGACACATCTGCATTCACCACCTCACACAAGTCTGAAATCTCATTGATGAAAGCGATCTTGGTCGCCAGGAAAGAATTGGCGGCATATTTGATTAATTCGGACGTGCGACGTGACGTAAACAGGATCGGTTTGCCATTGAGGGAGATGGGCCGGTAAATCTCATTCATAACGTCCGTGGCTTGAACATGGTCAGTTCCGATGACCACACGGTCCGGTTCCTTGAAATCTGCGATGGCAGCGCCCTCGCGAAGAAACTCCGGATTCGAAACAACTTCAAAATGCGCACGATCGCAATGTTTCGCGAGTATTGCCTGCACTTCATCGCCAGTCCCGACCGGAACAGTCGACTTCGTCACAACGATGGTGAATTCCTTAATATGCTGTGCAATTTCTTCTGCAGCCGCATAAACATAGCTGAGATCAGCAAACCCGTCACCGTGACGCGCGGGCGTCCCGACAGCAATGAAAACCGCATGCGCCCCATTCATGGCCTGGGAAATATCAGTCGTGAACTCCAGACGTCCTTCCGCCACATTCCGCGCCATCAGGTCTTCAAGACCCGGCTCATAAATCGGGACTTTTCTATCGAGCAGCATGCTAATCATTTGCTCGTCCTTATCTACACAAACGACATTATGTCCAAAATCTGCAAAGCAAACTCCGGTGACCAGACCGACATAACCCGTCCCAATAATAGCAATATTCACAGAATGGCCCTTTGAGAATGAAGATGGTGGAAGAACTGAAAAGAAAAAAGGAACCAAAAAACCTAGAATGGCTCATGTGATCCTTAACACGTTAAAGGAAGGCGGAGGCTTTGACCACACTCTTATTGGGTAGAAAAGAATCTATAATCGTTTCTCTAATCAGTGCAAGACTGACTGATGTGCCCCTACAAGGTTCACAGTTTAAGGGCTATAAGTGGCGAGAGTTCCTGACCGATTACAATCTGGATGCCAGCATGAGCCGGCGGGGAAACTGCTATTGACGTGGCCTGGTGAAAGTGGTCCGATTTTGGTGTTGGTTTTGCAGCGGTTTTTTTGAATAAAGGAAACTGACTATGGCAAGAATACGATATCCCACAGAACAAATTGTGGGCGCTCTGAAACGGGCTGAATCGGGCCTGCCGGTCGCAGATTTGATCCGACAGATGGGCATCCCGCGTAGACCTACCATCGGTGGACGAACAAGTATGCCGGCTTGGAATCGGATCAGGTCCGCGAGCTCAAGCAGCTGGCTGACGAGAATGCGAGACTCAAGAGGTTGGTGGCTGTGCTCAGTATGGACAAAGCTGTCCTCCATAACGTGCTATCAAAAAAATTCCCCAGCATCGCTCGATACAGCGGAAGCGGTTGACAAGTGAGCCAAGGACTGAACTCCGCCTTCGGATGCGAGAGATCAGCCAGAAGCACATCCGGTATGGATATCGACGGATTCACATTATGCTCAAGCGCGAGGGTTGGGACGTCGGCAAGCATGTCGTTCATCGCATCTACCGTTTGGAAGGCCTGTGTTTGCGGCGCAAACGGCCATGCCAGCGTAAGATGTTGGCGCATCAATAACGTCGCCCGCAACCAACGCGTCCAGGTCAAGCTTGGTCCATGGACTTTATGGCGGATAAACTGGCATATGGAGCGAAAATCAGGCTGCTCATCGTTATTAATATGTTCACCCGAGAAGCCTTGGCGATCGAGGACGGCCCTCGGCTTCGCGACGAGAACGTGGCCAACGTCCTGAACCGGCTTGTCTATTTGCATGGCAGACCCGAACGGGTATTTTGCGACGATGGCGCGGAGTTCACAGGTCAGACCATGGATCTCTGGGCTTACAGCCACAAAATTCGACTAGACTTCTCTCGACCGGGTACACCGACGGACAACGCGCATATCGAGTCCTTCAACAGATCGGTCCGAAACGAACTGTTGAACGTGATTTGGTTCATCAGCCTGGCAGAAGTTAATCGACTATCCGAGGCTTGGCGGAGGCACTAAAATTAGTGCCGACCTCACATGGCTCGCAAAGGTCGAACGCCGCGAGAATTTGCAAATTTATCAACCCTGTGACAAAGGGACAACAAGAAAATGGCCGCTGGACTCTAACGCTGAACCCGCCCCCCCCAAACTAAGCACCTCAGCCCCAGCGACGCGGGCAATCATCTGAGTGGTCCTGATTGAATGGACACTTTAGTGAGTTGTGATTTTGGGTTTCATACTTATAGAGGTTTAGACCCTAGTCAGGTCGCAATCCTTTTTACATCTAAGACTTGTCTTTGGCAGCCTGATGTTAGTAGAGGGCAGCCTGATGTTAGTAGAGCATTTCTCGAAAGTTGTTGAAGCGTAATCCAGCCTTTGTTGGAGAATATTTTATGGGAATGGAAAATGAAAACGCCAAAAATATTTATGTCGTCGGGAGCTTTTGGCCGAGGCTCATTGTCCGCAATAACTTCGGGAGCGCGAGCCTGGGGGATTTCTAACATTGAGTTAACAGCAAATCTGGAAACAGAAGAGTGTTGGAGGTCAGCCATATTAGACAAGAGTGAATTCAGTTTCTTATTACATAACTACTTCCCTCCTCCTCCTAGCCCCTTCGTCCTAAATTTAGCATCTGAAGACATGGCTACCTTGCAACTTAGTCTCGAACACTGCCGGAAGGCTATCGACTTATCCCAATCCGTAGGCAGCCCTTATTACAGTGTTCATGCGGGATTTGCAGCATTGGTGCGGCCAGAGCATCTTGGAAAAGGAATCCCTGCGGACATGCGCACTGATAGAAGAAAAGCCATTAAGACTTTCGAAAAATCGGTCTGCGATCTAGTGGAATATGCGGCTTCCCATAATGTGGTGCTTCTAATAGAAAACAATGTTGTCGAGCCCGTCAACTTAATCAACGGCGAAAACGAAATGTTACTCTTGGCTAGCGGAGAGGAAATTAGCGAGTTCGCTGCTCGATTTTATGGGCCTAATTTCGGTATGCTGATAGATGTCGCGCATATGAACGTATCTTGTCAATCGCTAAAGCTAGATCGTGAAGCTTTCACTGAGATGGTTGCCCCCTTCACAAAAGCGCTCCATCTCAGCGACAATGACGGCTTTCGGGACTCCAATGAGCCGTTTGACAGATCCTCTTGGATTGTCGAAACACTCGGCGCTTTCGAAGTTGATTATGTTGTGATCGAATCTTATCGCCTCAATAAATCTCAGGCGCTCGAATGCATTGATGCCGTGGAGTTTGCATATGAGTAAGTCCTGTTTGCCCGATGACCTTTGCATCGGCGACGCCGTTTCTTTGAGGCAGGCGCTTTTAAGTCTTGATAGAAGTGGTATGCGCATCCTCTTTGTTACCAATAGTAAGAAAAAATTGGTTGGGGTTCTGACAGATGGAGATGTGCGACGGGGCTTGATTGCTGGCTTTACACTTGAGGAAAAGATTTCGAATGTGATGAACAAAAACTTCGTCTCGTATAACGATACGATGAAAGATAATGTTTTAAAGCAGTCATTGAGCGATCGTATTTCAGTAATTCCGTTAGTAAATGATGACGGCGAAGTAACACGTTTTGTTTTTAATTCTGATCCAACCTTCATTCCGGCAGCCCAGCCATCTCTAAAAGGTAATGAGCTGGCCTATACCCTAGATTGCATTAAAAGCGGATGGATATCGTCACAGGGAGCCTATGTTGGCGCATTTGAGAAAGCGTTTGAGCAAAAGACCGGCACCTTAAACGCAGTTAGCGTCTCAAATGGTACAGTGGCACTTGTCTTAGCTTTGTCAGCACTTGGTGTCGGTCCGGGCGACGAAGTCATTGTTCCGGATCTAACTTTTGCTGCGTCTCTAAACGCGGTGATTCATGTTGGCGCTACACCGGTAATAGTTGATATTGAGTTACCCAGTTTGTCGATGGACCCTAAGGCAGTCGCGGCGGCAATAACAAATCAAACAAAAGCGATTATGCCCGTCCATCTTTACGGACAAATGTGCGAAATGGATGAGCTCGTCAGAATTGCAAAGGAAAATGGGATCCTCATTGTTGAGGACGCGGCTGAAGCGCTAGGGTCTGAATATAAAGGTCGTCATGCGGGAACGATTGGCGATGCGGGTACCTTTTCTTTCTTTGCTAATAAATTGATCACGACCGGAGAGGGCGGAATGGTGGTATTCAAGGACCCGGAAGTTGCAAAGCGTGCTCGTATCCTACGAGATCACGGAATGGACCCCGCAATGCGCTACTGGCATCTTGAGGTGGGGCACAATTTCCGTATGACCAATATTCAAGCCGCCATTGGACTTGCGCAACTTGAGCGCTTTGATGAGCTTTTGGGCGCGAAATTGGCTATAGCTAAGCACTACACTGAACGGCTATCTGATTTAAGTGATGATTTCCTGCTTCCGTCTGCGCGTCCAAGTACGCTTCATAGTTTCTGGAATTACGTCGTCTTGTTGCGTGACCCCGATTCACTTGTACGAGGGAGTCGATTGATCGATTTTATGAACTCAAATAGGATTGAGGCGCGGAGATTGTTCTTTCCAATGCATATTATGCCTCCATACCAACACCTGAGTTTTTCTGGCTCTTACGACAACAGCATATCGGCTTCTAACCGCGGGTTTGCGCTGCCATGCTATATCGGGCTTAGTGAACAAGAAATCGACGATATTTGTAGTATACTCCGCAAAGGGGTTGATATGTTGGATGTTGAAAGGTGGGCTCGAGTTTAATCATGACAGCGCGCTTGGCGACAATTTTAGCCCGAGCTGGTTCGAAGGGGCTCCGTGACAAAAACATCCGTCCGTTTCTGGGGGAGCCCTTGCTTGTGCGTTCGGTGAAGCAAGCTCTAAACTGCGGTGTTTTTGACGCTGTCGCCTTTAGCTCAGACAGTGAAGAATACCTTGAGATCGCACGAGCAGCAGGGGCCCATGTACTTGTTAGAAGACCAGTTGAGTTTGCGACCGATGCGATAACGAAGTTACCGGCCATTCGACAAGCTGCTAATCTAGCCGAGTCCGAGCTCGGTCAACGTTTCGATGTCATCACTGACTTAGCCGTGACATCCCCTATGCGCAGTGATCAAGATATATTAGGGGCTGTAAGCTTACTTGAAAACCTTAATGCACGTTTGATCCTAAGTGCGTGTTTAGCAAAAGATAATCCCTACTTTAATTTAGTAGAACCGATAGAGGGGAGTCAGGGTTTTGCACTATCCAAAGTCATCGATAGGAAAATATCCGCTCGTCAGGCAGCGCCCGAGGTATTTGCTCTCAACGGTGCAGTTTATGTTTGGGCTCGAGAAGAGCTCCTAAAAACCGATGATTCAGTTGTACGAGGTTATGCACGCATCTTTCAAATGAACCATGAACGTTCAATTGACATCGACACCGAATTGGATTTCAAAATCGCAGAGTTTCTGTGCATAAGCCGATTAAAAGGAAATATAAATGGTTGATAATAATCTTATCAATGCTGCCGTCCAGGCAAATCGCTGTTTCATTATCGCGGAAATAGGCGTAAACCACAATGGTGATATTGCCACAGCCAAAGCGATGATAGATGCTGCGGCTGAGACCGGTGTCGATGCTGTGAAGTTCCAAATATATCGAACCGAAGAGTTAGTAACACCGCATGCTAATAAGGCTGCGTATCAACTTGCGACGACCGGAGCGAAAGATGCTCAACAATGGTCGATGCTTAAGGCATTGGAGCTGACTAACGAACAACACCGTACATTAAGAAACTATTGCAGTGAAATTGGTGTCCCATATATTTGTACTCCATATGATATTGCTAGCGCGCGTTTTCTCGCGGAAGAACTTGAAGTAGCGGCAATCAAAGTAGCCTCCTCTGATGCAACGAATATACCATTTTTGCGTAATCTTGATGATCTGGATTGCCCTGTAATTCTCAGCACTGGCATGTGTTCAATTGACGAGGTGCGCGCTGCAGTGGCTGCGCTCGCAAAAACAAATGATAGAGGTGAACTTTACGTCTTGCAGTGTACTTCAAATTATCCGGCCCCGGCTGAGGAAGCTAACCTTCGAGTGATGAGCAGAATGTTCATAGAGTTCGGGTGTCCAGTCGGCTTCTCAGACCACACGGTTGGGTCTGAGGTCGCGATACTTGCGGTCGCGCATGGGGCCCAGATTATAGAGAAACACTTTACGCTTGATCGCTCAATGATAGGGCCGGACCACTTAGCATCCTCGGAGCCCTCTGAATTCGCAGACCTTGTCGCAAGTTTAAGACGTGTAGAACTAATTCTCGGCTCGCCGGACAAAACAGTCACTGATGCAGAGCGCGAAAATAAGTCCTTGATGCAAAAAGGTGTCTATTTCAGACACGCTAAAACTGCTGGTGAAATTATCGCTATAGAAGACGTCGCATTCAAACGCCCGGCTGCCACGCTTTCCCCTGCTGACGCCGATAAAATAGTGGGAAAAGCTCTGGCGTATGATGTTGCAAAGAACCAAGCTGTAGAATGGATGTGTTTCACAACTGTGAAACAATGAAATCAGGTTCCTTAGCAAACGTCGAAAAAGCTATCGTTCTGGGGACGGGCGGTCATGCTCGAGCCTTGATAGCCACAGCGAACCTCATAGGCAGATATGAACTTATGGGAATTCTTGACAGAACTGGTCCAACACCAGGCGAAACTATCATGGGTTTACCCGTTATAGGGCTATGGAACGACCTATGGCAGCTTCGAGGAATGGGCATAACGTCAGCGTATCTAGCCTTAGGAAATAACGCCACGCGTCGCGAAATGTTTCAGCGATGTGAGGAAAGCGGCCTCAAGTTGCCAGCGCTCGTTCATCCCAGCGCCTTCGTTGACCCCACCGCTCATATTGGGGACGGAGCCTTAGTGTGCGGCGGAGCTTTCATTGGCCCGGAAGTCGAAATTGGAAAAGGTGTAATAGTCAATACGGGTAGCAGTGTTGACCACGAGAGCATAATTGAAGACTTTGTCACCGTTTCTCCCGGCGTTGTAATTGCTGGTCGGGTCGTAATTGGGCAAAATGCATTTTTAGGCATTGGCGCTTGCATCAGCGACAATGTTTCAATTGGCTCGGGAGCTCGCGTGGGGGCCGGAGCAATCGCTTTAAAGGATATTCCGGAAAATGTTCTAGTTGTTGGCGTTCCTGCATGCATTAAATCAACCGACTTAAGCTGATTTAAAAAAACTAATGTCACTGTTTAATAAACTAGTTCAGGGGGCGTTGAAGCAAAAGACTGCGGCTGTATACCTGATTGGTAATATCCTTGCCGCCGCAGTCCCTCTCATCCTATTGCCCGTTCTAACGCGAATTCTCGACACAAAGGAATATGGTAAGATCGCCGTATTTCAAGCCGTGGTCACGTTATCCTTAGCGATAGTTGGTCTAGCCACCGGGGGCGCTATTAAACGTCATTTCTTCACAACACAGGACAAGAATCCAGAGATGGATTACGCGCAATACGTAGCGGCTGCGTTGACCATTCTTGCGATTACTTTTGCCTTTATGCTCGCGCTTGTTATCGTCCTTGGGCCAAGTGGCGAGCCTTATATTGGTTTGGAAACGCCGGTTATCGCACTGGGTGTCGTGGCCGCGTCCACCGGCTTTATAGTGAACATCAGATTAGCAGACTATCAAATCCGCGGTCAACCACTGCCGTTTGCCGTATTTCAAGTTGGACAATCTCTTACAAACCTACTTATTTCGATCGCAATAGTCTTCTTTATCTTCCAGACCGCAAAAGGTCGAATTTTGGGGATAGTTATCTCGTCGGGCTTAGTTGCTTGTATAGCGATGTTTTCACTACTTCGTGATAAGCGGATACACTTTCCTCCAAAAGTTGGAATGATACGCGATGCGGCAATGTTTGGGGCCCCCTTAATACCACATACGATAGGGCAATTTTTACTAGGCTCTTTTGACCGATTCGTTCTTCAAACTTACGAAGGGTTAGAGGCTGTGGGGCTATACGCCGCAGCAATACAGCTGACCTTTATAATCCGAGTGATCAATGATGCTATCAATAAGACTTTCCAGCCTTGGCTTTTTGATAAGCTTTCAGGTACAAACGTAGAAAATGCGGAAATTGTTGGTATTTATTATCAGTTGATCGCTATGACATTTATTATCGCGGTCATTTTTGGACTTACTTCAGGATGGATAATTGCATTGCTTCTTGGACCTCAGTTTGCTCAGGCGGGAAGCATCCTGCCAATTCTAGCCCTCGGGATGGCTTTTCACGGGGTGTACCTTTTCCTCGTGAACATTTTAATGTACGAACGGAGAACCGGAGCGTTAGCTTTATCGACGATTTTTCTTGGACTTTTGCAGGTCATTTTGCTTTTCGTATTAGTTCCGGCATTTGGTATTATGGGAGCAGCCATAGCCTTCACGGTCGCTTCGGCCTTTCGCGCCGGCGGAATTCTCACGCTTTGTCATATTGTTTATCCGATGCCTTGGTTTAATCCAAAATTTAGGCGAAATTAGAATGATGAAAGAAGCTCTAAGCCTTGGTTCTAGATCGCCATCAGTCCTCTATCAGTCATTTCGACTGCGAAAGCTTAAACGTTTTGGCATTAAATCTTTCGTGCCTCCTTTCTGTTCTGGACAAAAAGTCCTGATCGTTGGGGCGGGGCCCTCAGCCACCCGTGAACGTATCGACGAAATTCGCGAAAATGAAGATATTGTGGTCAGCTTAAATTCAGCCTGGAAAAATATCCCCGATGCTGATGTGCAGTCGACAGAATTTAATTATCATGACAGGAACACGTATTACACACAAATTAACTCGCTTTTGGCTAGGCCCAAAAAACCTCTAGTTTTCAAGCCTCACTCTCTTCTACGCCTAGAGGACGCTGCGGTACTTAAGGTAGCGTCCTTATCTGAGCCACTTGGTAGCAATAATGCAGTTTCTTATGTGCACCATTTCAATATTCCGGGAAACAAATTACTCAAGCTACAGCGCCATTTAGTTAATAGAGACCGAACAGCAATCCAATGGAAAGGTAGCTTGAGCCTTTGGATAGACATTTGCTGGTTGAATGGAGTTCATGAAGTCAGCCTAATCGGAACAGACCTTGGATCTGAGAATATGAAAGGAGATTTTGTTCCTCATCCCACAAATTCAAAAAATGCCGCCACACCGTCGCTGGTAACTATGATTGAGCAGCTTAGACGTACTGGTTACCTTGAAGGCATGAAGTTTACTCACCATCATTACAATGATGAGCTTCGCAAGGTGCTGTCAAATGAGTATTGACCTAATTTTATACGTCTATTTGACCTTAACCATAGTAAGTTTGTTTGTCTTTTGGAAATCTCCACTTATTCTGTTTTCTGCATACTATGGCATAGGCGCGACGCTACGCTCTGACTCAGAATCTATCACAATAAATATTGCCTGGTTCATAGCACTTTTATTCGTTGGTTGGATTTTCCATCGCAATTCCATAAGAATAGATCGTTTTTTCATTTACAGCAAAAAAACTTCTTTTTTGAGAAAGTTTCTATTCTTCGTTCCTTTCTTGGCGGCACTCACTCTATGGGCGCAGCAAGTCGGATTATCAGACTTAGTTAGCATGAAACGTACAGATGATGCTGGAGGCTTAACTAATTTTGCCTCCGCTATAATTAACATCTACTTTGGTTTTGCGATTGCAGGTTTGATGTTTTATCGGAAGGAGACGCCTATCTGGATATTAAGACTAGCGGGATTAATATTTATACTTGTTGTTTTCAAATCGTATCTAGGAAGTAGCCGTGGAGCTGTAATCTGGCCGATAGCCTTGATCGTGTTCGCGCGTTTCTCGATGATCCAACGGTCTTACCAACTCCCTAAATTTGTTATTGGCGCAGCGACATTGCTCGGGTTAGGGATTTTTTACCTTGCCACTGTAACGTCGGAGCGCGCAAATGTCGGTCGGGTGGAGGGACTAGTTAGACTTTCTGATCAGGTTTCAGGGGCCCTTGGAAACGGATACTCCCCTCTCAAAGATCAAATGGTGATTGAGTATGTAGATTTGACAAGTCCATTTTTGCCGCCTTCGATGCTATTGTCACCAATTTACGGATTCATCCCTCGTTCTATTTGGGTTGAAAAACCCGACGTTGGATCGGGTCGGATAGTTGGAGCACTAATTTTTAACACAGGAGGAGGTGAAACAGATAAAGGGGCGGGTATTCCAATATCAACTCCTGCACAATTTTATGCGATTATCGGAGCGGGAGGGTATGCACTGGGCCTGCTATCAACCGCATTATTTTTAGTCATTGTTGGCTTATTAGCGCGGAAATACCCGGCAATTATTATATCAGTAGCTTTCGTGGCGCCAAATTTCATGGGGAGTGATATTGGACGTCTAGGAATGCAATTCCTGATAATTACTGCCGCATTGTTATTTTCCCAGTTTGTTCTCAAAATCCGCTTTCTTCACATTAGAAACATGATACCACCGAGGTCGTCTCGCATAGGCTCAAACAGTCTATCATATAAACGAAACTCAAATTGGAATAGACGTTAGACCTGTGATCAAAACTTCATCAAATCCTAGCTGGCTATTCTCTTATGGAATGCCCAAGTCTGGAACCACGACCCTGAGCAGCATCCTCGGTTTAAGCCCTGATATTTCGGTGCATTTCGCTAAAGAGCCAAACGATTTTATTGATCGGCTTCCGTCTGAACTTCCAAATTTTTCCGGTTATCAGATTAAAAAAACTACTAAGTATCTGGCAGATTTTTCAACTCAATACGGCACTGAACTGAATAGAAATTATTTTTTGGAGAATCTAGAGGCCGTAGGCTTACTTTGTTCTAGTCGGTTTATTTTTTCCCTCCGAGAACCTAGGGCGTTATCTAAAAGCTATTTTGGCCATTTGACAAGACAATCAGGCCTCGATCCTAAGAAAGATGCATCGATCATTAGCAACCGCATCAACAGTGCGATTGACTACCGCAGCTCCATTAACCTGTTAACTGCTATCGTTAAGCCAAGCCAGATCTTTGTTGTTAATTTCAATGATTTGATGGAGCTCGATTCACAGCAGCGCCTAGCCAATCAGTTGTGTGTTTGGCTAGGAGTACCCCCAATTAAGGTTATGGAGGTCGTGCGACGGAACACTGCTAAGACTGCCCGGCGTTATTCTGCCCCAATAGACAAGTTGATTTCATCCATGCGCCGTATAAATTTGGTGCGTAGCTTGCCACCAAATGTTAGATCGAGCATAAGCTACTTGCTGTCTCATAAGATTAACGAAGAAACCATTCGCTTCGATGTTGAAGAATGGGTAAATATTATTCGCCTTAAAGATTCTGAGTCCTTTTTTAATAATCTGGTCAGTGGCCCACTTGATAATTCTCCGTCTGATGTTTTATCGGACTGTCTACCTCAAAGTGACGCGTGCTAATAATGCCTAAGATAATTAAACTTCGAAACAGTATTTCATCGGTTGCCTTGCGTACCTATTTTCGAACAGAGCGACGACGAAAACAGAATTTTGTTATTACTGGATTTCCGAAAAGCGGAACGACTTGGGTAAGTCAACTTATGGCAGCTAGTTGCGGATATGAGTATACCCGAAATAGAATTGAGATCCGTTTAACCAATACCTTATTACATACTCACAGTACAAGCTTTGAGGGTAATGCAAACCTACTTTATGTAGTCCGCGACCCTCGTGAAACACTTTGTTCCGCAGCTCGAGCGCTCAGTCCGACGACGTCGAGAATTGTTTATGATGAGAAAGGTATGATTCACCCTTCCTTCGCCGACTATGTTATTAAGCATATGCCCGGCGCTACATGCTCTATGAAGTCTCACCTAAACGCGTGTCTTGACAGTCGCTGGACAGTGGTGCGTTTCGAAGATGTCAAACGCGACCCTCTCTCCACACTCACTCACGTCGTCAAACAGACCGGCCATTCTGTATCGCAAGAAGTAATTAGAAGTTCCATTGAAGAACTAGATTTCAATCGGCTAAAGAAAGCTTCAACTGATGATCGTTTTCTAGCTAAAAGTAGCATAGATACTTGGCGAACATTGTTAAGTGCAGAGGTTATACAGATGTTAAATCACGCCCTGGGTGATGCGCCCCGACAATTCGGTTATTTTCTTGAAGATCAGTCCTGATGTCCAAGCGTTTGGGAGGTGAGCGATGCGCATTCTAAAAGTGACAGGATCATTGTCACGACAAGCTGGTGGTTTGTTTACTTCGGTGCGTAGACTATCTCAATCTATTTCCGAGCTGGGGCATGAGGTTCATGTTGTAGGCATTGATGACGCAGATTACGAAACCGATCAAAAAAATTGGGGGCCATTGTTACCAACGGCTCTGTCGCCTAGGTCGGCCATGGCTGCTGCCACGTTCTTTGGGATTAAGCGTGAAATTGTAAATTTTCAGCCTGATATCATTCATCAGCATGGTATTTGGTTACCTATATCTCATGCAGTTTCTCAAGTGGCACATCCCGTGATAATTTCTCCACGAGGAATGCTTGATCAGTGGGCAATAGCTAATAGTAAAAAGAAAAAGAAAATTGCCTGGGCCTTATGGGAGCATCGGAATTTAAGAAATGCGACTTACATACATGCTCTTGCTGACGCAGAAGCCAATTCGATTCGGCAAGTCCTGCCTAATGCAAATATCACAACCATCCCCAATGGGATTGATTCTGTAACAGATATTCCGATTAAAGAGATAACTCAAAATAAAACCAAACGTGAATTACTTTTCCTCGGTCGAATACATCCAAAAAAAGGGCTTCAAGAACTACTTTCTATCTGGCCGCATCTGAACTCAGAGACTCGCAGGAACTGGACTCTTATAATTGCTGGACCTGACGAAAATGCTCATAGACAGGAGTTAGCGAGCACCGCTTTCTCTCTAGGTTTAAATGATGATATAGTGTTTGTGGGGCCGCTGTACGGAGACGATAAGAAAGCTTGGTTGCGGAGAGCGGATGCATTCGTTCTACCATCAAAATCTGAAGGCCTCCCAATGAGCGTCCTGGAAGCCTGGGCATATGGTTTACCTGTTTTGATGACAAAAGAATGCAATCTCTCGATTGGATTTAAAACGCGGGCCGCCTTAGAGATGGTTTATTCAGCGGAATCCGTTGATGCAGCCCTTAACACTCCGAACCTTGCAGCTTATGGCGACCGTGGTAGACGGCTGGTCAAAACTCACTTTAGTTGGTTAAAGATTGCGAAGGAAACCGTTGATATCTATGAACGGATGTTAACTTAATTAGAGTTCTAAATATGGTTGGTACATCTCCGATTAATGTCAAAGCAAATCGGGCGAGTCGGAAATGGACTCCTAAACAGTTGCTTGGCCGACTTATTTGGGAATTGGTTCGCACTCCCGTTTTTGCCTGGTCTCCACGCCCATTATGGTTTTGGCGGCGGACTATTTTACGTATTTTTGGAGCTAAGATTGGGCCCGGTGTTCGTATCTTTTCTAGCGTTAAGATCGCGATTCCGTGGAATTTGACCATTGGCGAGTATGCAGCAGTTGGAGACGGAGCAATTCTTTACTCTTTGGGCACCATTGAAATTGGTCCCAGCACTACGATTTCGCAGTACGCGCACTTGTGTGCTGGCAGCCATGATCACCAACGTAGTGACTTTCCACTTGCTAAACTTCCAATTAAAATTGGTGCTGAAGCTTGGGTATGTGCCGATGCGTTTATTGGTCCTGGAGTATCTGTTGGAAACAGGGCTATAGTAGGAGCGAGGGCTGTTGCAATGCGAGACATAAATAATAGCGCAATTATGGTCGGCAACCCTGCAACGCAAATCGGAACTCGCGATACTAAGGGCCGGAGAACCAAGAAATGAGTTACTCTCCCATGATATTAGTTACCGTAGTAGTGCCCGTAAAGAATGAAGAAAATAATTTGTCTTCATGCCTCTCGGCACTTAAGGGATTTTTTGAAGTTGTTGTTGTCGACTCAATGAGTACGGACAGTACTAGAGAGATTGCTATTAATGCGGGGGCTAAGTTAATTGATTTTCGATGGGACGGGAAGTTCCCAAAGAAGCGAAATTGGTTGTTGAAAAATTATGAATTCCAAACTGAATGGGTGCTTTTTATAGACGCGGATGAAGTGGTAGATATTAATTTTTGTGAAGAGCTCCGTCAAGCTATCGCAAACACTCCGCACGCCGGTTTTTGGCTCAACTATACCAACTATTTCATGGGATCGAAACTGAGGTATGGAGTGCCGCAAAGAAAGTTAGCTTGCTTTAAGGTCGATTCTGGGGAATACGAACGCATTGAAGAAGACAGTTGGTCTAGCCTTGATATGGAAATTCATGAACATCCCATAATCAATGGTTCCCATGGTGAAATTGTAACGCCAATCGATCATCGTGATTTCCGTGGTTTAGCCCGATTTTTAGAACGACACATTGACTATGCCAAGTGGGAAGCATCTCGCTATTTACTTTTAAAGCCGAATTTGGCAGATATAGGAAATGACCTATCCTCCCGCCAAAATTTTAAGTATCGAAATATTGAGAAATTTTGGTTTGCTGATCTTTACTTTTTGTTTACTTATATTTTTAGGTTCGGATTCCTAGATAGAGGGCCTGGCTACCAATATGCTTCCTACAAAAGGTGGTATTTTCAGACAGTAAGGAACCTAATTCGCGAGCAATTAATGTAATCACAAAGGTCAAGTGGTTTGTGCCTTTTACTGGCGCTCCTTTGGCGATTTTTCGCTCGCTGTCCGTACCTGTCGAGCTCTAATGGTACACTTTAATTTTACCTTACGCGACTATATCTGACGTCTGACACCCAGAGGTAAGCGCCGCTGGCCACAGGATATGAAGGCCCTGATTGTCGCCGAGAGCCTGGTTGAGGGCGCAACAGTGAGCGGGACCGCGCGGCGGAATGATCTCGCACCTAACCATCTCTCCGATTGGCGCAGTCAGGCCTGGTAAGGCAAGCTGATTCTGCCTGTGCTTGAGCCATGATATTGGGTTTGTTCCTTCAGGATCGCACCGGGCAATGACGTCACCCCGTCGCCTTCAAACGATTGTGCCTGGGCAAACCAATCGACACTGAGTATCATCAAGAACGGTGTTACCATAAGACTGCACAGCAGCACGCCTCCACGCCGTATCGGCGAGATTACGGCCGCGATATGATCCATCCAGGATATGGCGTTCAGATCTACGTCGCCACCAAGCCTGTCGACTTCCGCAAGGGTTATGACGGGTTAGCGGCGATCGTGCAAAGACATCTAAAGGGGGATCCGTTTAATGGCGCAGTCTATGTCTTCCGTGCCAAACGGGCAGACCGTCTCAAACTGATTTACTGGGACGGCATGGGACTGGTCTTGGACTATAAACGGCTGGAGCAGCATGCATTCAAGTGGCCAGCTATCCGGGACGGTGTTTTGACCCTGAACGCCGCCCAGTACGAAGCGCTCTTTGCCGGACTGGACTGGCGGCGGGTGACGGCTCTGTGCGCACGCGCACCCATTGCGGCGGAGTGAATCAGGGGTCCGTTTAAACACCCCTTTTAGGCCTGTTTTTGCTAAGACGGCTATGTGGTTCTGAGCGCCGATCTTCCGTCCGATGTGACGACATTGCAAGCGGGCCTGATGGCGTCGGAGGCCCGTAACGCCCGGCTCGAATCTCAGGTTGCGTCCTTCCGCCAAGCGATGTTCGGGCCCAAATCGACGTCGATCAGCTAGCGTTTGCGCTTGAGGATATCGAGACGCAGTCCGCGGTGGTCGGCGGCCTCATTGCCCCCGCGCCCAGCGAGGCTGCGTAAAGCAAACCTTGGGTTCTTACCCAAGCACCTTCCCCGCTTGGAAGAGATCATCCACCCCGATAGTCTGGTCTGCGCCTGCGGGTCCGATCGCCAGGTAATCGGCGAGGATGTCAGCGAGCGTCTGGATGTGATCCCCGCAAACTTCCACGTTCTGGTCACGCGCCGTCCCCGCTATGTCTGCCGGGCGTGCGAAGTCGGCATCACACAAGCGCCAGCAAAACCGCATATTATAACCGGTGGTCTCCCGACGGACGCGACGCTCGCCCATGTGATAGTCAGTAAATATGACGACCATCTGCCGCTCTACCGCCAGTCCCAGATCTAGGCCCGTCAGAGTGTAGAAATCGACCGCTCCACATTGTCCGGATGGGTCGGCCGCGCCGCGTTCGAGTTGTGGCCCGTCGCCTGCGCGCTCATGGACCATCTCAAGACTGGGGCCAGTTGTTCATGGATGAGACGCCTGCGCCGATCCTGGGTCCGGGCAGGTCAACATCATGACGGGACGGCCCTGACTATCGACGAAGGCATGAAGCTTTGAGTTCAGCCTGCCTTTGATGCGCCCGATACGTCAGGGAGCATCTCCTTTTTTAGCAGACTGGATGCAGTGCGATGGGCTTTGAGATGTGCGATATCGATTATCATCGTGTCCGGCGGGTCTTTTTAAGCCGTCAAGCGGCTGATAATCTCTTTGAAGACGCCTATTTTACTTAACCGGATGAAGCGATTGTAGAGTGTTTTATGTGCCCCGTATTCAGACGGGGCATCCCGTCAGCGAAAACCATTTTTGATGACGAAAATGATCCCCGGCACGAAGCGCCGATAATTCACACACGGAATCCCGTAAGACAAACAGATAAAGGGTGGCGGTCCCGAAAGTGCCTTGCTCAGTGGTTCGCAGCAGATGCCGCAGGCGGCTATCCACTTACTTCCGAGCCTCCATATATATAGAAATTGGAGGATGTGTATTGTCAAAATATCGTGTGTTGCGCATTGCTGGGCAATGGCTCTGTCCGTATCCAGAGCGATAGACCGTGTCAAAGCCCGCTTCTGCGAGCATCCTGCGAAGCTTATTCTCATTCCACCAATTAATATGGTTTCCAGGGTACTTTCTTTGAGTGTCAATAGAAGCTCGCCCCTTTACCTCATCAAGAGCCGCCTCATATTCCATCCTGTTAAAGATGTCCTTCAATTCGCCATCATCAATTGTCCTTGCATTGGTATCTGAGTGATTAATCGAAACGCTCGATGCAAGATGAAAAACAAACCTCTGAGCAGAAGTCATATCTTTCCCCGGCTGGTTTAATCGAGCTGATGGATAAAGAGAAGGGTCGCTGTGGCGTTTGTTGTCAAACCAATAAAAATATAACAAATCGTTTTCAATGTAGGCTCGATAATCAAGATCGATATCAGGAGTTGTTACGCGAAGGAACCCACCAGGCTTTAAAATTCGATATGCTTCAGAGAACATATTTTTCACCGCTTCATCAGTGATATGTTCTACTGTGTGACTTGTATAAACAGCCTCAGCAATCCCATCGTCCACTCCAAGTGGCTTAAGTTCGAGCAAATCCCAATCAATAGCTACATTGTCTTTTAGTTTATATTTATACCATTCGCTATGATGATCCACATTAGTCCAGTGAGGGTGAGAGAAACCTCCTGCCCCAATGTTGTAAAAACGTTTGCAATTGATACTTTCATTGGGGTAAAATTCCTTTAGGCGGCTGAGATTTTCTTTAGGCATGCGCAATAATTCATAACCAAACTTCTGCGCAAGTTTCCGCGCATACACTGTTGAAATTGACTTAAGTTTTGACATCGAAATCCGGTTCCTTCAGTTTAGTCATCGTTCCGTAAACAGGATTCGGAACGTCTACATTAATTCCGTTCTGAGTCCAGATCAATAACTGACTTGTCCGGGAGCCTCGCGGTCCTCCTGTTGGCGGACTACGCCCCGCGCTCTCCCTCCACACCTCCGCCGCCCGCCGGGCTGGCCTCCAGCTGTGGCTTTTCCTGCTGCTGCCCGCCTACTGGCCCACACCCGGGGCAGCGCGAGACCTCGCCCGAGACACGGCCCACTAGCGCAAGACTGAGCGTGGAGCTACCACCCGACCACAAATTGTGCTTGGATCAATCCACGGGAAACGATGGGAAAGATGACAAGATTGCCGCACCCGATTCCCTGCCAGGCCGCGAGCGCCGATGATTGACGACTACCTACCCAAGAACATCAAGAAGTTCTACGAACCGTTTTCCGGCTCTACGGCCATAACGATCCACGCCGCGCACCCCGTTCGACGGCTTCGACACCACGCAGGTCGCGGCAAAGGAGGCGGACGGCTTCTCCCCCTGCGTATTCCTGGACGATGCCTTGGGCACATACACTGGCCCAGACCGCGGAGCGTGACACCGCGCGAGGCCCGCGACCGGCGGATTGTTGAGGGCATGGCCACCGTGTTCCCGCCCGACCTGCGCTTGGCGCAGGAGGCCCTGCTGCGCTACGCAGAATAGTGCGTCCCCGGCGCATGGCCAGACGTGCCGAGCGTTATCCGGTTCGCCGGAGCCTATGGCGTGGACGTACAAGAACTGGGCTCGATGGCAGTCATCATTTCCTTCCGCCTGATCATCCGCGCGGCAAGGTGGTATGGGTAGCCAGTCAGCGGCACCCGGAGATTGTCGTGCGTACGCTTCCTGACAGGCTCACCCGGCGTGTCCTGCGGTCCTGCGTCTGCTTCGTCGCCACCGCCCCACCCGCGGCGAGCGGGCGCGCCATGTCGACTGACCCTGCATTCGGCAGTATCCGGGGGGGGGGCGGTTGGCGCCACCCCCGGATACTTGAAAAAGTGGGCCGCGCCGGTGTGATCCAGCGCGGCGTTTTTGGGGTGGTGGTCAGATTATGGCCCGGATGGTAATACCCCCAATTTCTAGTGGGGTTCATAAGTAGGCTCGTTTTTAAGCGGCGCGTTTCATGTGCCGCTTAAGTTTTGGGCGGGGGTTATCCCGCCTATCGCCATGTTAGGGCGCTCATTATTGTAAGCTCATAACCAATGAGTGGCTGAGGTTTGGGCTCTGTCGATGCTCATAAACATGTGCTAATTCAGCCAGTCATATCTGACTGTGCAATTGTATCGCTCGACATAAGCCATTCCGCGCCCTTTCCTCGCTTCGCGCGGGCGCTTCAAATGTTGTGGGTTGGCCAGTTGGATAAATATGATCGCAATGCTGTGTTTCTTTGCCCAGGCCGCCAAGGCTTCACTGATATATTCAGGGCCATTATCACAGCGGAAGGCCTTGGGCATACCACGCCATTCAATGACCCGATCCAAGGCCCTCATGACCCGCGGAGCCGGCAGAGAGGTATCAACCTCGATCGCTAAGTCTTCTCTGTTGAAGTCATCGATGACGTTGAAGGCTCTAAAGCTGCGCCCGTTTGACAACTCCACATGCATAAAGTCCATCGACCAAGTCAGATTGACAGCGTCCGGCACGGCCAAAGCCGTAGGCGTCTGCCGTTTGAGCCGCCGTCTGGGCTTAATGCGCAGGTTTAGCGAAAGTTCGCAGTAGATCCGGTACACACGCTTATGATTTCAGCCAAAGCCCTTCACGTTGCGAAGATATAAAAAGCACAGTTAAAGCCCCACGTTCGATTGGTCTCCGTCAGGGTTTGAAGCCACTGCGCAATCACAGCATTCTCATGGGACAGCTTGGGCTGATAACGATAGCAACTCTCGCTGATGGTAAATTCTACTTATGAACTCCGTTAAATAATGGGGGTATTACTGGATGGCTTCCAAAGAGTTGCGGCTCATCGGTCTGCCAAGGCGAAAATTCTCTGCGACCTCTGCCACGATCGGCGCGATTTTCATTATCCCGGCTGCCTGCGTCGGGTCATGGCCATTAGTCTTCCAGAGGGTCAGTGCGGTCCAACGTCCGTTCCGGTCTATGTCATCGCCCGTGCTGCGCTGCACCACCTTGCTGATCAAATCACGCAACGAGGCAAAGTCTGGGGCAGGGTGGTCGTAGTCATCAACGCCTTCCGCCCGGGCCAGCGCCTCGGCAGAGACCCAGATGGTGTTCGCCCCGTCTTCCGGCCCGTTGTCCGCTTCTTTTGCCAGCGCCTCGCCGATGATGACCGCCGCCTCTGAAAGGGGCCAACAGAGGTCATCAATCGTTGCCTCAATCGCCATCACCGCGACCTTCAACGCGGCCAGCGGAAGCGGGCGGTGGTCAAGGCCGTCCACTTCCGGTCCCGCCTTGATGTCCTTGATCAGCCGCGTTACGGCGCGCAACGCTGCGAGTAGGCGGTGGTCGCCCACGTTTTATTCTTCACCAATCGGGTGTTCCTTTCATGATTTGGAGGAGCGCCGCCCGGCACCCACCGGGCGGCGCGGGTTTCAGGCGACGTTGAAGCTGATCGTCAAACGGTTTGTATCAAGATTGGCGCGCACGTCCGGATTGTCGGCAAGCGCCGCATTCAGCGACTCTACGGCCTCCTCCATCCGGGAAAAAGCCCGGGTGAGGTATGGGTCCTCATCGGGCGTTTCGTAGAGGCACAAGGCGAACATGGCCTCCTCTTTCATCTCACAGGTCAGGATGCACCTGTCCCTGAGCAGGACCGCGTATTGAGCGGCCCTCCGCGCAGAGTCCATGATCTCTGTGAAGGTCGGCCCATGATGATAGCTGGTCATCTTCCAGTCACTCCTGTCGTTCGGAGCGCTGGCAGTCGGTTTCGGGTAACGCGGACGCACACTATGCTTACAGCCAGCGCAACCGGGGTTACGTTGGTCTTGTCGGCTCACAGACGGTCTAATCGTCCGCGACATCGTGGCTTAGTCGCACCCGTTTCCGGGCTGCCCGCTGGGGATGTTAGCGATGTTGTGCCTATGGCCAGCCTGGAAAGAGTATCGGGACGCTTGGGTCGTGCGTCAACAGCAACTTATCCCTGACCAGCCAAGCCCGCGACTATGATAAACAAACCCACTTGTCCCTCCTACCTTACAGCCACAGCAACGAGTGTATCGGTGGCATCGAGCCTATTAAGGGCACCCTCATAGGCTGGGAGCAAGTCAACAGTATCTAACAACGCAAAATTCGATTTGTGTCCACCGGGCCTGCCCTGAGAAAGCCAATAAATGTGATTGGAAAGGGGGTAGCGCTGAACACCTTCAACCACGATACTTCTTAAGGCACAGTCTTGCAGGATTGTCCGCAAAGATGTTCGTGTATGCAATACTAAGTGTTGACTCCAGAGCGTGAAGCGCTTGAACGCTTCGCACCCAAGGTCTTCACTCAGCAAAAAATCTCCCGCATGAGGGACTTCTATGACAAACCGACCTCCGGGTCTGAGCTTTATCGCAAGACCAGCGAGTATCTCTTTAGGATCGGGAAAATGCTCCAAGCTATGGAACAAAAAGATGACGTCTAGGCTGCCATCTGCGATCTCGGCGAGTTCATTAGTACACGCAATGCCTAAACTCGTCATCCGGTCCAAATAGGATTTTTGTAACTCAACTCCGATAACGGAATTACAGCTATCTCGAACCTCTTCAAGAAAATCGCCTGCGCCACAGCCAAAATCACAGATGTCCCTTCCAGCATAGAAGTGTTGATAAGAGGCGGCACGTCTTTGGAGGTCCCTGAGTCGCTCATAGTCGGGTTTGTTTATACGATATATCTCATCGTCTCGGTAAGCGCCGGTTTTATATTCGTCTTCACCGACATAATGATCTTTGATGTAGATCACACCAGATGCCCTATCTTTCCAAACTTTCAAGTTCGGAACGTCACGAGTGCCAATAGAAAACACTTCGCTAGAGCTCTCACTGACCAATCCAAGTTCCACGAGATATTCAAAAATTCTGTTCGACATAATTACGAATCCGCCCAAATTAACTGCAGACACCTGCAAGCGCAGGATTTTGGCGTTCCCGGGATGATCCGACCCCCAACATCCAGATTATAATTCTAACAACTTATCCGTGTTTTCTACCTCAGTCCACCCTGAACATTAGCGTTCTCAGGTATTTGGAGCCAACTTCCCCTAGGCTGCCTGCTCCCGCCCGATCCCCTCCCGGTTGGTTTACGGTTCGCAGACGGGCCGCTATGCGGTTCGGAAGGAACATGGGATGCCTGAGAGGCTTAGAGAGGCGGGGATGAGTGCCCTCGCATTCGAGAGGAAGCCCGCCGTGGTGCGGGACGCGAAGGTGACTGGGCTCCTTGTTGCGGTTAACAAGACCAGCAAATCCCACAAGGTGCAGCGTGACATCTGGCAGGGCCCTCGAGGGCGGCGGGTGCTGGTCAAGACCGTCCACCACACCCTCGGGGGCACCGAGGAGATGACACTGGACGACGCCCGGAGCCGGGCGCTCGCGGTGCTGGACTAGATCAAACGCGGCATCGACCACAACGCCCCGCCGCCGGACGCCGCCGAGGACGCGGGCGCATGGACGGTGCGGCGGATGTTCGAGGAGTATGGCACGGCCATGCGCGCGGGGGGCTGTGTCGAGCGGTCCATAAACCGACATGATGGAGAGGCTGGACCGATACCTGCCCAAGTGGGGAGACCTTCCCATAACTGATGTGAAGCGCAGCGGCGACCGGGAGGAGCACCGCCGGATAACCACCAACCACGGCGCGACCATCGCGAACAACGCCATGTGCGATTTCTGCGCCGCCTACAACTTCGCCCTCAAAGTGGTTGACGACCCGGACGCCCTCCCGGGCAACCCGGTCGCGACGGTCGCGTTCAACAAGGATCGGGCCAGCAACCGGGTTATAATGCCCGAGGACCTCGCCAACTTGTGGACCCGGGGCAGGCACTGCCAAACCTTCTCCGGCGCTACATGCACAAGCTCGGTCCTGTCGGGCCTGCGCCCCGGGACCCTCGTTGCCCTGCGCCAGGACTGGGTGCGGCTGAACGATGCGGTAATCTCCATCTCTCGGATGAAATTGGGCCGCTCATTTGGCCTGCCCCTATCGGGGCACATTAATATAGTGGGTCTGGTGGAACACTTCTTGTATTGTTTATAGCTTTTCTCGGAGGGCTTCGTAAGGGGTTTTCCCTGCAAAGTCACCATGCGGTCTTTTTAAAGGTGGGGTAGGAAGACCGCTTACGATTATCAGCGTCCGGCATATGTAATTCTAAAAGTAATGCCCCCTTCCAGTCACTTTTCATATGCGTTGCCCTTGGGGCCTTTCCACATTTCTACCCTGTTCGATCTGCGCTGGCGAACCTTGTCTCGACCGTTGGGCAAAGCCGGGCCGCGCAAATTATAACTGTAATTAGGAGAAATTGGCTGCGCAGCGGATAATCAATAAAGCTATTCAGAGCAGCCAATAACACAACTAGCATCATTGCATATTGCGACGTTGAAGTCATGCAGCTCTTCCTAAATCCACGCCACACTGCATAAAGCCCGATTAAGGTCAACAATCCGATCGGCAAGATTCCATATTCAATAAAAATCTCGAAGAATTCGTTATGAGCGTGATTGACATATTTAAATGAAGCTAATTCAGGCGCCTCATAGGACGCGTAGACTTGCGAAAAACTGCCTGCCCCGGTGCCCCAAAACCACTGATCGGCGAGAATGGTCAGGGAGAGCTCATTTATGCCCAGGCGTGAGAGCGGCGTATTTTCAATGGACGTGACACCTAGTCCAGACAACTTCGGACTAGTGAAAATGATCACAATTATCGCGGCCAAACATCCTCCACCCAACAAGGGCATTACGGCCTGAGACCGGAACCGCCGAGGGGGTTCCCTTACCTTTCTCGCATAAATCCAAATTGTGCCAAGAACGGCGACCGCCCCAAGAATGTAGCCGGCGACAGATCCAGCCGCGATTAGACATATAAAAAATATGAAAAACGCAGAAAGACCCAGTATATGAAGGAACGCGTCCGGCAGACCACTGGATCGCTTTAACGATATTACCCATAGTGCCAGAATGGGCATGGACAGCAGCATATGGGTCGCCTGATGATTAATATTGGCGTAAGCGCCAGATGGCGTCCCCCCTGATCGCACCCGCCAGAGATAATCGCCAAAGTTTGACGGTATAAGGACCTGTAAGAAGCCCCAGAGCGCACTGATGAGCGAGATGATAAGGAGAGCGCCCAGCAGCCATATAAAGCGTTTCTGATCGAGGCCGACAGCGACAAAAGCAGCCAGCAAAGCGGGCATCAGCTCGCTCATCATGATCAGCGTTTTGCCGGGCGTCATCGACAAAGGCAGCCAGGGAAGGTCTCTTTCAAAATATGACAGTTCCGCGACAACCGTCTCTCTAAACGGCAGGGCCGCCCAGAGAGATGGCGGCAGGGGAAGAACTTGCAGCCCCAATATAATAAAAAGCATTAGAAAAAATGCGGCCAGAGGGCGCGAAAACGCTTCAATCTGAGAGCGCGGTGCGGTCATGAGCAGGAGAACAAGGAGAAAAGCGCTTGCCCCATTCGTGATCAAGCGCAGCTCTAACCCTTCCGTCGAGGACCCACCAAACAGATAGGCAAGCAATATGATAGGCAAAAGCGCAAGCCACGCCAGCGTCTGATAGAGAGAGGGGTTCATTTCTCCCCCTCGCTCTGAAGCCAACGCAGGCTCACCTGCTTCACGAGAATATCCGAGCTTTGCGGAAACCGGCCGGCCACGCCTTGCAGCGTCAATGTGGCGAAGTCGCAATCCTCATCCCCCAAGACCCGATACTCAAACATTTCCGGGGTTGCGCTGAGACGCAGAGGTCCAGCTTTCATCGGCGTTGTGTTGTGCCCTTCACACCTTAGCACCCATTCATAGCGGCCCACATCTTCTGAGGCGTAGCCCGACATCGCGCTTGCGAAAAGGAACTCCCCTTGTCCCAAAGGAAAGGTTTGGCGCATAATCCAGGGGGTGCCGCGACCATTGAAAAATGCCGCGACACCGCCGCCGGGTATGAATTCGGCGTTGGTTGATAATTGCCAGTTGAAAGGAGCCGCCCCCCCCTGATTGTTCAATTCAGGATCATAAAGACCCCTCTTTGGATCCGGAGTTACTCCAACAAACTCCTGAAAGGCGGCATAGGCTTGATCCCACCCACTCAGCTGGATCAACGCGTCTAGATAATTGGGCTGCGCCGAAGGGGTGACACGGAAGGCTGGCAACAAACGGCTGATATTATACCCAGATTGGGCGAGAGCCTCTCGCAAATAGGCATTTGCCCAATATGGTTGACTCTTCAGAACAGGCAGAACCTCATCGTGGAGATTAAAAGCTACAATTGTCTGCGCCAGGCCTTTGGCATAGCTTTGAGCGTTTTGCGGATCTGTTTTGAACAGGCCCGTATAAAGGGCGACAAACTCTTTTGGCCGCCCGTTAAGCAGAGCCTCATTGGCTAAAAAGAGTCGCGCCACCTCATGCCGGGGGTTTCGGTTAAAAATGATGCGAGCCGCTTCAATTGGGTAGGTTCCGGTTTCTAAGAAAACGGACCCTGCGTGATCGGAAAGTCGGATCGTTTCGATTGGATTAAGCGAAAGAGCGTTTTGTCGACCCTCCGCCCCCTGCCTCCCAAGAAAAATGGTCACGCATAGCCCCGTGATTGCAAAAACCAGGAGAAGCCACCTCATAACAATCCTTGGATAAGCATTGGACCCCAGTCGTCTTTTACTTTTCAGTAAACAGATTGATTTTACGCAAGGCCTTGATTTTAGAAGACGACTTGTCCGCTGCGCCATAAGCGTACGCCCCGTCTCCGTAAGCGTAATAATAATATCCGCTATCATATCCTGTCCGCTTGGCGTCAAACTGGTTGAGCACAGCACCGATAATGTTCGCGTTGACATCCTTGAGCCTGTCGACCGTCCGTCGCGCCGAGGGTTTGCGGATCTTACCGCTTTTCATGACAACAATGGTTGCCTGACAGACCGAACTTAAAGTCAATGCGTCTGTCAGCCCCAGTACGGGCGGCGCATCCACCAGGACAAGGTCAAAAGTGCCTTCAGCCTCTCGTATAATTTGTCTCAAGCGATCACTGGAAATGATCTGGGACGGGTTGGGTGGAATAACTCCACTCGGCAAGAGGTAGAGCCCCTCCATCTTTGATGAGATGATGTTCTCAGACAGCTCGTCCTTTGATGTCAAAAGGCCTGACAGGCCGATACTGTCCGCCTTATCGGCCACAAAGGACGGTTTTCGCATATCCGCATCTATGATGAGTACTTTTTTACCAATCTTAGAGAAAGCAATTCCGAGCGCCATCACCGTGCTTGATTTGCCTTCTCCTGGATTAGTACTCGTTAAAATTATACTTTTTGGCGTGCCGCTTTCGCTTGAGAACTCAAGCGCTGTTCGCCCTGAGTAATAGGCTTCCGCCACAGCAGAACGCGGATTCGAAAACTGATCGGCGATTGACCCTTCCTTTTCATCCGTTTTGGGGACAACGGCGAGCACCGGCAGCGATAGCGCCTTCTTGATATCGTCCGGCACCTTAATGGTATCATCAATAAAGCTGAGCCCGAAAGCAAGTCCCACACCGAGCGCCAAACTTAAGATCACAGCTTGCAGTACATTGCGTGTCAAACTCGGCTCAAAAGGCACTCTCGGCGGCAAGGCCCTGTCCACCACTGAAATCTGACTGGAACCAACCCCCCCGGCAATGCTGACCTCCTTAAGTCGCTGAAGGAGCGCGTCATATTGGGAGCGCGCCGTATCTACATTGCGTTGCAAAATCGTATAATTCACGCGCTTAGTTCGATCTTCACTCAGGTTTGAACGGAGCTCATTAAAGCGCTGTCGCAAAACAGCCTCTTGCGTTTGTGCGGCTAAAAATTTCGCTTCTTCGGCCGCTATAATCTGCGCTTTGATTTCGGCGATTGCCGGATTAATGGCATCAAGGCGCGATTGGATATTCAGAACATCGGGATGAGACGGACCTCTGCTCTGAATGAGTTGCTGATATTCATCTTCCAACTCGCGCTTCTCACTCATAAGCTCTTGGATTTCAGAATTTTTGAGAGTCTGCTCAGACGCACTCGAATCTCTTGCAGCCAGATAGGCTTGTTCTAATTCAGTCGTTCGACTTTGCGCCTGGGCCAGCTCAGCATTTAAACTCAGGATTGTGCTCGCCTCAAGCGGCGTTGTTCTATTCTCTCCAGTCGGTACGTCCAGAATTCCTGCGTCTTCAGCATATCCGACAACTTCAAGCTCGAATTGTTCTAGCGCCGTTCTAGATTGCACGATCCGTTCAGTCAGGAATTTCCTCGCATAGGCTGTCGCGTTATACCTTCGTTCGAGGGTCGACTCGATAAAGTTATCAACAATTGCATTCGCAATACTCGCTGCTTCATTTCGACCCGGACTGATGTAGGTTACCTTAACCAAACGGCTACGCCCTTCAGGCTCCACCCGAATATTTTCCTGAATTTTCCTAGCCGCAACCTCTCGACGTGTTACCCGATCTAAGCTCTGGTCAACAAAAGATGGATCATTCACCAGCCCTAGCGAATTGACCACGCGCTCTGCTAAAACACGGCTTTGTAACAGTTCATATTGCGTTGCCATAAACTCGGCATCTGCAATAAAGCCCGGCTCGGCAGCCCCATCGACAATCTGATTTTCCTGTTTCTGGATTTCGATGGACGCGGACGCCTTATACAAAGGCGTTGAACTGAGGGTGAGAAGGAAGCCGGCCCCTATTCCTACAAGGAGGAGGCCGATAATTAGCCACTTGAACCTGGTGAGTGTAGCGATAGCCCCCCAAAAATCGAAGCCTTCCTGCTCATCAGCGTTTTGACCATAAGACAGTCGGGGGTCGAATACGCGATCATATTCATCTGATTGGGGAGGGGAAATTACAACGTTGTCCCGTTGGCCCCTTCTTTCCTCGATCTCACGGTTATTCATCAGCTTAATATTCCCGTGGCCACGCTACTTTGCGAGTCCTTGTTTCTCTCTCTGGTTACCTATTGCTATGAAGCAAAAGCCTCAAGGACGAAATCCATGAGATTTGATCACCATAACGACGTGCCAAGTAGGTTTACTCATATGTCATATTTCTTGGCGCCAGCCACGGGTTTTGCTTTTCACATAATGCCTTCCTAGTGTTTTGAGGTAAGCTTGGCTACCGACGCTCCGCAAGCCTTAACTCCCTTTAACCCCGAACGACTCCGTGCTCGAGTCGACACCGCACGTCACACCGACCGGCTTTCGTTAAAGTGGTACCTGATAGTGCTTAGGCGTCCCCGGACATGAGAAATGCTCGGAACCGAGCGCTCAACCCCTCGGAGATATTACAGTACGCAAAGAGGCCTGGCCTTCGACATGGTCGGAAACGCACGCCTTAGGGGGCTATCTGGATCGAATGAGTGCCCCGATTCCCGGAACAATCGTCATGTGGCGCGGCTTCTCCCGGTTGTCTGATCTTGACGAAGGTTACCGGGTGGCAAAATCAACAGGACCTCCACTTGTGGGTAATTGAAAGGTAGGAACACCGCTTTCACCTCTTGGCGAAGACCCAAGGAGTCAGGATAGAATTTTCTAGAGCTGGAACGCCAACGGTAATGCCCAAATGAAGTCTTTCAATAGATTCTGTCCGAGAAGGGCTGTTAAATGGAAACTGCGTCCACTCCATAGCCGAGGCCTAACATCGCGAGAATTTGCAGATTTATCATCCCGGTGCTACAGGAATAATAAGAAAATGGCCACTGGATTTTAACACTGAACCTGGACCACCCAGACCAAGCACCTCAAACTGCCGAGCTAAAACTGAGCAGGTGGTCCACCAGACCGGGGCAGATCATAACTTACTTCGCTAAGATGGCAGTCCAGTTCTCACGGTACCAGTCCACAAATTTTGGCACACCCTCCGACAGAGGCGTGCTTGGCGCAAAGCCGAAGTCGCGCCCAGCGGCGTCAACATTGGCATAGGTGTTAGAGACGTCACCGGCCTGTTTGGGAAGAATGATTTTATTTTTGGCTTCGCGCCCGCAGGCTTCCTCCACCGCAACCACAAGCTCCATCAGTGTGTTGGGATTGTTATTTCCAAGATTGTAAATAGCGTGACCTGTTTTCGGAGGCATGCGCATTAAGGTTGGGAGGATCCGCACTATGTCGCCTACGAAAGTGAAGTCACGGCGCATTTTGTCTGGCGCGAAGAGGGTAATCGGCTGATCGTTTAGAATGCGATCGGTGAAAATAAAATAGGCCATGTCAGGACGGCCCCAGGCACCGTATACAGTGAAAAACCGAAGGCCGGTTTGCGGTATTCCATAAAGCGATGCGTAGCTTTCGGCCATCATCTCTCCGCCTAATTTCGTCGCTGCATAGAGTGAGGCCGGTTTGCGAACACTGTCGTTCTCATGAAATGGGCCACCATCACGGTCGCCGTACACGCTACTGCTACTTGCATAAGCGAGGTGTTTTAGCCCTGGTGTGTGGCGGGCCAACTCGAGAATATTGAGGTGGCCAACAATATTGCTGTCCACATATGCGCGAGGGTTCTCGAGACTGTAACGCACTCCTGCCTGTGCTGCGAGATGCAAGATGTGTGTAAGACTAGTCCCCTCAGTGGCCCGGAATAATGCGTCGTGATCGGAAATATCAAGTTCGGAAAACTCGAAGTTTGGCTGCGCCTTCAAAACGTTCAGTCTCGCTTGTTTGAGCGCAGGGGTATAGTAGTCATTTAAATTATCGACACCAAGCACGCGGAAGCCTGACGCCATCAATTTTTGTGATGCATGGAACCCGATAAAGCCCGCGGCTCCGGTGACGAGGATAGTCTCTTTCATTGATATGACCTATTTTTTGGAGCGCACAAAGCCAGAGATGGCCGTGACGTTTAGCTCGGATTCGGGACTAATGCGACCCGTTCAATATTGACCCCACCCTATGAGGCAGTCCGCTAAAGGTAATGTCGGACCCCGTTGATCCTCACAAAGACCTCGTCGTGGTGCAGCTTCCATTGTATTCTGGCACAGATACGCTGAACTTGTCGACAAAACTTACTTAGCGAACACCAAACCAAACCGTTTAAGCCAGAGTCGGATACTCTCATAGCGCACGTCAACCCTTCGGTCCTGCAGCAGATCTTCAACATTCCTTAGCGACACAAGAAAGCGGACGTATATCATCACGGATAGTTTGATGGAGTCCCGAGACGCTTGGAAGTCGGGGAATGGGTTCAGGATCAGGCGCAACCGCTATCCCATCACTTCAAGGGTATGTTCCGCTGAGAGTGCCCCTTTGCCAGCCCTATAGCCGCGCCTTAATCTCATCGACCAAGTCCGTGCGCTCCCATGAAAACTCACCGTCCGGGCCGGGGTCACGGCCGAAATGACCATAGGCTGACGTCGGCGCGTAGATCGGTTTGTTGAGGTCGAGATGTTTGCGGATGCCGCGCGGGGTTAAGTCCATGACCTGACGGATGATAGTTTCGATCTTGTCGCCTTTGATCGGATTATTATCATCGACATTGACGTAGATTGACGTCGGCTTGGCCACGCCAATGGCGTAGCTGACCTGAATTTCCACCCACGGAGCGACGCCCGCCGCAACCAGGTTTTTCGCGAGGTAACGCGTCGCATAGGCCGCGGACCGGTCCACTTTCGTCGGATCTTTGCCCGAAAATGCACCGCCCCCGTGCGGCGCCATACCGCCATAGGTGTCGACAATGATTTTGCGTCCGGTCAGGCCCGCATCACCGTCTGGGCCGCCAATGACAAATTTACCCGTAGGATTGACGTGCCAGACGGTGCGGTCCGTAATCCAGCCGGACGGCAGAACCTCCGCCACATAAGGCTCAATCCGTTCGCGAATGTCGGAGGAGGTGAGCGTGTCGTCGAGGTGCTGCGTCGACAAAACAATCGCCGTCGCCTCAACCGGGCGACCATGGTGATAACGCACGGTCACTTGGGACTTGCTGTCCGGCCCTAGCCAGTCCTGGCCTTCATGTTTGCGGGCATAGGCGAGCCGTTCAAGAATGCGGTGGGAATAGTGGACAGGGGCCGGCATCAGTGCGCCTGGCACGTCAAGTGACGCGTAACCGAACATGATACCCTGATCGCCAGCGCCCTCTTCTGTGTGCAAGCCCCCGCCCGCATCGACGCCTTGGGCAATGTGGAGGGATTGCGGGTGCAGCAGCACATCAATGTCGCAATGTTCCCAGTGAAATCCGTCCTGCTCGTAACCAATATCGCGAATGGCATCGCGGGCTAGCGCTTCGATCCGGTCCGGTGTAATAGATTCCGGTCCGCGTGTTTCGCCCGCAATCACGACTTTATTGGTCGTCGTCAACGTTTCCGCGGCCACACGTACCTTCCAAGGGTCCATGCCTTCTTTGATCGCTTCGCGAAAATACAGATCAACAATTTCATCGCTGATCCGGTCCGAGACTTTATCAGGATGCCCTTCTGAGACAGATTCAGAGGTAAATTCGTAGGATTCGCGAGACATGATGATGGTTCCAGGATTTTAAGGCTCTGCGCTTTTTGTTTTTATCAGGGCCTGGAATGAGAGGGCGCGGATTTCCCGCCGCGCCCGGAAAACGGGGTTTAGCGAAAACCTAGTAGCGGTAATGCTCTGGCTTGTAAGGACCCTGCTCGGGCACACCAATATAATCGGCTTGCTCCTTGGTCATTTCTGTCAGCTTCACGCCAATTTTTTCCAAGTGAAGACGAGCAACTTTTTCGTCCAAATGCTTGGGTAACATATAAACTTCGTTGCCATATTTCTTCATCGCCGCGTGGGCGTCTTCCCATAATTCGATCTGCGCCAACACTTGGTTGGTGAACGATGCGCTCATCACGAAAGAGGGGTGACCCGTCGCATTGCCGAGGTTGAGCAAACGTCCCTGGGACAGCAGGATCATCCGCTTTCCGCCCGGAAAGGTGTACATATCAACCTGATCTTTAATGTTGGTCACTTTAATATTGTTGAGCGCCGCAACTTGGATCTCATTATCAAAGTGACCAATATTGCCAACAATCGCCATATCTTTCATCTCGCGCATATGCTCGAGGCGGATCACGTCTTTATTGCCTGTTGTGGTGACAAAAATATCAGCCGTTGCAACCGCATCTTCCAACAAGGTGACTTCGAACCCGTCCATCGCCGCCTGCAAGGCACAGATCGGATCGACTTCGGTGACTTTCACCCGCGCGCCCGCGCCTTTAAGCGACGCGGCTGAGCCTTTGCCGACATCGCCGTAACCGAGGACAACGGCGGTTTTGCCCGCCATCATCGTGTCCGTTGCGCGGCGGATGCCGTCGACGAGCGATTCTTTACAGCCATATTTATTATCGAATTTTGACTTTGTGACACTATCGTTCACATTGATCGCTGGGAATGGCAGTTGGCCTTCGCGCTGCAATTCATAGAGACGGTGGACACCCGTGGTCGTTTCTTCAGACACGCCGACAATATCGTTGCGCGTTTTTGTAAACCAACCCGGGCTTGCGGCCATGCGCTTTTTGATTTGTGCAAAAATCGCGGCTTCTTCCTCAGACCCTGGCTCCCCTTCGATCAGGTCTGTTTCGCCCGCTTCGACACGCGCGCCCAATAAAACGTAGAGCGTTGCGTCGCCGCCATCATCCAAAATGATGTTGGCGCCCTCAGGGAACAAGAATGACTTATCAAGATAATCCCAATGCTCTTCCAGTGATTGGCCCTTGATGGCGAACACAGGAACACCAGACGCCGCGATTGCTGCCGCGGCGTGATCTTGCGTCGAGTAGATATTGCACGACGCCCAGCGCACATCCGCGCCTAGCGCCGTCAGTGTTTCAATCAACACCGCGGTTTGGATCGTCATATGCAGCGAGCCGACAACGCGGGCGCCTTTCAGGGGCTTGCTCTCGCCAAACTCTTCACGCAGCGCCATCAGGCCCGGCATTTCAGTCTCGGCAATATCGAGTTCCTTACGGCCGTACTCGGCGAGGGAAATGTCTTTTACAATGTAGTCGTGTGCACTCATGAGAGGAGGCTTTCCGATGAAAATGTTGAGGCCTTTTAACGAAGCTTTCTCGGAAAAACAATATAAAGAAATCGTTATATGTGAAGAAGGTTTCTTGGTAAGAAGCCGCACGGTACACCAGCAACTCAGGCCCTCAGCCGAAAAACTTGATAGAATGAGCTAAAAATGTCCCAACATTACGATATTCTCGGCATTGGTAACGCCATTATGGATGTGATTGCCTCCGTCGATGATCAGTTTTTAGGCGACCACGACATTGCCAAAGGCGGAATGACGCTCATTGACGAAAACCGGGCGATTGCGCTGACCAAAGCCGTCGCATCCGCTAACCCGACAGAAATCGCCGGGGGCTCGGGCGCGAACACGATCGTTGGCGCGGCCATGCTGGGCGCGAAGACCGCCTATCTGGGCCTGGTTTACAATGACAGAATGGGTAACCGCTTCATTGACGGTCTGGAGGACGCAGGGGTAAGCTATAATGTTCCACCGGCAGATCGAGGTCTCGCTACAGCGCGCTGCTTGATTATGGTCACGGCAGACGGCGAGCGCTCCATGAATACATTTCTGGGAGCTTCGACGGATTTCTCCTCGGCGCAGCTTGATAGCGGCGCGATCAAACGATCAAAGCTAATATATCTCGAGGGGTATTTGTTCGATACAGACAAGGCCAAAGCCGCCTTCGTGAAGGCCGCTGAAATCGCGAAAGCCGAGGGCCACAAGGTTGCCTTGACCCTGTCGGACAGTTTTTGCGTGGATCGGCATCGGGGCTCATTCAAACATTTGATCGAACATCATGTGGACGTCCTGTTTGCAAATGAAGCTGAGATCATCTCGCTGTATGAAACTGACTTTGACAACGCGATCAAGACGCTCGCGACACTGGACGTTATCGCAGCTGTCACCCGGAGCGAAAAAGGCTCCATCATCGTCAATGGCCGCGACCAGCATGTGGTAGACGCCGTTGCGATCGACAAAGTCGTGGATACGACAGGCGCGGGAGACCAATATGCCGCCGGCTTTCTAGTCGGATATTCGCAAGGCAAAGATTTGGCCACTTGCGGACAATGGGGCTCTATTTGCGCCGCAGAAGTTATTTCTCATTTTGGCGCGCGTCCCGCCTCATTCGTCACGCTGAGCTAAATTCACGCGAATACACATGCGTTGAGGCGGCGATAGTCTCGCCGCCCAGCGTTCGCTACCCCGCGCGATCATAATTGAGGATCGGCGCCAACCAACGCTCGACATCATCTAAGTCCATTGCCTTACGGACGGCGTAATCTTCAACCTGATCTTTTTCGATCTTCCCAACGCCAAAGTAAACACTGTCGGGATGGCTGAGATACAGACCCGACACTGAACTGGCCGGATGCATGGCGAAACTCTGAGTGAGGCTGATGCCAGTCTCGTTTGTCGCGTCCAATATCCGGAATAACGTCGCTTTTTCCGTATGGTCCGGCTGAGCCGGATATCCGGGTGCCGGACGGATCCCTGCATAACGTTCCGCGATTAAATCCTCGCCTGAGAAGGTCTCGTCAGGCGCGTAACCCCAGAATTCGCGGCGGACGCGCTGGTGCATGTGCTCCGCAAAAGCTTCGGCCAGGCGGTCCGACAGGGCTTGGAACAAAATGGCGTTATAATCATCGCCCGCGTCTTTAAAGGTCTGCACGCGATGATCTTCGTCTAAGCCCGCTGTGACGCAAAACCCGCCAACATAATCATCAGCCGGAGCGACAAAATCGGAAATACAAAAGTTCGCCCGGTCCGTTGTCTTGCTTATTTGCTGTCGCAGGCCATGAAAATTCGCCAGCGTCTCCGTTCGGCTCTCATTCGTGAAGACACGAATATCATCGCCGTCCCGCTCACAAGGCCAGAAGCCGATAATGGCATTCCCTTTCACCCATTGCTCAGAAATCATCCTATCGAGCATGGCATTGGCATCGTTGAACAAATCGCGGGCAACTTCGCCGAAACGGTCGCTCTCAAGAATGCCCGGGTATCGGCCTTTAAGTTCCCACGTTGCGAAAAACGGCGTCCAATCAATAAACGGGCGTAACGTTGCCAAGTCATAATTCTTAAAAGTCCGCGTACCCGTAAATGTGGGTTTGGGCGGCGTGTAATTATTCCAGTCCGTTGTCCATGCATTGTCTCGCGCCGTTGCAATGTTAAGCCGGACCTTTTTCGTTTGGCCGGCGTAATGCGACGCCCGTGATTTTATATAATCCGCTTGGATGTTTGCCGCATAAGTGTCTTTTCCATCACCCATTAGAGCGCCAACGACACCGACGGCGCGCGACGCATCCGTGACGTAAACGGTCGCGCCGTTTTTATAAGTGGGCTCAATTTTGACGGCTGTATGGGTTTTTGAGGTCGTCGCGCCGCCAATGAGAAGCGGCATCGTTAGACCTTCGCGCTGCATTTCGGTCGCGACAAAGACCATTTCGTCCAGACTCGGTGTAATCAGGCCCGATAAGCCAATCATATCCGCATCATGTTCGCGGGCCGCTTTGAGAATTGTATCACAAGACACCATCACGCCAAGATCAACAATATCATAGCCGTTACATTGCAGTACAACGCTGACAATATTCTTGCCAATATCATGCACGTCGCCTTTCACGGTTGCCATGACGACCTTGCCATTTGACTTGCCGACAAGGCCCATTTCTTCCTTTTCCAACTCCATATACGGCATTAGATGCGCTACAGCCGCCTTCATCACGCGAGCTGATTTCACGACTTGAGGCAAGAACATTTTGCCCGCGCCGAAGAGGTCGCCGACGACATTCATGCCGTCCATGAGGGGGCCCTCAATAACGTGAAGCGGGCGATCGGCGGCCTGACGGGCTTCTTCCGTATCCACGACAATATAATCTGTAATACCGCGCACGAGCGCGTGCTCGAGGCGTTTTCCGACAGTTTCCTGCCGCCACTTATCATCGACCACCCGGGCCTTGGCTTTACCATCGCCGCGGTATCTTTCTGCAATATCGACAAGGCGGTCTGTCGCATCCGGACGGCGGTTGAGAATGACGTCCTCGACCCGTTCGCGCAACTCTTCAGGGATATCGTCATAAATTGTAAGCTGACCCGCATTGACGATAGCCATGTCCAGCCCGGCCGGAATTGCGTGATATAAAAACACACTATGCATGGCCTCACGGACAGGATTGTTGCCCCGAAACGAAAAGCTTACATTGGAGAGCCCCCCAGAAATTCGCGCATGTGGCAGGTGTTTTTTAATCCGCTTACACGCGTCGAAAAACGCCACTGCATAATTATTATGCTCTTCGATACCCGTCGCGACTGCGAAAATATTTGGATCGAAAATGATGTCCTCCGGTGGGAAATTCGCTTCCTCGGTCAGCAATTTGTAAGCCCGTTGACATATACGGAACTTGTCATCGGCAGTTTCAGCTTGGCCATCTTCGTCAAACGCCATGACAACCGCCGCCGCTCCCAACGCACGCACTTTTCGGGCGTGACCCAGAAATTCCGCTTCGCCCTCTTTCATCGAAATCGAGTTGACGACAGCTTTTCCTTGAATGCATTTTAAGCCAGCTTCCAGCACGGACCATTTAGAGCTGTCGACCATGATCGGCACGCGCGAAATATCCGGCTCACCCGCGAGAAGCTGAAGAAAACGCGTCATGGCGGCTTCAGCGTCAATCAGACCATCATCCATATTTATGTCGATGATTTGAGCGCCGGACTCGACCTGTTGGCGGGCAACAGACAAGGCTTGTTCATAATCGCCATCGACGATCATTCGCTTGAAACGAATAGATCCGGCAACATTGGTGCGTTCACCAATATTGATAAATTGAGCTGTTGACGTCATTCGTGTCGATCTTTCGCAAAATTGGCAGACTGATGATCGACAGCCTGCGGCACGTCTTGGCGATATACGGCCTATCAGTGGTTCAAGCTGGAATAAGAAAGGGCTCGAGGCCAGACAGTCTTAATGTCGGCGCTATATGTGGAATAGACCGCACGGGGACCCCGTCGACCGCAGCGGCAATGGCCGCAATATGCTCGGGCGTCGACCCGCAACAACCGCCCAAAATATTGACCAATTTGTCCTCAGCCCAAGGCTTAATCTGCGCCGCCATATCGTCTGGCGACTCATCATATTCGCCAAAGGCATTGGGAAGGCCGGCATTTGGAAACGCCAAGATATAGGTGGCAGCCGCTTTTGAGAGTGACATCACGTGCGGGCGCATAGCGCCAGCACCTAACGCACAATTAAGTCCGACCGCGAAGGGTTCCGCGTGTGCAATTGACGTCCAGAACGCTTCGGGAGTTTGTCCCGATAATGTGCGACCGGATGCATCGGTGATGGTCCCTGAAATCAACAAGGGTTTCTTATAGCCAACTTTGTCGAAAACGGCGTTTACGGCTGCGATCGCCGCTTTGCAATTGAGCGTATCAAAAACAGTTTCAATGAGCAGAGCATCAACAAGGTCGATAAACGCCTCAATCTGGCCTATATAACTCCCCTTGACCTCATCGAAGGTGACATCCCTAAACCCAGGATCTTCGACTTTTGGCGATAGGGAGAGCGTCTTGTTCATCGGCCCGATTGACCCCAAAACGCAACGCGGTTTTTCAGGCGTTCTCAACGTCCACTCATCCGCGCATTTTCGTGCGACGAGCGCGGAGGCGCGTGCAATTTCAGGCGCTAGGTCTGACATGTCATAATCAGCTTGGCTGATCGACGTGGCGTTAAAACTATTCGTTTCAATAAGATCAGCACCGATGCCCAAAAATGAATTATGAACGGCTTCGACGGCATCGGGTTTTGTCAGCACTAGAAGATCATTATTACCCTTTAAGGACGTCGGCCAGTCAGCAAACCGCTCACCGCGAAAATCATCTTCTTGTAGGTTTTGCTTTTGCAACATGGTGCCCATGGCGCCGTCCAGGATGATTATGCGTTCTTTGACCGCTTTTTCGATATGGGTCCATCTGTTCACTCGATTACTCCTTGATCCGCTTAAGAGAGTGTCTCCCTAAAATGCGGCTAACAGACACCGCAAGTCCGGCGCGATTGAGTGTATATAGATGGAAATGACGAACGCCAGCATCGAAAAGAGACGCCGTTAGCTCAAGCGCTAAAGAGGACGTCAGTAAATTACGCGTCTCCGGATCTTCATTAAGACCCTCAAAAAGAAAAGCGTACCACTCAGGCACACGAACCCCACACATGTCAGACATACGTTTGAGCCCTTGAAAATTTGGTTGTAACATCAAGCCGGGAACAATGGGTATGTCTATTCCTGCGGCCTGAACGCGGTCTTGAAATCTCAGAAACGTTTCAGCTTCGAAAAAAAACTGAGTAATGGCGCGTGTTGCTCCCGCATCGACTTTACGTTTGAGGTTGTCGAGTTCAGCGTCCCATGACGGGCTCTCGGGATGCCGCTCCGGATATGCGCTTACAGAAACCTCGAAATCCGCGACCTTCTTCAAGCCGGCGACCAGGTCTGAGCCATAGGCAAAACCTTTGGCATGCGGGACGTATCGTCTACCGATACCCTCGGGCGGATCACCCCGTAAGGCAACTATATGTCGTACCCCACTATCCCAATAGTCGTTCGCGATCTCATTAATTTCCGAAACGTCCGATCCGACGCATGTTAGGTGCGCGGCGGGGCGCAGATTAGTTTCTTGAACCATACGCGAGACCGTTCTGTGTGTTCTCTCTCGCGTCGATCCACCTGCGCCGTAGGTGACGGAAACAAAGTCGGGGTTATGGAGCTCCAGCTTACGAATGGAGTCCCATAGTGCGGTTTCCATTTTTTCGTTCTTTGGCGGGAAAAACTCGTAACTGACCTTGACATCAGCGCGGTCCGCTCTTGCAGTTTTCGCAACTGGACCCGCATTCAAAGTCGCAGGGTGCATATTGTCTCTCATAAGTTTGCTGTCGGCTTCCAAATTAACGGCCATTGTTCATTAAAAGCTTCATTGACGTCAACTTCTAACTTCTAAGTCATCGGTGGACAATTATTAGTGCCGAGCTATGCGGTCGCACGGTATTGGGAGGAAGAACTATCTGTTTTTGGGGCCTTAGACAGGCGGCAAGAGTGTGGCCACCTGTTGCTCGCCGATCAAAGCTTGCAAACTCAACAGTATCAAACCCGCAACATTGGCCAACTCGTACAGATCCACCCGCGCCGTAGGTTACGAAAACTGAACGTTTTTAATCCCCACGCCTATCTGGCAGACACCTTCAACCGGACCGCAAACGGTAACCCACAGAGCCGCAATGCAGATCTGCCGCCTTGGAATTAGTCTATACAACGAACAGTTTGTAGGGGGACGCGGGGTCGGCGCACCGCTGACCTATCAACTCTCAAAGGCGCACGACCTCATCACCAACCCTGCTTTGATCGTCACGAAGTGGCTAGCGGGTTCAGGGACGAGAAAACGGTTATAAACCAACGCGGGCAAACGGACTTCCCCTAATTCAAAACTTAGATCAAAACGCATAGGCTGGGGCAAGCCAACAAACTTTCGGGGTTATCAATTCAAGTTTATTGAGCGGTTCGATTTCTTGATGCGCTGGACCAGGCCGCGCTTTTTATCGTCGCCGTAAGCATAGGAGTCATTGCCATAGGTATAGCGATACATGTCTGCATTCCCCAACCCAGCAAGTTCGAATTTTGTCAGAATGACGCCACCGATCTTGCATCCGCTTTCTTCTAACCGCTCGATCGACGCCGCGACGTGATCACGACGCAATCTATTCTGTTCGACAACATAGAGACTCATGTCGCTACGCTGTCCGATCAGGGCGGCGTCTGCCAATCCCAGAGACGGGGGACCGTCGATAACGATCACATCAAGCACAGGTTTCAGCAGGTTGATCATTGATGAAAAATTATTGCCTGCCAGTAGCCCCGCCGGATTGTCCGCCACAGAATTGCAAGGCAGCAGGTAAAGCGCCTTGTTGCTCGTCGGACGAATTGCCTTATCGATCAGGTTTAGATTTTTAAGGACCGTTTCCAGGCCGATTTCGGAATTGCTGTCTGTCTGGAAGGACGGTCGGCGCATGTCTGCATCGATAATCAAGGTGCGAAGTCCGCTAAACGATTTACGTGAAACTTTAGTCGTTTCGTCACTCTGAGTGGTAAGTTCGAGCCTATCCTCACTTTCTTCAGAATTCGACAACAGAGCATCTCCCGTACTGGCAAAGGCACGAGCGAGGGCGAGTGCCAAAGTCGATTTGCCCTCACCGCTGCGTGTACTGGTTATATGGATGACGAGTGCCTGACCCACGCTTTTTTTACGAACTAAGCGGGCGACAATGGAGGCGGCAGCTTCTGCGATTGGCGCTTGGGGGTCAAAATAGGCGGAGGCGACCTTGCCGCGGGACTTTTCCTTGGGAACAACGCCGATCAGCTTTTGCCCCAACTTATCGGCGACATCTCTGGGATGAGACACGCGGTCTCGCAACCGGTCCTGAAGGGCAAAAAGAATAAACCCGAGGAATCCGCCAGTCACCAGCCCGACCCAAGGATAGAATGGTTTAAGCACAGTCACTGGAGCCGCCGGTACGACAGCTCGCTCACGGATCGTAAAGAACGCATCCGGCGGACTTTGGCTTTGAAGTTCCGCCAGAGCTTCGACAGCTCGCGAATGCTGAACGTATAACGCATCTAAATCGCGCTTGAGTGAGCTCGTTGCAATTTCGACCTGAACGGATTGTCGCAAACCATTCTCCGTGTCTTCCAATTGCGCCTGCAGATCCGCTTCTTCAATTAAAGAGGCCTCAACCGCGTCACGTGCTGTGGCTCGACGCTCCGCAATTTCTGACTGATACTGTGTATCCAACGCGTCGATCTGACCTTTCAGCGCTGTCATGCGCGGATGTCGAGGCCCCAAATCTTCACCTAGACGCTTATACTCATCTTGTAGACGGCCGCGTTCTATGCGAATTTTCGCTAAATCGGGGTCGACTCCGGCTAGTAAGACGGGATTTAAACTCTCTAGACGCTCAGCTTCGATGCGCATTCGGGAGCTTTGTCTTTCGGCGCGAATAAGCTGCTGCAGGAGAGCCGTTCGAGATAATCCGCCTTCATTGACGTTACTGCCTTCGATCTCGGCAAGGAGTTTTTCCTCTTTTGCGTTTAACTCACCCCGGAGCGTCTGAATGCTCTCTTCAAGAGCGAGCCGGTCTTGCTCACGTCGCTCTTGACTGCGATAAGCTCGCGCCTCGATGAAGATATCAGCGGCTGCGTTCGCGATATCAGCAGATATATCGGGATCAGGCGTCACGACAGCCACACGCAATGTGCGGTGACTGATCTGTTCACGCACGCTCAGCACTTCATCAACGAAGTCAGCGGCGCGTCGCATTCGGTCAGTCTTCGGTTCATTGCCCTCCCAGTCAGGTAGGGCCTTTAGCCTCTCGTCGAGCTCAAGACGGCCGACCACGGCATTACGCAGATTTCGGCTTTGCAATATGACTGACTCGGATTGCAGCAGGGTCGCTTCCTGCAAAACATCTAACGTCTCTTCTGCTCCGGCAGAGCGTTCCAATGCGATCAAACTCTCCGCTCGGTAAGACGGTCTGTAATCTTGTTTGAAGACAATCCCGAGAGACAGGCCGATTAGCGCAAGCGGGACCCCGAGAATCCAGAACCGAAAAAGATAATAGGCGAGCTTGTTATGGTCTGTTCTTCCACGCGAAAACAGCTCGATTGACGAGCTTGGTGTCGAGACGGGATCGGGGTGAGGCAAGGTCAGGTCGGTCTCTCATAGAAGGATTGACACTTTCACGTTCGGTTCTCGTCGACAAGTGAAACGCCCCGAGTTTGTCGGAAACTTTTCAGATTTTGTTACGCGGCCACGGGACGTTTGTCCAGATTAGCGTAATAGTTTGCCGCGAACTCCGCCGGCGGAATGTTTCAGCACCCTGAGGTGATACAACCAGTCCACCCATTCGAGGGTGGCGAATTCGACCCCGTCAAAGGGCGTCCACAGGCCTGACCAGCGAATGACCTCGTCCGTTGTAAAGCGCGTTGATTGTTTCTTGCATAGAACTACAACCCTCCGTGTCGGCTTCGCGCCTATAGCTGTCAACCACGCTCCCGACGTAAACTTCGACCCCGGCGTGCGGAGGTGCTCCGTGTATTTAATCGAGACATTTTGGCCGCCGCGGTCGCTGTGATGGACGAGATCGTTTTTGCTGGGCGAGCCTGTTCTGAGACAGCGCATGCTCATGGGCACCCAGAACAAAAGCCGTAAGCTGCGTCGCTGACGCGCCGGCCGACAATAGGCCTTGCAAAACATCCATCACAAAGGCCAGATAGACGAAGCCGGACCTCGGCGAGACGTCAGTGAAATAAACATTCCGAGGCTTAATGGATGCCTCATTAGTAGTAGCCATCCGCAGGCAAACCTCATGACACTCTACGCTCCGCTCCGCAGATTTGCCGCATCTTGGAACGACCCTTTGCTGAGACTGACCGCTGATCAGGAACCAATCCTTAACGACGATGACAACTCAATCTTGAAAGAATTTTCGAGAATGCGCGCTCAGGGGCGATCGACTGTATGTCGAGGTTTTCTTTGTCACCACATGATTTACATCGTTACTTCAGAAGAGGGTATGTAAAACGTGTTCAAGTCAGTGTTTCGGAGACAACCATCCCCACCCAAGAGCTTTTACACCCCTGAAGGCCAATGTGTTTATGTCATCGGCGACATCCACGGCTGTCTTGATCCATTAAATCGTCTTTTAGAGCAGATTGAAAGGCGGGCAACTCACGTTCACCCGTCCGTGTCGACAACTCTCGTTTTTGTTGGCGACCTCATTGATCGTGGTCCACAATCTGCTCAAGTCGTCGAACGACTTCGTCTTTACACACACCCAAAGATAAAGACCGTCTTTATCATGGGAAACCACGAGGAGGTCTTTTTAGACGTTCTTAACGGGAGCTTACGTGCCATGATTCGGTGGTTCGATTGGGGAGGACGAGATACGGCCAGGTCGTACGGCGTTGATAATTTAGGTCTTCTCCCCATTGACCCAGAACAGGTCCTATTCCGACTTCAAGAACTCGTCCCAAAGCTTCACGTCGATTTCCTTTCGGAATTCCAACCCTATCACTCTTTCGGAGATTATGTCGTTGTTCACGCGGGTCTTCGCCCCAGAGTTTCTCTGGAAGACCAGAGCAATAAAGACCTTCGTTGGATCAGAGAAAAATTTCTGTCTTATCGCGGAGAGTTTCCCAGAAAGGTCATCCACGGTCACACAATTGTGGATCAGGCTGAAAATCGACCTAATCGCATTGCTGTTGATACCGGTGTATACATCGAAAACGGCGCGCTTACTGCTGCTTTTCTTATCGAGGACAAAGTCGAGTTTCTCACAGAGCCCTCATAAACACGGACGGCCAAAACATGCCCCCGAGCGCACCCGTTTGTGTTAGAATCTACCCATAGGCAGGTTCGTCTTCGCTGACCGTCAGTAGTCTGATCTGGGCCCGGATGCCCCCCGATCGGATTTAACGTCCATGGACCATGTTTGGCCCAACTGCGTCGGTTGCAGCCGGCTTCGCCGATGCGTTGATATCTTCCGCCGGCGGGTCTGTTTGCGCCGCGAACAGAGGCTTCCACACTGTAGCATATCCGGTAGGCGATACTCTTCCTGACAGTCCAGCCTTCACGCTTCAAAATGATGCGCATATGCCGAAACCTATACCGGAGGTGCAGTTAGCTGATCTCTTGCATGCACTGGCGGAGTTCCGTTCACAGATCGCTCTCCACGCGCTTATGCTGCGTCGAGCGCTACCGTCTCACCAAATAGCAAATTGTAGGCGTTTCGAGCAGTGATGAAGCGCAACCCATTCAAACGCACGTCTATAGACTGGCGTCGTGATATGAATCTGCAGTTAAAGTGCACCAAGAGAGACATCGAAGTATGATGAATTCAAGAGTGAAAACCCTATTTGAGTCCATGTCAGGTCATGACCGGACATCGATCTCGTATTTATCACGCTTGATTGAGACCTAGAGTTCGGCGGCCGTTAGTTTTCATTACTTTATTAGATCCGTTCTGCGAATTATCTTCAATGTTTCAATCACGATTTTGGCGTCCAGAACAAGGCAAAACTTCCGTGCATAAAAAGCATCATACCGAGCCTTTTTTCGGGGAGAAACGCTGTTTCTACCATTGATTTGAGCCAAGCCTGTTATACCGGGTCGGACCTTACATAGATCGGAATATTTTGCTCTTTCAGTTATTGCATCATCGCAGGGCAAAAGAGGGCGCGGCCCAATAAAACTCATATCGCCTTTAACGATTGATAATAACTGAGGCAATTCATCAAGGCTGGTTCTGCGTAGAAAATTGCCAATTGGCGTCATTTTGAAGTCTTCATTTGACGCCACTTCGCGCGCCATTATCTTCGAACAAACAGTCATACTTCTGAATTTTGGCATGCGAAATGCATCGCCATCTCGGCCAATACGAGACGACCAAAACAACCCTGGCCCTTTAGATGTTAGCTTAACTGCAATCCAAGTAGACACTAAAACTGGAAATAGGATGAGCAAAAGTAAAGCGGCTAAGAGCCTATCTACAGTTCGCTTAAATACTGGATACAATCTTTTTAAAATGCTTAACATTTCAGCCCCAAGAAAAGTTAACCTGTTCTTTATACCTACATTTTTCATACTTCAAGCGATGTCTCGCAATTGCATAGACAAATCCCTTACTGGGCGAATTATTAGTCTGTCTCATGCTTCACTCCGTTCGGATGAAGATCAACAACAACTCTCGCTTAGCCCTGTCTCGAATCTGTCTCAAAGGCGCTGACGTCTGACAGAAGAGTCTAAATTGGTAGGTGTGGCGTAGGTCAAGACAAAGGACACAGTGTTACGTCGGTTGCCGGGAGACTGGGTGTGAACACGAGTTCCCTTTATGATTATGTCTAGCGATATGAAGGCCAAACGGATGACGTTGTTGTCTCCGCAGACGCATTGATGTCCATACGGCTAAAGGCGGAACTACGGTGCATCACTTAGGAGTGCAACATCTTTAAGAAGGCCACAACGTCATTCTTCGCGCCCAGAGCACAGCGAAGGATTACTCTCGAGGTACGGTGGAGTACGCCTTAATGAAGCTGCACCACAAAGAGTTTTCGATGCGAGCCATTTGGCGTGTACTCGGGGTTCATGCGAACGGCTTTTATGCGTGGCTAAAGCCTGGATTGTGATGACAGGCTAAGCGCACTCGCCGCCTGATGGGCCTTATCAATCCGTCCTGGCAGGGGATCGGTTGCATATATGGCTACAGTCCTGCTTAGCTTGGGCGAGCATTGCGCGGCCCACTCGGTAGCCAAGCTCGTGCTAGGTGCAGGATTACGTGCTTGAAACGGCGATAGATACCGTCTGGGAAAGCATGGCTTCAAGCCCACGATTGTCGCAGCTAATCAGGTATAGAAGGACTTTAAGGTTGATACAGCTGACACTGTCTGGGGTGAGCCTGCCCACCATCGGCACTAGGGTGGCGAACGAGACATTACCTATGTTCGAACGTATAAAGGCTGGCCCTATCTGGCCGCCGTCATCGAACTGTACTCCCGCAAAGATGTCGGCTGCTCGACGCATTCGCGGCTACAAACATCGCCGGACTTGAGTTCTCTGCTAATGGTTGCTTGGCGCCGTAAGCCAACTGATGCGCTCAAAGTCCAGGCCGTTCAAGGTTCACAGTAAACCAGCCATGGGCGCGTGGAGTTCCTGACGGTTCACAATCTGAAAACCAGAATGAGCCAGCGTGGGAACTGCTATGAGCTCACAACCTGCCCGAAGGGGTGCAGTAGTGTGGCAGAAAATTATTTCCTTCAGCTCAAAACCGAGCGGATCAGGCGGAAAACATACGAATCTCGTAAACAATGCTGTCATGGCATGTTCCATTAAATCGAGGTTTTCTCGTGGCCGCCCTTTGGGTACAACCCAAAACGACTGCATGCTAACCACGGCAAGCGGTCAGCCGTTGAATTTGAGGTGATGGCAAAGTGATATAGCGAAGCGTCCACAAAACTAGGGGCGCATCACGGCGGTCTGAACAGCGATTAGCAGCCTTTTTATGCTCTTACACGCCGGCTCGCCATAAAATCATGTTCAGGTCTAAAGGGTGTCCTAGGCGTCCTTTTCGGTGCCCAAAAGAACGAGCCGAAACATAACAGCGAAAGAGCAGATATCTTTTGAAGATATTCTATAAGTAGCCCTATCGTCCGGCTGCCCTAGTCAATTTTGTCAAATCCATCTGGCCTTTAAGATAAAAAAAACGCCTCAAATGAGGCGTTTTCTTAAAATTTGAACTTCAGACACACAACTAAGGACTTGTGGGGTTATCGGCACCATCGGATGCTATTGCTACGACCATGCCAGTAACGACAGCAGCCGCAAACAATTGACCTATAAGGGCAGATGAAAGCCCCCCACCGATTTCCTGAGAGTAAAACTCACTGTCACCTATAACGAGCGCGCTGTCGCAACGATCTTCCGATGTTTTCACCAAAACGCTCTGCTCGGCCAAGAGGTCAACAGCGCAGCCATTCGCAAGAGTTACGCTTGCGGACCCACCTTCTAGAGTCATTACAACGTCACCATCTAAAACAGCGCTTGAGTTTTGCGCTACCGAGAACTCACCTGACCGTTTAATGATCACATTACCGCTGACTAAACCAACGTGAGATGAGCCCTGCATCAATGCTGGTGCAGGCTGTTGCTGAGCGAATGCCGGTGACACGGTCATGGCACTCAAAAATGCTGCTGAAAGTAGTGTTTCTTTAAAAGAAAACATGATGGCGGTAGACCTTTCGATTAGATTTCCTATGTGGTATACCTTTATTCCTTCGGCAATGCAACTCCAAAATATCGAGCAAAGGAATTTTGATGAACAAAATTCAAGAATGTCATCTTGAACGGTTTGGATCTACCCATGCATTGCTCGTCAGCCTCTTCTTCGCTGGCTACTTTTTATTGGGTGGATGTCTTTCCACGACTGAGCCACAATCTCGATTAGCCAGTCCAGCTTTCGAAAATGATCTGAGCGCCCCCGCGGAGGTCGCCGATAGATCCCAGTCCGCGTCTTCGGACTCTGTTGCATTTTTGACCTTCTATAGCCACGAATTTGGTGAATACTTTCCACATGCCTTTGTGGAACTCAAAGCTGACGTCGCTAATCCGAATGGGACCCAAGAATTATTTGGTTTTACCGCAAAAAAAATCTCCCCAGCGATCTTAATAGGTTCGGTGAAGGGTGAGGTCCGCACACCCGAACCTGGCCTTGTTCGTAATTCAAACCCTCACTTCACCGTTGCGCTCACCTCTGCTCAGCTGGAACAGGTTTGGTTGGTTCGGAAGAGGTGGAGCGATGGCGAGGGCAGTCGTTACAGCTTGAACACACGAAACTGCGTGCATTTCGTGGATGAAATTGCTGAATCTATTGGCCTGACCGTCAACCGTGACAGTAAGAACTTTAAGCGACCTAAGCGTTTTTTAGAAGAAGTTGCAGCCCTTAACCCAACGCTTAACCTCAACGAAACTACCGCTCTTGCGTTTACCGGGCGCTCGGAGATGTCATACCGGACATTGATCGCAACAGATTAATGAGGCTGCGCCAACTCTTACAAAACCAAAGTCGTATCTTCTGTGCATTACTGTTTGTGGTTTGCGCTATTCCAACATCAACGCAAGCTCAGCCTGCCCCTGAGTCCTTCAGACGCAGCGCCCTTAAAGAGTTAGAACAAAGTATTGCTCCGTCTCCTCGTGCTGTTCTCGAGGAGACGCTAGACACCGTCATGCGGCGCCTTGCCGATGGCGCAGGACCTGATTGCGCAAATCGCTGGCGCCGCCCTGGGTTTAAAACACATAGGCTTTCAGATTATCGTCACGCGCAGACAGGCGCCATGCTGGCGATTTTCCCTAAACTTGGCCCAGAGCCGCAAATATGGCGGATCGAAGATCCCGACCTCGCAAAACTCCTCCAGGCTGGGGATAAGATAATCGGCAGCAATGGGCGCGCCCTGGCCCACACTGATATTGATCTACAAATTCAGCTTGCCTTGGGCCGTTTGACGGTCGCCCGCGTGGACGAGGAGTTTACAATTCCTTATGACATTCCTTTGGAGTGTTATCGCCCCATTCACGTCACGGACGAAAGACAGCGGGTGGCGCGGACGCGGGTCGACGGGATTGAAATCAGCCATGGTTTGATCGAGTTTACACGCAATGAGCATGAGCTCGCTTTTGTTATGGCACACGAACTGTCCCATATGATCTTGGGCCATCCACAAATGATTGCGGAGGGTCAAGCAAACGGATCCATTAATCGACGCAAGAGACGGATCATGGAATTAGACGCCGACAGTGCGGCAGCGATTATTTTAGCAAGGAGTGGATTCGATCCTGCGGCGTCGTATCAGTTTATTTCCCGATTGACGACGCTTCACGAGATTAGTTTTATGAGCTTGTCTAATCATCCGTCCAGAAAGTCACGGTTGCGCAATCTAGACGGGACCTTGGAGGCGATTGTACGATTGAAGGCGCTTAACAAAATTGAAACAACCAGCCCTCGCGGCTTTGTCAATAGGACCCATTCCACCCGCTAGGCCCAGCGTGGCGCCACTCTTGGAACTCGGTGTCCAAATTGGAGGTTTTTCCAAATTAGAGGCTATAAAGATTGGACCACTCAAACCATCCACCTCATAAACGCCGAGCTCTAACTAAGCATGTGGACCTTCGGACGGGGGCGGGTCATGTCTACGACAGAGAATCCGAAGTTTACCGGTCGCTGTGGTTCAGAATGTAGATATGTTGGAACTGGTGGAACAGTTGTTTCGGAACGCACTGTTGCAGAATTGCGGGGCAAACCCTGCATCGCGTTTGTATATCGTGGGCCACAGCACAAAGTTATGACCCTAACACGGTCGATTGACAGCCGACGCTCGACATCGACACCTTCTTGGAAGCCCTGACCGCTCATGCGACCCGTGCAGCGGTAAAGCTCAGACAACTTAGTCTTGTGGTAGGATCGCTGACAGCCTTTTAAAACACGTCCCGTTTTCGAACGGATAAGCCCAACCACCGCGTCAGTCGAACGACACGCCTCATACCCATGTCGAATGACACATTTGATCTGGTGAGCGCTGCATTGCGTGTGCAGAAACGGCATGGAAACGTGAATTGGAGCTCAATCAGGGGAAATACAATTGTGCAAAGACGGGGGTGATGCTAGATGATCTTTAGCCCATCGCAGACCTCCCCATGATGCTGTTCGATCCTGTCGAAACACGGTCCCCTGAATTGATAATCGCTCTTGATGCCGTGAACGGTCGATACAGGAAGAAGAGCCTCGTATTGGCCCGCAAAGGGTTCAAGAAACCGACAACCATGCGGCAGGAACATCTGCCCCCTAGATACACAACGCGGATATCGGATGTGCCTTTGATCCGTGAGTGGTTTGCGCGCAAACCTTAGAAAAATACGGCGTTGCGGCTAAGTCGTAACAGCAATGTATAATAAAGCTTGATTTGACATCATGGAATCATTGTCAGTCCCTGGCCCCAACGCCCCCGAACCACCCGCCATGTAGGCTCAGCGTCCATATACCGGACAAGAACCTAGATTGTGGTATTTAATGGATAATAGAAAATCCGGTACAAAAAATTTTATTCTAAATCAATGGTATTTCAAGAAAAATCCGGACGGGCTGGCAGTGAGGACGACCGCATTTGCACCACTAATTGAACCAGCGCGTCCAATCTACGAAGGGATTCATTGAGCGTAATATGTTTTTGCGCCTGCGAGGGGTGTAAATAAGAAAGAGACAGTGTGGGGCTTTGATAAAAATCGGGCGTCTATGACATGTTTTGGTTCCAACAGATAGGATAAAACGATGTCAGAATATGGCTTGCGCCTCTAAATGCAAGGATGCTCTTTTTCTTCGCCCCGTAAAGCGAGCCCATTAATCCGTATTTCTAGGCTCGCGATTTTTACGTAGGCGGGGGTATATGATGGCGACCAGGCGATGGATCGCGAGAATTTAAGACGCGTCCGTTTCAGCCGGCGTTCAAACTTTGCCCGCTTGTTGAATGGTTGCTTGAGTCCGCATTTGTCGATAAGTACGCGATGAAATTTCCCTTAAATGTCACGTTTCTTATGCTGCTATCCATTGTTGTCCCGACCTATGGAGCGCCCCAGCGCTTAGCTGCGCTCGCGTCGCGTATTAAGGAATCTGTGAACTCAATTACGGGCGTTGATTACGAGCTTATTCTCGTCAATGACGCGTGTCCGCAGGGATCATGGGAGGTTATTCTGAACATTATCGCCACGGACCCCAAGGTAAAAGCCTTGAACCTCTCCAGAAACTTCGGACAACATTACGCGATAACAGCCGGACTTGATGTCTCCAAAGGGGATTGGGTCGTCGTCATGGACTGTGACCTGCAGGACCTCCCCGAAGAAATTCCGGCGTTATTTAACGCCGCACAAGAAGGCTATGACATTATATTTGCGAGCCGAGAGGACCGTCAGGACAGCGCGTTCAAAAAACTAGGGTCATCCGTTTTTTACAAAATCCTGTCCTACGCGACCGACACGCATCAGACCTCGCGGGTTGCAAATTTCGGCATTTATAGTCGCAAAGTGATTGATGCCCTGCTCCGCTTTAATGAACAGCTGCGCTTCTTGCCCGTCAATGCCCGCTGGCTTGGGTTCAAAACAAAAGAATTAACGGTTAGCCATGCGGCGCGTGAGGAAGGAAAGTCATCTTATAGTCTCACGAAGTTAGTGCGGCTGGCCTTTGATGTTATTTTCAGTTTTTCTAATAAACCCATGGGTATGCTGTTGAAAATCGGCTTTTCCATTGCCGTTCTGTCGGTCTTTGTCGCGTTAACGTTCGTGCTTCGCTACTTCTTCATTGATGTGCCCGTTCAAGGGTGGACCGGCATTATGGTGTCCTTGTGGTTTATGTTCGGTTGTCTTTTATTCGCAATTGGCGTTGTCGGTGTCTATGTTGCGAAAGCCTTTGATGAGGCGAAGCAGCGTCCGATTTATATCGTCGATGAAATTCTCACCTATAATGACATGAATGCCAACTGATTATGGGCTATTTTTATATTGCGGGCTGTATTGCCTTTACCGTCTACGGCCAGATTGTCCTGAAATGGCGGATGAACCAAAATCTGGATATGCCCGATTCAACATTTGGCAAAATTATCCGGCTCGTCACGTTGATCTTGACTGACCCTTGGATATTTAGCGGACTGACCGCCGCCTTTGTCGCCTCATTATTTTGGATGATGGCAATGACGAAGTTCCAAATTTCCTACGCTTACCCGTTTATGAGCTCTGCGTTTGTTTTGGTTTTGCTGATTTCCGTCCCCCTCTTTGGGGAGACGCTCAATGCGGCTAAGCTCGGCGGAACAGCGCTCATCATCTTGGGGATCATTGTGCTCTCTCGCGGTTACGCCGCGTAAGGCTCTGATCGCCGGACCGCAATCAGGTGGTTCGGCTCGGGGCCGTCCAGCCGTCGAAAAAATCAACCAATGTGTCACCTTCGGCGGCTTCCAATCGGGTCTGACGTGCATAGCCGATATCCCAGTAAACATCCGATAAAGCATGGCGGATGCCGTTATTCTTAAGCCGATGACGGAAATTCACGATCAATCGGCGTGTCATGCCCTCCGTCGGGACTGCCGGAATATTATGACCCATGATGCGCTGAAGAATGACGTAAGATCGGCCGTGCCCCTCCATCAACTTGCTGAGATATTTCAACTTTAGCCGGGGCGCCGTAATATGGTGTCGAAGTTGCAAGTCCGGTCGATAAGCGACCGGGAACCCCAAAAGGGCGCTCATCCGCGATAAAAGCGAATCTTCCCCTGATAATAATTGTCCGTCAGTTCGGCCCAAGCCAGCCGCAGAAGCGACATTATTGACGAAATCACAATAGAGTTGACCGACTTCGCGGCGGACCACAATCCCCGCGCCAATGGGTTCATGCTCGCCCCATTCATGGCCTTCACCCGTCCGTTCAATGAGACCGATATTGCGCACACCGAGATGCGGGAGCAGCGACTTTTTAAACCAGCCGGCACGGCCTTCTAAGACGCCATGGCAAATTCCGCCAAACACACCGAGGTTGGGCTCCATTGCAGCAATCGCCAGTACGGTTTCAAGATAGGCCGGGTTAATCTCATTATCATCATCGATAAAACAAACGCGGTCAGCCCGCGCCGTCTCAAACCCACACACCCGCCCGAACGTCAGGCCTTGACGCATTTCCACAACGAGCTTGATCTCTCTACCGGCGAGACGTTCCAGCCGCGCCTTATCCAAAGGGGGTTTTGAATTATTGTCGACGATGATTAATTCATAGCGTGACGTGTCCAGAGTCTGGGATGCCAGTGCCCGCAACGACCGAACCAATAGGTCTGGCCGCGGACTATAGGTACACATAATTACGGATAATTCTGGTTTCGCGTTTGGTTTAGGCATCCGCATATCCTTCCGTCCACGATCCGTAAGCCCACGGCCGTTTAGGGTCGATAGCGCTAAGCATTCCGAGCTCTCGCACTTGATCGACGTCTCCAGTCTTCAAAGCGAGCAACTTAAAGCCCTCCCCGTCGGACTTATATATATATTGCGGATCATCCAAGCCCGGCATCCCGGCAGGGTCGCGCGGCACTTCGTCTAAATAGGACGACACCAGTCCGGGGATCCACTCCTCAGGTGGAAGGCGGTTACGGCCAATTCCAAACCACACATCTTCAGTTGTCGGATAATGACCCATATCCGCGAAATAGGCGTGCAGGGCCGCTGTGATCGACTCAAGGTCTGACAATCGACGATCCAGTAAGGCTTGAGGCTCTACAAGGGTCGGTTCGGTTAGAGGCTCATTCTCGGCGTTCCCTACCAAAGGCGCCAGCTCGCGCTTATTGCGGCCTCCCAAGACAATTTCACGTTGATAAAATTCAATCGCGTCTTCGCAAGCGCCGTCAAAAATGATGGCGCCTCGGTGCAGGATAATGCCGCGCTGACAGACCCGTCTCAGAATCCCGGGATTATGCGTGGCAATCACAAGCGATCCGCTACTCTCTACAAGGCCGACCATTCGCTCTTCTGCGACGGACCGGAAAGCTTTGTCGCCCGCCGATAGCCATTCATCCATGATCAAATTATCCGCTGGAAAACTTGTCGCAATCGCGAATGCCAATCGCATCCGCATGCCAGACGAGTAAACTTTCATTTTCAATTCGAGGAATGTGCCGAGTTGAGAGAACTCTAATATCTCGGGAATACGGCTTTCAATTTGCGCGCTATTGTACCCCAGTAGGCGTCCCCGCACCCAAATATTATCCCGGCCAGAGGCGTCATTATCGAAGCCCAAATGCAAATCCAACATGGACGAAACCCGTCCGCGAATGCGTACTTCGCCTTCATGTGGATAGTAAATTCCACACAATGTACGGAGCAATGTCGTTTTTCCAGATCCGTTTTCGCCCATGATACCAACGCGTTCGCCTTGGCCGATACGGAAAGAAACATTATTGAGTGCGGTCAGACTTCTGACACGCGCCCCCTTTGTCACCAAGGTTCCGCCCCGCGTCTTTGCCGTATTTTTATCTGCTCGGACCGATTGTCCATGCAGCAACGGGAAATGAACCGAAACATGTTCGAATACGATTTTGTTGCTTGATGTCTGAGAGAATTCGGACGTCATAACTAAATCCAGTACGCCAATTTCTTCATGGAATATTTGAATGCGAATAACGTCAATACAATTGTAATGGCCGTCATACCTATACACGCGTAATAGTTCACCGCTGTCGGGTAATTACCGAGAAGGGGCGCGCGGACAATTTCCAAGAAATGATAGAACGGATTAAAATTCATCAGGAAAGCATATTCTCCTAACCGCCTTGCATCCCAAAAAATAGGCGTCAGGAAAAATGCAAATCGCAGCGCCGATTGGATTAAACCATTCATATCACGCGACCGTGTGGCCACAATGCCTGCCAGCAAACTTGCTGACAGCAGAAAGAGAAGCAGAAGCATAAAGCCTGGAATTGCGAGCAACATGATCATGTGCGGCCCCATTTTCAGGAGCGCATACATCCCGATCACGACCGTGCACTGGTAGAAAAATATCAGAAGATGTTTGAGATTAATCCGGAATATAAAGAAAGAAAACGGTAGCTTGACCTGCTTCAAATAGACTTGGTTGGCTGGGAACACGCCAGCGCCATCGCTAATTATGCCGTTTATTATATTCCACACGGTCAAACCGACAGCAACATAAGGCAGGTACTCACGCAGATCTGTACCCAGTATCTTTGAGTACATCACGGCGAGACCACTCACGATCAACAGGTGCATAATAATGAACCAGAGCGACCCAAGCGCCGCCCCACTAAAGCGGCCCCGCAGATCACGCGTGGCGAATTGCGCCCATAGTGGTGTCCGCGACAGGCCGTCTTTTATATCTGAAAGAACGTCCTGAAATGTCGACGGCCCAGAACTATAGACAATCTGCTTTTGCAAATTCGATTCGACAGTTAGGCTTGCATTAGATTCAGAGACGGTGGGCAAGTTTATTCTCGTTTAGGAAATCAACAAATCGATCATAGAGCACACGATATTGCGTATTGGTCGCGGACCAATCATAGTTTTTGAGATGGAACGCGCCCTTAGGGTTGCGAATATCAAAGCGTGGCGCATTAAACAAATCGGCCATTTCCTCAACCCGGCGATCGTGACAGGCAAACAAGGCGGGAACGCCTTGGCTAAGGGCCATGATGTTTCCGTGTAAACGGGTTCCAGCCATGAGAGAAAGTGACTTCGCGTTCCTCATATATTCGTGGGTTTCGAACGAGAAGAAACTATCTTCTACCACTGCCCGACGCGCGCGTGCGGGTAAGCCTGAATAAATATGATCGACCTGCTGCTCGAGAAGTTTTGTGTCATAGGGCTCAATCTTGCAGTCCAAAAGACTCCAAGGCTCATGGGACACATCCGCAAATGGATGGAGGACAGGCTCTTCGCCTTTCGTCAACTGCATACGGGTCGTGGTTCGCGGACCGACAGACAGACAATCGCGGGCAATGATGTGCCGCTGCAAGACAACTTCGCCGCCTTGGCAAATTGGAATGAACGCTTTGGCTTTTTTTCCGAGCTGGCTCATCGCTTCCGTTTGAAACGCGTCAAGTTCGGGCCGTGAACCCATGTTCGTAATCGTCCACCCGACCCGATCAAAAGAGGGGCTCGCGATTTTATGATCGCGATTGAGGGACCAAAAGAGACTCGGGCACCCCACAACACGCGTGTTGGTAATACCATAGCGCGACAATAAATCAGCCGATTGCTCACCGCGGACTTGGCTTGATACGCACCGTTCATGCAAAGCTTTAAGCGAGGCGACATCCGCCTCTTCTAGATGCGGGGTTTCCTCCAAACCAAACTGCAAACCCAAACTCATAAAAATGATCGGGATTTTGATCCGCTTTTCAATGAAGCGCGCAGGAAGGTACTTGCCAAAGAACCCAGGAAAGAGACAGTTTTGCGCGACGAAAATAATCGCGTCGCAATGTTCGTTCACATAGTCAAAATAATGTTCTGGCGCTTCGTGCGTGAGGACACAAAAATCTTCCACATCCAAAATGCGAGCCAGCGCCAGCGACACAAAATTATCACCGACGTTGAACGGAGGCTTCCCGAAAAATGGGTGAGCTTCCGCTTCGCCCGGACGTTTGGCGTAATTGACCGGCTTTCCGTCCAACAAAGAATGTCGGCGAAAAATTGCGAGACGTGGCTTGCGTGTCGGCGCTTCAGCCTCACCCTGTTTTTCTGGAGAGACCAAGCGACTCGTTGCACGCTGCACGCCCAATTCCACTCTGCGCTTCATACGACGCACCGACACCGCATTTAACTTTGAGGCATCAGCGTTCATACTCACGACTGCGCGTAATCAGCCGTGAAGTAACCCCAAGCCCAACAACGTCCACCGCCCATACGCTTCGGATCGGCTTTCGCCATATCGGTCGCGGTCAGGAGATTGCAATCAGGCGCTTGGTTCACGATTAGCTTATAGCCCGTCCCATTTGATTTATAGAGATAGATCGAAGACTTCGTGGCGAGTTTTGTTTCCGGGTCTGTGGGAACAGCGGCCAAGTAACTTGGCACCAAACTGGGCAACCATTCGCTATTCTTCGCCCTAGGCGTCGGTGACACAGACGCCCAGCCATCAGCTTGAGTAACAGGGTAACTCCCATTGTCAGCATGATACGCCTGCAAAGCGTCATTGATCTTTTTCAGATCCATTTTGCGCTGATTGAAGTTCCGCTGCTCAGGCGTGAGCTCAACTTGGGCCACCGGCTCAACATCAGCAATCGGCTCTACGGCAACATTCTGCGTCCTATCCGCGCGGGATTTTGTATCGTCACCAGAACACGCGGACAGCGCGAAAGCAGCAATGATTGCGAGTGATATATGCGTTGTATGAGACATAAGTTTATCCTTAATATTTCCATGATTAATAATCGATGATCATCATGAGAATGCAATCCATAGCCTGTTAGCTGTCGAGGGTGTCCAATGCGCAGGCTGTATCAACCATGCTGTCGATCCGTGCTGTGCCTCGCAAGCCAAAACGCTTGGACAAACGATAATATTGCGACCGCTGTAAGGCGATTGCATTATCAGACATTTTATTGAATTCCTCTGACAAAATCCGTCTTCTCAGAGCCAATTCCCGATATTTTGTGATCAGGTCGTCTTTCGATAATTTGGCAAGCGCATCTTCCGTCATCGGGAGAGTTAAAGCCCCACTCTTTAGCGCTTCAATATCTTGAATCGCGAGAACGCCGACTCTGCGTTTGTCGCCATCCTTAATACGAAGCTGTAGCCGCCATGCGAGATCGTTTAATGCCGTCAGGGCTTCATTCGTAAATCCCTGCAAAACATCTAACCGCTTTGCGCTCAATGACTTTCGTCCGGAGCGTAAAGCTTGAAACTCACCTCGCAAGGTCTGCAACGTAAACCGCGCAGATTCGAGTTTTCCTAAACTTCTGGCGATCAATAAATCTTCGCCACAGGATTCAATCACTGAGGCTTCAGGCATCATAGCGCCCTGTTGGACAGACGGTTTATCTTGTCGTGAGGTCATGTCAGATATTCAGTCCGTGAGGTTACACTATCAACATGATACTATGTTGCGTGTTGCGCGCTACATCAAGCCAACATTTCATTGGCAAGATCATCTTCCGCAGCATCAGGTTCCGATACAGCTTTTCTACGCTGTAGGCTCACATCCAAGGATGCTTCCTCACTGCCGACTTGGCGGATAGCCGAGGGTGACACCGTCGACGGCATAACAATGCTGCTGCCGTTTAGGCCGATGTGATAGGCGCCATTCTCATAATATGAAACTGAGAGATAGACGCCGTGTGTCGCAGACGCGGCTGGCGTGTTTAAGACCACGCCTCTTTTCCAATCTCCTTTGACAAGTTCATTGACTGTGACGGACCGGCCGTCATTTTCAACGCCAAGATAGAGTTTATACTCTCCGTCCCAGTCCTCAAGATTGGCATAAAAATCGGACCCGGCGGCCGCTGATATCGTGATCAAATCTCCCGCGCTGAAAGGACTCGGTGAAACTTCACAGTGTACATTATAGGTCATGGGCGCCACTAAAAAGTTGGATATTGACACGATTGTCAAGACGCGACACTTTCGCATGCGTCGCCAGTGCGTTCAAGGTTTATTGTTTGTCATAAATTGAAAAAACCAGGACTTTTTCCGAGGCACATCCAGCCCTAACCTGTCGTCCAAGTCAGGCCGCGTTCTTGGCGGGAAGCAAAATTCCAATTGTAAAGATTAAGGTTTCGGACCCCGTAACGCTTACGCAGTAACCAGAGCGAAACTCGAAACCAGAACTTTGATCGCATACTCATATTTTCCGCGTCGTAATAACCCTTCAGGTCGTAACGCTTGTAGAGACGCATATATACTTTTGCCAATTTGCCGTTGTGAGGGCCGTAATCCGCAACGATTTTAAACATTTCGTCAGCGATTTTTCGTCCGCCCGTCGAGGTCAAGTTACTGTCGGAGAAATAGTAAATCGAAGTGACAGAGGGTAGCGAGGTAAAGACCGCGCCCGCCGCCTTGAATTTGCACCAAAGCTCCCAGTCGAACGCATAACGCAATCGGTTGCTGACCGGACCAATCGACTTATGCAAGCTCGCACGCCACAATGTCGACGGCTGCTCAATCGTGTTTTTGATAAACAAGTCATCGTAATATTTAGGGTCAGGTTGGGTCCGGACTTCCGTGCCATCGTCAAAAACTCGGAGGCAGCCCGACGTAACCACGTCGGCATCAGGGCGACGCAAAAATTCGCGCGCTAAGCGCCGTAAAGCCCCCGGCCGCAAGGAATCATCCGCGCAAAGCCACCCGTAGATCTCTCCATCGGCTTGATCGAAGCCCTTATTGATCGCATCGACCTGCCCCTTATCGGGCTCACTGATCCAATAATCGATCATGTCTTGGTAATCTTCAAGCACCTCAATGGTCCCATCCTCAGAATGACCATCGATGACGATGATCTGCAGGTTTGGGTACTTCTGATCTTTCAGGCTTTCGAGCGTACGCGGAAGCGTTTCCGCCGCTCGAAAACAGGGAACGACCATCGAAATACGCGGCAAATCTTCGACCGCAACATCATCCGCCCAGTCCCGCCGCACACGTTTTTTGATCGCCGGGGTGGCGTCTGGTGCAGGGGCTTTTATCGGGTCTGAATGAGCCGATGGCGGCTGCGATAAAGAGGCCACGTGAAGTGGTTTTTGAGAGAGCTTTTCAGTCATGGCGACGTCGGTCTATTTTAAGCGGCTTTGGTTTCTGCCGCCAAATCGGCACTCATATGTAGCAAATGCTCACTTGGCTGCAAACCTTTGGACTCGAAGGCTTCGCGGAGCGCTTTCGCAATTCGGACCCGGTTCTCATCAAATGCATCCGCGTCGAACTGAACGTGGCCCAACATCTCCTCGAAGGTTGCCCCCTCGACACAATGTTTTGCATCCAAATATGGCAAGCACATCGTCTTGACCAATTCCGACGTCCGCGCATCATGGGTAATCACGATACCGGGTACATCAGCCGCAAGCGCCGCCATATTGCCGTGAAGTCGCGTGCCGATACAAATATCAAAAGGCCTGACCCCTGCCATCCATGTATCCACATCCCAAAAAATACGGGCGCGATCCTTCATATAGTCAAAGAAGCTTTCGAGCGATGATTCAGGATCCAGAATACTCCGGAATGACAAGGCCGCTGATAGTTTGACCTCCTCAAAGCGCCGCATGCAAAATGCGACTGTATCCAGACCACCGGATTGTTGAATATAGATTCCGTTCATGCGCTTCGTATGGTCAAAGAGAACCCGTTCGATATCGAGCTTGTAGCTATGCATAATTTCGAAGGGGCTGGCCGCTGTAAACGCCAGTTTCACTGCGCCCGTATCGCGCATTTTGACAATAGCAGAATCGATCTTCTTTTGGACGGTTTGACCCAGCGTTTTATTCGGATTGATCAGCAATGACGGACAGCCCAAAGGCAGAGTTTTAGGAAGCCCAAAAGCTGCGCAAACATCTTTAGAAAACTCACCCCGAACCGTGATGAGAGTCGACGTCTCTATCAGACAGCGCGCCAATTCTTGCAGTTCCGGCGTATCCAGCATCTTTTGCATGAACTCGTCACCAACACCGTCGATTTTCGGTGCTTGCGCACCCAATCCAAGCAGTACGGATGGCAGGCCTGTCCCGTTAATATAGGCGACCAAGCCGGACCAATCGGCGCCAATGCGGAAATGGTTCGCCGACGGCACGATCAGGTGACTAGCGCCAGAGGTCGCGCCTGTATTTGTATAGGCAATCCCTGACTCGCCAACAAAGACATGCTCACCCCCTAAAAGGCGGTCCGCCGCATATTGAAACATAAAATTGCCGGAGTTTTCACCCGCAATCTTCAACAGCTTTTGAGTCGACAAGGTCGCAGGCGCATCAATCCCACCCGCCGTTGATAGAAAAAGATATTTAGGACTGTTCAAGAGAAAAGCTCCGTGAATACGCGGCGATCAACATCGCACAGTTGATAAAGTCGCCTATTTTGAAGACTAATGCCCCACTAAGTCGAAACACACGCTTTGACAAACTCTTTAGACGCTAAGTTCAATTTACGGTATAGAACCCGTTTCTTTTATCTGCGAATTCGGGCAATTTTAAGACGGTCCTGAATTCGGATTTCTGCGAGTGTGTATTTTTTGACTCGCGCTGCAGAGGGGATTTTGAAGCGGTTTGGCGGTAATTTCCATCAATTCTGAGCCTTGTCTTTTTCGTAAAACGAGGTTGCACAGGCAGGGGCGCTTGAATATTGCACCCCTGCAGTTTTGCGCCTTTCTATGACTTACCAACGCTTTGATATCCCGGGTTCCGCCCTGCTCCATCCCGACACGCGTGAAGGCTTTCGCGGGTATTTCATGGAGACGTTTCGCTATAACCTATTTATGGCACCCACTCCGGACCTCGGCATTCATTGGGGGGCGCCCCGCTCAAACATTCATCTATCGGACCACGATACGAAAACTCCGGCCATTGCCGACTTCGTCAGTCCATTCGAGATCAGTAAGAAGGATTTATGATGAGACTATTAATTACGGGAGGCTGCGGCTTCATCGGGTCCTTTGTTGTCCGTAAGGCCATTGAGCAGGGCCATCACGTCATCAATCTGGATGCGCTGACCTATGCCGCGAACCCGGCAAATCTAGCGGATCTTGAAGGTCGCGCGGATTATGACTTCACGAAAGTCGATATTCGCGATGCCGATGCCGTCACGCAAGCGTTTCAAACCTACGACCCGGATTGCGTCATGCATTTGGCGGCGGAATCGCATGTCGATCGATCCATTGAAGGTCCGGCTGACTTTATCGAGACCAATGTTGTTGGCACGCTCAACCTCTTGCAAGCGGCCCGTCAACATTACGCTGGGCTGAGCCCAACCCGTCAGGCGCAATTCAAATTTCATCACATCTCGACCGATGAGGTTTACGGCGATTTGGACGTCGATAATCCAGCCTTCACAGAGACAACGGCCTATGATCCGTCATCGCCCTATTCGGCGTCCAAAGCGTCCTCTGATCACCTTGTCCGAGCGTGGCACCGCACATTCGGCTTACCCGTTGTTTTGACGAATTGTTCGAACAATTACGGCCCCATGCAGTTTCCGGAGAAACTGATCCCTGTCGTTATCCTGAAAGCACTGCACAGCGATCCGATTCCGGTTTATGGCACAGGTGAGAATATTCGCGACTGGCTTTATGTCGAAGATCACGCCGAAGCCCTGCTGCTAGTGCTTACAAATGGCAAATCCGGCCGGACGTATAATATTGGCGGCAATAATGAGCGTACCAATATCGAGCTTGTCCGCACACTCTGCGCGATCATGGACACCCACAGCCCGACAGGCCGTAAAGACCATGCGGAGCTAATTACCTATGTCAAAGACCGCCCGGGTCATGACCGCCGCTATGCGGTCAATGCGGATCGTATTCGCGACGAATTGGGTTGGACGCCATCCGTGTCCTGGAATGAGGGGTTCGAGCAAACAGCGCTTTGGTATTTGCAGAATGAGGATTGGTGGCGACCACTCGTTAAATCCGGACAGTTCGGGCAGCGCCTCGGTGAAGACGACGCTTAAAATCACGCCTCAGCGCGGCGTCATGTAACCAGATCATTTCCTAATTTAATTCAAAGGGCAGGACCACTATTATGAACGGGCGCAAAGTTTTAGTTGTCGGCGGGGCTGGCTATATTGGATCACATATTTGTAAGGCCTTGGCCGCGCGAGGCGACACGCCTATCGTTTTCGACAATCTGTCATCCGGCCATGAACATGCCGTGCAATGGGGGCCACTGCATCGCGGAGATATTCGCAACGCTGCCGATATTGATGCCGCCTTTGCTAATCATAAACCCGACGCCGTCATCCACTTTGCCGCCTGTATCGAAGTCGGCGAAGGGGAGATCGAGCCGCTGCGATTTTGGGACAATAATGTCGGTGGTGTGATTTCGCTGCTGCAAGCCATGAAACGCGCCAACGTCAATACGCTTGTCTTTTCATCGACATGCGCGACCTATGGCGAACCTGAAACCCTGCCTTTGACAGAATCCGAGCCCCAAACACCCGTCAGCGTTTACGGACGAACCAAATTGGCGGTCGAAACGCTTTTGTCCGATGTCAGCAAAGCGGAAGATCTGTCCTACGCTGCGCTCCGCTATTTCAACGCATCCGGCGCGAGCCCCGACGGCGAAATCGGTGAGGAACATGATCCGGAATCCCACCTGATCCCCAATGCGTTGAAAGCGGCGGCGGGCCTGAGCGGGCGGATGAAACTGTTTGGCACTGACTACCCGACACGCGACGGCACATGTGTGCGGGATTATATCCATGTCAGCGATCTCGCGGTGGCGCATCTGGCCGCGTTAGATCGGCTATTGTCCGGAAACGACAGTTTCGTCTGCAATCTCGGCAGTGGAACTGGCTTCACGGTGCGCGAAATCCTCGACGCGGTCGAACGTGTGACCGGCAACCCTGTGCCCTGTGATGAGCATCCGCGACGCCCGGGCGATGCGCCGACTTTGCTCGCCGACACGTCAACAGCAGAACGCCTGTTGGGTTTTAAAACTGTGCGCTCCACACCCGATCTGGTGATCGGGGATGCTTGGGCCTTTCACCGCCGCGTTTGGGGACTGGACGATAACACTTAGCGCTTATCGCCACCTTTCCCTCTTTCCATTTGAGCCGGCGATGGGCATGGGCCATGCTCTATGACGTCGTCGCCGCATATCAAATCGCCAACGCCGGACTTCGCCTTTGTCGTCCCGGTCGGGCCCGGCCCTCATCCTTGGCTGCGACACTCCTTGCGATCATTAGCGGCACAATCGTCGATTGTCGCAGTCGCTATTTGTGCCGTTGAGGATTCCCCGGATTTACAGGACGTTCTTACGGAATTTAGCGACATTATCCGCTACATCAGGATCGGCCCAGATGGCGGACAAAGCGATGCAATCAATGAAGGTTGGTCTGCCATTCACGCCCGCTATTATGGCTGGTTAAATGACGACGATATCCTGCACCCCGACGCGACGTCCCGCGCCATGCATGCGTTCACACAAACAGACGCCGACGTCGTGCATGGCCACACCCATATTCTGGACCATGAAACAATCCGTTTCGGGTATGGCGGAGACGCTGTTGGCCCTGCTTTGATGCGCGACAATATTTTGGCGCAACCCTCGACCTTTATCGCGCGCGCAGCACTGTTAGCAGTGGACCTCGACACACCGGGAACCCTCACCATTCCCGTTGACCCAGACCGGCATTTCACGATGGATTGGGATTTGTGGCAGAGGCTTTATCTGTCTGGCGCAAAATTTCAGGCTATTCCAGACACGTTGTCGATTACGCGTTGGTATGATGGCACAAAGACGGCTGCGCCGGGGCTACGCAAGTACAAAGAATATTTTAGTCTGATGAAGCGCGGCGGTTTTGGTCCGCGCGCCGTCTGGGCTATGATCAATATCGCTTTGCATAATGGCGCGACTTATGGACGGGCGCGGGCGCAGTTCAGCACAATAAAATCTGGTTTGTTACGCGTGAAAACCCAGACAGCAACCGTCACAACGGCGCCTACCTTGGATGTCTTTCATTACGAGGACCACCCCGTCTTCTTAATGACGCCAAATGAGCCAGTCCTCGCGCCGGGTGAAAGCCGTCAGCTCGCGCTTGACGCGATCAGCTTTGGCGCGCCGCCGCTTTAAGCGCGCGACTGCGTAAGCATTGCCGTCGCGTCAGGACGTGTCACAACTGGAATTGCGGTCAGCAAATGATAGAGCATGGATGCCGGAACACGGTCGCCCATCGGCGCGCGCGAAGCATCCACTTTATCGATCCAACCCGCATCGCCACTTCGCGACAGATAGCAATCAATAATGGTCGAGAGCAGCGGATCAATCGCGGCGTTTTTCCCAAATGTTGCCAAACAGCGCAACCGTTCCAACTGCGGCCACAAGCGGTAAGTTGGCTCCGCCGCGCCCGCGACATCCATGACCAAACCGTCCGCTTCGACAAATGCTTCACTTCGCACAAACAAAGCGCGGGCGTCCTCTCCCAAGCTCGCATCAGACAGCGCATCTGCCGCACAGAAAAGAAGATAGGCCCATTCAAAACAATGGCCCGGCTCAACCCAGCCGGCGCCCGCGACACTGAAATCAACGTCGCGTTCTTCGGCGATCAACCCTGTGCCCGGCAGGATGAAATGCGCGCGACAAAGCGCGACAATCTCTTGAATTCGCGCGAGGGCCATCGGGGCGTTGGTCACGGAATATTGCAACAATGACGCCTCCAATAAATGCATGTGCGGGTTCGCCAACTTCGGTCCAGAACGGCCCGCTTGCGTGTGATACCCGCCATGATCCGTATCGCGGAAACGGTCATCGATCAGTCCGAACGCGCAATCTGCCAGATCTGCGCCTCCGTGAATATTCAGCGCGCGCAGTTCTGACCCGGCGAGCGCGACAAACGCATGATCATAAAGCTTAGCCTCCGCTTTAAGGGGGGCGCCTTTGGCGTCTATCTTGCTCGCAAATCCAGCCCTGTCACATTTGCTGACGGTGAGTAGTGTGTTTGCCCCTGTCTCCAACAGCGCGCCGAGCGTGTCGCCCCCGTCAAATCCCAAGCGTTGTGCGCGGGCAAAGGTAAAGAGCTGTCGCGGCGCGACACGACCCCGACGCGGCACGTCCGGCATGGGCTGTGTGTCCGCATCCAGACATTCAACAAAAACGCCAACGTCCGGATCACCCGCGACGGAGAGCCAATGCGGAAGAACCGTGTCAAAAAGCCAGCGGTCCGCCCAAGCCCTGACCGGAGTCAGAGCGGCTGTGTCTGCGGAAGGGGTAAGCATGTTCGTCATATTAGCGCCAATTTAACGAGACAGATTATAATTTATTGTTCCCAGATTATATTTTTTGATCGAACGCACCGACTTCCGGATAGTCGGCCAGTCGCCGTTCAATATCCCGGAACAGTCCGACCGTATTCTCTTTGGCCGTTGGGCTTTCAACTACGATGACCAAGTTCGGTGTATTCGAGCTGGCCCGGATCAAACCCCAACTGCCATCCTCCAATGTAAAACGGACGCCATTGACCGTGTTCACATCGACAATCCGTTGGCCGATAATTGTGTTTCCGGCATCGGCGTCGGCTTTCACGCCCGCAATCAAGCGGTCCACGACGCCGTATTTTTCTTCATCCGCGCAATGCGGGCTCATCGTCGGGGTGCCGTAGGTTGTCGGTAACGCCCGGCGTAAGTCCGCGAACGACTTCCCCGGATTACGGTCGAGCATTTGCAGGATTGCGACGGCGGAGACGAGTCCGCAATCATAGCCGCGCCCGATTGGCGCGTTGAAAAAATAATGGCCTGATTTTTCAAACCCAACCAACGCGTTCAGCTCATTCACCCGGCGTTTGATATAACTATGACCGGTTTTATAATAATCCGTCTTTGCGCCGTTGGCCTGCAAAACCGGGTCGGTGTGATAGAGACCCGTCGATTTCACATCGACGACAAATTGCGCATTCTCATGAATGGCCGACAAATCACGGGCGAGCATAACGCCGACTTTATCCGCAAAAATCTCTTCGCCCTCATCATCGACGACACCGCAGCGATCGCCATCACCGTCAAAACCGAGCGCCAGTTCCGCGCCGTGCTCTTTGACCGCGTCGCGCATCGCATGGAGCATCTTCATCGACTCCGGGTTCGGGTTATAGTGAGGGAAAGTGTAATCCAGATCGCATTCAACCGGAACAACCTCAGCACCAATACGTTTTAGTAACTCCGGTGCAAACGCGCCCGCTGTGCCGTTACCGCAAGCGGCAACAACGCGGATGGGGCGGGAGAGTTTCACACCAGCTGCGACGTCAGCGATGTAGGCTTCGCGCACGCCTTCGACAAATTCGTAGGACCCACCGTGGCGGGCTTTGGTCTCGCCGTTCAACACGATGGCTTTCAAACGCGCCATCTCATCCGGCCCAAAGGTCAGTGGCGCTTCGATGCCCATCTTCACGCCGGTCCAACCGTTTGAGTTATGCGATGCCGTAACCATTGCGACGCCTGCCGCTTTTAAGTGAAACTGCGCGAAATACGCCATCGGTGACAGGGCCAAGCCAATGTCCAAAACTTTAATGCCGGCATTCATCAGACCCGCAATGAGCGTCATCTTAATGCTGAGAGAATAGTGACGGAAATCATGACCCACGGCGATCACAGGATCGACACCGCGTTCATGCATAAGGGTACCCAGCCCCTCCCCAAGCGCCCGTACGCCATAGAGGTTTAACTCTGGGTCTTTTTCATGGCCCGCCCCACCAAACCACCAACGCGCATCATATTCGCGAAAGCCTGTCGGCTTTACGAGCGATGTCGTTTCAAAATCATAGGAATTTGGCGCAATTTTCGCCTCTGGTGAACGCGACATTAAACTTCATTTCACTGAGAGTGGATGTAATTGGGCTCATACTAGGGTCTAAAACTGAAAAGGTGTAGCCGTTATTTTCGGGCTATTTGAACCCTTCAGTCTATTGATTTTCATCAAGGAAATAAGCAATTTGGTCAACTCATTTTGCCTTCCGGCCTTAATGTTCCGGATAATTTTGGTTGGGTTCGGCGATAGATAGCCCCTAAAAATAACAGCCTCCACAGACTCTTTGACCCGAGCGTCATCCTACTATCTCACGCGATTAACCGAACAAATATTGACGTTCCGTTGCGTGTGAAATTGTAAGACCCACCCTCTTTGCGACAGATGCGGCGCCCCTGTTTCACAACGGGGCTTTGCGTGGAACCGCGAAGAATATACGTTAAATCCAATGGGCCGCTTGATAATATCGTATAAGCTCTCAGAACGCCCTCAGCAGTCATTTAAAGACTGGACCCCCTAATAAGGGCATGCCATCGCGCGACACGGCTTAATAGGAAACCCACATTGTGTGCCCAGCTAAAGTAGATCACCCCTCAAATCGTGGGTATATCATTCCGATTGGCGGAGGTGAGAAGAAGGTCAAGACATCCTCGATCCTTAACCGCTTCGTTGAGCTGTCCGGAGGCCGCAAGGCGCGTATCGTCATCATCCCGACGGCGTCCCGTCTCGAAGATACAGGGGACCGCTACCAAGAAATTTTCACGGAAATCGGCATCGACACAGTCGATATAGTCTCCTTGGATAACCGCGAAGACTGCGAAGACACGGGTAAACTCGCCAAGCTAGAGAATGCGACCGGCATTTTCATGACAGGCGGTGATCAACTTCGGCTCTCGACCATCATCGGCGGAACGTCTGTCGCCAAATTGATGCGTAAAGCGAACGCCGAAGGGGTCCACATTGCCGGCACATCTGCGGGCGCGGCTTTTATTCCCGAACATATGATCGCCTTTGGGCGCGGCGGCGCAACACCAAAAAGTGGCCTGGCGACACTTGCGCCCGGATTAGGCCTCACAAACAAGGTCATCATTGATCAGCATTTTCGCGAGCGGGGCCGATTAGGGCGTCTGCTATCGGCCTTGGCCTATAATCCATTCGCCGTTGGCTTAGGCGTCGATGAAGACACAGCCGCCTTCATTGGCCCGGATAATGTCATCGAAGTTCTCGGGAGCGGTGGATTAACCGTCATTGACCCGACAGATTTGCAGCATTCCTCCATGGCTGACGTGGGTCGTGGAAAACCTGTTTGCTTAATTGGCATAAGGCTGCACATATTATTGGAGGGGGGGCGCTACGATCTCTCCACGCGCGAAGCGAAGCCCGCTTCTGGATAGTGTCCGGACACAGGGCGTTGGGAGAGACCGATGAAGATTCTTGAGACGTCTGTTTATCGAGGGCCAAATGTTTATGCGCTCTTTCCCGTCATCCGCCACAAAATCGATATTGGTGTGCTGGAAGATTGGCCGACTGGACGCTTAGGGGACAGCTTCATCGAACCGCTCATCGCCGCTCTCCCGAGCTTACATGAGCATGGCTGCTCTTATGGCGAACCCGGGGGATTCATTCGCCGGCTTCGCGATGATAATGGCACATGGTTCGGCCATGTTTGGGAACATGTCGCGATCGAAATCCAGAATATTGCTGGCGCGGACGTTACGTTTGGCAAAACACGCGGCGCCGATGAAGAGCCCGGCGTCTATAATATGATCTTTGAGTTTGAGGAAGAACGGGTCGGTCTGGACGCTGCTGACCTTGCGCTCAAGTTTCTGACCTCCCTGCTTCCAGACACCCTCGTCGACCCTGACTCCCGGATTGACGATTTTGATTTTGATACAGAACTTGAGAGCTTCATCCGAAGCGCTCAGCGTTTGGCATTGGGGCCGAGTACGGCATCGCTAGTCAAAGCCGCGCAAGATCGCGACATTCCCTATATGCGGCTGAATAATTACAGCCTGATTCAGCTTGGTCACGGCCGCTATCAAAAACGCATTCAGGCCACGATTACGAGCGAGACGAACTATATTTCTGTGGAGTTGGCGTCTGATAAAGACGAAACCAATAAAATTCTAGCCGACCTCGGCCTGCCTGTTCCACGTCAAATTCTCGTTCGCAACGGTGATGAGGCGCTGCGCGCCGCGAGGCGGCTTGGCGGTCCTGTCGTTATCAAACCGCTAGACGGCAATCATGGCCGCGGCATCTCGATTGAGCTGGAAGAAGACGAACATATTCTCGAAGGGTTCGACTTTGCGAAAGAGCATAGCAAAAGCCGCAGCATCATTGTCGAGACCTTCATTAAAGGGTTCGATCATCGCATGTTGGTCGTCAATGATGACCTCGTGGCGGTCTCAAAACGCGTCCCCGGTCATGTCGTTGGTGACGGCAAAAGCACGGTGACTGAACTGGTCGATGAGGTTAATTCTGATCCTCGCCGCGGGGTTGGTCACGAAAAGGCGCTGACCCGTTTAGAGCTCGACACCAAAGCCATCGAACATCTTGAGGAACACAATTACACAGCAGAGACTGTGCTCGCCGATGGAGAGACACTCTATCTGCGCTCGACAGCCAATCTCTCAACAGGCGGCACCGCTATTGATGTCACGGACATCGTCCATCCAGATAACCGCGAAATGGCGATCCGGGCGGTCAAGGCCATCGGTCTTGATATTGGCGGGGTCGACTTCCTGTCGCTCGATATTTCGCAGTCCTACAAGGATAATGGAGCAGGGATTTGCGAGATCAATGCGGCTCCCGGCTTCCGGATGCATGTGTCTCCCTCAGAAGGAAAGTCACGCGACGTGGCCGGGGCCGTCATGAATATGCTGTTCCCCGAAAACTCTCCGGCCCGCATTCCGATGATTTCAATCACGGGAACTAACGGCAAAACGACAACTGCGCGCATGATCTCTCATATCTGTAAAATGAGCGGCCATACGGTGGGGCTGGCCACAACCGACGGCGTGTACATTAACGGAAACCTCACGGTTAAAGGGGACCTCACCGGCCCCATTTCGGCGCAAATGGTGCTACGCGATCCGACGGTTGATGTGGCTGTGTTAGAAACCGCACGCGGGGGAATGGTGCGCAGCGGCATGGGGTATCGCCATTGCGACATCGGCGCTGTGCTGAACATCTCAGCCGATCACCTTGGCCTGAAAGGCGTGGACACGCTCGAAGACATGGCCCGGGTCAAACGCCTCGTCGTCGAGATTGCGCGCGACACGGCTGTCTTGAATGCAGACGACGAACACTGCTTGCGTATGGCGGAACATACCGAGGCCAAGAACATCTGTTACGTCACGATGCATGCGACCCACCCGCTGGTGAAAGAACATATCCGGGTGGGCGGTCGCGCTGTTGTGCTGGAACAAGGGATCAACGGTCATATGATCACCATCTACGAGAAGAGCGCGCATATCCCCTTGATGTGGACGCATTTGATCCCCGCAACCATGGAAGGGCGGGCGATGCATAATGTGAATAATGCCATGTTTGCCGCCGCAATCGCCTTTAGCATGGGCAAAAGCTTGGAAGACATCCGCCTCGGACTATCCTCTTTCACGACCAGCTTCTCTCAAGCGCCGGGCCGGATGAATGTGTTTGACGAACATCCCTTTAAAGTCATCCTAGATTACGGCCATAACCCGGCGGCTTTCGAAGCTATGACCAACCTTGTTGATCAGCTCACCCCTGCGGGCAAACGGATTGGCGTCTTCGCGCTGCCGGGGGACCGTCGCGATGAAGACATCACAGAGACCGCCCGGATAATTGCAGGCCATTACGATCACTATATCTGTAAGCGCGATGACAAATTACGCGGTCGCGGGCCGGACGAAGTGCCGAAGCTGATGAAGGCTGCCTTGTTAGACAATGGCGTGGCTGAAGAAGATATCAGCGTCATACCCTCAGAAGAAGATGCCGTTGACGCCGCCTTACAAATGGCGGCACCGGGGGATCTCCTCGTTATTTTTGGTGACGAAATCACCCGCTGTTGGAAGCAAATTATCTATTTCAATCGACCCAACAACTCCAATCCTGACTTCGAATCCGCTACCTCCAACAGGATGGATAATGCGAGCCCCACCGGCACGTATGAGACCACCGATAATGGGTCCAGTCCCGCCGACGAAGACGAGGATCAAGCCATCACCGTCAATCTGGAGGGTATGAAACTCGTGCGGGATAAGCGCGGTGTTCGCTTGGCAAGTGAACCGGAAGAATCAGACTGATCTCGATCATGCAACTGACGGATTCACGACGACTGACGGGGCCCAGTTTAATTCTGGATCGTCCGGGCGCAGCTGCGGAGATCAGTGTGGACGACCATGTGAAGGACAGCGCCCTTGCGCGCTGGGCCACTCACGTCCGCACCTTGCTGGACGCTGTCGGCTGGCCCGATGAAACCCTTGCCGTGCGGCCTTATCAGGGCGGCGCGACCCTCGCCATCACCGCGCCTATTGATAGCTTGTTTGCCGCAACGGAGATTGTCGAAGCCGCGTGGGCACAAGTCTGCGCGGAAATTGCGGGTGAGGTTTCACCTGATTTAAATTTCGCGATTGGCCAATTGAAAGAAGACATTGCACAGGAAAGAGACCCCGTTTTTCGAGCCCTACACGCCGCCTCACACAGCAAAGGGGTTGCCTGCCTGTTCGATGAAGAGACCGTGACTTTGGGTCTTGGCAAGACAAGCCAATGCTGGCCAAGAGACGCGTTACCCTTACCCGGTCAGTTCGACTGGGCCGATATTGCTGACGTCCCCGCAGCTATGGTCACAGGCACGAATGGAAAGTCCACCACGGTGCGGATCGCGGCCGCCATCGGCGCCGCGGCGGGATTGACCCTTGGTTTTTCGACCAGCGACTGGGTGCGTGTGGGCGACGAGACTATTGCAAAGGGCGATTATTCCGGGCCGGAGGGGGCACGCCTCGCCCTACGCGACCCGCGCGTCGACCTCGCCGTGATCGAGACAGCCCGAGGCGGTTTGCTGCGCCGCGGTCTTCCGGTTCCGCGCGCCACAGCCTGTCTGATCACCAACATCGCCGCCGATCATCTTGGCGAATACGGCATCCATACCGTTGAACAGTTAGCCGATGCGAAGTTCACTGTGTCCAAAGCCGTCGAGAGAAGCGGCACGCTTATTTTGAATGCGGATGATGCGTGCCTAAAATCTCGGGGGCAGGCTTTTCCGGGTGATGTCGCTTGGTACGGCTTATCTCTGAGCGAGAGCGATGTGCCTTTAACCGGGTATGCCGCCTTCGTCATGGACGACCATTTCGCCGTGTCCCATAATGGCAAGATTACCCTAATCTTACCTGTAAAAGAGTTTGTTCCCGCTTTAGGCGGCGCTGCACTCTATAATGTCTCCAACGCCTTGGGCGCGATCCTCTTAATGCGCATACTCGGCGTGAACACCAATGCCATCAATGCGGGACTGTTAGCTTTCGAAAGTACGGCGGAGGATAACCCCGGTCGCGGTAATTTTATTGACGTCGGCGGTGTCAACGTGGTCGTTGATTTCGCCCATAATCCGCACGGGCTGTCAGCGCTAACCGAGGCGTTAAACACGCTACCCGCCAAACGCCGCCTTTATATGTGTGGTCAGGGCGGCGATCGCAGTGATGCTGATATCTACCAGTTGACGAAAATCATCCGCGACGCCGCATCGGATGCCATCATCGTCCGCGATATGCCGTCTAAATTGCGGGGACGAAAGCCCGGCGAAGTCCCGGCTCTCATCCGACAGTATTTGGCCGAGATGAACTATCCCACAGACCAAATTTTCAATGCCGAAACCGAAGTCGAGGCCGTCGCAAAAGCCTTTTCGTGGGCGCAGCCCGGCGACTTGCTCGTCCTGCTGATTTACGAAAACCGAGACAAGCCCTTAGGGTTGATCCAGAAGTTGCAGGCTGAAAATTGGCGGCCTGGGCAGGCTGTGAGCGTCTAAGGTTCCGGCTCAAAGACGCGCACAACTAAGTCCATCCGGCTCGAGATTGCGGCCCGCTTCATGCCCTCGGAATTATACGGCATGATGATGGTCCCGGCCCGGTCAATCGCGATAAGGCCGCCGTCGCCGCCAAACGCTTTGACCTTATCCAAAGTCGCGCGCGCTGCCGCGTTCATATCCGTTCCCCCGTAGCGCATTTGCGCGGCGATATCATGGGCGGCGCAAGTGCGAATAAACGGCTCGCCGTGTCCGGTGCAAGAAATCGCGACCTGATCATCAGCCCACGTTCCGACCCCGATCAAAGGCGTGTCGCCAACACGACCCGGGCGTTTGTTAAAGATGCCCCCCGTCGACGTTGCCGCCGCTAGGCCTCCGTTCATATCCAATGCAACAGCCCCGACGGTGCCGTGATCCGCATTTTCAGCCCCAGACCCGTGACCCTCATGTTCCGTGTAATAGGCGTCAGGATCGTCGACACTGGCGAGTCCCTTTGCGAGCGCGAAATCACGCGCGCCCGCGCTCGTCATCATCACATGTCGGCCATCCTCTAAGATCAGTCTTGCGGCGCGCACCGGGCTGACCATATTTTGGATTGCGGACACCGCCCCCGCTGCTTGCGTCGCGCCGTCCATGATGCTGGCATCCAGTTCAAACAATCCGTCCGTATTCGGCGCGGACCCTTTTCCCGCCACATAAAGGCCAGACGCTTCGAGCAGTTCAACCATTTGCGTAACGACATCTAAAGCGCTGTCTCCGGCTTTAAGTCGCTCATCGCCAAGCGTGATTAAGTCACGCATGTGACGCCTCTGAGCCGTATAGTCCGTTCCGGGCTGCGCGCCCGCGCCGCCATGAATGACAAGTGCATGGGTCATGTCTGATCCTGAGTGGGGTGAATCGGTATTAAAATGTAAGCCACCCTATTACATAATTCATCGCAAATATCGTCGACAGGTCGCAGGCGGATCGGCTGACCACTGACATTCTCGCAGTCAGCTAGACTTGCGTTCTCTCGCTTACTCCTTAGGGGAGCGCGCATGTTATCGATTACAGATCTAGACTATGCCGTTCAGGGCCGTCCCTTGTTCAAAAATGCCAGCGCGCAAATTGCGGCCGGGTGGAAGGTCGGTCTGATTGGACGTAACGGCACGGGCAAATCCACCCTGCTCCGCTTGATCCGCGAAGAGGTTGAGGCCCCGACCAAAGATGCGTCGATCCGTATCAACAAAGGCGCGCGCCTTGGCTGGGTCGCGCAAGAGGTCGAAGCGACGGACGAAACGATCATGGAAGTCGTTCTCGCGGCGGATCAGGAACGCCACCGCCTCATGGCAGAATCCGAGACGGAAACCGATCCCGATAAATTGGGTGAAATATATGAGCGCCTGACAGACATGGATGCGTGGAACGCAGATACACGCGCGGCCATCGTGCTCATGGGTTTGGGCTTTAAAACTGAGGACTTCCACCGCGCGACTCGAGAGTTTTCAGGCGGCTGGCGCATGCGCGCGGCGATTGCCGGTGTGCTCGTCTCAGAACCTGACGTTTTGTTGCTCGATGAGCCGACCAACTATCTTGACCTTGAAGGCGCGACCTGGCTCGAAGGCTATATCCAGAAATATCCGCATACAGTCATTATGGTCAGCCATGACCGCGAACTCTTGAACCGCTCCGTCACCCATACGCTGGCACTCGAACATCAACAACTGATGATCACGACCGGGGGCTATGATGATTGGATGACCCTGCGCGCCGCCAAAACCGCGCAGCTGTCAGCGCAAAAGGTTAAACAAGACGCGGATAAAGCCCACCTTCAGGCTTTTGTGGACCGCTTTAAGGCGAAAGCCTCAAAAGCCCGACAGGCCCAGTCTCGCGTCAAGCAGCTCGAGAAAATGCAAGAGATTGCAATCCCGATCTCAGAGCGCACGACGCCATTTTCATTCCCCGCGCCAAAGGGAAAACTTGCCCCGCCGATGTTGCAATTGGAAGACGCGGATTTAGGCTATGGCTCTGACGCGAAAATCCTGTCCAAAGTCAATTTACGGCTAGACCCGGATGACCGCGTCGCCATCGTCGGCGCCAATGGTCAGGGTAAAACGACGCTGGTCAAATCTATCGCCCAGCGCCTACCCCTCATGACAGGGCATCGCAAAGCCTCGGCCAGTTTGCGCATTGGCTATTTCTCTCAAGATCAGCTGGATGAGCTGACGGCCGGGGAAACAGTTCTCGATCACATCACGCAAAAATTGCCCAAGGACACCCCGCAAAGCAAAGCGCGCGGCGCGGCGGCCGCGATGGGCTTCCCGCATGAAAAAGTGGAAACCAATGTCGAGAAACTCTCGGGGGGCGAAAAAGTTCGGTTACTGCTCGGCCTGATGTCGCTCGATAAACCGCATGTCTTGATCTTGGACGAACCGACTTCGCACTTGGATATCGATAGCCGCGAAGCCCTGATTTACGCGCTTAATGACTTTCCCGGCGCGGTCTTATTGATCACCCACGATGTCTATCTGGCCGAAGCGACGGCGGACCGCCTCTGGCTCGTCAATAAAGGTCGCGCCAAACGCTATGATGGTGATCTGCAAGACTATAAAAAGCTCGTCATGCAAGCAGACCGGGCTTAATCCCGACGCGCCCTTTCACGCTCAGCCTTATTCCATTTCAAAGGTAAGACCCGCATGGTCGCGCAAACGCGCGATCAGCGCATCGCCCATGAGGGTGGCGGGTGTCCAGAACCCGCCCTGCGTGCCGTCTGGAATATCCTGCGCCAAACAAGCCGCCGCCTGCGCCAACATTTTCGCCGTCGAACCATAGCCGGGATCGCGGTCGCCCGTGACGCGCGCTTTCATCATCTCGCCCGCGTCCGTTTCGCCCATAAACAGAAGATTAAATTCGCCCTCTAATTGGGCTTTCTCGCTGGGGCCTTCACCGGGTTTTGGCAGGACAAATTTTTCCAACGCCCAGCGCACGGGCGGCACGACCAACGCAACCATAAAGCCCCCCATCCCCCACGCACTCGCCCGCGCCATACGTTTCCCGCGGCCGCCTTTGCCTGTCACAACCGCTTCTTCATACAAGAAGTCGGACCCATAGCCCGCATCGCTCAACGCGTTCGAGCGGTGCACAATACGAGTATTGATGGCGGCCATGACGAAGGGCGCAATCCAACTCCCATAGTCATCATCATAGGCGACTTTTACATCGGGCTGCCGCGATGAAAAATCGTGATCAGGCGGACAGAGACTATAAGGGTCCTTGAGCTGCTTGCGAAGATCCGGATCGCCAGCCGCTTCTTTGACCATATTGATGATACTGGCGACGGTGCCGCCGGATGGACCGCCTTTCATTTTCACGACCCGCATATTAATTCTACCCAGCGTCTGGCCGTGCGATTTTTTCGCATTCTGCTGTAAGAAATGCACACCAAGGTCAGACGGTATTGAATCAAACCCGCAACAATGCACGATCAGCGCACCGGATTTTTGGGCCGTCTCTTCATATTGCGACTGCATCTTACGGATCCATTGCGGTTCACCGCTCAGATCACAATAATGCGTTCCTGACTCCGCACAGGCTTTGACCAGCGCATCGCCATAGAGCGCGTAAGGCCCGACCGTTGAAATTACGACTTTGGTTCGCGCGCACATCGCCTGTAATGCCGCGTCGTCCGTGGCATCCGCCACAATCATGTCAATATTTGTGAGGCCGACATCGTCACTGAGGGTCTGCAGTTTGCTTTCTGAGCGCCCAGCAATCGCCCATCGGACGGAGCCATCAGCGAATTGCGTGCTCATATAGCGTGTCATGATTTGACCGACAAAGCTGGTCGCACCGAAAACAATGATGTCGAATGACGGATTTACCATAGGGATCTTTCGCGGAAAATATGAAGCCGTTCGTTTGCCTGCCGACCTGCGTTAGCATTCTATGGAACAGTTTGAATACAGCCCATTCCGCCCGCGACCGCCGCCGCCGCGACCAACACAGTATTCTGGACAGTGGAAACCGACCCGAAAAGCGCACTGAGCGGTGATTGTTGCGCAATCACGGTATCCTCGCTTGATATGCGCCCTTTTATATGCGTCATAAAGATAATGACAAAACCACTCGTCTTTTTCGATGAAATGCTCGGACCCGACGGTGAGGTCCGCCCCGCTTATAAAGATTATGACGCCGTGGTCGCCGGTGTCGACAAAGCCGAACTCTTGAAGAAATCTGCCGAAGCCGAGCGCTTCTTTCGCAAAAAAGGCATTACTTTTAATGTCTATGGCGACACGGATGCGGATGAACGTCTGATCCCGTTCGATATCGTGCCTCGGATCATTAGCGCGCGCGAATGGAAGAAAATCCAACGCGGCATTGAACAGCGCGTCAAAGCGCTCAATGCGTTTCTCCATGATATTTACCACCGCCGTGAAATCATCCGCGCGGGCCACGTCCCTGCCAGCCTAATCGATAATAACGAAGCCTTCCTTCCGCAAATGATCGGCGTTGATCCGCCCGGCGGTATCTACACCCACATCGTCGGAACTGATCTGGTCCGAACCGGGCCGGATGAGTTTTACGTGCTCGAAGATAACGCGCGCACCCCGTCCGGCGTGTCCTATATGCTGGAGAACCGCGAGACGATGTTGCGCATGTTCCCGGAGCTGTTTTCGCGCGTCGGCGTTGAAAATGTCAGCGACTATCCGATGATGCTGCGCCAATCTCTGGCCGCATCCGCACCGCCGGCCTGCACCGGAAAGCCGACCATCGCGATCCTGACTCCCGGCGTGCATAATTCGGCCTATTATGAACATGCGTTTCTTGCGGATCAAATGGGCGTGGAATTAGTCGAAGGCGGCGACCTTCGCATTGTCGATGGCCGAGTTGCGATGCGCACGACCTGCGGCTTTCAACCGATTGATGTGCTTTACCGCCGGGTTGATGACGACTTTCTAGACCCGCTGACCTTTAATCCGGAATCCATGTTGGGCGTGCCCGGTATTTTCGATATTTACCGCGCGGGCGGCATTACCATTACCAATGCCCCCGGCACTGGTATCGCCGATGACAAGGCGCTTTATTCCTACATGCCCGACATCATCAAATTTTATACTGGCCAGGAACCCATCCTGAAAAACGTCCAAACATGGCGCTGTGCGGATAAAGACTCGCTTGCTTACGTGCTCGATAATTTAGCCCAACTGGTGGTCAAAGAAGTCCACGGATCAGGCGGTTACGGTATGTTGGTCGGGCCCGCCGCCAGCAGGGCCGAGATCAAAGCCTTCCGCGCCAAACTGATCGCAAATCCGCGCAATTACATCGCGCAACCGACCTTGGCTTTATCCACCGTCCCTGTCCTGACCAAAGCGGGACTCGCGCCACGTCATGTCGATTTACGGCCCTTTGTGCTCGTTTCATCAAAATCAATTAGCGTTGTTCCCGGCGGGTTAACCCGCGTCGCGATGACCGAAGGATCGCTCGTCGTGAATTCAAGCCAAGGCGGCGGAACCAAGGATACATGGGTGTTGACAGATGAGTAGCCAGTCACAAACCCAACAGACAGGCGTGGGTCTCACACCGTCAGATCAAACCATGTTAGGCCGGACCGCGTCCGGTTTATTCTGGATGATGCGTTATTTGGAACGAATGGAAAATACGGCCCGCCTCGTTGATGCCGGTTTTCGCATGTCTCTCACCCGGTCCCGCACTCAACGGAGCGAATGGGAATCCGTGCTGACCACATCCAGCGCAACGCAGGCTTACCTGAAAACCCATGACGATTTCCGCACAGACAGCGTCGTCGAATTCCTAGTCTGCGACCGGGATAATCCCGGCAGTATTCGCAGCTCGCTCGCCGAAGCCCGCCAAAACGCGCGCATGACCCGCACCGCGCTGACCATTGATACATGGGAAGCCGTCAACGGCGCGTGGCTGCAACTCAACATCGCGCTCGATAATTATAAGGGCAAACAGGAACTGCCAGAGCTCCTATTCCAAATCCGCCAGCAAGCGGCGCTCGTGCGGGGCACGATGAACGGCACGATGCTACGCAATGATATTTTCCGCTTTATGGAACTCGGCGCGATGATCGAACGGGCCGATAATACGGCAAGGATTCTGGACACGAAATATTATGTGCTGCTCCCGTCCAGCGCGTCTGTCGGTTCGCCGCTCGACCATGTGCAATGGGAGATGATCTTGCGCTGCGCGTCCGCCGAACGGTCGTTCCATTGGTTGCATGGTGGCGACATTTCCGCCGCGGCAATTGTGAACTTTCTTGTCCACGACATCCGTCTGCCCCGGTCCATCGCCTTTTGCTATAAAACGATCCGGACAACTTTGGCGGAAATGAAGGCCAACTCTGAGGCCTCGAACGCGGCCCTCGACATGGCCATCCTTCATAATGACCATATTAACGGATCCAGCAGTGAAACCATCATCGGCTTCGGCCTGCACGAATTCCTCATCGACCTGATTGCGCGCAATTCTGAATTGTCCGCTCAGATCGAAACCTCTTACAGGTTCCAACCTTAAATGCGGCTCAAAATCGAACACCGGACAGAATATGTCTATTCCCAGCCCGCAAGCTATGCCTTGTTGCAATTGCGGATGCGCCCGCAATCCAACGACACGCAAACTATCCTGTCCTGGGACCTTAACTTAGACGGCGCGCGCCCTCAGGCACGTTTTAACGATCATTTGGGCACAGATATCGATTTGATCGAACCCCTCCCCGGATCGGACCGCGTCGCGATTACAGTCGTCGGCGAGGTTGAGACCCGAACGCCGGACCGGATCATCGCGCCCATTAAGACGCTTCTGGACCCACGTTTTTTTCTGCGCGGAACAGATTTAACGTCATCAACTGACGCGATCACCGCTTTGGGTGAGTGGACGAGCAAAACAGCGGTTGTGGACGTTGGCGACCTCCATACGCTCAGCCATAATATTTTGGACGCCATGCCCTACACACCCGGTACGACAGATGTGTCTACGAGCGCTGCTACCGCTTTTGAGCGCGGAACGGGCGTGTGCCAAGATCACACCCATGTTTTTCTGGCTGCCGCCCGCGCGATGGGCGTACCGGCCCGCTACGTGAGTGGCTACCTCATGATGGATGATCAGGTCGAACAAGACGCCAGCCACGCGTGGGCCGAGGCCTATGTTGACGGGCTCGGCTGGATCGGTTTTGATATTTCAAACGGGATTAGTCCTGATGAGCGCTATGTAAAAATAGCGCACGGACTTGACTATAAAGATTGCACCCCAACCCACGGAATTGTAATTGGCGCCGTGACGACGGCCGACCTCGTCGTGTCCATTCAAGTCCAGCAATAGCGCCATCATATTTGGTGTCCGCGCTGTGCGTTCAGGTAAATTCCAATGACCTATTGTGTCGCCCTTAAGCTCGATAACAGCCTCATTTTCATGTCCGATACCCGCACTAATGCAGGCATCGACAATATCTCAGTCGTCAAAAAGATGTTCACTTGGTCCGAGCCGGGTGAGCGAGTTATCACCCTGATGACCGCGGGCAACCTCGCCACCACGCAAGCGGTTGTAAGCCTATTGGATGAGCGCTCCAAGGCGCCCAAGGACCGCAATCCGAATTTGATGCATGTGCCGACCCTATTCCAAGCAGCGCGGCTTGTCGGTGACACGTTGAAAGAAGTCGTCTCGACCTCTGCATCGGGTGGCCCCACATCTAACTCGCCCTTTGGCGCGACTCTGATCATGGGCGGCCAGATCGCCGGAATGGCCCCGCGCCTTTTCTTGATCTACCCAGAAGGCAACTTTGTCGAAGCGACAGACGACACGCCTTTTTTCCAAACCGGCGAGACCAAATATGGGCGGCCGATTATTCTCCGGGCCTTTGATCCATCGATGAGCGACGCTGAGGCGATCCGGCTGCTTTGCGTGTCATTTGACTCCACCCTCAAAGCCAATCTCTCCGTTGGTATGCCGCTCGACTCGCATATTTATGAGACTGGAAGTTTGCGCGAAGGACGTATGTTCCGCATCAACGATACGGACCCCGCCTTTTCACAAATATCGACTCAATGGGGACACTCGCTCAGAACGGCGCTAGACAGTCTGCCTGAATACCCTGTGCCCGCCAAGACGTCGTAAACGCGCGTTTTTCTGGCAGAGTGGAGCGCTAGGATGAGCGCTGGCCCAAAAAAAGTTCTGAAAGCATGGGTGACAGCAGCGCGATTTCAGCCCACTTAAAGGCCCGCCTCCGCATTGAAAGTTCCTGCCCGTCCTCATGCTTCGCCTCGCCCGTTATATTCCCATCAGGGGCAGCCTGATCGGCCTGACGCTGGGGGTGACGGCTGTCGGCGCTTGTTCGGCGCAACAGAGCGAACCGACCACAGGAACACAGATTGGTAGCACTTCACTCTGCGCGGATAGTTATCTAATCGCACTGGCTCCGGAACGTATCGGCGCGCTGTCATGGCAAGCTGGAAGCGAACTTTCGACGGCTGATGACGCGATGGCTCAGCATCCCCGTCTGTGGGCCAGCCGCGAAATTCTTGTCGGCACAAATATGGCTTTAGTGACTGGTCCGGGCGACCCAAGTTTTGGCCGTGAGGACATGTTGGACCTCACATGGGGCGAAGATTTCGAAACGGTCCGCATGAACGCGACCGTCTTGTCCGAGCAATTCGGCGTGGACATTTCAAACTTTGAGTCCGCGCTAGCGAGCCTTTCGTCGCTTCCGCGCCCTGACCCGCAACCTCGGGTGCTTTATCTCTCTCGCTCTGGCGGCAGTGCGGGGCCGGGCACATTTGTTGATGCCGTTATCACCGCGGCGGGCGGCCTAAATGTCAACACCACACCTGGATGGCACACGCCGACGATTGAGCATACGTTGCAATTTGATCCGGACTTAATCGTTACGAGCTTTTTTGGCTCTCATTATGCTGGAGTTAGCGACCGCGCGGTGCGCCATTCAGCTTTGCGCCATTATCTAGCCGACCGCCCCCGTGTAGAGATACCCGGCAAACTCTGGCCCTGTGCCGGACCCGGACTGATTGAGGCGACTCGGCAACTTAATACGGCGATCACTGCGCTATGATCCGCGCGCTGCTCATCGGGCTGGCTTTAATCGGCCTCATCGCGTCACTCTTAGTGGGTCCCGCGCCGATCGATCTGTCAGCCGCGATCAACGGACTGTTGGGACAGGCAGAGCCGGCCACCAATGCCATTATGCGCGAGGTGCGATTGCCCAGGGCGATTGGTGCGCTCACTGTGGGCGCAGGATTGGGCGCATCGGGGGCCGCCTTACAAGGCTTCACCCGCAATGACCTCGCCGCGCCCGGTTTGCTAGGATTTTCGGCTTGCGCGGCGCTCGGTGCCGTTGCCGCGCTCTATTTCGGCTGGACCTATTTCCTCATGCCTGCGGCGATTGGCGGGGCCTTAATCGGCGCAACGATCATCGCGATCATGGCGCGCCGCCACGTTGGCGCGGGCGGATTAATCTTGGCCGGGATCGGCATCGGTGCGCTCGCTACAGCCATCACGGGCTTGCTCATGAACCTCGCCCCTAATCCATGGGCCTTGTCAGAATTAACCTATTGGCTGATGGGGTCCTTGGAAAATGTCGACGCAGGCGGGCTCAGCCTCGCCGTTCCCTTGACCCTTGTGGGCCTGGTGGCGCTCTGGCGGTCGGGGCCGTCCCTCCGCGCCTTATCTTTGGGGGAAGATACGGCGTCTAGTCTCGGCGTATCGCTGCGGCACGTACAGGCCTTGATCGTCGTCGGAACAGCGCTGTGTATCGGCTCAGGCGTGGCATTGGCCGGCGCGATTGGGTTTGTCGGTCTATTTGTGCCGCACATTATGCGCCGACTATCTGGACCTGACCCGGCCGCATTGATCGGGCAGTCTGCCGTCGCCGGGGGCATGTTCCTGTTAGCAACAGACACAATCGCGCGCCTCACGGCGGGACCCGGAACACCGCTCTACCTCGGTATTGTCACGTCCCTGATCGGTGTACCGTTCTTCCTTTATCTCGCCTTGCGTAAGACTCCGTCATGAGCGGCCTCTCCGTCAACCGCGTCCACTTGCGCTACCCGAACGGCGGCGGCATTGAGACAGGACGCCTCGATTTTGGAGCCGGACAGATCATCGCGCTGCTTGGGCCAAACGGGGCTGGGAAATCAACGCTGATCAAGGCGCTCGTCGGGGCCGTGCGCGCCGACGTCGAGGGGCTCTCTGTGGCTGGACAAACCCTGATTGATCCGCGTCAGCGCGCGCGAAATTTGGCCTATCTTTCACAGACCCGAACGGGTCCTGCGCTGAGTTCGGTTCGAGACATTATCGCACTCGGTCGCTTTCCTTTCGGAGCTCAAGACCCAGAGCAACGCGTTGCGGCTGTCATCGAGACACTGGGCTTAGGCCCCTTTGCAGACCGTCCCTTCGGAACACTGTCAGGCGGCGAACAAGCCCGTGTTCTTTTGGGGCGGGCGCTAGCGGTTGATGCGCCCGTACTCCTAGCGGATGAACCGACTGCCTCGCTCGACCCGCATTACGCACTGCGCATTATGGATACATTGCGATCCGAGGCGAGACGGGGTCGCACCGTCATTGTGTCCGTGCATGATCTGTCACTCGCTGAACGCTATTGCGATCAGGCGCTCATTCTGGCGGGGGGCTGCATCGTGGGACAAGGCACCGTGCGCGAAACATTAAACGCGGACATTCTCAGGGATGTCTTTCGCGTGTCCCGTTCTCCGGACGGTCTTACGCCGCTGTCTTGACCTGTTCGTGATGAAATGGTCCCTAGTCTCAGGCGTCTCGCCTGCTAGGAACACCCGATGAACGCGCTTCTCGACCCTGCTAAATTTCTCGACCCTCACATCACGGCGAAAGGCGAGCCCCGCGCCACTGTCGCTTTTCAAGGATTTAAGACGCTGTGGTTTAACACGGGCTCACTGTGCAATATTGAGTGCGCCAATTGCTACATTCTGAGCAGTCCAACCGCTGATCATTTTATCTACCTGACACCCGACGACATACGCCCGTTTCTCGACGAATTACCCGACGCCATTGAGATCGGCTTTACCGGGGGTGAGCCGTTCCTCAATCCCGATGCCATCCGCTTGTGCGAAATGGCACTAGAACGCGGGCATGACCTCCTCATCCTGACCAATGCGATGCGGCCGATGATGCGGCCGCGCGTAAAAGCCGGGCTTTTGGATCTCAATACGCGCTTTCCTGGAAAAATGACGCTTCGGGTGAGTCTCGATCATTACTCTGCAGCCGGGCATGATGCGGAACGCGGCGCGGGCGCCTTTGCCAAAGCCCTGCCGGGTCTGGATTGGCTCGCGGAACAGGGGTTTTCTATGCACATTGCCGGGCGCGCTATCTTTTCTGACTCAGACGCCGAAGCCCGCGATGGCTACCGCGCCTTAATCCATAATCACAACTGGCCGATTAAGGCCGATGATCCGGCCGCACTCATGTTATTCCCGGAAATGGATGACACAGTTGACGTCCCTGAAATCACCACCGCCTGTTGGGACATCCTATCGGTCCATCCAGACAGTATGATGTGCGCGACGTCGCGCATGGTCGTCCGACGCAAAGGCGAACCCAAAGCGCGCGTTCTGGCTTGCACCCTACTCTGGGATGACGTGCAATTCGACATGGGCGCTACGCTGGATGAGGCGGCGCAGACGGTCTCTCTCAACCATCCGCACTGCGCCAAATTCTGCGTCCTCGGCGGGGCCAGCTGTTCGGCTTAAGGCTACTCAGCCCCCAGCGAACTTTCTCCAAGGTTATCTTCAACAAAGTCGATCATGGCTTCCGCCAGCTCCTGACGGCACCTCTGAATGCTGAGGTAATGATCGTCGCCCTCAAAGCTTAACCGTTCATGCCCACGTCCGCCCGCAAGGGCGCGATCCATACTGATGAATTGGTCATAATTCACGACGGAATCGAGCGTCCCGTGGGCGAGCAAAACGGGGCCCTTAATATCCTCCGCCCGATCGACGGGGCTGTTCGCACGCCGGAGTGTATTATCCTCCAGCATAGTCCCTAAAAAGCGACGGGCGCTGCCTCTGCCAAAGGCAAATTTTTGCTGGTCCTGATAGAAACTCTTCACATCTGTGAGAGCCGCGACTGCGATTGTGCATTGGTAAAGTTCCGGATCATTCGCCGCCCCCATCAAGGCGGCATAACCGCCAAATGACCACCCGGCGATACAGATTCGGTCAGGGTCTGCGTAACCTTTTTCGATTAGATACCGCGTGCCGTCTTCCACATCGTCTTGAATCAGTGTCCAATCTTCCCGTCCGGCGCGTTCAAACGCTTCGCCGTATCCAGTCGAACCCCTAAAATTCATCTGCAAGACCCCGTAACCATGCGCCGCAAAGAGTTGCGCCATCCAGTCAAACGTCTTGAAATCCCGCGCATAGGGCCCACCATGAGGCAAGACGATAAAGGGCAAATCCTTGATCTGAGAATTGTCTCGAACCTGCGTCGGCAACGTCACATAGGCCGGTATTTTCGAGCCATCGCGTGTCGTGTATTTGACCGAGACAACATTCCCAAGCGATTGCGAATCGACCCCAGGATAGTTCAGCGTCAGCAACGAAAAAGGCTGTCCCGATTGGTAAACATTAAGTCCGCCCGGATCATAGGGGTTGCTGACTCGGATCAAAATAATCTGTCCGTCTTTCGATTGATCGATCAGCTGGACCGCGTAGCCATCCAATTTGCTTTCAGCTTCGAGGAGAACTTGACCATATCCGGGCAATAGAGTTCTAACAGGCACGTCCGACGCATAGGTCGCACCAACAATCTTTGTCCCGTCGGATGAGAATAGTGGGCCGCGCGCATCAAACGTGTCGTTTTGGAAAATCGTTTCGGTGAACGCACGCTCGACCAGATCATAAATATGCAAACCGCGTGTGTTCTGATCGCGGTAAGCCCGCACGACCAATCGCGTCATATCGGGAAAACCAGCGACAATATCCACATCAAGGTTTAATCCCTTATATTTTGAAATATCTTCAAATTCTCCGGACTGAGGATCACGCACAATCGTTTGTGGGGTTGCTCCGCTGGAGCCCGTAAAACCAGACCCCGCAATGACTTGACCATCCGTTGTCGTGACCCAATCCGTGATACTAAATTTATTTTTGTGCACCACACGGTCACGACCGGTCGCAACATTGACTTTACGCACGTCCGGATAAATCTGGTTAGAGTCGTCGCCTGCAAACTCCATAAGAATATGGTTTGGATCATCTTCCAACCAGTCGAGAACAACGTCATTATATTGTCTGAATCCTTGTGGCCGAACCAGTATCCGTCCCTCAAGCGTATCGGCGTCGATCGAATAAATCGAACTTACCGTAATAGCGAGTTCGTTCTGCGTGCTATTGAAAGCCGCGTTTTATAGCCGACTGCCCGTTGTTCTACGTGTGCCACCGACTTCGACAGACCCCCAGAGTGATACGAAAACGCGGTCATTATTGGCCCACTTAATCCATTTTGGCTTGGCTCCCTCACCGAGCGTCAGCGCCCCATTGTCGTCAAGGGATTCACCATCCAAAGACACGATTTGAACGACATACTCCCCGTTAACCGCTCGAATAATCGCGACCCGCGTTCCATCCGGCGAGATCGCCGCATCATAGCCCGCAGGAAGTTGTCCAAATTGGGCTGCATCTGGTGCAGCGGCGACTGTCATGCCTGTCGATACAGCGATTAAAGCCGCGCTCACGAGAGTGGCTAAACCCAACTTAAAGCGTCCCATCGAAAACCTCATTGTTTCACAAATACACGCTTGCGTAGCAATATAACCTAAGCCCTGTAAAGCCGGAGACGGTGGGATCGTCAGCGCAAATCTATTTCTGCGCTGTCGCAAATTATCGCGCTTTCTCATCCCTGTTACGCGGCGTTTTGAGCCCTTCGCCGAGCGCGTTACCCCGCCTTAGATTTATCATTTAATGAACGGACTTTCCCCGTTCACTTTGATCAGGAACGCTTCGATCCCTTTGAGCATGGCCTGACGATTGGCTTGATTGGACATGTAATGATCTTCGTCCTCGAAGCTCATATACGTTCCGTCCACGCCCGCACTTTCCAGCCGCCGTTTCATCCTTATGTATTGATCAAACCTAACGGCTAAATCGCTTTCACCGTGCGTCAGAAAGACAGGGATGCGAATTTTGTCAGCTTGTTGCACCGGATTGTTCGCCCGCATCAAATCCTTATCGTCCATCAGCGACCCAAACGTACGGACCGCCATGACCTCCCCACTCGCATAATAATCCTTAAGGTCAGAAATAGCGTCTGGAACATCCGTCAACGCCGCAATCGCAATTGAACACGCGTATAGATCGGGAGTCTTGGCGGCGCCCATCAAAGCTGCGTATCCGCCATAAGACCAGCCGGCGATGCAGCTCTTGCTCGGGTTCGTATACACTTTTTCAATTAACCATCGCATGCCGTCCTCGACATCTTCCTGCATAACGACCCAGTTGCTACGGCCTGCCTCAGAGAAGCTTTTACCGTAACCCGATGATCCGCGAAAATTCATTTGTAGAACGAGATAACCACGGGTCGCGAAAAACTGCGCTAAATAATTAAACCGTTTTTCTTCGCGCGAAAAAGGACCCCCATGAGGCAAGATAATCGTCGGTAGATTTTTCAAATCCGCGCCGTCCGTAATGATCGGTGGCAACGTTAGGAAAGCTGGAATCTTTTGTCCATCACGGGCCTTATAGCTCAGTGCAATCATAATCCCCATCGCGTCAGTGTCCAGGCCTTGCATATTGTCCAAGAGCCATTTGGCCTCTCCGCCACGCTGATATAAATAGAGCCCCCCCGGTTCACTCGGGCCGCTAACCTTCAAAAGAAGTTTCTCAAAATTCGCTGATTGGTCAATAATGGAGACCTGATAACCCTCAAAATATTCGAGCGCTTCTTCATAAGTACTATTATATTCATCGAACAAAACACGTTCGCTTATTTCCCCCGTGAAGCTCGCGCCAACAATCTTATTGCCGTCCTCCGACAAAAGGACATTTTTGACGTCATACTCATCATTTTGATAAATGGCCTCTCCCCACTCTTTTTTAGCCAAATCGTAGCGGTGCAATCCCCGTGTATCCCGCCCTCGATAAGCGGACATAACAAGGGTCCGCCCCACATCAACGACAGCGACAACAAACATCTCTTCGGGGTCTAGGCCGGGAAATTCATCCGCCATTCCCCACTCCCCAGTTGTAGGGTCAAGAATGCGCATGAATGCCTTTTTGCCTTCACTACGTGACCCAAGGCCGACACGCGACTCTCCGTTGGAATCCGTAATCCAGTTGTTCACGCCAATAAACCGACGCTTGATGACCTTACTACGACCTGTTGCAACCTCAACTTTGCGTACATCCGGTAGCGCTTATTCGTCGCGGTCGCTGGCGAATTGCATGATAATATGATCGGGGTCATCTTCGAGCCAATCGAGCACTCGGTTATTAAACTGCCGCATGGTTTTCTTTGGCGGCTTCACGACAATATTGGCTTCGAGCGTATTTGAATCGATCAGATGCAAAAACCCAGTCTGGATCGGAATATCCCGGTACATTTGTGTCTGACGAACAGAAACGATCACACGATGATTATCAATCCATTTGACGTAGTCGGGCTTTACCTGATCCCCTAATCCAACCACGCGCAGCTCGCCTAGTTTGGATCTTGACCCTGTCAAATCAATGAAATTGATGAAATATGTGCCTTGATGGTTTTGCAAAATCGCAATTTGTTCACCGTCCGGTGCAATCGCGGCATCATGGGCTTGTGGCAACTGTCCAAATAGCGCGGCGTCTGGGGCGGACTGCGCAGCGCCAACAAACATCAATGACGAGAAAAATACCGCAGACAAAGCGGCCAAGCCCAATTTTGAGCGTCGCATATAAGAGCCCCGATCGGTACGAATACACGCTTGCGTAGCAACGAGTTTATAGGGATGCAACTTTGGCGACGGCGCAATAGGCGCGTCAGCCCAATGCTCTCTAAGCCGAAAAATGTTTGGAGAGGCGCAGGCCTTGCGCTTGGTAGGAGCTACCGGCGGCGCCGTACAAAGTCGTGGGCGGTTCGACCAAGGCCTCAAAAACGAGGTGGGCCACGGGTTGACCGTGGGATAGCAAAAACGGCACATCGCGTCCGCGGACTTCAAGCACCGCGCGACTGCCAGCACCGCCTGCTTCGGCAATCCCAAACCCCGGGTCAAAGAAGCCCGCATAATGCGCGCGAAATTCACCGATTTCCGTATCAATCGGCGCCATTTCAGCGGCCTCACCAACCGGGATTTCAACCGCTTCACGGCTCGCCAATATATAGAACTCTTCCGGCTCCAGAATAAGCCCGCCATTCGTCAAGCGGATCGGCTCCCAATAATCCAGTGCATTATGCGCGCCAACACCGCGCAGATCGACCAAGCCGGAATGACGCCGCGCCCGGTAGCCGACAACTTGGCTCTCTGGTGACAGGTCGACAGACACGGTTTGTTTGCGTAGCGGTTTTGACTCGCCTTGTCGAAAACGGATTTGCGACAGTCGATCCCCCGTGCGCGCCAAAATCGGGAAGGTCCGAGGCGCAACTTCCAGCCAGAGCGGGCCCGAATATCCATCCGGCAACGCATCAAAACGGTCCGAGGCCTCGCCCACGGCACGGGCGAAGACATCCAGCCGTCCGGTTGAGCTTTTCGGATTTGCCAAGGCGGATAACCCAGCGGGTAAATCAAGGCTTTCGCGCAACTCAATCAGGTAAATACAGCCTGTTTCCAGAACCGCGCCAGCATCAAGGTCGATTTCATGTAAGCAGAGCGCGTCGATCCCATCCGCGACCCTGTTTCCCGCGCCCGGTAAGAAAGATGCGCGCATACGAAAGGCGCGACGCCCCAAGGTCAGGTCGAGCGACGCAGGCTGCAACGTCTGCGGCAAAGCCGTGTCGCTCACGTCTTTTGCGACGCGCACATTCCCGGCCTTAATCAAGGCCGCGATCTGCTGAGAGGGCAGGATCATAACATTAGACTAGGCGCGCAACTCAGAGCGCTCAAGCGGCGAAATCACTGAAAAGGTGGACGAAATCGTTTGGCGAGGTCCGTAAAATTCTGGCTCAACTGGGATGAGGCGCATTCCCTTCCCGCGCGATCACTGCGAAAATATGGCACAAAGCGGGGTAAAACAGTTGCATGGCGGCATCCTACGTGAAAACTTTATCAGGCTTGGAAACTGTGACGTGGGACGGTTACGGCCAAGTGTGGGAAAGGGGACATTATGGACAAGTCAGAAAATCACGGCAAGTCTGAAACCAAAGACGGCTCGGCCGTTCCGCCCATCATGCCCCCCATGTTTGAACAACGCACAGGCGATGTCGTCGTCCGGGTCGAACCCGAATATCTCGCTGAACAAAGTAGCCCTTCTGACGGTCGTTTTATCTGGGCCTATACGGTCGAAATTGACAATCAATCGGCGGATGATCTCCGCGTCACTGGACGGTACTGGCATATCGCGGATAGTCGTGGTCAGGTGCAAGAAGTTCGCGGCCAAGGTGTTGTCGGCGAAAAACCCGTCGTTAAAGCCGGAGAACAATTCCGCTACACCTCTGGCGCTCCGCTCTCCGCCCCATCCGGCATGATGAGCGGCACGTATCGTGTTGAGCCGGAAAGCGGCGATGCCTATGACGTCGAAATTCCGGTTTTCGTCTTAGACAGCCCGTTTGAAGGCACAATGTTCAACTAGGTCTTATAATCCTTTGTGTCTGAGCCGTCCTCCGGGGCGGCTTTTTTTATGGCCTGTTTCAGGTCTGCACGCATTNCAACACCGCTCGCCGGAATGACAGCCGATGGCCGTGTGCGCCTGCCCGGTCTGGATCGCACGGAAATTGCCGCTCACTTAACCGCGATGGGCATTGAGACAAAAAAAGTCCGCATGCGCGCCAACCAGATTTTCAACTGGCTCTACCATTGGGGTGTGACGGACTTCGATCAAATGACAAACATCGCCAAGGGCGTTCGCGCTCAACTGGCTGAAAAATTCACGCTGGACCGTCCTGAAATTGTTGAGCGCCTGATTTCAGAAGACGGCACCCGTAAATATCTCATTCGCATGGCGCCGGGCATCGAAGTGGAAAGCGTGTTCATTCCCGACGTGTCGCGATCCGGCGCGCTCTGCGTCAGTTCACAAGTCGGCTGCACCCTGACCTGCACGTTTTGCCATACAGGCACGCAACGTTTGGTCCGCAATCTAACGCCCGCTGAAATCGTGCTGCAAGTCATGATTTGCCGCGATGATCTGGGCGAATGGCCCTCCGCGTTTGAGCCGCGCAGCCTTGTTAACATTGTCTTCATGGGCATGGGGGAACCGCTTTATAACACGGACAATGTGATCAAATCGATCGACCTTATGAGCGACGATCAAGGCATTGCCATTGGGCGTCGCCGCATCACCGTCAGCACATCAGGCGTGGTCCCCGATATCGCGCGCGTTGGCGAAGCGAACCCGATGCTCGCGATCAGCTTGCACGCGGCGGACGACGCAACTCGTACGCAAATCATGCCAATCAATAAGAAATATCCGCTCGATACGCTGCTCCAAGCCTGTCGCGATTATCCCGGGCTGTCGAACGCCAAACGGATCACATTTGAATATGTCATGCTCAAAGGCATTAATGACAGTCCGCAGCACGCCCGTAACCTCATCACTAAATTACAAGGCATTCCTGCCAAAGTGAATTTGATCCCGTTCAACCCGTGGCCGGGGACGGATTATGTTTGTTCCGACATGGACGTCATCGAGGATTTCGCCGCGCGCCTCAAAAAAGCCGGACTCGCCGCGCCCGTCCGCAAGACCCGCGGCGAAGACATTATGGCGGCCTGCGGGCAACTAAAATCCGAGAGCGAAAAGAAACGCGCGAGCGCGGTCCGTCGGGACGCTAAAGTTTAATCGCCCCGTTTAATGGTTCTGAACTAGTGGCTCTGAGCGATTCGCCGTACACTGGCAATAATTTCCGCATGTTCACGCGCTTCCGCGTCCGTCGGTAGCGTCTTCGGATAGGCTTTGGCCATTAATCGGAATGACAAGGTCAGCCCGTTGAGATGAAAGCCCCAGTCAATCTGTGTCCGGTCTCGATCATACGCGCCCGAGCGGACCGCTGGAATACCGTTTTGACTAAATTGTTTTAGACCCGGCTCACCGGCATCAAAGGCGGCGCGACTAATCTCCGTGAGATCCCGTGTCGCACTCAGATGGGCGGTTAATTCAAACCGTTCTAACGCCACGCGCCATTGCGTGGTCACGCGCGAATCCGGAAACAGCGGATTAGGCGACGCCGTCACCGCCGCAATGGTGGCGTGATCCGGCAGATCAAATTGAAACCAAGCAAGCTCGACGGTAAACATGGGCGCAGCCTATCATAGGCAAAACCGGAAATGCAGCGCCTATTTACCGTCGATTTCTTCGGAATTGAGCAACCCCTCAGAGCGTTCCCGCAAAGCGTCCGGGTCGTCGATCACCGCCAGTAGGCTTAGCATGCGGGCGCGCGTCTCTTCCTCGGTGGCCCCGTCAGGCGAGGTCGCATCGATTTGCTGCAACAGGGCTGTCGCGCGCGGCAGGAGCGACGGATCATCCAGCACAATCAGCGAAAAGGCGTAATTGCCCATCACCACAATATCCGCCGGCATAGCCGCAACCGCGCGGTCGTAATGCGCGAGGCCCTCACTTAATGACGCCCCAAATTTACCGTCACCCGCTGCCCGGACAATACCCAGATGCCACGCCCCATAGAGCGCATCCGCACGTGGATCGTTCGGCGCGGCGGCTTCAAACGCTTCAATCGCCGCATAGGTATCGCCGATCAGCCCCTTCATCACGATCGCAAAGGCTGAGCTACTACGCGTGCGAAAGCCCGTGTGTAGCGCGCGCAGAAACAGGGCTTCGACATTGCCAGGATCGCGTTTTAACGCGCGGTTCGCCAGTTTGATCGCAGCTTTGGCGTGATCTTTGGAGTTCTCGACGCGCATCAGCATAATCTCGGCGGCCATGACTTCGGCCGCTGCGTTCAGCCCCTCAACCGTATCCGCGGCCAAAGCCGTCGCGCGCGCGTCTTCATACCGGCCCTGATAAAGGAGATCGCAAGCCGGATCGGACGCAAAAGCGGGACCGGCGAGGAGGATCAGCATGAGCGAGAGGCCGTATTTCATCTCGCCCACCCTAGCACAGGCGCGTGAGCTGTGCGTGAGGGACACGCAATTGTGACCTTAACCCAACCGCACGTCAATCATATCCGCCGTTTCTGCCGGCCCGTAAATCGCCACGAAAGACCCGAAGCGCGGGCCTTGGCTTTGGCCCATTGTGACTTCGTAAATCGCGGTGAACCAATCGCGCAGGTTCTCAAATTCATGGTCCTTTCCGACCGAGAACGTAATCGTCTGCAGCGCTTCGCCGTCCGTAACCTCGCTGGCATCGATTGCGCGCAGGCGGTTTGCCAGATCGCAGAGCGCCGTACGTTCTTGTTCCGTCGGCTCGCGATAAGCTTTCGTGGGCGCGACAAAATCCCGGTAATAACGCACGGCATAATCGCACAGACGGTCCAATTCAGGGTTCGCTTCTGGCGTCGCATCCGGCGCATAGCGCGTGATGAAACCCCAAAGAATATCCTTGCTCGACGCGTTCGCCGCACTGACCAAATTGAGCAGCAGTTGATAGGTGAGCGGCGGAATATAGCGTGGCGGTTTGCCGGAATGAATGTGCCAGACGGGATTGTTCAACCGGGCTTTTTCGTCCTGCCCCTCATAGGCGGCCAAGTGCTGATAATATTCGTCGACCATTTTCGGAATGACGTCGAAATAAAGTTTTTTCGCCACGCGGGGACGGAGAAATTGGAACAGCGACAGCGATTCCTGCGGCGCGTACTTCAACCAGTCTTCGACCGAAATGCCATTGCCTTTGGTCTTCGATATCTTCTCGCCTTTTTCATCGAGGAACAGCTCATAAACATATTGCACCGGTGGTTCGCCGCCAAGAATTTTACAAATCTTGGAATAGATCGGCGCATTATCCTGATGGTCCTTGCCAAACATTTCAAAGTCGACGCCGAGCGCCGCCCAGCGCATGCCGAAATCGGGTTTCCATTGCAGTTTGACGTTACCGCCTGTGACAGGAAGCGTGACCTCCGTGCCGTCATCATCAGCAAAAGTAATCGTGCCCGCTTTGGCATCGACAGACGTCATCGGCACGTAGAGCACGCGGCCAGAGGTTGGACTTATCGGGAGGAACGGCGAATAGGTTGCTCGGCGTTCTTCGCCGAGTGTCGGCAACATGACCGCCATAATGTCGTCGAACTTGTCCAGCGCGCGTAGTAAATACTCGTCAAAGGCGCCGGATTTGTAGAGCGCCGTCGCGGAGCGGAATTCATAATCAAAGCCAAACCCGTCGAGAAAGGATTTAAGCCGCGCGTTCATATGATCGCCATAGCTCGCGTGCGTGCCGAACGGGTCCGGCACGGTCGTGAGCGGCTTTTGCATATGGGCTTCCAACATCTGCGCGTCGGGCACAGTCGCGGGGATTTTGCGCATCCCGTCCATGTCGTCAGACACGCAGAGGATCACCGTCGGGATTTGCCCGTCCGTGATCGCTTCGAACGCATGGCGCACCATGGTCGTACGTACGACTTCGCCAAACGTGCCGATATGCGGCAGGCCAGACGGACCATAGCCGGTTTCGAAAACTACGGGGCCGTCGCGCTTTATGCCGCGTTTGCTCTCAATAAACAGCCGCTTGAGGATATTGCGCGCTTCCTCAATCGGCCAAGCTTTGGCTTTGATATGCTCAGGATCGAGGTCTTTGAGGTTGATATTGTTCGGGTCAATCATGGGGGTGCACATACGAGGTTGAGGGGGGGAAGTATAGCCAGCCAAACGGCGCATTCCATGCACCTGCTTTTCACCGCACATCACCGGGCCGGATAAAGTCTCGTGAGGCCAAATGACCAATATTTACGCGTCTAAATCCTATCGATTTGCGCGCCGAAGCCTATTAAGGGAATGCGTTCATATCGAAACGGTTCTGCAACCTCGTTCCACCATACCCCTTGAACCGTTTGCGTGTCGCGCTATGTCCCGCCCTAATACTCGCCTCGAAAGCCCATCATGTCCAAGCGTAAAAAAGTTGTTCTCGCCTATTCTGGCGGTCTTGATACCTCGATCATCCTGAAATGGTTGCAAGAGGAAAAAGGCTATGAGGTCGTCACCTTTACGGCGGACCTGGGTCAGGGCGAAGAACTGGAGCCTGCGCGCCGCAAGGCTGAGGCCGCTGGTGTCAAAGAAATCTACATTGATGACCTGCGCGAAGAATTTGTGCGCGATTTCGTCTTCCCGATGTTCCGCGCCAATACGGTTTATGAAGGGCTTTACCTGCTCGGCACGTCCATTGCGCGGCCGCTGATTTCCAAACGCCAGATCGAAATTGCGCATGAAGTCGGGGCCGACGCGGTCTGTCACGGCGCAACGGGCAAGGGCAATGATCAGGTCCGGTTTGAACTGGCTTACTATGCGCTCGATCCAGAAATTAAAGTCATCGCCCCGTGGCGCGAATGGGAATTGAACTCCCGCACCTCACTGCTGGACTATGCCGAGAAACATGGCATTGAAATCGCGGCCGACAAGCGCGGCGAAGCGCCGTTTTCCGTCGATGCGAACCTGCTGCACACCTCCTCCGAAGGTAAAGTTCTGGAAGATCCGAATGAGGATGCGCCGGAATATGTTTATCAACGCACCGTATCCCCTGAGGCCGCACCGGACAAAGCCACCGTCATTGAGATCGGATTTGAGCGCGGTGACGCCGTGTCGATTGATGGCGTCGCAATGTCGCCCGCCACCTTGCTGACTAAACTCAATGAGCTAGGCGGCGCGAACGGCATTGGCCGTCTCGACCTGTTAGAAAACCGTTTTGTCGGCATGAAGTCACGCGGCGTCTATGAAACTCCGGGCGGGACAATTCTGTTGATGGCGCACCGCGGTATTGAGCAGATTACGATGGATAAGGGCGCTGCGCACCTCAAAGATGAGCTGATGCCGAAATATGCCGAACTGATATACAATGGCTTCTGGTATTCACCTGAACGCGAAATGCTCCAAGCCGCTATCGATGCCAGCCAAGAGATGGTGACAGGCACGGTTCGCTTGAAACTCTACAAAGGCAATTGCGACGTCGTCGGCCGCGCCTCACCTTACTCGCTCTATAGCCAAGAACATGTCACTTTTGAAGAAGACGATGTTTATGATCAGGCCGATGCCGGCGGGTTCATCAAAATCAACGCCCTGCGTCTGCGCCTGCTAAAAGCGCGGGATCGTAAGGCGGGGAAGAATAACTAGCGCCTTTACAGCCGCAGTCTAGCGCTTCACGGTCTTCCCATAAGGGGAGACTGGTCATGATATCACGACGCGATTTTTTGAATGGGGCGCCGATTGCGATAGGGGCGGCGCTATCTCCGGCCTTACTGAATGCCTGTGCGGAGACCGGGACGGTCGACCCCTTCGCGCTCCCGAGTGGTTACTACCCGCCCGCGAAAACAGGCCTTCGGGGCAGCCACGACGGGTCGTGGGAACCGATGCACGGCGTCGTATCCGGCGAAACGATTGAGCACGGCGCACCCGGAGAAACTTATGATTTGGTCGTGATTGGTGCGGGCATGAGCGGGCTGGCGGCGGCGTGGTATTTCCGCGAAGCCAAGCCCGACGCGCGCATCCTGATCCTGGATAATCACGACGATTTCGGGGGCCACGCCAAGCGTAACGAATTTGATGTGAACGGCACATTCCGCATGGGTTATGGCGGCACGGAAGCCATTGATACGCCGAGTGGATATGACCCGGATGCGATGCGTCTTTTACGCGGGGTCGGGATCGAGGTAGATCGATTCTTTGAATATTTCGACCAAGAGTTCTGGGACCGCGAAGGCCTGTCCAAATCCATCCTGTTCGACGCCGAGACGTTTGGCGAAACCAAACTCGTGCCCGGTTATGGATCGCGTCCGTGGGCCGAGTTCGCCGCCGACATGCCCGTTAGCGATAGCGCCAAAGCAGAGTTTGTGCGGCTGCAAACCTCGACCGAGGATTACCTGCCGGGTCTCACATTTGATGAGAAATACGCGTTGCTGCGCAAGACCTCCTATGAAGACTTCTTGCGCGACTATGCCCGGGCCCCCGAAGAGGTCATCAATATTTATAAACGCTGGGGCATGAGTTTTTGGTGCGTCGGCATGGACGAAGTGCCGACGACCCTGATCCAAAATTATGATGGCGGCCTGCCCGGCGTCGCCCATACGCTACCGCGCACCGGATCACGCAATGATGATCCGTATATTTTCCACTTTCCAGACGGCAACGCGTCAATCGCGCGGCTGATGGTGCGCAGCCTGATCCCCGACGCGATGCCCGGATCAACCATGGAAGATGTGGTCTTGGCCAAAGCCGACTATACTGCACTGGATCGTCCCGATCAGCCCGTGCGGTTGCGTCTGAACAGTACGGCGGTGAAGCTCAACAATTTACGCGACGGCGTGGCTGTGACCTATTCGCGGGCCGGGAACACGCACACGGTGCGCGCCGGACACACGATCATGGCTGGCTATAATATGGCGCTGCCCTATCTCTGTGATGAGCTGCCAGAGGCCCAAGTCGCGGCCCTGGGGTCCGTGCCGAAAATCCCGCTTGTTTATACTAAAGTCGCCGTCCCTGACTGGCAGCGATTCAAGGATATCGGCACAGATTTCGTCTATTACCCCGACGGATTTTATAAGCAGGTCGAGTTCGCCTATCCCGTCTCTATCGGCGGTTATAGCGCCGTGACCACGCCGGATGAACCGATGGTCCTACATATGTGTCATGTGCCGTGGGTGCCGGACACGCAGGGGCCCGCACAATGGCGTGAAGGACGGATGCGCATTTTGAGCACGCCGTTTGAGACATTCGAGCGCCATGTGAAAGCGCAACTCAGCCAAGCCTTAGCGGGCCATGACTTTGATCCGGAGCGCGATATTAGCGCGATCACGGTCAACCGCTGGCCGCATGGTTATGCCTATTCGTCCGAGTTAATTTGGGAGCCGGATTACGCCAGCGAGGCTGACAAACCGTGGGTGATTGGACGGCAAGCAATCGGGCGCATCCATGTGGCCAATTCAGACGCAGGGGCAAAAGCCGATACGGGCGTTGCGATGGCGCAAGCCCACCGCGCGGTCATGGAAATCCTCGCGGCTTAGTTCAGTCCTTCGACCGTCTCCAAAAAGGCGAGCACCTCGGGCTCGCCAGCAACAGGATCGCTCGTCACCGTCTTGGTCAGTGGGAATTGCGCTTGGGCGTAATCCGGTGACGGTTGTGCAGCACGAAAAATCTGCCCCAGAATAAGCATGATCACCACCCCGGTCAGAAGCCCCATCAAGAAGGGCTTACGGGCACTGGCTGTAACCGGTCCGGTTTCGGGTTGCGGATCGGGATAGGGCGCGTGACTTGGGGGGAGCTTCCCCCGACCTGTGAGCCGCGACAATAAAGACGCGCGAGCGCCCGCAGGCTCTATGACCGCGCTAGGCACAGTCGCTTGCGGGTAGGCATAGGCGGGCTGCCCCGCATAATTTGGGTCATAAGGCCCATTTTGATCAAATTGCCGTGGCGCGTAGGCTGGGTTTTGGGTGTCCATGCCGGGATAAACGTCCGCATCGGTGTATTGCGCCGGATATGGCGGCGCGGCCTGTTGCGCGGGAGGCGTGGCTGCGTGGCCCGGATAGGGCGCGCCAGTCTGATAGGGGGGCGCTGCATACGGGTCGCCCTGATAAGGCGCAGAGTGATGGGACGGCGGATCATAAGGCCGGGGGGCCGCGTGTGGCAGGTTATCTTGCACCAAGGGGGGCGGCGTTGTCACAGCGGGCGTTGCGGAGCGGGCTGAATGGGCTGCCAGTCCACCCGCAGCGCGTCGGGGATCAAATGCAGGAGCTTGCGGCCCTGTTTGGGGCGCGCTCCCGCCTTGTCCCGCGCTGCTGTCAGGATTCCGCCAAACTTGGGGCGTGTGGCCATCAGAGGGCGGGACGGAATCAGTCATCAAGTGAGCCTTGTCAGCGGACCGATGCGCGCTCGGCCGTGCGTGACGCGGTTGAACCATGCCGAGGCTAAGACGGTGTTAAAAACCCGCCTTCCAGCCAAAATTATTTCGTAAGCGAGACAATCGCCATCGTCAGTCGCGGACGGCATCGGCAGGAAAGCGGCGCTATGTATGGGAGTTCCTGTCTAACCACGCCTTGTAACGCTTCGTTTGCACGGCTTGATTTTTCTGCTGCACGAGCGACGCGACGACCGGATTGACCTTGTTTTTCGGCGCTTTTCCGTGGCTCATCCGGCGCAGGTTCGCTTTGGCGATGGCCATATTGGCGAGGCTTCGGATGGCAGGAATTTTCCAATTTACCGTCTGCACGGGGCCGGCGATATTTTCGCCCGCTTTCCAGCGATTGGGCAAATCCGGCGTAATAATCAGGGCCCGCGCCATGCCGACCATCGCGATTCCGGCGGTGCCGAGTACGCGGTCGGCCGTATCGCGCTGTGTCACGCCGCCGGTCACTATTAAGGGCATCGTCGCCGCCGTGGCAATTTGCTCTGCAAATTCGAGGAAAAACGCTTCGCGTCGAAGTGTGCTTTGACTGACGCGCCCATCCGCACTTTCGCCCATCATGGCGGAGCTTTCATACGTCCCGCCGGAAATTTCGACAAAATCAATCGCTTCTTTTCCGAGCCATTCGACGACTTGGGTTGCGTCCTTCACCTCAAACCCGCCTTTTTGGAAATCAGCTGAATTGAGCTTCACACCGACGATAAAGTTTGGGCCGACCCGATCACGGATCGAGCGGACAATCTCAAGCAAAAGCCGTGCGCGATTTTTCAAGGACCCGCCCCATCCATCTTCGCGGCGATTGGTCAGGGGTGAGAGAAATTGCGCCAGCAGGTAGCCATGCGCCGCGTGGACTTGCACGCCGTCAAACCCGCACGCTTGCGCGGCCACTGCCGTCTCCCCGAAATGCCGGATCAGGCCACGGATTTCACCGTCAGTCATGGCGCGGGCGGAGGCGAACATATTATTAATCGCGTCCGAACCCATATCGAGTTTCGAATCTGATGCGCTCACCGCCTCTTGGCCTTGCGCCGCATAGAGCTGCCGTCCCGGATGGCTGATCTGCATGACCAATTTCGTATCATTCGCTTGGCCCGCTTGCGCCCAGCGTTCGAACCGCGCGCGCACGTCCGGATTATCTAGCGTGTCGCGTTTTAACACCACCGCGCCCGGACCAGTCAGAGCGGTTTCATCAACCATGACATTGCCCGTTAACAGCAGGCCTGCGCCGCCTGCCGCCCACGCCGAATAAAGATTGACCAATTGTTCGCCCGGCACTTGGCCCAGGCCCGAAACCTGGTCCGCCATGTTTTCTTCCATCGCGCCTTTGGCAATCCGGTTCGACAGGACGTGCCCACAAGCAAGCGTCAGGGGAGAGAAGAGTTCGGTCATACCATCGCCCCTAGGGCATCTTGGATCAAAGAAAAAGGCTCCGCCAAAGCGAAGCCTGTATTCATATCTGGCGGTCTTGCCGCCACCGCAGCGTCCAGATTAAGCGGCTATGATCTTGCTACTCCCAACGTCAGGCAGCGTGTCCGTTATATTGGCCTTGGCCGTTTCATAGGCAAATTTGAACGGATTTCCGGTCGAGGCCCAAACGGCCGCCGTGATCGGCACGAATTTCAACATCAGCATCTTCGGATCGCCTTTACCGTCCGGGTACCAGCTCGCGGCAATCGGATTCCAGAACCGCTCAATTAGGGTTGGATCATTCAACACAGGATAAATCGCGCCTTCGACGCACGCCTGATAATCACTCCCAATATGAGTTGCCATCACGCGGGCGCCCGGATTTTTCATGATGGCTTTGCCGAGGTCGGACGTGTTATCCGAGAAGAAATAGATCACGGAATCGCCGCCCTCTTCGACCGTTTTGACCGTTTGCTTATCAATTTGCGGGGCCATCGGCTGCATATGTTCACTCGCAACGGGTGAACCCAGCATAACGCAGCGCGCGCCTTTAATTTCTTTGAGCAGCTGGAGTTTAGGTTCAGTTTCGAATTTCGATAGATCGGCCATTTGGCGGTTGCTCCATTGAGTGTGTTGAACCCAAACAACGCGTTCATAGTAAACGCAGTTCCCTTATGAGTTTACCGCCAGCAAATTTCGTCGAATGTATTGACCTTGGCCTATGAGTGAATTCACCCTAAACATTTGGTCGTGCGCAGACTCACACTCTTACTAATAATACTGAGCGCCGCTTGTGCGCCAACGCCACGTGAGAATCCGTTCGAACATTCGCCCGCAACATTTATGGCCGTTATTGCAGAGCCTGTTTCAACGCGGCCGGATGATAATTGGAACCCTGTCACAAGAATTCCCGGCACCGAAGAGAACGAGTACGTGGACACAATAATCGTCAGCAATGGACAACCCTATTACCGTGAGTTCCGTGTCATTGATGACCTCGATAGCGGCTACCGTGGCCGCATAATTAACGCCGTTATTAAAACTGAATTTGAGTACAAGCTTTTAACAGACGTAGACAGGGTCCTTCTTTTTTTGAAGCGAGGTGGCGATAGTTTTTCTCAAGTTGAAGAATATGAAGTCTTTCCAACCAAACGGCGCGGGTGGGCAATATGTACAGGCACGCAACCCGAGCTCATACTAGAAACAGTGACATCACAACCGATCATGTTCGTTGATAGTCCCGCCATTGAACAAGATCGTGAATCGACTCTGTGTACATATGGGGTTCCCATAGAGACGATAATTGAAATCCAAACCAGCTACTTTAACGAACGTCACGTTGATTGACGTCGCCGCCAAGCCTTCCAAAGCCCGTAACCGCTAATCAGCAACCAAAACACTTCGATCACGAAGCTGGCGAGATTAAAGGTGAAATAGAGCGACACCATAATCAGCAGCGCCCCGCTGCCATTGACCGCGGAAAAGCGCCAGTCCTGCGCCGGGAGGCGGTCCGTCTGAACACCCCAATAAGCGCATAAGATCAAGGACACGCCTATCAGGCCAATGAGGTCGGGAAGAGTCATATCATGGCTTTCTTCGTGGTCACACCGCAAGCAGGCGCGCCAACAAACCGCATCGTTAAGTTAATCCGCCCGCCCTTGGGCACAAGCGCGCTTTGCCCGTAATAGACGCGGCTAACCCCGTGATAGCAACGGCGCGCGGGGCCGGACAGGACGACGACGTCGCCGGAGAAGAGTTTAATTCCCGCCGTCTTTCCGCCGCGCGCATCCCCGCCAATTCGAAACATCGCCGGATCGCCGAGGCTCACGGAGACGACGGGCGCATTCATGTCAAATTCGTCTCGGTCGATATGCATCCCCATTTTCGCGCCGTCACGATACCAATTGATCAGGCAGGCTTCCGGCGGCTCGGGCCAATCCGTGACCTCCCGCCATAAATTTGAGAGTAAGTCCGGCAAGTCAGGCCATTGTACGCCTGTGTTCGGATGGGTTGCCTCATAACGATATCCCCCCTCACGATCCGTCACCCAGCCCAGCGGACCAAAATTACTCATGACGACAGAGAGCGGCGCGCCTGTGCGCGGCATGGTCGGTTGATAGAATGGGGCCTGCGCGGTTCCCGCCTTGACTGCATCAATCAAGGCCACCTGTTGGTCGGGCGAGAAGTAGAGCGGATAGTGGGCGAAACCGTCGGGATAAGTCATTTGTGCGCCCCTATATCATCCGGGCGAGCGAGCTAAAGAGACGATCGCGAGCGGATAACACCCGGTCTCGCTTCCCAAATTCGCCTAAATCCCATGAAACACCCACAGAGAGTGGATTTTCTCCCGCATGCCCCCTTGCGAGTTGCGTATCCCCTCCCATATCGGCTGGGAATGCTTCCATTGGGCCCGAAACGGGACGTGTGGGGGCTCGCATCATATTGATTTTATTGGGCGCTGGGATCAGGCCCATATGAGGAGCAGACATCATGTCGAAAGTAATCGGGATCGATCTTGGGACCACCAACTCGTGTGTGGCCGTAATGGACGGCGACAAGCCCAAAGTGATTGAAAATTCAGAAGGCGCGCGCACGACCCCGTCCGTTGTTGCCTTTACCGAAGGCGGCGAACGTTTGATCGGGCAGACAGCCCGTCGACAGGCCGTCACCAACCCAGAAAACACTTATTACGCTGTCAAACGGCTGATCGGTCGTCCGTTCACGGATAAAGCGGTCAAAAAAGACGCCAAACTCGTTCCGTTTGAAATCGTCAAAGGCCCCGGCGGCGACGCCTACGTCCAAGGCCGTGACAAGGCTTACAGCCCGGCTGAAATCTCCGCCATGATCTTGACGAAGATGAAAGAAACAGCGGAAGACTATCTCGGCACACCCGTCACACAGGCCGTTATCACGGTTCCAGCCTACTTTAATGACGCCCAACGCCAAGCCACAAAAGATGCCGGTAAAATCGCAGGCCTCGAAGTCCTCCGCATCATCAACGAGCCAACAGCGGCGGCGCTGGCCTACGGCCTTGCCAAAGATGAAGGCAAAACCATCGCAGTTTACGATCTGGGCGGCGGCACATTCGATGTCTCCGTGCTGGAAATTGGCGACGGCGTCTTTGAAGTCAAAGCGACCAATGGCGACACGTTCTTGGGCGGTGAAGATTTCGACATGCGCATCGTTGAATATCTCGCCGACGAATTCAAAAAAGAACAAGGCATTGAGCTGAAGACCGACAAGTTGGCCCTGCAGCGCCTGCGCGAAGAGGCCGAGAAAGCCAAAAAGGAACTCTCCTCCGCGTCGAGCTATGAGGTCAACCTCCCGTTCATCACCGCCGATGCCACAGGGCCAAAGCACCTGAACATGAAGCTGACCCGCGCGAAGCTGGAAAGCTTGGTCGATGACCTCATCAAACGCACAATCACGCCGATCAAAAAAGCGCTCGCCGATGCGGGTCTTAAAGCGTCCGACGTTGATGATGTTGTCCTCGTGGGCGGCATGACTCGGATGCCCGCCGTTCAAGCCGCTGTGAGCAAGTTCTTCGGTAAAGAGCCCCACAAAGGCGTGAACCCGGACGAAGTTGTCGCGATGGGCGCGGCCATTCAAGCTGGCGTGCTGCAAGGCGACGTCAAAGACGTGCTCCTGCTCGACGTGACACCCTTGTCTCTCGGTATCGAAACTGAAGGCGGTGTCTTCACTCGCATGATCGACCGCAACACAACGATCCCGACCAAGAAAAGCCAAGTCTACTCAACCGCGACCGACAATCAGTCCGCTGTGACCATTAAGGTCAGCCAAGGCGAACGCGAAATGGCGGCGGATAATAAGCTGCTGGGTCAATTTGATCTGGTTGGTATTCCGCCGTCTCCGCGCGGCATGCCGCAAATTGAGGTGACGTTTGACATTGATGCCAACGGTATCGTCAACGTCACGGCCAAGGATGTCGCCACCGGCAAAGAACAACAGATCCGTATCCAAGCGTCTGGTGGTCTTAACGATGACGACATTGCCAACATGATCAAAGACGCCGAAGCTAACGCCGAGGACGACAAAAAGCGTCGTGATATGGCCGAAGCGACCAATCAGGCCGAAGCCATTGTCCATAAGGCTGAATCGGATTTGGCCGAACATGGCGATAAGATCGACGAAGAAACCAAAGCGACGATCGAAACCGCTTTGGAAGAAATGAAAGCCATCATGGGCGACGGAGAGGCTGACGCCGCCGGGATCACCGATAAGGTTCAGGTCCTGACATCCGCTCTCATGAAAATGGGTGAAGCGATTTACGCTAGCGCAGCGGCTGACGAAGAAGCCAAAGCCAAGAATGCGACCAAGCCCGGCGATGATGTCGAAGAAGATGACGACATTGAAGATGCTGAGTTTGAAGACGTCGATGACGAAAAGTCGGCGTAACACTCGCGAACAGGCCTCGCTGGCAACGGCGGGGCCTTTTGCTTTACGGCCAAATTGAGGTCTTAAGCAAATTATGGGGACGACACACCACATAGACCCGTTCGGCACATTTTCTTTGCCGCCGACACGCGAGCGCATTCGCGCGCGCGCGGACGGCTGCGCGGATACGCAGTGGGGTCATTGGATGATTAGTCTGCACCGGAAACGGGCGATACGCGGTCTCTCTGAGCCGTTTGATGTGACCGTCGCGCCCGGTGTGAACGCGCGGCTTTACCCGTCTGGTAACCGGTGTGAAAAACGGGCGCTCGCGGGCGTGCAAATTTGGGATGCCCAAGAACGGGCTGCGCTGCGCGACGCCGTGCAGCAGACCGAAGGGCGCTTTACCTTCCTTGATATCGGCGCCAATGCCGGGCTCTATTCCTTGTTCGTCAATGCCTATGCCAAAGCGTCCAAGCGGAATGTACGATTAATTGCTGTCGAGCCAAGTACGGAAATGTCCGAACGGTTGACGGTCAACGCCCAAGCCTCTGACGCCACAATTGAGTTGATCCGCTCTGCGATTTCCGATGCCCCCGGCAAAGCCAACCTAAGCGATGGCGACGGTAATCGCGGCGAGGCGCAGCTCTCAAAGACCGGTGAGAGTGACATAGGTGAAACCGTGACTGTCGAAACGCTCACGAGCCTGTGCGGCCGTTTGGGCATCACCCATATTGATGCGATGAAGCTTGATATTGAAGGCCATGACGAACGGGCCTTACGCGCTTTTTTCGACCAAGCGCCGGAAACACTCCATCCCCGACTTTTGATTGTCGAAACCTCTGCGGAAAACGGGGCCACCTTGATTGAACTTGCCCAAGCGCAAAACTATCTCGTGTCGGACTCAACCGCCCTCAACGCCATTTTGAAGAAACGCTAACATGTCAAAACGCGACTATTACGAGGTTTTAGGTGTGGCGAAAAACGCCGACGCCAAACAACTCAAATCGGCCTTTCGTAAGGCCGCCATGGATTGTCATCCGGATCGTCATCCCAACGATCCAGATGCCGAAGGCCGATTCAAAGAACTCAACGAAGCCTATGGTATCCTCTCGGATGAGCAAAAACGTGCGGCCTATGACCGGATGGGCCATGCGGCCTTCCAAGGCGGCGGCAGTGGCGGTGCGGCCGGTTTCCAAGACTTTGGCGACATTTTCAGCCAGATTTTTGGCGGCGCTGGCGGTGCTGGCGGAGGCTTTGCCGATATGTTTGGTGGCGGCCGGGGCGGACGACGCGCCCAAACCGTCGCGCGCGGCTCAGACCTGCGCTATGAAATGGAAATCACGCTCGAAGAGGCGTTTCACGGCAAAGACATCGAGATTGAAGTGCCGATTGCTGAGGATTGTGAGCGTTGTGACGGTATGGGCGCAGAACCCGGCGCGTCTATTGAGAGCTGTGACACGTGCGGTGGGGCCGGACGAGTGCGGACGCAACAGGGCATGTTCACGATGGAACGCCCGTGCCCAACCTGCGGCGGACAGGGCGAATATGTCACTGACCCCTGTCATGAATGCGACGGCCAAGGCCAAGTGCGCCAGTCCACTGAATTAGACGTCTCTATTCCAGCCGGTGTCGAGGACGGCACACGCATTCGCCTGTCCGGACAAGGCGACCAAGCGGCCAAGCGCGGGGCCACCAATCGCCAACGCGGGGACCTCTATCTTTTCATCTCGGTTAAACCCCATGAGATGTTCGAGCGCGAAGGCGCGAACCTGTTCATGCGCGCCCCCGTTCCGATGACGGTTGCGGCCTTAGGCGGCGACATTGAAATCCCGACGATTGATGGTGGACGGTCCAAAATCAAAGTGGATGTAGGCAGCCAATCCGGCAAACGCATGCGCCTTCGGGGCAAAGGCATGACCGTCCTGCGCAGTGCCAGCCGAGGCGATATGTATGTCGATCTGGCGGTTGAGACGCCAAGCCGCATGAGCGCGCGTCAAAGAGAGCTGCTCGAAGAATTCGCCCGTGAGGGCGGCGACGAAATTAGCCCGGAGAGCAAAGGCTTTTTCGATAAGGCCAAACGTTTCTGGGACGAATTGGTCGATTAGATTTAAACGTTGGTCATCGCCTGATGCGTCGTCTCAACACGATTTCCCAAAGATTACTTTTCACAGGCTTAATGTCTGCTCTCGCCACGCTGTTTGGGAGTTACACGGCCGCACGGCGCATTTTCGGACAAGCCGACGTCCTGACGGATGTATTAAAAACCGCCGTGATCATCGCGGTCGGGACCGCTATGCTGAGTTTCTTCTTCTGGACGCTGACCCATTTGAAAAAGGCCTCGCCAGCTCGCGGAGCGGTCGCGGGGCTCCTGAGCGCCCTATGCGTCATTCCCCTGCCCGTGTTCGCGTGGAAACTTAAAACAGAGCTTCTGGCCGCCTATACCCGAGATCCGAGCCATCTTCTGGGCACTTTTTTCGAGACGGTTCCATCCGCCATCGGGACGGGTTTGCTGACGTACCAGACAGTAACCAAAGCCTCTCTTATCGCTGTGGTTCTAAGCTCGGCTCTGGGGTATGCGGTATCACGCTGGCATCTGCCCGCCGGAACGTCGCGGCGCCGGCCGTAATTGAGCGCCACAGGTCCTCGACCTCATCTTCCTCTGCAATGTCGCGCGTATGCTGCCAGAGCGTACGAATGAAGTCGCCCTGATCGTCTTGCGCAAGTTGACCGGACCAGCTGGTAATCGAGCCATAGTCCGTGAAACTGACAGAGAACGCGACAACATCGCCTTGCGCCCATCCGGTAAGAGCGAACTGGCTGTCTGCATCTGGTTTGCCGAGCTCGGTCCGGTAGTGACCTGTGAGCGAGCCATCATCCTTGACGGATAATTCTACGGCGGATCCGGTTTCGTTGACCCACAGACCGTCGAGGTCATGCGCGGATGCGGTATTCGCCGACACGGTTTGGCATCCGGCCAGTATGGTGGCCATGAGAACAAGCTTACGCATAGTAAAATCCAAGCCCGAGATAGGTTGCAACGGTCAGCCCGCCTGCCACCAGCGCATAGGGCAATTGTGTGCGAATATGGTCGATATGATCCGAGCCTGTCGCCATCGACGCGATGATTGATGTGTCTGATATAGGGCTGCAGTGATCGCCGAACACGCCGCCCCCAATTGCGGCCGCGATAGCGAGTGAGGGGTCCATGCCGTAGCTCGTGGCCAAAGGCACAGCGATCGGGATCATGATCGCGAACGTCCCCCAACTCGTTCCGGTCGAAAAGGCGACGAAACAGCTAATCAAGAAAACCAGCGCGGGCATCAGCGCGGGCGAGAGGAATTGTGACGTAACGTCGGCTGTGAACACACCCGTCCCGAGCGTCCGGCATAAGGCCCCCAGAGCGAAGGCGAGCAACATCAGGATCGCCAGCGGCACCATGCCCGCCATCCCTTTCAGGGCGGTCTCGACACTGTCCCGGACCCCCAAAAGACCTTGGGCTTTATACATGAGAATTGCGAGCGCGGTCGCGATGGAGGTCGCGTAAAGCACAGCGGATGAGCCTGAGCCGTCCTGTAACCGCGCGAACCAGCCCTCGCCCGCCCCTGTCATAATCAGGAATGTCGGCACCAACACAACCATGGTTAGGATCGGCACAATCATATTGACCGCGCGGGGCGTGGCGCCGGGGGCGGGCTGAATATCGGAGGCTTCGTCTGCAATCATCGGCACAGCGCCGTCGCGCAAAATTGTACCGCGTGCTTCGGCCGTTTTCATTTCACCTATGTCCCGACGCGTCAGGATCACGATCAGTAAGATCACAATGATGAGCATAGGATAGATATTGAACAGGGTGGCTTGGATCAATTGCGAAAAGGGCTGGCTCAGCCCTTGCGCCGCAATCAACCCCATCAAATACGCGCCCCACGCGTTAAACGGGATCAGCACGCAAGATGGCGCCGAGCCCGTATCGGCGATCAGGGCGAGCTTCTCTCGCGGCATGCCGAGCTTATCTGTTACGGGCCGAAACAATGTGCCTACGGTAAGAATGGAAATATTGCTCTCAATAAAGATCAGCATCCCGGTCCCGAGCGCGAGCAATTCGACCAACACGCGTTGATCCTTGGCGCCCGCCGACTGTGTGCGTTTATCCAGCCAAGCCAATAGGCGTGCGATAAATCCGGCAACACCGCCTGAGCGTTGAATTAGCGCGATGAGCGCCCCAACAACGAGGGTGAACAGTATAATCCGGGTGTTGCCCGCATCACCAAACACGGCAACGGCCGCATCAATCGTATCAAAGGTCGCGGCCACAGGATTTCCGCCCGCGAGGATAAGGTAGCCCGCCACGATACCGAGACCGAGGCTCAGGAAAACCTGCCGCGTCAGCAGCGCCAGGCCAATGGCAAGAACAGGCGGTAGCAATGACCACCACCCGGCTGTTTGAGAAATATCCATACGGGCGCTTTGCCTTTGATGCGCGCGCTTTACAAGACGGGCCGGAACGCTAGGCGGGACCTATGTCGTTTTTTGGGAAGGACAGGTTATGGGTCAGTTATTCCGCAAAGAAGCGATGGAGCGACGGTCACGCGCTTTGTTTGGCGAGGTTATACTTCGTGGTCCTTTACCCGCATGGGTCGTTGTCGGGCTACTTTTTATAACGATCGGGCTCATCGGGTTTGTGCTGTTTGGCATCAATGTCGGGGATCAAACGGTTTGGAGCTGGCTACGTGATTAGTCGGTTCACCTCCAAAACACCCGTTATTTTACAAACAGAAATGACGGAATGTGGCCTCGCCTGCTTGGCGATGGTCTCGCGCTTTCACGGCCATGATGTCGATTTGAACAGCCTGCGGGAAAAATATCTTCTGTCCATGCGCGGCACGTCGCTCAAACAAATCATCAAAATTTCGGGCGAGTTGTCCCTGTCACCGCGTGCGCTCAAGGTGGATCTGGATCAGCTACACAAGCTGGCGCTACCCGCGATATTGCATTGGGATCTCAACCATTTTGTTGTGCTGACCCGTGTCCGCAACGACCATATCGAAATTATTGACCCCGGGATTGGCCGCAGGACCTTAAAACTGTCCAAAGTTTCGGATCATTTTACGGGCATTGCGCTCGAACTTACCCCGGCGGCAGATTTCCAACCTGTCACCGACCGCATCCGCCCGAAACTCTCTGATCTTTGGTCATCCCTTGTCGGGGCCAAACGCGCCGTCGCGCAAACGCTCGCCCTCTCCGTAGCCCTGCTCGCGACACTTCTCCTCGCGCCATTCTTCTTTCAACTGATTGTCGATGCGGTCCTGCCGAGCCCAGGGCAGCCCGGAGGGGATCGTGGCTTGCTCATCGCGTTGGCCGTTGGGTTTGGCGGATTAGCTGTGTTGCGCGCCGTGGTCGAAGCGGCGCGGGGCTATACGATTATCACCTTTGGCGCACAGCTATCGCGGCAAATGGTCGGAAATATTTTCCGCCATTTGATCCGTCTACCCGCACGCTATTTCGAACGTCGCCATGTCGGCGACATTATCAGCCGGATGAATTCAACGCAGCCGATCCAAGAAGCCCTCTCGCATTCGGTTGTCTCGGTCCTGATTGACGGGATTATGGCCGTCTTAATGCTGGTCATTATGTTCATGTTCTCGCCGCTCTTGGCGTTAATCGTGGTCGCCACGACGGCTTTGCTCGTTCTCGCGACCCTACTCATCTATCCACGCCTGCGCGCCACCCAAGAAGAGGCGATCTATGCGCGTGCGCTGGAGAACAGCCACGTTATTGAGAGCATTCGCGCGTCAACGACTGTTAAATTGTTCGGGCGCGAAGCCGAACGCGAAGCAAGTTGGGCCAATCTATTCACGGATTTCGTCAACGCCGATGTTGGACACCAACGCTGGAATGTGGCGCAAACCTTCGTGCAAACGCTCATCATTGGCTTACAAGTTGTGGGCGTTGTTGTGGCCGCTGCTTGGGGCATGACGCAGCCAGGGTCGACGTTTACAGTCGGCATGCTTGTCGCCTTTTTGATCTACCGCCAGTATTTTTCCGACGCCGTGGTGCAGCTTGTTACCAAGGGCAATGAGTTTCGCCTGCTTTCGCTTCACCTCGACCGACTGGCCGATATTGTTCATGCTCGCACAGAGACGGATCAAGCGGGATATGAGCCCTTAGGGGACGTCAAAGGTCGGATCACATTGGATGCGGTGACCTTCGCTTATTCGTCTGAGGATCCCAATGTCGTCACAGACTTTACGCTCGACGTTTCCGCTGGCGAAATGGTGACTCTGACAGGCCCAAGCGGGGGCGGGAAAACCACCTTAATGAAGCTCATGTTGGGGCTTTATGCGCCGATCGACGGTCATGTGAAAATTGATGGCCGCGACCTATCTACCATTGATCCCTCCGCCTGGCGTAACCGTGTTGGCGTTGTCATGCAGGACGACCGCCTTCTCTCTGGGACTATTGCGGATAATATCGCGTTCTTCGATCCTGAAATTGACATGCAGCGGGTCACGCGCGCCGCGAGCGCCGCCCGCATCCACGACACAATCGTTGCGATTCCTATGAATTACCTCGCCATGATCGGTGATATGGGATCAATTCTGTCAGGCGGACAGAAACAACGCTTGCTGCTGGCGCGCGCGCTCTATCAAGAACCCGATGTGCTTTTCCTTGATGAAGGAACAGCGAACCTTGATGTCGAAACAGAGGCAGAAATCGTCAGCCTTGTAGCAGGATTGGCAATAACGCGGGTTATTGTCGCCCACCGCCCTGCCTTCCTTGAGGCCAGCGACCGAATTATCCAGATACCGTAGAGCGGGATTTATACATTTACACCCCACTATTGCGTGAAATTTATAATTATACCTCCTTTACGTGTATAAAATACCGCGTTTTAACAGTCTGTTAACCATAATTGTCCCGATTTAGCGACTTAGCGCTTGTTAACGATGACTGAGTCTTGTCTAAATTGGTACTCACGAGTGGTATCCTCCGCTCGTGTCACATCTAGAGGGATCAACTCACATGCGTGAACTTACAGTTGAAGAACTTGACGTCGTAACCGGTGGCGCACCGATTATCGTCGACTTTTAGTCAAACGATAGCGCGAGCTATCAATACTATGTGGACTACAACCCGCTCTTTGAGCGGGTTTTTTCTTGCACCTGAACACGCTTCCTTAAGGTCATTTGTGTAAATTGAAGCGAAACTGGAACCTATTTTATTCAGATGCTTAGAAGTCTGCTTGTAATTTTTTGTGCATCCCTTTGCTCATTCACTGTAGCATTGGCCGCTGATGCACGCCCAATTAATGAGTCAATTGTCGAGTTTCTCAATCAAAAAGAATGGACCCCGCTAGAACTCTTATCATCGACAAACACTGAAAAAATGACGGTTAAGCTCATTCAAGAGGCCTCAGAAGCACTTTATACATTTGATTCAGACCGGCTTGGAAAATCGATCACAGACGCCAAGAATGCCGACATCGTCGGCGATATACATTGGGATCGAACGCTCCTCTTTGTCGAAGGTATTTCGGATATCATTGCGCAAAGTGATGACGCCACGCGCACAGAAAACTTGATCCAGTATTTGGATGGTTTCGGTTTCGCAGATGATTGGTTTTTAAATTCAGTCTCTCAAAGCCTCTCGGCCTTCTTATACGTGTCCCGAAACCAACTTCTCGTCGGCACAGAACGTATTGATTCCGCGATGAAAGTCATCCCGAGTGAGCTGTCCCCACAGGTGACGTCGGCCCGTATTCTGGCCTCTGACATCGCGATGGTCTTGCATGGCTTGCAAGGGAAACCCGACTTTATGCTTGAAGCCGCTAGGCTGCAAAGTCAGGCCAAGGCGAGTATTGGGGAAACCATTGATCGTTATGAGCTCATGACAAACTTTGTGTATGCCCTGAATCGCGCGCGTGAGTACGAAAGCGCCGCACAGGTCGCCGAGTTACTTATTGTAGAGCCTCACTCTGAGACAACTGCGTCTGGCGTTGCAGAAGCCTATATGGCGGCGACGTTTAATGAGATTGGCGATTATAATCGTGCCGAAAGATTGTCTCTCACCGCCTTGGAGAGCACAACGCACGCCGCGATTGAATCCCGCGCGACCCTCGAACGTTTGGTTGCATTGGCCGGGCAAGGTAAAGTTGCTGACGCTGAAAGTCTCATGACAACACGGGGCTGGAAACATAGTCCCGGTGAATTACTCAAAGACATTGATAACCAGTCGATCCTACACGCCGAAGCGCTTCTCGCGATGCACCGCGACGAATCCCCTTATGCGCTCGCGCTGATGAAGCGCCGGGCCGATCTCCTGATCAATCAAGTTCAGTCCGCAAATTCAGCTGATATTAGCGCCATGCTGTCTAATTTGGAAAACACACGGGACCGACAGGTCGAACGCGAAGGCGCGCTGCAACGCGAAACGGAGATGAGAGCCGTACAGCTTGAGCAAAAGACCAAGCTGAACCGCTTGCTCTGGGTTCTGATTGGCGGGCTAACGATTGCCTTTAACTTCTTGCTCGCTTTCCTGCGCTACCGCGAAAAACTCAGTGTGAAAGTTCAAAGCTTGCAAGAAGATGCGCTCTCGGCTGAAAAAATGAAGACTGAATTTCTCGGCCTTATTAATCACGAAATCCGCACCCCTCTCAACGGTATTATCGGGATAAGTGACGCGATGATCCATCATGCGCCCAACCCAACAATGCGCGCACAAGCCGAAATCGTACAAGAAAGCGGGCAGCTCCTCTTTGACCTGCTGGATAGTCTGATCACCATGTCGACGATTGAGGGCAATCGCCTGTCTTTAGACAAAGAAGAGGACGTCCTCGCGAAAACCATTCGGCGTGAAGTAGCCGAATGGGACAATGCCGCGGCCAAAAAAGATCTCATCTTCACTCACTTCATTGGCGCAGAGTTAGAAGACGCGGTCATTACCGATCACAAGCGCATTCGCCAAAGCCTGCACTATTTATTGTCCAATGCTATCCGCTTTACCCAAGTGGGGCGCGTGCATCTCCATGCGACAGCGATACAAGACAGGAACGGCCATCTAGACGTAACCATCGTTGTTGCTGATACGGGTCAAGGGATCAGTGAAGATGTTCAATCGCGGCTGTTCCAGCCCTTCTTGCAAGCTGACGCGACTATGACACGCAAATATGGCGGAGCCGGCCTCAGCTTGGCCATTGCGCGTAAGCTAGCGCGTATGATGCGGGGCGACTTAGTCGTTAAATCACGCGAAGGCCGCGGGACTGAGTTTACCTTTACGGCCCGGATTCCTCTGGCTGAACCCACGGCACACGCTTTGCCAGATGACCGCGCAGCCGCCGCAACGGCCCCTCTTCTTCTGACGCTGGATGATGTCGAGGAACCGGAAGCAATTATTGATCTGATGCTCGGCGAGCAACTCCTCGGCGCGCGCCCAGTCGCTCTAGGTGAAACAAGCACGAGAAATTATAAAGCCACCGGCTAAGCCGACGGCTTATTGATGACGGGTCTCGTGAGGCAAAGCCCTTTGCCTTTAGGAAGACGGACGAAAGCCTGACACTTTACGCGCCGTAAGCTGCGCAAAAATCAAACCGCCGATCGCGCCCGCGACCATTTGCAAACCAATGCCCAAACCGTCTCGTGCGCCCGCAATCATATGAATGCCAAAAAACGCCTGTTTCATCAGCAATAACATCACCAGCATCGCCACGGCCCCGGCCACAGCAAAAACAATCGGTCGTCCAATTCCGGCGAAATAATAGACCAACAAACCCAGCAAATAGGCAACAAACGTCCCAATGCTGACAAGAACGATATACATAGAGCCCAGATACATAAGGTCATAGATGGTCATGGAAAGGCGTTGCCCGATCCCGACATCCGCACCGATATACGTTAGCCTAGCAATGACGTTTTGCGTTTGTAGCACGACCCCAACGATTGTTGTCGTCACCGCCCCCAAAAGCCAACCCACTAGAAATTTTAGAAACGTCGCCAAATCGCTCTCCTTACCTTGCGCCCACCCACGCTAAGCCTAGTATGGGGCGCACGTCAAACCTGTGGAGATAAAGATGAAGACAAGTTGGACAATTGGAACGGTAGGTCTTGCCGCAATACTCTCGCTATCGGCCTGTCAGGAACCGCAGCCCGCACCGGATCTGCCAGAACGCCCCGTTTCTGATTTCCAATTAGACACGGTAATTGATGGCCTGCCGTCTCCTTGGGCTGCCGCCGTGATGCCTGATGGGGCTTATTTGGTGACAGGTAAATTGGGTCAGCTGTGGCGCATAGACGATGGTTCGAGCGTCGAAATCACGGGACTGCCAGAAATTTTGACTCAGTTCTCTGACAACCGTGTCGCAACGGGCGGCCAAGGCGGATTACTGGACGTGGCCCTCGCCCCTGACTTTGCGCAGAGCGGCACGATCTATCTCTCTTATTCCTATGGCGACTGGACCAATAACGGCACGGCGCTGTTGCGCGCGCAGTTAAACGGCAATCAAATCACCTCATCAGAGACAATTTTCCGCGCCAGCCCCGGTAAGGAAGCGGGTAGCCATTTTGGTGGCAAGATCGCCTTTCCCGGCGACGGCACATTGTTGCTGAGCCTAGGGGACGGTTTTTCTTTGCGCGAGGAAGCACAAAAGCCCACCTCACATCTCGGTTCGATTGTTCGCCTGACCCTCGATGGCGGCACGCCTACGGATAATCCAGACTTTGGCGAAGATGCCAAGCCGCAGCTCTTTTCAATTGGGCACCGGAATGTGCAAGGGCTCGCCATTGATCCGGCGACAGGCGCAATCTGGGAGCATGAACACGGTCCGCGCGGCGGCGATGAGCTCAACCGATTAGAGTCGGGTGGCAATTACGGCTGGCCGATCGCGACATATGGGCGAGATTATCAAGGCGCGCGGATCAGCCCGATCGAAGATCACGCGGGCTATTCCGCGCCTGTGCATTATTGGGTCCCATCTATCGCGCCATCAGGCCTCGCCATTTACCGCGGCGATGTGTTTGCGGACTGGAACGGCCATGCACTGATCGGCGGGCTCGCGTCCGGTGATCTCCGTCGGGTTGATCCAGAGACCGGCGAGGAAGAGATCCTGCTGAGCGATGCCAAGACAGAGGTTGACGCATTTCGAATCCGCGACGTTGATATTGATTCAGACGGGGCTGTTTTGCTTGTGGTCGAAGACAAAACCAATGGCCGGCTCATTCGTGTGAGCCCTAAAAAATAAGGAATATCATTATGACGAAAGGTGTCGGCGGTAAAACAGCCAAAGAGGCGTTAGCGAGCCTCGACGATATGACGGCAGGGGCCGTCCCTATTTCCCAAGATGAATATGCAATGCGTATAAAAAAGGCGCAATCGCTGATGGCGACACAGGGGACGGACGCGCTTTATTTGCATGCTGGCACATCTCTGTATTATTTCACAGGTACCCGCTGGCCTGGTTCTGAGCGTATGGTGGGGGCGCTGCTCCTACCTACTGGCGCGCCAATCTATATTGCGCCGGCTTTTGAAGAAGGCACGCTCCAACAATATATGGCCGTTAAAGGGGACGTCCTGACATGGGACGAGCATGAAAACCCCTATGGTTTAATCCGACAGCATCTCAGCTCACGGGGTGTCACTAAAGGCCAGCTTGGCATTGACGAAGCAACACCTTTCTTTGTGTCCGACGGCATTGCGCAAGTCAGCCCTGACTTAAAGCTGACCAATGGCGCTTCTATAACCGCGGCCTGTCGAATGATAAAATCATCGTCTGAGCTCGCGTTGATGCAACGTGCAAAAGATATGACATTGGCCGTCCATAAAGCGACAGCCTCTATGCTGCATCAGGGTATCACGACGGACGACGTCGGCGCTTTCATTGATGCGGCGCATCGAAAAACGGGCGCGGCCAAAGGGTCTTATTTCAAAATTATCCTATTTGGTCCGGACTCATCATTCCCCCATGGGGTAAAAGATCCGAAGCCTCTGGAGCGTGGCGACATGGTCTTAATTGACACGGGCTGTCAGCTGCATGGTTATATTTCAGATATTACGCGGTCCTATGTTTTTGGCGAACCCAATGACAAGCAAAGACAGGTTTGGAACGCGGAAAAAGCGGCTCAAGTCAAAGCGTTTGAGGCCGCACAAATCGGCGTCCGGTGTGGGGATGTGGATCTGGCCGCGCGAAAAGAGTTGAGCGCGAGAGGCTTCGGGCCCGGATATGAAACACCGGGCTTACCCCATCGTACAGGGCACGGTATCGGTCTTGATATCCATGAATGGCCCTATCTAAATTGGGGCGACGACACCCCTCTTGCACCAGGAATGTGCTTTTCCAACGAACCGATGATCTGTCTCTACGGCGAGTTTGGGGTTCGCCTAGAAGACCATTTTTATATGGGCAGTGACGGCCCTGTTTGGTTCACAGAACCCAGCAAGAGTGTTGATGATCCATTTGGATAAACCCAGTGTGACGTCACCGTTGCCGCCAAAGTCACCGTCGTGACGGACGAGCGGTCCTCATAAAAAAACCCGCCCCACAGAGCCTGCGGGGCGGACATTAAGGCAGCGTTCGCCGTCCGGTCTTAGCGGTAATTCCGATCATAATCCGATTGGCTGACATGGAAGACCGCGCCGCTGTGTGGATCTGTGACCCGTACAAGACCAGACGTTCCCCTGACCGGACTGGCTGTATAACGCGCCCCGGAATAGTGGCGTGTCGATGAGGCCGACGGTACCGTTTGGTAGCCTGAACGGTGGGTCGTTCCGCTCGAATATGTCGGTTGGCTATAGCTCGACACGGTTGAATAATGCGGCTGACTATAGCTGGACCCTGTGTATGTTGATCCCGAATACGTCGTCGTAGGCTGGTACCCATTTGAATAAGTCGACCCCGTATATATCGTTGTCGGCGTGTAAGTCCGGCTATGGGTGACCGGGTAATGTGTGGCCTGATATGAGCGTGGCTGGGCGTAAGTCGTGGTCGGATAGGTTCGCGCATATGTCGTTGTCCGCTCACCATAGGAATAGGTCGTGCTCGGCGTATAGGTCGTTGTTGTCGACGGGTAGTAAGCTGTGCTTGTCGACGGGTATGAGTTTGTCGTCTGATAAGGCTGCGGTGTGCGGTAAGCCGCCGTATTATATTTAGCGCAGTTCCGATCGCCCAAACGCGCGCCAACAGCGGCGCCAGCGCCGACGCCTACGACAGTCCCGAACGTCCGGTCTCCGCTTTCAAGCTCATTGCCGAGCAATCCGCCCGCGATCCCGCCGAGCACACCGCCGATCACTTGGGTTGTGTTGTCACGGCGTTCGCACTGTTCGTACGCGTCCGTATTCCCTGAATAATATTGGGCCATGACAGGTGACGCTGCGAGCATGGGTAGGGCAACAGCCCCCATTGCAACCCCCGTACGGGCGATGAAGCTTTGAGTTTTAAACGTCTTGGTCATGTGGCTCTCCTGTCCATCATTGCGATGACACAGTTTTGCCCGTTCTGACCCGAACGGGTGCTGAGCACCGCGTTCAGATTTCGTTCACCATAAAAAAAGCCCGGTCACTGACCGGGCTTTCTATTCTTCGGTTTAGGGCGTGAGCCTTAGCCGTCATCGCGGGCCGGACGGCGGCGACGCGGACGCTTTGGCTTATCGTCACTGTCTGCATCGTCATCGTCACGCTTGGCGCGTGGCTTTTCTTCAACTTCGATTTCTTCGCCAGTTTCCTGATCAACGTGCTTCATCGACAGGCGGACTTTACCGCGATCATCGAAGCCCATCAATTTGACCCAGACTTCTTGGCCTTCCTTGAGGAAATCAGACGGGTGATTGACCCGCTCTGGTTTGATCATGGAAACATGCACAAGGCCGTCTTTTTTGCCAAAGAAGTTCACGAATGCGCCGAAATCGACAACCTTCACGACTGTACCTTTGTAGACTTTTCCAGCTTCCGGCTCTTCTGTCAGGCTGGAGATCCAGGCTTTCGCAGCATCGATCGATTTTTGATCGTTGGACGCGATTTTGATCGTACCATCATCTTCAACAGAGACGCGAGCGCCTGTGGTGTCGACGATTTCGCGGATGACCTTGCCGCCTGACCCGATAACGTCACGGATCTTATCGACGGGGATTTGCATCTGCTCGATACGCGGCGCGAATTCACCGACGCTGTCACGGCTTTCTGTCAACGCATCATTCATGCGGTCCAGAATGTGAAGGCGACCCGCATGGGCTTGGGCCAAGGCCGTTTCCATAATGTCTTCGGAGATACCCGCAATTTTTATGTCCATCTGCAAAGACGTGATGCCTTCGGATGTCCCTGCGACTTTAAAGTCCATGTCACCGAGGTGATCTTCGTCACCCAAAATATCGGACAAGACAGCAATACCGGCATCATCTTTGATGAGGCCCATAGCGATACCAGAGACGGGACGCTTGAGCGGTACACCGGCATCCATCATCGCTAATGAACAGCCACAGACAGTCGCCATAGAGGACGAGCCGTTTGATTCTGTGATCTCCGAGACGAGGCGGATGGTGTAAGGAAAGTCCTCAGCCGTTGGCAGGACCGCTTGCAGCGCGCGCCATGCGAGCTTGCCGTGGCCATGTTCGCGGCGTGATGTTCCGCCCATGCGACCTGTTTCCCCAACCGAGTATGGCGGGAAGTTATAGTGCAACATGAACTTGTTCTTCATCGTGCCTGTCAATTGATCAACGAACTGCTCGTCATCGGATGTGCCCAATGTGGCAACACAGATGGCCTGTGTTTCACCGCGGGTGAACAAAGCCGAACCGTGTGTACGCGGCAAAAGACCCGCCATCGCTTCGATTGGACGAACTTCATCCAGCTTACGACCGTCGATCCGTTTCTTGGTTTTGATAACCGAACTACGGACTGTTTCGGACTCAACTGCTTTGAAGGCGTCACTAAAGACGGAGTCAGACATGCCGTCCGGATTCTCATCAGACGCAACCAATTCAGCTTTCGCCGCTGTCTTCGTTGTGCGGAGCGCGTCTTGGCGATCCATCTTGTCTTTCATCTTATAAGCCGCCTTGATGCCTTTTTCGGCAGACTTCTTCACAAGCTTCTTCTCAGCGGAATGATCGGGTGCGTTATACTCGACCATTGGCTTGCCGGCTTTTTCGACCAACTCATTGATGGCTTCAATCACGTCTTGGCAAGCTTCGTGGGCGAACATGACCGCGCCGAGCATTTGCTCTTCAGTCAGTTCTTTGGCTTGGCTCTCAACCATCATGACGGCGTCATGTGTACCGGCAACAACGAGGTCGAGCTCACTGTCTTCCATTTCGTCGAGCATTGGGTTGAGGACATAGTCGCCATCAATCAGACCAACGCGGGCGGCGCCAATTGGGCCTGCAAACGGAGCGCCGGAGAGCGCGAGCGCGGCAGACGCGGCAACGATGCCGATGATGTCTGGTTCGTTTTCAAGATCGTGTTGCAAAACAGTGATGACGATTTGTACTTCGTTCTTGTAGCCCTTTGGGAAGAGCGGGCGGATCGGACGGTCTGTCAGACGAGAGATCAGTGTCTCACGCTCTGTTGGGCGTCCTTCGCGTTTAAAGTAACCACCGGGGACTTTACCCGCAGCATAGAACTTTTCCATGTAGTTGACGGTCAGCGGGAAAAAGTTTTGACCGGGGCGTTCGCTCTTGGCGAAACAGGCCGTGGCCAGCAATTTTGTGTCGCCGTAGGTCGCGTAAACCGCGCCATCAGCTTGGCGGGCGATGCGGCCCGTTTCTAGGGTAAGCGGACGTCCCGCCCAGTCAATCGTTACAGATTGCGTGTTAAACATTATAATTCGTCTTTCATTTCGTACGTCTGCCCCTGCCATCAGGAGCGCGTCGTGTGGCCATATAGCCGGTGCGCGTAAATGCGCGAAAGCCGCCGAACCCCTGTCCGGCGGCCTATTCGTGTCAGTTAGCGGCGGAGTTCCAACCGCTTGATCAAGTCCTGATAGCGCTCTTCGCTTTTGGCCTTGAGGTAATCCAGCAAACGGCGGCGTTTATTGACCATAGTCAGCAAACCGCGACGCGAGTGGTTATCTTTTTTATTGGTTTTGAAGTGTTCAGTCAGGGCCTTGATGCGGTGCGTCAGGATTGCGACTTGGACTTCAGGGGAACCGGTATCACCCGGTTTTGTTGCAAACTCAGTGATGAGTTCGGCTTTACGTTCGGCAGTAATCGACATCGGGCTTCTCCATTAGGTTAGATGTTAAACACGCGCTTCGGAAGCAATTCCGAACCCCGCGGTTGGCATAACGCGACCGGTTGTCCATTACTCTCGACCAAGACCCAATCTGTGTCATGGTAAGGAGAAACGGCAGCGATCGCGCGGCCCTGCCTCAATGCGGTTAGTTGCGGGTCGGTCACGGCCAGCACCGGGATGTCGTCCAGTGCGGTCGAGAGCGGCAACAACCCCTCTTCGGCGCGCGCGCCATCGCACATCTGCTCAAGCGCGTCTAGCGTTATTGACCGCGACAGGTCGAATGGACCGACCCGCGTGCGGCGCAATCGGGATACATGCCCCTCCGCCCCGACGGCCTCACAAATGTCGCGCGCGAGGGAGCGCACATAGGTTCCTTTGCCGCAATCCACCGTCAGGGACGCGACGTCGCCGCTCAGCGTGATCAACTGCACGGCATCAATCTGTACAATCCGTGTTTTCATCTCGACGGGCGTGCCGGCGCGGGCCAGATCATAGGCGCGTTTGCCGTCTATTTTTATGGCGGAATATTTGGGCGGAATTTGGTTCACGGCCCCGACAAAGCGCGGCAGCACAGCTTCAACTTGAGCGCGCGTTGGCCGGACGTCAGACCGACCAATGATTTCGCCTTCCGCGTCCAGCGTGTCTGTACTGGTTCCGAAAGTAATATCGAACTCATAAGCTTTAGCCGCATCCACGAGAAACGGCACCGTTTTCGTCGCTTCGCCCAGCGCGATCGGCAATATCCCGGTTGCCAGCGGGTCAAGCGTGCCAGCATGGCCCGCCTTCTGCGCTTGGAACAGCCACCGCACCCGCCCAACAGCCTTCGTGCTGCCCAGCTCCAGCGGCTTATCCAGCACAACCCAGCCATGCACGGGGTTGCCTTTTTTGCGTCGATTGCGTCCGTTCGGGTCCATGGGAGCGGCTATTAGGCGGGATTGACCCCGCTGTCACAGAGTTAAGCCAGAGGTTATGTGATCCTCGCCGCAATATATAAGAGTCATTTTAGCATCAAAAATTCCGTAAAAATTACGGCTAGCATTTCTTTTCGCGGACTAAATCTATGGTTGCCGTTATCAAATATCAACACCATGGCGGCTTATTGAAAAAACATCATCACTTCTGGGGATATTATGAATACCAAACTATTTTTGCTTGCGGCTGCGGCCATAGCAATGACGGGCTGTTCGACGATCGTTAACGGTTCAAATCAAACGCTCAGCTTCAAAACTGGATCAGTTGAAGGCGCGAACTGCGACCTAACAGGCGGGAGCGAGTTTGCCGTTCAAGAAAGCTTTATGACACCCGCTTCCATTGAAATTCCGCGCAGCAAAAAAGCGCTCCAACTCGAATGTTCGAAAGACGGATATTTGACAGCGTCAAAGACCGTATATTCTAAAGTAGAAGCCACAACCGGCGGCAATCTTTTGTTTGGTGGTTTCGTTGGGGCTGGTGTTGATGCCGCAACAGGCGCTCTCTATAAATACCCTGAGACTGTGAACCTTCCATTGGAAGCCATTGGTGATACACCGACGGTCACTGGCGAACCGATCTCTTAATCGGAGTCTCGAGGCTCTAAAATTTCACCCTCTCCCATTGGAGAGGGTTTTTATATGCGAAAAGTTGGTTCGAATATGGTGACACGGAGATGCACCTTAGAGGACTAAGAAAATTTGTCTGTCTCGTAACTCGATACGCGGCGGCTGTTTCATGGCGCTGCACTGCCCGTCCATATTCTTCCCCGATTCCACGTCGAACCGATAGCCGTGCCATGGGCAGGTAATCGTGCCGTCGGGGGCAATTTCTTCCTCGTCCAAAGGGCCGAGCAAATGCGGACAGATGGCGCTGTGGACGATCCATTGATCTTTCCAAAACCGCACCGCGTAACGATGGCCGCGCCATTCAAGGGAATGAATACGGGTTTTATCAAGCGCGTCTTCGGGGCCGACACACAGCGGCGCATCTTGCGCGGTCTGATCAACCTGTCGCCAGCGCTGTCGATCATCTAGCGCGGATTGACGGCCCTGCATCAGTCCCGCATCTTCATCGTAAAGCTGGCCATATTGCCCCTGTAAATATTGGAGGGCGACGGCGCTGATCGCCGGATTGGCGGGTGTTTCCGGCAGATAAAAGCGAACATCAATGTCAATTTCATTCACATTGACACGGCTGGCTTGGGTATGAATTTCAGTCCCTTGCCCCATGCCGGAGATGACGGTCGAAACCCAGTATTGACGATCCATATCCACGATCAGGTCGATCAATTGATGGCCGCCGGACGGAACGCCTATTTTCGCCCGCCATCCCCACGGCCCGCTCTCAATCAGGTCGATGGATGAAAAGGACGCAGCATGCACATGCGGGAGATGTTCCCAATCATGGGCATTTTCCATCATCCGCGTCAGGTTGACCGGAAGGCGGCGCGTATAGTTGCCGAGATAATGCAGTCCGGGCAGGCGATCATAATCCACGGTATTTGACCGGACGTTACAGGCTGTCTTCTCCTCAGCGGTCAGCAAAGCCTATTCCTCTTCGCCGCCCAAATCACGTACGACCTCTGGACGGGCAAGCAATCGCGCCATGTCGTCAGCTGTCTCAAAGGTCGTATCGAGCTTGAACACCAAGCGTGGCGTGCTTTTCATTTCCAGCTCCTTCCCCAACCGTCCGCGTAAAAATCGCGCACAGCGCTGTAAACCCTCGATCACCTCTGGGCCATTACCGCCCCGACCCAGTGGCGCGGCAAAAACAGTCGCGACACGCAGGTCCGGCGCGGCGCGCACTTCGGCGATCGTGACGCTCACGCCTTTTAAGGCGGGATCACGCAAATCTTCTTTATTGATAATTTCCGCCAGCGCGCGGCGAATGACTTCGCCCGCTTTGAGTTGACGTTGGGACGGGGGACGATTTCGGCTCATGAGGATTCAATCTTTACGAAAATATATCAGCAGGGTTCAGGTCTATGTGGAGGCGCGACAGGCAAATGTGAAGAACCTGCCGTTCAACACCGTCTCATTAGGGGTATTTCAAACATCTTTTTTCTGTTTCGGTCCAGACGGTGTCCGGAATTTGTGAAGGCGCGCACCCATTAACCCGACGGGGGCTGGCATGGCCGGATGCCAACGGCTTCGCATCACTGTCGCGGGTCGTGCGCTGCGACGGGCCATCATGGCCACCGCTAAGAGGGTAAGCCCCCCGGCCGTAAAGAAGAAGAGCGCTGTCCCTGCTGCAAACAGACTAACGACAAGACCCGCCAGAATTGGCCCGACAACCGACCCTGTGGCCCAGCATATGATGAGCACACCCATAAGTTCGGTCACGCGCCCATCCGTCATCCGGTCAATGCCATGGGCGACGCTAATACTGTAAAAGGTCAGCGACCCGACACCCCAGACCGCCAGCAGGCCTAAAATGGCCGCGCGTGGCAAAGTCTGGCCATATAACGCTAACGCAAACACTGCGACGGCCGAGAGCAAACATTGGCCCGCAATGGTGGTGCGCCGGTCTAGCCGGTCAGACAGCCGCCCTAACGGCCATTGCGCGATCAACGCGCCGCCATTGGCCGCCGCAAAGGCCAAAGCGGCCGCCGTAATCGGGTTCATCTCTGGCATGACGCCGGTCGCGTAAATTGGCAAAAATGCAAATGTGCCCGTGTTGATTACCCCTGCCATAAAACACCCGACCATCGCGGACGGCGCCATACGGGCGACATATCGGATGGGCAGGCCTTTTGTCTTCTGGCGGGTCGGTTCAATCTGTTTTGTGAGGCAGACCGGGATCAAAGCACACGCGAGAAACAAGCCGGTCAGAACAAAAGTATGCGGCGCGAGTGGAGCCGCCCCGGCAATGAGAAAAGGTCCCGTCATGATGGCCGCTTTGGCCGCAACATTATAGACGCTAAGAATACTGCCGCGTTGATCCTCTGGCGCCGCTTGGCCGAGCCACGCTTCGGCCGACGCAAACATCGCCGCAAACCCGACCCCTTGTATGATCCGGATTGGCGCCCAGGCCCAAATTGGCAGAACGAAACTTAACGCCAGAGAGCCGACTACGGTTAAGCTGACGGCGGCACTAAAGGTCCGTATATTTCCCGTACGAGCAACGATCTGAGGCGCGAGATAGGCTCCCAACATCATACCCGCCGCGTATAAGGCCGCGACAAAGCCAATCATTTTGGCATCCGCGCCCAATGCGGCCAAACCCAATGGCACAATAATGCCCAGCGTTCCGCCTGCGAGCTGGAGGAACCAGACAGCAACAATTAAGACAAAAACGGAGCGAAATGCATGCATGATTACGCCTAGCCTTTCACGGCCGATCCGATTGGGCACGCCGTGTGGCGATGGCGAAAACCGGATGAATATATTTCATCGAAAAAGGGAGGCCGGAGCCTCCCTTTCATTATTTGGTCCTGAGAACGAAAGCGAAACCGCGTTATTCGCTCTCGGCTTCCATGTCGGACAGGGCCACATCGTCGAGCGAACGGTCGATCATTTCGACCGTGAAACATTCGATCTGGTCACCCTTGCGAAGATCTTCGTATTTTTCGAAGGCCATACCACATTCCATGCCACTCTGGACCTTTTCGACTTCGTCCTTGAAGCGTTTGAGGGTCTTGAGCGTGCCTTCATGAATGACGACATCGTCACGCAGCAGACGCACACCGGAGCCCCGTTCGACACGGCCATCGGTCACGCGGCAACCCGCGATCTTGCCGAGCTTGGAGATGTTGAACACTTCCAGAATTTCGGCGTAACCGATGAAGGTTTCGCGACGTTCAGGTTTGATCATGCCGGTCAGCACGCCTTCGACCATTTCGATCAATTCATAGATGATCGAATAGTAGCGAATTTCGACACCTTCACGCGCCGCCATCTCTTTGGCTTGCTTGTTCGGGCGGACGTTAAACGCAATGATCGGTGCGCCCGCTGTCATGGCCATCTGAACGTCGCTCTCTGAAATCCCGCCGGCTTCGGCGTAAATAACATTGGCGCGAACTTCTGAGTTGCTTAGCCCTTCGAGCGACGCTTTGATCGCTTCGGCAGACCCTTGAACATCGGCTTTGACCAGCAGAGGCAGCTCGTTGACTTCCTTGTTCTGCAATTTCGCCATCATCTGTTCCATCGACGCGAGAGCAGACGGCTGTGAGGCCGTGACTTTGCGTTTCAGGCCTTGACGATATTCGACGATTTCACGGGCCTTTTGTTCGCCTTCGACAACCGCAAACGGTTCGCCTGGCATTGGTGCACCGTCCAGACCCATGACTTCGATCGCCATACTTGGTCCGGCGGTTTTGAGTTGCTTGCCGCGCTCATCCATCATGGCTTTGACCTTGCCCATATACTCATCGGCCACGATCATATCGCCACGTTTCAGCGTCCCGCGTTTGACCAACAAAGTCGTGACAGCGCCGCGACCTTTTTCAAACCGCGATTCAATCACAAGGCCATCCGGATTGCGTTTCGGATTGGCTTTCAGCTCCATCAGTTCGGCTTGCAGCGTGATCGCTTCGGCCAGCTCTTTTAGACCTGTTTTTTTCTTGGCAGAGACAGGAATGGCTTGCACGTCACCCGACATATTTTCTGTCACAATATTATATTGAAGCAGGTCGGTTTCGACTTTAAGTGCGTTCGCCTCATAGGTATCCATCTTATTGATGGCGACGATAATCGGCTTATTGGCGTCTAGCGCATAGCGGATCGACTCGATCGTTTGTGGCTTAACGCCATCATCCGCCGCGACGACAAGGACAACAATGTCGACCGCTTCCGCGCCGCGGGTTCGCATTTGTGCGAACGCCGCGTGGCCCGGCGTATCTAGCACGGTGATTTTATCGCCTGTCGCCAATTGCAACTGATAGGCACCGATATGCTGCGTAATCCCGCCCGCTTCGCCAGAGGCGACATCGGTGGAGCGCAAAGCATCGAGCAAAGATGTTTTACCGTGATCGACGTGACCCATGATCGCAATCACAGGCGCACGAGGTTTACGGTCTTTTTCAGCTGACGGTTCATCATCGATAAGGAAGTTATCTTCGACATCGGCGTCCGAGACACGTTTGACCGTGTGACCAAAATCTTCGACGATCAGCTGTGCCGTATCGGCATCAAGCACGTCGTTCATAGTCGACATGGTGCCTTGCTGCATGAGGTATTTCACCACATCCGCGCCCCGTTCCGCCATCCGGTTGGCCAAATCAGCGATCGTGATCGTTTCCGGCACAACGACTTCGCGCTGAACTTTTTCACGGGATCCAGATCCACCCATACGGCGCTGGCGTTCACGTTCGCGCTTCCGCTTAACCGCGGCGAGCGACCGTTGACGTTCATCATTGCCCGAAAGGGCTGACACGATGGTAAGCTTACCGCGACGCCGTTTTTGCTCACCCTTAGACCGGGTTGGCGGCGGCGTGTTGCGCTTCTTCTTGATGCGTCCGCCCGCTTTTTCGATCTCGGAAAGCTCTTCGCCTTCCGTGCGTTCGAGCGGAGAGCCGACACTTTTACGTTGCAGGCGCTCTTGGTTTTCTTTTTCTTTTTCGCGCTTCGCTGTCTCTTCTTCTTCGATGCGTTTCAATTCGGCTTCTTCTTCGGCCTTTTTCTTGGCTTCCAATTGGGCCTGCTCATCGCGCATCCGAGCCTGACGGGCTTCGGCTTCGGCGGCTTTCTTGATAGCCCGTTCAGCGGATTGAGCTTGTGCTTTCATCAAGGCGGCTTGACGCGCCTTATATTCAGCCACGGACAAGCCAAGACCGCGTGCCGCAGCCGCAATATCCGCATCACTCACTTTTGGGGCAGCCGGTTTCGGTTTAGGGGTCGGCTTGGGAATTGGTTTCGCTTCCGCTGCCGAGATAATTGGCGGTGCCAAAGTCGGCCCTTTCGGGGCCGCGCCTGTCTTTATCGTCGCGGCTTGCGGGCCTGTTGCAGGGCGCGCGTCGTCAGCGTCCGGCTTTGGAATATCCACGGCTTTTGCCGCCGGGCTCTCAACCGGCGCTGTTGGCGCTGGCGTAGGCGCTTCAGCCACAGGGGCCGCAGGCGCTGGCGCGGGCGTCGCGGTCACGGGCGTTGGCTTTGGGGCAACCGGTGCTGGCGTCGGAACGGGCGCCGGAGGCGGCGTCGGCGTATTTTTCGGTGTCAGCTGAATCTTTGGTTTCACCCCGGCCGAGCCTGTTGCGCCGGCTCCCGGTTTGATCAAACGCTTCTTTTTCTTTTCAACGACGACGGCCGATGGGCGCGCGCCTGTCCGGCGCGGTCCCCGGGTCGGGCCACCTGGGCGTCCCCCAATTGGGCCGCGCGGTCGGTTGTTATTATTGTCGCTCATTCTATTCTTTCAAATCATCATATCGGCGGGCAAATCATCATGCCATCGGTGCGATCGCTCCGGCTTATCAGACCGGGTCCATCGCGTTTTGGGTCGCCGGGTCGCGGCCCCTCTTGACGACGGGCCACAACCTAGCGGGAAACCATAGTTTTTCAACCGCTGTTGGGCGGTGGTTCTTCGGGTGGCGGTTCCAGCGAAATTTCGTGCTGAAAATCGTCCCAGTGATCCGGAATAAGCGGTTCAAAACCCGAAAGCTTTTTTGCACTGCGTCGGATGGCTTTGACCATCTTGCCGGTTGTTAGAGCGGCGTGGACCACGGGGCTTCGCCCCAGGGCGAGACCAATGTCTTCCGCGCTAAAACAGCCAATAACGGGCGGATCAACGCGTCCTAATTCTCGGGCGGTTGCGACGCTAAGCGTCCGCAATTTTCCGCGCCCATCAGAGGCGCCATCAGACGCTTCGATGCGGATTGCCACCTCACCTTTGGCCGCGACTTCGCGAACGCCCGTTTGACCATAGGCCAGACGACCCGCTTTGCGCGCCATTGTTAACTGACCCATTAAACGGCGCCGCAATTGCTGATGCGTTTGCGTGATCAGCGTGTCCGCGTCAATTTTGACTTTTGCTTTAAACCCGCGGTTAAAACCGCCGCGTTTGACCGCGTCGCGAAGATCATCGGCATTGGCCGTTACCCACACGCCGCGACCCGGCAGTTTTTCATAAACGTCAGCGACAACTTCTTGGTCGGGCGACAGAACAAACCGTACCATCAGATTAGGGTCGCGCACCTCTCCGCTTGCCACGCAGCGGCGTTCCCGCGGCTTATGGCCCCGACGATCTTCCCCGATTAGGTCGGGGTGCGAGATGGCGGACTCCGCGCTCAAGCGGTCCGGTCTACAGGCGCATTAAGCGCCTGTTCCTTTGTTTTGGCCCGGTTCAGTTTTGAACAAGGCTTCAGCGGCGTCAATGGCCCGTTCCGGCGCTTTATAAGCTCCCGGATTTTCGGCTTCCTCGCCGTCATCCGCCTCATCAGCAGACTGGAGATCTTCCTCACTAATCCACCCGGCGTGAACACGCGCGCGCATGATCAGGTCCGACGCTTCTTCGTTGCTAAACTTCATGCCTTCAAACAGGCCGGGTTCGCGAACTTTCGCCCCATCCTTATATTCAACATAACCCGTCAGATCATCCGGCACGAGACCCGCAACATCTTCAACGGTGAAGACTTCGTTCTCGCCGAAAATGACGGTCATTGGCAACGTGACACCTTCGATTTCCAGAACGCCGTCTTCGACACCCAGTTCAACCCGTTTGGCATCCTGCTCTTGCGCAATCTTTTCAAGATATTCGCGCGCCCGCGTTTGCAGCTCTGTGGCCGTTTCTTCGTCGAAACCTTCGATAGAGGTCAGCTCGTCCAATTCGACATAACCGACTTCTTCCATTGTCTCAAAACCTTCCGAGACAAGCAGTTGCGCGACCATTTCATCGACATCCAAGCCTTCCATGAAGAGCGCAGAACGCTCACGGAATTCTTGCTGACGACGTTCTGACTCTTGCTCTTCCGTTAAGATGTCCAACGCCCAACCGGAGAGTTGCGACGCCAAACGCACATTCTGGCCACGACGGCCAATCGCGAGAGACAATTGATCTTCAGCAACAACAACTTCGATACGTTCGTCTTCTTCGTGAATGACGACCTTGCTGACGGTTGCAGGCTGCAACGCATTGACGATGAACGTGCCGAGGTCCTCGGTATAAGGAATGATGTCAATTCGTTCGCCTTGCAGCTCGTTGACAACCGCTTGAACGCGCGAACCGCGCATACCGACACAAGCCCCAACCGGATCGATTGAGCTGTCATTGGAATAAACGGCGATCTTCGCACGGGATCCGGGATCACGGGCGACGGCAACAATCTGGATTGTACCTTCATAAACTTCCGGCACTTCTTGCGCGAACAATTGCGCCATGAATTGCGGATGCGCGCGAGACAAGAAGATCTGTGAGCCGCGCTGCTCTTCACGAACATCCATGATGTAGGCGCGAATGCGGTCGCCCGGCTTAACATTTTCACGCGGCAAGGCCTGATCGCGACGGATCACAGCTTCGGCGCGGCCCAGGTCCACAATGATGTGACCATATTCGACGCGTTTGACGATACCGTTGATGATTTCGCCGATACGGTCTTTGAATTCTTCGTATTGACGTGCACGTTCTGCTTCGCGAGTCTTTTGCGTGATGACCTGTTTGGCCATATGCGTCTGCACCCGTGACGGCTCGATCATCGGCAAAGATGTTGAGATCTTTGCACCAAGCACGACATCAGGGTCATCCAACTGGGCTGTGGCCAAACTGATTTCCGTATATTCGTTTGTGACTTCTTCCACGACCGTCATGTCGCGGCGCAGGCTCATCTCACCCGTTTCAGGATGTAAGAAAGCGCGGATATCCAGCTCAGCGCCGTAACGCATCTTGGCGGCGCGTTCGAACGCCTCTTCAATCGCGCCCAGCACGATCTGTTTATCAATGGATTTCTCTTCAGCGACCGCTTTCGCGATTTGAAGCCATTCCAATTTATTTGCGGAAACGCCGGCGATGCCCATGACGCTATTCCTCTTCTTCGTTGGCGGGAGCGGCGGCCAAAATTGCGTCTTGGACCGCGTCTTTCTTGCGTTGGCCTTCGGCGACCAACTCATCAGTAATCAGTAATTTTGCTTCAACGATCCAATCGAACGGAATGGACGCTGTACTATCTTCGTCCCCGTCCAGATTAATATCAACATGACCATCATCAACGCCCGCAAGAACACCGCGGAAACGTTTACGACCTTCGACCAACCGATCCAGCTCTAGCCGCGCCAGATAGCCCTCATAGGCCGTGAAATCTTCATAAGCCGTCAGCGGACGATCCATGCCCGGGCTGCTAACTTCCAAAACATAGGCATCATCAAGCGGGTCTTCCACTTCCATGATGGCCGACAACTCACGCGACAGCGCTTGGCAATTTTCGATGCCCATCATGCCATCCGACAGACGCTCAGCCATAATTTGGACTGTCCGGCGCTTGCCGGCCATGACGCGAACGCGCACAATTCGCAGGCCCAGATCGGCAGCGATCGGGTCAGCGAGTTCTAAAATACGCTCGTCAGTATGAGTCTTCGTTTTCAGTGTGCGTCTCTCAATTGTGGTTTGACCAATAAAAAAAGCGGCCCCCGGAACGGTGGGCCGCCTGGCTGGCAACGTGCCAGTTCCGGCGATGTTGCAGTGCATTTAGAGGGTCTCACTTAATCTTTCAAGTGAGGATGACACGGAAAAACCGGCTCTCCTTGGCACACCCTCGCCCCAGCTGTCGTGTCTATTTGACAAAGAAACAGTTTGGTGACAGTTTTAAGACATATATGTCATATTGTTGACACGCAACACTGGTGACACACAGAATATTTGAGGAATAGACAATATCATGACTGACACAATTACACTTTTGCAATTCAAATCACCGTGGCAAGGCCGTTCAGGGTTCGCCCGCTACAATCAGAACACCGTCACAGGTGAGCTGACCCCAGCGCGCAAAGCGAAAACGAAGAAACTTCTCCGTAAGGGGCAAAAAAATACCGACGGATTGATTTTGTTTCCGACATGGCCGACCCGTAAAGGGCTCGTCGTGACTGCGGATGAAACCGGTCTGCAACTGACGCAGGTCGTCCGCGGTCGTCCCGATCAGTCAAGCGCCCCGATTAGCACGGCAGATCCTGCGTTCCGTAGCGAGATTGCCGAACGCCTTCTCTATCGGAGTTTCACATTTAGTGATGGAACAACAGAGATGAACTTCTCTGATTTGTCCGCGCGCTTAGTCGGCGCTCAGCGGACCGCCTATGAAGTGTTCCCGACTCCGGACTTTTCGCCCTTTGCCCGGTTGATTGGGATCATTAACAACCCGGACGCGCACGCAAAATTAGTCAGCGACCTGAATGCGGGGCGCTTTGATTATCCTCGCTGGGGTGAAACGAAGGCGCGGTCATGGCGCAACGGACGTTCTGCGGCTCTTAAAGGCTAACTCGACACGTCATTCGACTGTCGCGTAAACTCAAACCAACGCGGCGTTCGACCTTCACGCCGCGCTTTCGCCTCATATTTCGTACCGGGCCAAAGATCCGGCGGGTGGACTGGATCATTGCCTGTCCACTCAAAGCCCGCACCTGTCGCGCGTGCATGCGACCGGAATCGAGTAAGCGCCCAATCGACGTAATGGGGAATGTCTGACGCAAAGGTCAGGCGTCCGCCCGGTTCTATGACGCGGGCCAGCTCTTGGATAAATGCGGTGCGAATGAGGCGGCGCTTATTATGGCGCGACTTTGGCCATGGGTCGGGAAATAAAATATAGATGCGCGCCAAACAGGCGTCCGGCATTTCAACCAACATTTTACGAACATCGCCCTGAAACAGGCGGACATTCGTAAGCCCCTCTTCGGCAACACCGCGGACGACCTTGGCCGTACCGTTCAAGAATGGCTCCGCCCCGATAATCGACACATCAGGATAGGTTCGCCCTAAATGCAGAACATGCGACCCCATGCCGTAACCGATTTCCAGCCACACCGGCTCAGGCGGAAGCGGATCGCCGGGTCCAATCGACAACCGTGGCCAATGTTCAGCCATGATTTCGGCTTGTGATGTCGTCAGCGTGCGACCCTTGGCGCGGCCAAAGGTTCGAAACTGGTCTTTATTGGGGTCGAAACTCATATCGCGGGCCACTAAACATCCGCGCCGCGCAAGACAAGTCGGCTAGTCGGTCTTCTCAGCACTATCCTTGGCCAGACTGCGCGCCAATTCGAGGATTTGACGGCGTACCGCCTTATTCGTGATCTGCGAGACCGCTTTGGCCAAAGCCACACCGTCAGAACTATTGATGAAATCATAGACGATCGGCATCTGGTCATTCTCAGAAAACTCGCCCGCTTCAATTTGGTTCGTCATCCCTTCGAAGAAAAAACTTACCGGCACTTCGAGGACTTGGCTCAGACGCCACAGACGAGACGCGCCGACCCGATTGGTCCCGCGCTCATACTTTTGCACTTGCTGAAATGTCACACCCAGCTGATCGCCGAGTTTTTCTTGACTCATTTTCATGATTTGGCGTCGGAGTCGGACGCGTGCACCAACATGAACATCAACTGGATTGGCTGAACGCGGCGCGTGTTTACTTGTCATTCGTCATGTCTCCTCTTGAGGCTACCCACTCAACAGATCACTTTGAATCATCCTTAAAACCGCCGTAAATCCGTCACACCTAGTAGTATCAAACATAGATTTAGCAAGGCTAGGACTGCATTGACGACGGTGATTTCAACGGTTTGACCGATGGAAACAGGCAAAACGGCATCCAGATACCCGACGCGTTTTCCACTCAACACACGCTCTGCGCGACCATAGGAATCAAAAACGCCGCTGACACCATTGGCCGCCGATCGAATAAGCGGCAATCCTTCTTCAATCGCGCGGTAGCGCGCGATGGCGGCATGTTGCGCCGGACCGACCGTCGACCCGAACCAGGCATCGTTAGATTGATTGAGGATGGCTTGAGGGGCGGGCGACCCCTCGGATGATCCGGGTGTGAGGCCGGGGAAGATGACTTCGTAGCAAATTTGCGGTGAAATCGGTGGCAGTCCGGGAAATTCCGAGACAAGCTTTTCCGGCGCAGATGAAATTGACGCGATCGCCGTGGAGACAAGACGGGCCCCGATACGTTCAACGAGCTCTCCGCCCGGAATGAACTCTCCGAAGGGCACAAGTTTCTTCTTGTCATTCGATCCCGCAATCGCCGGATTCCCAAGCGGATCAAAGGTAATCGCGACGGCGCTATTATAATATCGGGTCTTAGGCACACCCCGGCGATCCAGCACAACCTCTTGTCTGAGCGAGTTCATCAGCCAGACAGGCGGCGTTGACGTTCTCTGCGACAGCAATCCCCCCAGATAACGCAGCAGCCCGTCATCTTCGGTCACAAGCCCGTTCACGGCCCCTTCGGGCCACACGAGATGGGTTACATCCTCGATGCCCGGCTCGACACTGACCGCCAGATAGCTATTGACGATATCGAGCGACGTGGTGGGGTTAATTTTTTCTGATTGCCGAAACGGAACCGCGACCAAACGCAAAACGACGCCGGGATGAATATCCTGTGTGGCATGCGCCAGACGGTGCGCGCCGAAACTAAACAATGCGGCCAGTGTCACGCCCACGCCCAGCGCGGGACGCCAATCGCGGGTCAACACAGCCCCTCCAATCAGGGCGGCTATGACGTAGATCACCATGGTCAGCCCATAGACGCCGAATAGGCTGGTTGATTGGCTAATCGCGCCGCCAGGTTCCAACGCATAAGCGGCCATATTCCACGGAAAGCCGGACAAAACATGGCCGCGCGCGAGCTCCGCCAGCGTAAATGCCGCAACGAAGAGCATAGCTTTCCGCCATATCGCGCCCTGTCTTCTGCCTTGCCGCGCAACGACAGCCCCGGCCACGCCCCAGAATAAAGACAAAACGATGGCCAGCCCGCCAACCAAAGGCGGGATCATGGGAATGAACTCAGGGCCCCGCTCAATAAAAGCGGACGCGATCCAAAAACAACTGGCCGAAAACCAACCAAGACCAAACAATAATCCGGTCCAGAACCCTGCCCGCGCGGGTCTGTCCCGGCGCGACACGCCGACAAGACGGATGAACAGCAATGTTAGCGAAAGAAGAGTAACCCCCCAGAGATGAAACGGCGCAAATCCAAAAGCCGCGATAGCCCCAGAGGCGATCACAGCAATACGGGATAGCCACCCGGACTGAGACCAACCCCCGCCGTGCCGCAAAGGCGCGTTTAATCGGGTCATGTCAGTGGTAGGGTTTGCGTCATCGCTCCGACCAGATCGCTCTCTGCCACAGGCAAGGTGACTCGTAAGCGTTTCACGCGGCGGGGATCCGCATCAATGACTTCCATTTCCACCCCTTGAGGGTGAACGACAATTTCACCCCGTTCCGGAACGCGACCGACCAAGGTAAAGACGAGGCCGCCTAATGTGTCGACCTCTTCCTCTTCATCCAGCGTCGCAAAGTCCCGTCCAATCGCTTCTTCAAAATCGTCAATACTCATCCGCGCATCGGCATCCCAACAGACTTTACCGCCTTCCAGCACGACTTTCTTGAACGCATCTTGGAGCTCATCATGTTCGTCTTCAATATCGCCGACAATCGGTTCGATCAGGTCTTCAATCGTCACGAGACCGTCTGTGCCGCCATATTCGTCAACGACGATAGCCATGTGGATGCGCCGCGCCTGCATGCGCCGCAACAAATCTGGGGCGAGCATGGACGGCGGAACATAAAGGACTTGCCGCTTAATCGTGCGAATTACTTTGCGATCCGGATATGTCTTGGCCGTCCGCCCACGCGCATCGAACATGAGGTAGGGGAGCAAGTCCTTAATGTGAACCATCGCGATGGGGTTATCGAGCGTGTCCTCGAACACAGGGAGGCGCGAATGTCCGGCATCCCGAAAGGCTTTGGATAATTCTTTTAAAGTTGCGGTCTTCTCAATGGCAACAATGTTCGCCCGCGGCACCATAACATCATCAACACGCAAAAGATGAAAGCGCTCCGCCGCATCCATCATCCGTTCTTGCGCCGCTACTTTTTCTGTCGGTGAGACAGATTCAGCCCCGTTCAGCCCATTCGCGTTACGGCGACGAAAGACCTTAGCGAAAAATGAGGGTTTTGGAGGCTCGGCGGCCGGATCGGATTGCGGCACAGGATCGGTTATCATAACGGCCTAGCGCTTAAAGCCCATGTAGGGATTGTCAATCGACAGCCGCGCTAAGGCGCGCACTTCGCGCGCCTCCATATCATCGGCATCCGCATCGGTCTGATGATCAAAACCCTGCAAATGCAGGACGCCGTGGATCAACAGATGGACGAAGTGATCGGCAAAATCTTTGCCTTGCGCCGTCGCCTCACGCGCAATCGTTTGTCGCGCAAACACGACATCTCCCATCAACCCCGTGTCCGGCGTCATTGGAAAAGAGAGCACATTGGTCGGCGTGTCTTTGTGGCGGTAGTCGCGATTGAGCTGCTGCACTTGCGCATCATCCGAAAGGACGACGGACAATTCACCCTCATTCGGGCTGTCGACCTCTGTCAAGGCGGCTTGCACGGCGGGCTCTATCCGCGACTGTATGTCCGGCCAATCCGCGTAAGGTTGGGCGATATCAATGACGAGATCGCCCAAAACAACGGCTTACGCGTCGACTTCGGCATCGACCTCGGGCGACCACTGCCCTTTGGACGCGAGACCGTTCATTTTCGCGCGGTGTGCGAAAGCCGTTTGAGCCGCGTCATAATTCGCCGCTTTACCCTGCCAAGCAAACAAGGCGGACTGCTGCAAAGCGCGACCATAAGAATAAGTGAGTTTCCATGGGAAACCGCCGATCTTGTTCATCATGTCGAGATTGCGGGTGGCTTCTTCATTCTCCTGCCCACCGGACAGAAAGGCGATCCCGGGAACGGCTGACGGAACCGTGTCTTTGAGCACTTTAATTGTACGTGTGGCGATTTCTTCGCGCGTCGGCTGTTGCGCACATTGCTTGCCCGCGACGACCATATTCGGCTTCAAGATCGTCGCTTCCAGCGCAACACCTTGTTCATACAGCTCTGTGAACAGCGAATTAAGCGCGCGTTCTGTGACTTCGTGACAGCGCTCAACACTATGCGCGCCGCCCATTAGCACTTCAGGTTCGACAATGGGGACAATGCCTGCTTCTTGGCAAAGCGCGGCGTAGCGACCCAGCGCGTGCGTATTGGCTTTAATTCCACCCTCTGTTGGCGTCCGACCGACGGCCACATCCGGGTGAGAAATCTCAATCACGGCGCGCCATTTCGCAAACCGGGCGCCGAGTTCATAATATTCTGCTAAACGCTCGCGCAAGCCGTCGAGGCCCTGCGTGATGGTTTCGCCCGGTCGACCCGCAAGCGGGGTGATGCCCATATCCACTTTAATCCCTGGGATAGCGCCCGTCGCTTTGATGAGATCAACCATCGACGTGCCGTCCGCCGCGCTTTGGCGCAGCGTTTCATCATAAAGGATCACACCGCTAATATGGTCATCCATCGCGGGACGGGTGCGAAACAGCATGTCGCGCCAGTCACGGCGGTTCGTTTCCAAGTTTTCTGTGCCGATTGAGGCAAAGCGTTTGCCGATTGTTCCGGTGGATTCATCCGCCGCCAGAATGCCCTTTCCGGGCGTGACCATCGCGTTCGCGACGGCGACCATGTCGTCCATCTTGCTCATTTTATGCGCTCCCATTTTGTCTATTCGTCTGTGTTACAATTTTTACGCCCGGAAGGTCTTTGCCTTCCATCCACTCTAAAAACGCCCCGCCTGCCGTTGAGACGAAGGTGAAGTCATCCACGACATTGGCTGCGTTGAGCGCGGCGACCGTGTCGCCACCGCCGGCCACAGCGACAATCTTGCCCGCGCGGACGCGTTTAGCGGCATATTTCGCGGCTTCTATTGTCGAGGTATCGAACGGGGGCGTTTCAAACGCGCCCAGCGGGCCATTCCAAATCAGGGTATTGGATTTATCCATCGCGTCCATCAGTTCGGTCACCGTGTCGGGCCCGACGTCGAGGATCATTTCATTCGCTTTAACCGCGTCCATTGAGCCGTCTGCAAGCGACACGACGCGGGTCTTCGCCCCGACTTTGAATTCTGTCGCGACAACGCCGTCAACGGGCAGGATAATTTCACAGCCTGCCTTGCGCGCCGCTTTAAGAATATCGTTGGCTTTGCCCAGCAGGTCCAGTTCAGCGAGAGATTTGCCGACGTCGATCCCTTTGGCGAGTAAGAAGGTGTTGGCCATACCGCCGCCAATCGCGAGACGGTCGAGCTTGGTGACGAGGTTTTCGAGAAGATCGATCTTGGAGGACACTTTCGCGCCGCCGACAATCGCCATGACCGGTTGTTTCGGGTGGTCCAGCGCTTGCGCCAAATGGTCGAGCTCACGCGCCATGGCGAGCCCCGCATAGGTCGGGAGGTAATCGGCGATCCCAGCAGAAGACGCATGCGCCCGGTGCGCGGCGGAAAACGCGTCCATCACGAACAGATCGCCAAACTGCGCCAGTTCTTTGCTTAATTCGGGATCGTTTGTGGTTTCCCCTGGCAAAAACCGCGTGTTTTCCAGCACCAGCACATCGCCTGCACCTAAATCCTTAAGCGCGTTAATATTGAGCGAGGTTAGAAACCGGACAGGGGCGTTTAGCGCTGCTGCCAGCGGTTCAGCGACGAATGAAAGCGATAAGGCCGGATCTGGCTCACCCTTGGGACGACCAAAATGCGACAGCAGAACCACAGCCGCCCCGTGGTCACGCAAATATTCAATCGTCGGCAAAGCTGATTGCAGCCGCGTATCATCCGTAATCGCACCCGTTTCGTCGCGCGGCAGATTAAAGTCGACCCGCACAAGGGCGGTTTTGCCGGATAAATCAGCCTGTTCGAGACGGCGAATATCCATTTTATGCGATCCCTAATCGTTGACCCATGACGCGAGCGACATCAATCATTCGATTCGCAAAGCCCCATTCATTATCATACCAAGCAATAACCTTGACGAGATCGCCGTCCATCGACTTGGTCAGGGGCGCAGCATAAATCGCGCTATGCGGGTCATGATTGAGATCAGAGCTGACCAGCGCATTCCGTGAATAGCAAATAATGCCCTTCATCGAGCCTTCCGCCGCTTCTTGCATCGCCGCATTAAGGTCTTCCGCTGTCGTTTTCATGGCAGGCTGGAACGCCAGATCGATCATAGACACATTGGCGGTCGGCACGCGAACGGCAGCGCCTGCGAGCCGGCCTGTGAGTTCTGGAATTACCATGCCGACCGCTTTGGCCGCGCCCGTGCTGGTCGGGATCATGTTGAGGCCTGCCGCGCGGGCCCGGTAGAGGTCTTTGTGTGAGTTATCGAGAATTCGCTGATCCTGCGTATAGCTATGCACGGTCGTCATAAAGCCGCGTTTGATACCGACCGCATCAAGGATCACTTTGGCAATCGGTGCGAGACAGTTGGTCGTGCAAGAGGCGCAAGACACGAGGCGGTCATTCGCGCCGAGCTTGTCATGATTGACCCCATAAACAATCGTCTGGTCCACATCCTCGCCGGGCGCGGAAATCAGGACCGCTTTGGCGCCGCCGTCAAAATGTGGCTGGCACCGCTCTCGCGTGCGAAACAGACCCGTGCATTCCATAACCAGATCCGCGTCGCCCCAGGCCACATCCGCTGGATTACGTTCATGGCTCATCGCCACACGTCCGCGGCCAAAGTCGATCCAATCCTCTCCTTCGGTTACCGTTGCGCCGAACCGGCCATGCACAGAATCATAGCGCAGCAGATGCGCCGACGTTTCAATATTGCCAGGTGAATTGATGAGGACGAGCTCGACATCAGTGATATCATACTCATACAAGGCACGAGTGACGAGACGGCCGATCCGTCCAAAACCATTAATGGCGATCTTAAGAGTCATAGCGAGAAGGTGACTTCCTGAGAGTTTGTGCGCTCTGGATAGATAAACCTCGGACATGAGATCGACTATCACAGGTGGAATTGCATGCGCGGTTACGCGGAACATTCCGCAAGAGCAATAAAATACCCTTGGCGTGGAGCAAATCTTACGTCATTCAGGTCAGATAATGAGGACTTTAACTAACACGCGATGAATGACAGCGCTGACATGAAACAACCCACCCTCAAGGACGCCGCCCTCGCCCTGCAAACGGCTGTGGCCGCACTTGAGAAATCACTTGATCCAATGTTGGGTAAACTCGCCCAGTTAGAGACCAAAGCGCGTGAGGCCGAGGGATTTTCAGAAGACCGCGTCCGCATGGCCGCAGAGTTAGACGAAGCCCTTGAAGCCCGGCGGCGGCGTGAAGCCGAGTTCGACACCTTATCCAAACAGACGCGCGCGGAACTGGATATGACAATTGCGGCGCTTCAGCAGGCGCTAGGAGGAAATACTGATGGGTAAAGTCAGCCTGAACATTAATGGTCGGGCCTACGGATTGGGCTGTGAAGCGGGCGAAGAAGAACGACTCACCCGCCTCGGTCAACGGCTTGATGCGCGCGTCGCACAGATGGCGGATCAATTTGGCCAAATCGGTGATCTTCGCTTGCTCGTCATGGCAGGCATCACCTTGATCGACGAAATCGAAGACCCTGAGAGCACCGTTGAACTGCAAATTGAAGAACGCCTCGGCGATATGACGAAAAAACTCGACGCCGCGACCAAGGCCCGCGAATCAACGGAAGTCGAAGCCGTTGAAGGCCTCATGACGGCCGCGCGGCGCATTGAACGGCTCGCCGAGCGTTTGGCAGAAACCGGTCACTAATCCGCGGTGTGTCACGCTTGCGTGGGCTGCTAATTCCGGCTTGCGCCCGATTGCGACAACGCCCAAATAGCCTGAGACGGTTTCTGCGGGTTGCGTGATTGCACTAATCCACCGGACCTTACTATATCACTCGGGAGCTGGCTCTGTTCGAACCGTGGTTCGTTTAATTCCGGCACCCACCTCAAACTGAGGTCACGAGGATACAGAACGCCTTCACGGACTTTGTGGGGCCGTCACCCTTTCTTCAACAGAACAACCGTTTTGAGCCCCGCGAGGGGCTGTCGGTTAATCTGTTGCCCCCGTAGATGCGTGCGCTGGGTTAAATCCGCTCTATAATGATCGCCGGAGCCATGCCCCCTGCCGCACACATGGTGACGAGCGCGTAGCGACCGCCACTTCGCTCCAGCTCATCAAGCGCTGTGCCAATTAAGATCGATCCCGTCGCACCGATCGGATGACCCAGCGCCATCGCGCCACCATTGATGTTGACTTTCTCGCGATCCAGATCGAGGTCACGGATGAATTTTTCGGCCACCACGGCGAAAGCTTCGTTGATTTCCCAGACGTCAATATCGTCCTTTGACAGTCCGGCCCGCGCCAAGGCTTTCTGGGCGGCAGGCACAGGGGCGTTGAGCATGAGCGTCGGGTCATCCCCCATATTGATCGCGGTCACGATACGCGCCCGCGGCTTAAACCCATGTTCGTCCGCAAACTCTTTTGACGTCAGCAGCAGCGCCGCCGCGCCGTCAACAACGCCCGAGCTATTGCCGGCATGGTGAACATGCTCCCAATTGTCTTTGAGTTGCGGATAGCGTTGTTCGACCAAATCACCATAAGTTGTGCCCTGTTCATCGACGGGAATATCTCTCCACATCGCAAACACTGTCTTGAGCTGCCCCAAACCTTCTTTCGTTGTTTGCGGACGGGGAAACTCTTCGTGGTCAAGCGCGAGGGTTCCGTCCTCATTATGAACGGGGATCAGCGAGCCAGAGAACCGGTTTTCAGCAATCGCCCGTGCGGCCCGCGCTTGGCTGGTGAGCGCCAACTCATCCAGCGCGTCGCGGTCAATGCCGTCCAGCTTCGCAATGGCATCCGCCGCGACGCCTTGCTGCGTCTGTGGATGTTTCGCACGCAGAGATAAATTGCCTGCATCCATCATAGGCGGCACTTTTGGATCCATGATCGAGGCGGTGTAGCTCATCATTTCGCAGCCCCCCGCGATCACGCAATCTTCCATCCCGGCCATAATCTGCGACGCGGCCAGTGAAACCGATGTGATGCCGGACCCACAGAAACGGTCCAACGTCATACCCGACGCCCGGACATCATAGCCCGCATCAAGCGCGGCCATACGGCCAAGATCTGTGCCCTGCTTGCCAACTTGCGTGCTGGTGGCCCAGATCACATCATCGACTTTCGCCGTGTCCAGATCATTGCGCGCGGCAAGGGCTTTCAAAACAGTTGCAGAGAGATGTTGCGGATGGAGGTGGGCGAGCGCGCCCTTACCGATTTTTCCGATCCCGCGCGGGGTACGAACTGCGTCAATAATATAAGCATCAGCCATGAGAAGTCTCCGGGATCATTAAGTCCCGCACAACCTACGTGGGCGTGATGGCGCGTGCCAAGGCGGCGCGTCCCATAATCGCATCTTCGATGGAGCGCGGAAGACCCGCGACAAATCCGCGAAGCACAGGCGCAATTTCCAACTCCCGCTCAGCGAGGGCATCCGTTGGGCCCACCACACCGACACAAAGTTGTCGGCGCACACCGCGCGAGGGCAGCGCGACAGCAATCCCACCCGTTCCGTTTCCAGACGGGTGATAGGTGACCGCATAGCCGCGCGTCCGTGCAGCCTGGACGCCTTCAAGCGCGGCAGGCGCGTTGTCTTTCCAGAACGGCTTATCGACCTCGTGAATCGTGCGCCGTATCAGCTTGCCAACGTCTGCGTCCGTGTCACCTGTTAGCATCGAGTAGCCCGTCGCCGCGCAAACCAGAGGCCGCACTGATCCTGTTTCGACATGCGCCCGCACAGGCCCCGGCTTATGATGGGTGTAGATATATTGGCTGTAGATCCCATTGCGCATGGCCAGGAACACTGTTTCGCCCAGCGTCTCGGACAGGCGCGAGAGATTATCAGCAAATCCATCCGGAAGACCTGACATTTTGATCAACCAATCGCCGAGAAAGGCGATTCGTAGCGTTGGGTAGAACGCCCGGCTTTCAACTTCGCGTTCCAAATAACCCGAATCTTGCAGAGATTTTGTTAGGGCCGACGCAGAAGATTGCGGCATGTTGAGATTGTCTGCGATTTCGCCAATCGAGGCGGGGCGCTTCACATCCGCAAAAAATTCAAACAAGGCCATCGTACGAAAGCTCGACTTGAGCATGTTCTCAGCATCATCCAAGCGCAGCGCTTGTCCGGGTATCTGACTGCCGCCCACACCCGCAAGGGCGGCCACCGAAAGGCCCAGATCGTCTTCACCATCATCCATAGCATTCATGAAGCGTAGTTTGACACGCTTGACTGAATTTCACCAGCATCATCGGTGAATAGATAAAAGCTGCCTGTGCAGAACACAGGCGGCTTGAAATCAGACGTCTCTGGTCTCTATTATGCGGCCCTTGCGGCTTCGTTGATGGAGCCTTGCGCGAGTTTCGTGAATTCGAGGTCCCCTTCCATCGTTTGCTCCTTGCAGGTTTCCAGCTTTTGCGCGTCTTCTAATGCGCCGAGGCGTTTGGCAAAGGCCTCAACCGAGCCGTATCCTGTGATGGCATAGTGAGCCATCCGTTGGTATTGGCTGATCAGCATGGCATCGCGAACACTGTCATCGCCATATTTCTCTTTTAGTACGTGTTTTTCAGCTTCTTTGGTCAGGCCTTTCATGCCTTGGCACGTGACATTGCCGACACCTTCACCGTGGCTGTCGAGGATGGCTTTGATTTGCGCATTCCCCTCTTTCGTCCCGTCGATGGAGCGTTCGAGCGCCGCTTTGAGGTCCGTATCGGTGGCCGCATCGATCAGTTTCTCGACAGTGTCGTTGGCCTGTTGGTTCGCGTCGTACAGGTCTTTCAATTCTTCGATATAGAGGTCTTTGAGATTATTAATCGCCATGGGGGTCTCCTTGAATGTGGCGCGGTCTGTCGGCGAGACAGTCGCGGGTGGGTTCACAGGAGCAACGAAAACCTAAGAGAAAACGTTCCAAAACTTTGTAATAATGGCGCATTCGTTGCATCTCCTCCTCAAGAGAGAAGGAGTTGCACGCTCTATTTTCCGATTAATGTGTCCATAATTTCAAGCCGATCAGCCTCATGCGCGGGCTTGTCCCAGCGAATCCGACTAATACGCGGAAAACGCAGAGCGTAGCCGGATTTATGCCGGGGGCTTTCATGGGCGCTATCAAAGGCCACTTCAAAAACGAGCTCCTTGTCCACTTCTTGAACCGGGCCATAGCGCGCGACTTTGTGATTTCGGATCCAACTATCGAGCTGTTTTAATTCCTCATCCGTAAAGCCGAAATAGGCTTTGCCAATTGGCAGGAGTTTCGCCTCGCCCTCAACATTCGCCCACAGTCCAAACGTGTAATCGGAATAATAAGAAGAACGTTTTCCTGTCCCACGTTGCGCATACATCAGCACGGCATCCAGCAAAAATGGATCGCGTTTCCATTTATACCACGCATGTTTAGGGCGGCCGGAGACATAGGGTGTATCGCGCCGCTTCACCATCAGACCTTCTTTGAGGCCCTCACTGTCCGCCGCCTCTTGCCGTAACCCGCGCAGATCATCGACCGTAGTCCACTCAAGAATCTCACTAATCGTATAATGATCTGGGTGACGCTCTGCGATGAAGGCTTCAAGTGTCTTGCGGCGTGCGTCTAAGGTCTGGTCGCGAAAGCTGACGCCGTTCTCACTAATTATATCATAGGCAATGAGGTGGGCGGGCAATCGCTTCATCAAAGCCCCGGACGGTTTCTTCTTGCCGAGCCGTTGTTGAAGGTCGTTGAAGGACCCGATCTGTCCGTCGGGGCGCACAAGCAATTCGCCATCAATCACCGCGTCCCAATTGACCGTCGCTGCCAAGTCCGGAAAGCTGTGCGAAATATCATCGCCTGTGCGCGAATAAATCCGGGCTTCGCCATTCATCCCCGCGACTTGCACGCGAATGCCATCCCATTTCCATTCAGCGTGGTGGGTTTCGGGGGAGAGGCGATCTAAATCAGCGGCTTCATCAATTGGATGGGACAGCATGACGGGAGAATAGGTCAGCACGTTTGAGATGTCCGGCATCTCAGCATTGCCGTCGATCCAAGCGAAAAGCGACGTGTAAGGCGGCGTGATTCCGTGCCAGAGCTTTTCCAAAACGCCAACATCTACGCCCGCCATATTGGCGAGAGTCTTCTTGACTGTGCGTGCACTCATCCCAATCCGAAGGCCGCGTGTTCCGAGCTTAAGCAAAGCCCAGCGTTGCGGCGGAGACATATTATCAAGCAGGGTGACTAAATAGGCGCGAATGCCGGGCTTATCGCGACGGGTGAATTCATCGATCACTTCATGCAAGTCCGGCAAGCGGTTCAGGCGCACAGGCTCAGAACTTTGCGGCCAGGCCAGCGCCACCGTCTCGCTCAGCTCACCAACATAATGACGCGACAATTGGAATAGATAGGGGTCCATCCGTTCTTCCATCAGCGTCTTAACAAGATTGCGCTTGAACAGATCGAACGACAATGTTCCACCAATCGCAGCCAGCGCCCAACCCCGATCTGGGTCAGGCGTGCGGCGTAAATAGTCGCTCAGGATCGCTTCTTTCGCGAGGGTCGAGTTCGTAAAATAGAGATCATCGAGCAGATCGGCAAAGGCAGCAAAACTCATTCCCCCGCCGCCTCTTCTATCCCGATCAGATGAAGCCCCTTGGCGTTGATCCCCTCTTTCTTGAGGGCATATTCCAGCGCCTCAACGCGACCGTGGGTGATCCAGACCATGCCTGCGCCTGTTTCGCGACAGGTGCGAAGCAAATCATTCCAATCGGCGTGATCCGACACAACCAACCCTAATTCGGCACGCTTCTGTCGTGCTCGGGCCCGAATCTGCATCCAGCCTGACGCCACTGTCGGCAGCGGATCCGCAAACCGACGCGACCAACGATCATTAATTTGCGCGGGCGGGCAGAGCACAATTTTGCCGCGAAAGCGGTCTTTATCATTGCGGTCGATTTCACTGACCAACTGCCAGACCCCGAAATCCTGCCCGTAGCTTTCATACAGCTCTGTCAGCCGTTTTAACGCGCCGTGAATATAAAACGGATGTTCATACCCCGCGAGCCGCAAGGTTTTCATCACCCGCTGGCATTTACCGAGCGCATAGACGCCAACAATATGGGTGCGGTCCGGAAGCGTCCGCATTGAGCGCATCAGCTTTTCAACTTCATCCTCCAGTGGCGGGTGCTGGAAAACGGGTAGAGCGAAAGTCGCCTCCGTAATGAAAACATCGCATGGCACGACCTCAAACGGGGCGCAGGTTGGGTCGGGATGACGTTTAAAATCACCGGCCGCGACAATACGTTGACCCTGATATTCGAACACCGCTTGCGCGCTGCCCAAAATATGGCCTGCGCTGGCAAACCATAGGGTCACACCACCGCCTAAGTCATGACGCTGGCCATAAGGCAGTCCCGTGGTCTGCGTTTCATCCGCCACATAGTTGCGCGTCCGCATAATATCGATGGTTTCGGGTGTGGCCCAGACCCGGCCATGACCACGGCTCGCATGGTCTGCATGACCATGGGTGACGACTGCGCGCGTGACCGGCACCATTGGATCGACATAACATTCCGCCGGCACACAATAAAACCCGCCTTCGCGAATTTCCATCCATGTTTCCGGATTAATCATGGGAGCTTAGCGGACAAAGCGGCGATTCGTTCCGTCGGCAGGACAATCGGTCGCGGCTACTGACCCATCAAATAGTCGACCAGCGCGAGGGCTTCATCGCTCGCCCAATCGGCCTCACCGGGCAGGCGCGCCAATTCTCGGCCATATTCATCATAGAATATTGACGTGGGGAGGCCCGGCAACGCGAGGCGAGAACTGATGGCGAACGTCCCGTCATGGATCAGCGGGAGGTCGCTCAAGCCTGTCCGGTCATAAAAGTCCTGCGCGGCCGCCATTTGACGGTCGAGGCTAATCGGAACGACGGCAAAATTATCCCCCCCGCGCAAACGCTGCAACGCGTCCAAGCTCGGCATTTCCACGACACACGGCGCGCACCACGTCGCCCAGACATTGACCAAAACCACTTTGCCGTGGAAATCCGCCAGGCTCACCTCGCCGTCTGGTGTCGTCAAACGAAGGTTGGGCTGTGTTGGCGGGGCCTCCAGTGAGGTCAGTTTGGACAAAGACTCTACCGCAAAGCGGTCCAATGCGCCCGCTGGCGCTTGGCAGGCCTTCACGGCGACGACGCTAAAGGCTAGGAGGCCGCCAAAGATCATCAGTTTGATCGCATTGGCCAGAGAGAAGTGGGACGCAGAGAACATGAGTAGTGAAATAGGTGATAACGCCCCTAAAGGCCAGAGCATGTGGGGCGGACGTTTTAGCGCACGGCCATCAGACATTATGCAGGCCATCAATGCCTCCATCGGGTTTGATCAAAAACTCGCCGAAGAAGACATTACCGGCTCAAAAGCCCATGCCACCATGCTCGCCAAGCAAGGCATTATCACCGACGCGGATCGCGACGCAATTTTAGGCGGGCTTGATGCGATACTGGCTGAAATCAACGCAGGCCAGTTTCCCTTCTCTGAAGAATTAGAAGACATTCACCTGAACGTCGAAGCCCGGTTGAAAGACCGCATCGGCGAAGCGGGCGGGCGGCTGCACACGGGGCGGTCACGCAATGACCAAGTGGCGACGGATTTCCGCCTCTGGACCCGCAAATCGCTTGACCTGTTCGACACGCTGCTGACAGATTTGATGGCCGCACTGTTAGATCAGGCGGATGAGCACGCCGCGACGATAATGCCCGGCTTCACCCACCTCCAAAGCGCGCAGCCCGTCACCTTCGGTCATCACATGCTGGCCTATCTGGAGATGTTTGCGCGCGACCGAGGTCGGATGCGCGATTGTCGCGTGCGCATGAACGAAAGCCCGCTTGGCGCAGCCGCGCTCGCCGGAACTCCCTATCCGATTGACCGCGACATGACGGCCGAAGCCCTCGGCTTTGATCGCCCGATGGCGAACTCGCTGGATGCTGTGTCGGCGCGCGATTTCGCGCTCGAAGCGCTGGCCGCCGCCTCCATTTGCGCGACGCATTTATCGCGTCTGGCCGAAGAAATGGTGATTTGGACCAGTGCGCAATTCCGTTTCATTGCCCTCACGGACGCCTTTACGACGGGAAGCTCTATCATGCCGCAAAAGCGCAATCCGGACGCCGCCGAGCTGGTTCGCGCTAAAGTCGGACGGATTATGGGCAGCCTGACCGCGCTGATGATCGTCATGAAAGGTCTACCGCTCGCCTATTCCAAGGACATGCAAGAAGATAAAGAACCTGTGTTCGAGGCGTTCGAATCGCTCGAATTAGCCTTGCGCGCCATGGCGGGTATGGTGCGCGATATGACGCCCAATGAGGCTCGATTAGCCGAGGCGGCGGGGGCTGCGTTTAGCACCGCAACCGATCTGGCTGACTGGTTGGTTATGACACTCAACATGCCGTTCCGCGATGCCCACCACGTCACGGGCCGAATTGTCGCCATGGCAGAAAGCCAAGACCTGACCCTGTCAGAGCTTGATCTTGGCGATATGCAGGGCGTCGAGGCGGGCATTACGCAGGACATTTTCTCCGTCCTCACCCCACTCGCGTCAGCTACCAGCCGCACCAGCTATGGCGGCACCTCGCCGATCCGGGTCCGCGAACAAGTGGCACGGTGGCGGGCGGCCTTGAGCAAATAAATGAAACGGTTTTCGGCCGCGGATATTTCGGCGTCGACAGCCTATCGGCTGCTTACATCGACCATCGTCCCGCGCCCTATTGCGTTCGTGACGACGGTTGATGCGCAGGGTCGGGTCAATGCAGCGCCGTTTAGCTTTTTCAACGCTGTCGGCAGCGCCCCGCCAACCGTGGTTCTCGGGTTTCAGCCGAATGCCGACGGCTCCCAGAAAGACACGCCTAATAATATTGTCGCCACGGGTGAATTTGTCGTCAATTTGGTCGATATGGCGTTGGCAGAAAAGATGAGCGCGGCGTCCGCGTCTCTGCCGCCGGGTGTCAGCGAAGTTGAGCATGTTGGGCTGGACATAGCGCCGTCAGTCAATGTCATGCCGCCCCGATTATCCGACGCGCCCGTCGCGATGGAATGCCGCCTGACCCATGATAATCCGCTGTCCGGAGGCGGCCGCGTGATATTGGGCGAAGTCTTGGAGTTTCACATTCGCGACGCAATCATCGAAAGCCTCGATCCTCTGCGCATTGATCTGAACAAGCTCGACACGATCTCCCGCCTCAATGGCCCGCATTATGGGCGCATTCGGGAGCAATTTTCGATTCAGCGACCCCAATAGGCGATCAACTTTTCGGTGAAAACCACACCGTCGCCAGCGGTGGCAAATTTACCGGTAGGCTGTGCGGTTGGCCATGACGCGGGTCTGCCACGGTGTGACGCGCGCCGAGGTTGCCTACACCGGACCCGCCATAGTGAGCCGCGTCCGTATTTAGGACTTCGGTCCATGTTCCTGCCATCGGGACGCCCAGTTTGTAATCGTGACGCGGCACAGGGGAGAAATTGCAAACGCAGAGGAGCGGCGATTGCTTCGCCGCGTCCCAACGCAGGAACGCGATCACATTGTCGGCTTGTGCGCCGCCTTCGACCCATTCGAATCCGGATGGATCGAAATCCAACTCATGCAAGGCAGGGGTGGCGCGGTAGCCTGCATTTAAGTCGCCAACCAATGTCGCGACCCCCTTATGCGGGGCCCGTCCGGCTTGATCCCAGCTTAATTGATCGTCTGCACGCCATTCACCTGTTTGGCCAAATTCACAGCCCATAAACAGGAGTTTTTTACCCGGGTGGGCCCACATAAATCCGTAATAGGCGCGAAGATTGGCGAATTTTTGCCACTCATCCCCCGGCATTTTAGCGATCAAGCTACCTTTGCCATGCACGACCTCATCATGGCTGAGCGGCAATATATAATTCTCTGAAAAGGCGTAATCGATGCCGAAGGTCATCTTGTGATGATGATAGCGCCGATTGATCGGGTCCTCAGACATATATTCGAGCGTGTCATTCATCCAGCCCATGTTCCATTTATAACCGAATCCCAAACCATTATTATCTGTCGGTTGAGAGACGCCGGGCCAAGCTGTGCTTTCTTCCGCGACCGTCATAATGCCGTCGAGCGAGAGATAAGCATCGCGGTTCATGGCCTGCAGGAACGCGACCGCTTCCCAGTTTTGGTTGCCCCCGTCTGCGTTCGGAATCCACTCTCCGTCTTCGCGCGAATAATCGCGGTACAGCATGGAGGCGACCGCATCCACGCGCAGCCCATCCAAATGATATTCTTCTAACCAGAACCGTGCATTGGAAATGAGGTAATTAACGACTTCCTGCCGCCCGAAATTGAAAATTAATGTGTTCCAATCGGGATGAAAGCCCTGTTTGGGGTCGGCATGTTCATAGAGGTGCGTCCCGTCGAATTGCGCCAAACCATGTTCATCACTTGGGAAGTGCGCCGGAACCCAATCGAGCAGCACGCCGATGCCCGCTTGATGAAACGCATCAATAAACGCACGGAAATCCGATGGTGTGCCAAAGCGCGCGGTCGGCGCAAACAGACCAATCGGCTGATAGCCCCAACTGCCATCAAACGGGTGTTCTGTGATGGGCATCAACTCAATATGGGTGAAGCCAAGATTCTGGACATAAGGAATGAGGCGCTCTGCTATGTCGCGATAAGACAGGAAACAATGCGGGGCGTCCCGCTGCCAACTGGAGAGATGAACCTCGTAAATTGAAATTGGCGCATCCCGGCGTTGTTTGGGGGCGCGGCTTTGCATCCAGTCACTATCGCCCCAGTGTCGTGCAGGGAGCGCCCGCACAACCGAGGCGGAGTTCGGGCGGATTTCCGCGCCAAACCCGACGGGGTCGGCTTTATAGGGGCCGGTCGTCCCGCTTTGGTCCCGGATCACATATTTATAGGCTGCGCCGTCGGCGACGCCCGGAATGAAGACTTCCCAAATACCCGACCCCCCGCGCGTCGCCATCGGGTGCTGCACCGCGTTCCAGCCGTTAAAGTCCCCGACAACGGACACGCCTGTTGCGCTGGGCGCCCAGAGCGCAAAGCGCGTTCCAGAGACATCATCCCGGTCCATGATTTGCGCGCCCAGCACACGGTAGAGGTGACGATGACGCCCCTCTGTCAGTAAATGTAGATCCAGACCCCCAATATTCGGCGCAAAAGCATAAGGGTCGGCGGCGCGGTGTGGCGTGTCGCCATAATGCGTGATGAGGTCATAAGCGCCGTTGAGAGCAGACGTTTTAATCCGTCCCTCAAACAGACCGCTGTCGGTGACGCGGGTTAACTCCAACACCGGCTTGCGACCCTTGCGTTTGATGACGTCGACGCGGTCCGCTGCGGGCTTAAACGCACGGATAATCGTCTCCGCCCTGTCAGTATGCGGCCCCAGCAGCGCATAGGGATCGCTCAGTGTGCCAGTCTCAAGCCGGTGGATGAGCGCCCCGTCTGCCACTTATGTGCCAGACATTTTATGCGGGGCCCGCCAAATCTGATCCGCGTAACTCCGGATAGTGCGGTCGGAGCTAAACCAGCCCATGCGCGCCGTGTTTAAGATTGCTTTCTCAAACCAGGCCTCTGCGTTTTGGTACAAACCATCCAATTGCCGTTGCATATCCCAATAGGCTTGGAAATCCGGAATGACTTGGAAATAGTCATGATCCCCGACATTTGTCAGGAAATCGCGATAACGCTCCGTTTCGCCGTCTGAGAATGTCCCGTCGCTCAGCTGGGACATGATTTGCTGCAACATGGGCGAGTTCTTGATGACTTCTGAAGGGCGTGCGCGCCGATGTTGGCGCTCGGCCACTTCGTCCGCCTTCAAGCCGAAGATGAAGATATTATCCTCCCCGACATGGTCCAGCATTTCAACATTGGCCCCGTCAAGCGTGCCAATCGTCAACGCCCCGTTGAGCGCAAATTTCATATTGCCCGTACCGGAGGCTTCAAACCCGGCTGTCGAAATTTGTTCCGACAAATCAGACCCGGGAATCAGGACTTCCGCCATGGAAACATTGTAGTTCGGCAGGAATACGACCTTCAGCTTATCGCCAATATCCGGGTCATTATTGACGACAGCGGCAACATCATTGATCAGTTTGATGATCAGCTTGGCAAAGAAATAGCTTGGCGCAGCCTTGCCCGCAAAAATCTTCACACGCGGCTGCCAGGCAGCCCCCCGCTTCGTGCCCTCCGGATCGGCTTTGATCGCATTATAGAGCGCGATCGCTTCCATAATATTCATATGCTGGCGCTTATATTCGTGAATGCGCTTAATCTGCGTATCGAAGATCGCGTCCGTGTTGAGCGTTATCCCGGTCCGCTCCTGCACCATATCGGCGAGACGCTGCTTATTCGCGGATTTCACCGCGCGATAGGCTTTCTGAAACGCCGCATCGGTCGCAAGCGGCGCGATCTTTTGTAACTGCTCGAGATCATCGATCCAGCCATCGCCAATCTGTTCCGTTATCAACCCGGCTAAACCGGGATTACATTCGAGCAGCCAGCGACGCGGCGTAACGCCGTTAGTCTGGTTGATGATCTTGTCCGGGTACATAGTATGCAGATCGTGAAACACCGTTTGCTTCATCAGCTCTGTATGCAGCGCCGAGACGCCGTTGACTTTGCGCGAGCCAATGAAGGCCAAATTGCCCATCCGCACCCAATCCTGCTGATGCGGGTGGATGACCTGAATGCCGGCAATGATGTGGTGGTCGAGGCCCTTAGCCATCGCTTCCTGATAGAAATGACCGTCGATCATATTGATGATCTGCAAATGGCGCGGAAGGATGTGTTCGAACAGATCTTTGGGCCATTTTTCCAGCGCTTCAGGCAGCAGCGTGTGGTTCGTGTAGTGCAAAGTCTCGCGGGTAATTTCGAGCGCGCGCTCAAACGTATAACCATGCAGATCCATCAAAATCCGGATCAGTTCCGGCACGGCAATGGCGGGATGCGTGTCATTCAACTGCACCGCGACATGATCGCCTAGATTATCGAGGTTATCATAGTTGGTGAAAAAGCGGCGCAACATGTCTTGCAGTGACGCGGAGGTAAAGAAGACTTCTTGTTTCAAACGAAGCTCCCGACCCTGCGGCGTATGATCGCCCGGATAGAGAACCTTAGAGATCGTTTCTGCCAACACTTGCTGGCGCGCGGCGGCCATAAAGTCACCATCGTTGAACGTGTCGAGGTTCATCATGCCGGATTGACGCGCGCTCCAAAGACGCAGCGTATTAACGTGATCGCCTTCCCAGCCCGCAATCGGCATATCAAACGCGACCGCTTGAACCGACTCTGCTGGCGTCCAGGTCGCTTTGCCGTCTGCGTCATGGGTCACATGTCCGCCAAAGCCGATTTCATAAACCACTTCAGGGCGGCGGAATTCCCAGCTATTGCCTTCGAACAACCAGTCTTCCGGCTCTTCCATCTGCCACCCGTCTTCGAGTGTTTGGCGGAAAATGCCGTGTTGGTAGCGGATGCCATAGCCCATGCCAGCCACGCCCGTCGTGGCCATACTATCCATAAAACAAGCCGCCAATCGTCCGAGCCCACCATTGCCCAGCGCCGCGTCTTGTTCGGCGTGCAGCACAGTCTCGACATCAAGACCTTGCGACGCGATGAACTCTTTCGCTTCGCTCAGCAGGCCCAGATTGGTCAGGTTATCTTCGAGCATTCGCCCGATCATGAATTCCATCGAGAGATAATAGACGCGCTTTTGCTGGCGCGCATAAACGTGCCGCGTCGTATCGATCCAGCCTTCGACCATACGGTCGCGTACGGCGAGAGACACAGCAACATTCCAATCGCGCGCTTCGGCGTGGGTTTTATCCTTGCCCACGGAATATATGAGGTGGCGCAACACAACATCACCAAAAGGCTCATCATGCAGGTCTTTGGCGTCGTCAATTTTGTGTTTTATCGTTGTCATCATCGATCCTTACGATGATTTTGCGGCTCTGAATAGCGGAAGCGGCGAGAATCTGACAACGCTGTCATCAAGACTGCATAATTATCAGGCGATTGATGCAGTTTGAGGCGTTTTCGGCGGGATAATTTGTCAAACCAGCGAAAAAGCCTTTAGGCCAAGCCCGCCAATTATGCTTAAGTTACCCCATAAGATAAAAAGAACAGCGAGGGTGCATGGTACAAACAAAGGCATTTGGGTCTAATCGCCGACTGGGCGAAAAGACATTGGCCATGGTTTTGGCGGGAGGACGCGGGTCACGCCTCAAGGACCTAACCGAAATTCGCGCCAAGCCCGCCGTCTATTTCGGCGGCAAGTTCCGCATCATCGATTTCGCTTTGTCGAACGCCATGAATAGCGGCATCAAACGTATCGCCGTCGCCACGCAGTATAAGCAACACAGCCTCATCCGCCATTTACAACGCGGCTGGAATTTCTACCGCGCCGAACGCAATGAGTCCTTTGATATTATGCCGGCCTCACAGACGATGTCTGATGACCGCTGGTATGAAGGCACCGCTGACGCGGTTTATCAAAACATTCCCATCATCGAAAGTTATGAAAACGTCGAATACATCGTCGTTCTTGCGGGCGATCATATCTATAAAATGGATTATGAGCTAATGCTGGAAGAGCATGTGACGTCTGGCGCAGATGTCACGGTCGGCTGTCTTGAAGTCTCGAAGAAAGACGCTCAGGCTTTTGGCGTGATGCATGTCGATGAAAATGACGTGATCACCGATTTCTTGGAGAAACCCTCTGATCCGCCGACCATTCCCGGCATGACAGATGTCTGCCTCGCCTCCATGGGCATTTACGTCTTCACTAAAGAGTTTCTATTCCAACAACTCAAACGCGATGCGGCAGATCCGGAAACGGACCGCGATTTCGGCAAAAACATCATTCCCTACATCGTCAAACACGGCAAAGCGCAAGCCCACCGCTTTACGAAATCATGCGTCCGCTCTGCGGGCGAAGAGGAGGCCTATTGGCGCGATGTCGGCACGGTCGACGCCTATATGGAAGCTAATCTGGACCTCTGTTCCCTCGAACCAGCGCTCAACTTATATGACAAAGACTGGCCGATCTGGACCTATTCGGAACTCGCTCCGTCCGCGAAATTCATCCATGATGAGGTCGGAAGGCGCGGCCATGCGGTCAATTCTCTGGTGTCGGCGGGGTGTATCGTGTCCGGCGCGCGGGTTGATCAAAGCCTGTTATTCACCAGCGTCAATGTCCATTCCTATAGCACGCTGAAACGCGCCATCGTATTGCCGGGCGTGGATATTGGCGAAGTGACACAGTTAACCAATGTCGTCATTGATCGCGGCGTGAAAATTCCCAATGGTCTTGCCGTTGGGAATGATGCTGAGCTGGATGCCAAACGCTTCTACCGTACGGAGAACGGCGTCTGCCTGATTACCCAAGCGATGATCGACGCGCTCTAGACACTGATGGCCAAATCCCCGTCCAAAAAACGCATTCTGCATGTCGCGTCAGAAGCTTACCCGCTGATAAAAACAGGCGGGCTGGCTGACGTCGTTGGGGCCTTGCCTTTGGCGCTAGACGCCACAGGGGCCGTGGAAAGTACCGTTTTCCTGCCGGGATTTCCCGCCGTAATGACGGGACTGATCGACGTTAAACTCTACGCCAAAGCGACCGCGTTGGACGGATCCCCCGTGCGGCTCCTGAGCGGCAAAACGCGGACGGGCTTACGGGTTATTGCCGCCGATTGCGCGCCGCTATTTGGCTATGCTGGCAACCCCTACCAAAATGCGGATGGATCGGAACGCGCGGGCAATGGGCTTGCATTTGCCAGTTTCTCAAAGCTCGCTGCCGAGGTCGCAATGGGGATCGGACGGCGCAAAGGTTTTGACGTGTTGCACGCCCATGACTGGCAAGCCGGACTGGCCGCCGCCTATTTGAAAATAGCCCGCGCCCCTGTCACCACAGTGTTCACCATCCATAATCTGGCCTTTCAGGGACTTTTCCCCCGCGCTTTGCTGGATAAAATCAGCCTCCCTTCGTCCGTTTTTCAGGAAGATGGTCTTGAATATTGGGACAAGGTCAGCTGTCTGAAATCCGGGCTCGTCTATAGCGATTGGATCACAACCGTCAGCCCGACCTATGCGCTTGAAATCCAGATGGATGAGAGCGGGATGGGGTTTGCGGGTCTCTTACGAAGTCGCTCTGAACGCTTGCGGGGGGTCCTGAATGGCGTAGATCAAACCGTTTGGAATCCCGCAATTGACGCGGATATAACCACGCCGTTCTCAGCGACCGATTGGTCCGGCAAGGCGATCAATAAACGCGCGCTGCAAGATCAATTAGGTCTGTCCAAAAAAGCCAGCGGCCCGCTGTTCACCATCATCTCGCGCCTGACCGGACAAAAAGGGCTCGACCTTGTACCGGACCTCTTAGACGGGATTGTCGCGCGCGGAGGACAGCTTGCCCTGCTGGGTTCGGGCGACACCGCGATTGAGCGCGCCTTTATGGCTGCGCAAGATCGTCATCCCGATCATATCTCGATTACCATCGGTTATGACGAGCCTTTCGCGCATCAATTACAAGCGGGCGCTGACGCGATCCTTATTCCGTCGCGGTTCGAACCCTGCGGCCTGACGCAGCTTTGCGCCATGCGCTACGGCACGATCCCGGTGACGTCGCGCGTCGGTGGGTTGATGGACACGGTTATCGGCGCAACCCCGGCGAGTGTCGCTAACGGAGCCGCGACTGGTGTAACTTTTTATCCCGTCGGCCCGCACATGCTCTGGGCAGCGATTGACCGAACATTTTCGCTCTTTGCGGACGCACCGGTCTGGAACCGGATGATTGACACCGCAATTGGACAGGACTTCGGCTGGACCTTGCCCGCGCAAGATTATTTGGCGCTCTATACATCATGACAGATTGGCCTTTAGGCGCCGTCCCGACAGAGAGCGGGACGCAGTTTTCCCTCTTTTCTGCCCATGCGACAGCCGTCACGCTCTGCTTATTTGAGGGCGATACTGAAACAGACCGGATCGCGCTGTCCCGCGCAGGTCATATCTGGTCGGTGCATGTGCCCGAAGTCTATGTCGGCCAAGCCTATGGCTACCGCGTGGACGGGCCCTACGCCCCGTCAGATGGCCACCGTTTCAACCCCTATAAATTGCTGATTGATCCCTACGCCAAAGCGCTCCGCGGATCGATTATCGAACATCCATCTATCTATGGCCATATTGGCGACGATGATCTGTCGTTTAACAATCAGGACAGCGCCGCCTATATGCCTAAGGGCGTTGTTACCGCTCCGAACCCACGGCGCGACTGGGTGCGCCCCGCGACGCCGTGGGCTGACACGCTGATTTACGAAGCCAATGTCAAAGGGCTGACGCAAAACCACCTCGCCGTAAAACCCGCCCTGCGCGGAACGGTTGAGGCTTTGGCCAATCCGGCTCTGATCGGGCATCTTACAGATCTCGGCGTGACGGCGTTGGAGCTACTGCCGCTGCAGCAATTCCATTCCGAGCCACACCTGACAAAAATGGGCTTGTCTAATTATTGGGGCTATAATCCGATCAACTATTTCACCCCGCATGGGGCCTATTTGGGCCGCGCGGGCAAAGAGGGAATGCGCAGCGGCGTCCGCGCGTTACACGCGGCGGGCATCGAGGTCATTTTGGACGTTGTTTATAACCATACGGCGGAAAGCTGGCGGTATGGTCCGACCCTCTCCTATAAGGGAATCGACAACGCCTCCTATTATGCACTGCAAAATGACAGCCGATTTTATGTCAATCATACAGGCACGGGCAACATGCTCGATATGCGCAGCGAGGCCGTGCGCGATTTGACGCTGGCAAGCTTACGCCATTGGGTGACAGAATTTGGCATCGACGGGTTTCGCTTTGATCTGGCCCCGACCTTAGGGCGCATGGGCCAAGGGTTCGATGCCGCCGCACCCTTGTTCAAATCCATTAAGAACGACCCGATCTTATCGAGCGTGAAACTGATTGCAGAGCCGTGGGATATCGGTCCGCATGGCTACCAACTCGGGCGGTTCCCGAATGGTTGGGCGGAATGGAATGACGAGTACCGCGATGCGCTGCGTAGCTTCTGGCGTGGGGACGCGCATGCGCATCAGTCGCTGGCGGGCAAGCTGCTTGGGTCCTCAGAGCGCTTTGACCATAATGATCGAAACGTGTGGAGTTCGGTGAATTTCCTCGCCGCGCATGACGGCTTTACCTTGCATGACACCGTTAGCTTTAACGACAAGCATAACGGCGCCAATGGCGAGGATAATCGCGACGGGCACGGACATAATCTCTCGGACAATATGGGCGTGGAAGGCCCGACCGATGACCCCCAAATCATTGCGCGGCGCCGCGACCGGAAAGTCGCCATGGTCGCGACACTGCTGCTGAGCCAAGGCACACCAATGCTACTGGCCGGTGATGAATTCGGGCAGAGCCAGAACGGTAATAATAACGCCTATTGTCAGGACAATGTCACGACGTGGCTGGATTGGGACGTGGCGGATCCTGAGCTCATCCGACAGGTCCAAACCCTGAGTGCGCTGCGCCGCCGCTACCCGCATTTTCGTCAAAGTCAGTTCCTGCATGGACAACCGCTCGAAAGCTCCGCTTTTCCCGATGTGCAATGGATCACGCCAGACGGGAAACTGATGTCCGTCGCCGACTGGGAACAACCGGATCGCCCCTGTCTGGGATTGGCCCTCGCCATGACGGATGAGCCGACAGTGGCCGTCTTTTTTAATCGCGGCGCGACAACGCACATCACCTTATCGGAACACTGGGCGCCTGTTTTTGGCACGCGCGAACTGAGCGGTGACGCGGTCGCTGTTTTCGAGCTGCCCGTCACGCACGTCCCGGATTGGGAGCGTCATGCCCGGATCACCGCTCACGCAAAAGCATCCGGACTACATGAGGGCTTCCGCGATATATCGGGTCATTGGCATGCCATGACAGACGTAACGCGAGATGCACTTTTGACGGCGCTGGACATTGATTTGACAAGACCCGTCCTTCAATCATCCAACCAGACCCAAGATAATGACACGCCGATCGCCACTGTCTTTGGGGCAGAAAAACTAACCACGCTCGGCGGCGTCTGGGGCGTCACGACCGCGCTCTATGCGCTGCATAGCCAACAGAGTTGGGGCATCGGAGATTTCGAAACACTGGCGCAACTGGCGGAAGGCTTGGCCCCGACCGGATGTGATTTTATCGGCATCAATCCCGTCCACGCCCTGTTTCCCGGCGCGCCGCATTTGTTCGCGCCTTATTCCGTCTCGTCGCGTGAATTCCTCAACATCATGCATATCGCACCGGATCAATTGCCTGAATGGGAGGGATCAAAACCTGAGATTTCCACCCCGGAATTCGTTGATTACGCGACAGTCTATACAGCGAAATCAGCTGCCTTTGCGCGTGCCTTTTCGTCCTTTTGTTCCCTGCCTGACGACCACCCCCGCCAGATAGCTTTTAGCGCCTACAAGCTGTTGCGCGGCGCGGCGCTATCGCAGCACGCGCTCTATGATGTGTTGTTCGAGCAATTGCCCGAAGAACGCCAAACCTATGCCGGATGGCGGAACTTTGCGCCAGACTTGCACGATCCGCAAAGCGCGGCCTGCGCAGATTTTGCGGCGGCGCATGCGGTCCGGATTGACTATTACGCTTACCTTCAATGGAACGCGGAGTTGCAGTTGGCTGACGCGCAAGCCCGCGCTAAAACCGCCGGAATGCGAATTGGACTCTACCTCGATTTGGCGGTCGGCGTGGTCCCGGGCGGATCGGATGTCTGGCGCAACCGCGGCGCTTTCGCGGCCAATATGAGCCTCGGCGCGCCGGGGGATGCAGCCAATCCTGTGGGTCAGCGCTGGGACTTACTGCCGCTTCGGCCCGATCGTTTCGAAGACGCCCAACCCGCTGATCGCGCCTTTCGCGCCGCGTTACGCGCCGTCATGACCCACGCCGGCGCTGTTCGCATTGACCATGTCTTGGGCCTGTCGCGAAGCTTCTGGATCCCTGAGGACGCCCCCGGCGGTTACGTCACCTACCCGTTTGCACGCCTGATGCAGATTATCAGCGAAGAATCCCGTGCGACGTCCTGCATTATCTTTGGGGAAGATCTCGGTACCGTGCCAGACGGCTTCCGCGCGCAAATGGCGGCGTATGACCTACTCGGCTGTTCGGTACAGATGATCGAACGCGGCCATCGCGGCGAAATGTTGCCCCGCGACGCCGCACGTCAGTTGGCCATGAATGCCTGGTCCAATCATGACTTCCCCACGGTCGCGGGCTTTTGGACAGAACGCGATCTGGCCTGGCGCGAGCAATTAAACATTGGGCGAGACAGCCTGCCGTGGGAGCGCGAACAACGCGCGCGTGATCGACAGGCGATGGCAGAGATGACCGGTCTTCCCGACACGCCCGCCCATTTGAAGGGTGAGCATATGGCCGCGTTACAAGCCTATCTCGCCACCGGGCCTTCGCTGGCCTTCGCAGTGCAATTGGACGATTTATTGCTTTCTGAAGATCAACCCAATGTTCCCGGCACGACATCAGAGCAACCCAATTGGCGACGACGCACGCCGCTGTCGATCGAAGCGTTGCTGAATGACGCTGACGCGCTTACCATACTTCATGCGATTGCCGCCGCCCGTCCGTAGTAGGCCCGGCTTTTAGACACAAAGATCCTATTATGACTGACGTTCAAACCACGCGCTATGATGACCAAAAACCCGGCACATCAGGCTTGCGTAAGACCGTGAGCGTCTTCAAACAGCCGCATTATTTGGAGAACTTCGTCCAAGCGATCTTTGATTGCGTACCCGAGCTCAAAGGCGGGCTTCTGATCCTTGGCGGTGACGGGCGTTATCATAATGATGTCGCCATTCAGACGATCCTGCGGATTGCTGCCGCCAATGGCGTGGCCAAAGTGATGGTCGGGAAAGACGGTATTCTCTCGACGCCCGCTGTCTCCAACATGATCCGTCAATATGGGGCGAACGGCGGCTTTGTTTTGTCGGCGAGCCATAACCCCGGTGGGCCAGACGGTGATTTCGGGATTAAATATAATGTGTCCAATGGCGGACCGGCCGCGACGTCTCTCACCGATGCCGTTTTCGAGCGGACCAAAGTGATGGAACATTATCAAATCGCAGACGGGCATGTCGATCTAAGCACGCTTGGCCATTCGAACCTAGGCGCGATGGCCGTGAGCGTGTTTGATCCCGTAACCGATTATGCGGACCTGATGGAAACCCTGTTTGATTTCGAAACAATTCGGCGGTTTCTCACGAGCGACCTCTCCCTGATATTCGATGCGATGCATGCCGTGACGGGACCCTACGCGCAGGAAATATTTGTACGCCGCCTTGGCGTGAATTCAGACGCGCTCATGAACGCGACACCCCTGCCTGATTTTGGGGGCGGTCATCCGGACCCGAACCCCGTTTACGCCAAGGCACTATTCGACCGAATGTTTGGCGATGACGCGCCCGATTTTGGCGCGGCGTCTGATGGCGACGGCGACCGCAACATCGTCTTGGGACGCGGCGTTTATGTCAGCCCGTCGGACAGCCTCGCGGTCATCACGGCCAACGCCCACCTCGCCCCCGCCTATCGGGATGGAATCAAAGGCGTCGCACGGTCTATGCCCACGAGCCGCGCCTCCGATGTCGTCGCCGCTGCCATGGGCATTGAGAGCTTTGAGACTCCAACCGGGTGGAAATATTTCGGCAACCTCTTGGATGCAGGCCGCATCACCGTCTGCGGTGAGGAAAGCGCCGGGACGTCATCTGATCATGTGCGAGAGAAAGATGGGCTGTGGGCGATTTTGATGTGGCTTAACATCCTCGCCGTCCGTCGATTGAGCGTCCAAGACATCCTGACCGACCATTGGGCCACCTATGGGCGTCATTATTACAGTCGCCATGATTATGAGTCCGTCGCCGCCGATAAAGCCGAAGACGTCATGGCGCGACTACAAGGCCAACTCACAACCCTGCCCGGAACAACGCTCCGTAAGGAAACGATCAGCGCCGCCGACAGTTTCACCTATCACGACCCGATCGATGGATCTGTGACTGAGAACCAAGGCCTTCGCGTTATGTTTGAAAGCGGGTCGCGCTTTGTCATGCGCCTGTCCGGCACCGGCACAGCCGGGGCGACATTACGGCTCTATCTCGAAGCCTATGAACCCAAAGATGGCGACCATCATGCGGACCTTTCCAAACGGCTGGAGCCCATTGCGGCCATCGCTGAAGACTTAACGAATTTACGCCAGACTGTTGGACGCGACGGGCCCTCGGTCGTGTCTTAAAGGGTCCTGAGGCGCGCCGACTAAGCCGCCATCATACCGGCACATCTCCGCAGTCCGTCAAACCGATTGATCTGCGCGGTATGTGTGTCCGGCAGACCGATCAGGCCAAGACTTTTAAGCTCATTCAAGCGTCGGCTCACGGTTTCACGCGAAAGGCCGAGGTAATCGGCTATATCGAGCCGCGACATCGGCAAACTAACCTCAAGACCGTCGGCATTCGGACCTTGGCGCCGCAAACGCCGGTCCGCCAACATAACGAGGAACGCCGCAACCCGTGCTTCCGAGGATGTTTTGGTGAGGGTCATCATCAGGTTCTGCGTGTCTTCGATCTTGCGGAAACTATGGTTCATGATTTGGGCGCGCAGCCCAGCATCGGTTTCCAGCGCTGAAATCGACACACTTTGAATGCCTGCGCTGGTGACAGTCACCGCCCCATCCATATGGTCGCCATGCGGCGACAGACCGAAAAACTCACCTTCGGTGCAAAACCCGGTGATCTGACGGCGGCTATCTTCGAGCAAGCGGAACGTCATCACGACACCGCTATTGACCCGGAAAATACGTGTGGCGCTATCGCCTTGGTGATAGATCGGCGTCTTGTCCGGATAGACCCGGATCGTGCCAAAACCATTGTGCGCGTCGTGTATGTCGGTTTGCATGGTCACTTTCCCGTTTGACGAGACCTGTTTAGGTCACGCCGGGAATCAATGTCAGTGCGGTATTTTACGTACGTAATTCTACGCAGACGCGCCAATTTGCATCGGCCACATCGCGCTCAAACTTGCATCACCAATTTCACGAGATCCGCGAGTGAGCGGATACCGAGCTTGGACATGAGCCGCGCGCGGTGTGTTTCCACAGTCCGGACCGACACCCCAAGCTCATGCGCGATAATTTTATTCGGTTTTCCGTCTGACAGCAGCTGCGCCACTTCGCTTTCCCGCGGTGTTAACGCGGCCAACGCATCGCGTGCGTCGTGAGGGCTCGGCGTAAGGTCCCCAGACTGACCTAAGTGATTAATCGCATCAATAATGCGACTGGCAACAAAGGGTTTTTCGACAAAATCATTCGCGCCAATTTGCATCGCTTTTACCGCCAAGGGGATGTCGCCGTGACCACTGATCATAATCACGGGAACTGACGGCGCGCGCGCGCGAACATAGGCCAAAGTTTCCAGACCATCACGGCCCGGCATCCGCACATCCAAGATCAATATGGCCTCATCAAGCGATGGGTTTTCGGCAATATGAATATCGCCAGACGCGAATGTCTGCACAGAATAACCGCTCGTTTCGAGGAGTAGCTCGAGTGACTCGCGGACCTGATCATCGTCATCGATAATGTGAATGACCGGACTCATTGAGTGGACGCCTTATCAATCAGGCATTGCGGCAAGGTAAAACTAAAAGTCGCGCCCGCCATGTCATTTTCGGCGGCCCAGATACGGCCGCCATGGGCACGCACAATAGACCGACTAATGGATAAGCCGACACCGAGTCCGCCGCTCTTGGTCGAGGTAAAAGCCGTAAACAAGTCGGGCAGTATGTCAGTGGATAATCCGATCCCCGTGTCCGACACGCTAATTCGAACCATATCATTATGCTCACCGTCGGCCGTGACTGTGATCGACAATTTCTTTTGCTCACTATCGACCATGGCTTCACAACCATTTCGGATCAGATTGACCAGCACTTGCTGAATTTGGACAGTATCGCCGCGCACGCGGGTCACAGTCGTGTTGAGAGTCCGAACGACCTCAATCCCTGTGTCTCGAAACTTCGAGAGACTGAGCAGGAGCGAGTCCTCAAGCGCCTGTTCAAGGTCAACTGTCTCTAAGTTGACATCGCCGCGCTCAATAAAGGTTCGCATCCGCGAAATAATTTCAGCCGCACGATTATTTTGGTCCAGCGCGCGATCCAAGACCGGAACGAGCTTATCCTCTCGGTCCTCAATGCGGCCTGCCAATATCTTTGCGGTCTCAATATAATTTGCGGTTGCGGCCAAAGGTTGGTTGATTTCATGGGCAATGGCGGCTCCCATCTCGTTCATCGCGGCGACGCGAGAGAGATGGAAGTGTCGGGCCTGCAGCGCATCAAATTCGGCTTCGCGCCGATGGCGGTCCGTCAGGTCACGGATGATGCCTATGAATAGGCGCGGCCCGTTTTGACCCATTTCACCGACAGCGAGACTCATCGGGAAAACATCACCATTCTTGCGTTGGCCTTTGACCTCCCGACCGATGCCAATGATCTTTTTCTTCCCGGTCTTGATATAGTCGCCGATATAATCATCATGTTCTGAGTGGTAAGGTTCGGGCATCAGAACCTTCACATTCAACCCCATCAGGTCAGCGGCGCTATAGCCGAAAATCGCTTCACCCGCCGGGTTAATCAACTGAATGGCCCCCGTGAAATCAATTACGATGGCGCCGTCCACCAGCGTGTTCATGACAGCCTTCAGCCCGGATGATGGTCCAGACATTAAAAGAGATAAGGTCATGTCGTTCATGTCCATGCGGGCCATATCGGCCGAGTTTTACGTAGCAACGTGACCCGTGTCACAATCCGAGGCCACATTCAAACTAGGGAAGATTAATCCGCAAGGCTTCTTTCCATGTCGCTCACCGCCGCACAACCCGTCATCTATATGGTCGACTGCCACTCAGCGGCTCTCGCCTCTATGTGCCCTCTATTAGAAGCCAGCGGTCGGCCTGTCTTCAGAGTCGAGGATGCCGACCGTTTTTCCCATGATGTTCTGTCGCACCGAACGGTCCGGTCCTGCGATACCATGATCATGGATATGGATAGGGGTGGACCAACGATCTTTCGTCTGCTCAATTTAATCATGCACGTTCAGGATCGCCCCTGCATTGTGCTGATGGCCAGTGAAAATGCGCCGATCGGTAATAATGACAGCTTTCCGCAAGATCGGCTCCATATCCTGCGTCATCCCGCGACACCGCAACAACTGATTGAATTGCTGGATGCGGACCTATGAGTAGCGGGGCATTAGGCGTGGGCTTGATTGCTTTTGCGGTGCTTTTGCCGAGCCTGCCTTCGCCACCCGGGTCACAGTTTATCGAGGCCCGCCTGTGTGCGTCCGGACGGATCATTCGGATTGAGCTGCCCGGTCAAGACACACCTGACAAACAAGTCCCTATGCCGTGCCATGCCGTATGCGCGCGCGATAATGATGGCCCTGTCAAAACCCCAAAGAAAGACCCCAAGGTCTAACGGTCAAAGTTTAAATCCGAGGTCTAATTTCGGGGGGTCTAAGTCCGGACTTTAGGTTAGCGGAAAATCATCGTCGCCCAGCATGCGTTCCGCATCGCCGTCAAGATCATCGAATTGCCCACTTCTTAAGGCCCAGAAAAATGTGCCCAGCGCACTGAAGCCAAGAATAAGCGCAATTGGGATCAGCCAAAGAAGCGACGTCATAATGCGGCCTTACCCTTTTTAATACGCTCGTTTTGTCCCGGATGGGACGGACCTTCGTAATCGCCAACCCGGCGCATGCGCAAAGCATTGAGCGTCACGATCAAAGACGAGGCAGACATCGCAAGAGCGGCGATAAGCGGGGTGACATACCCAAAAATCGCCAGCGGCACGGCCAACATATTATACCCAATCGCCAGTGCAAAATTCTCGACCACGCGCCGTTTAGCCGCGCGCGCGACCTGTATCGCAAATGGCAAGCCCGCCAGTGTATCGCCCTGCAGGACAATGTCAGACGCAGCCCGTGAAATCTCTGTCCCACTCACGAGCGCCGCTGATGCATCCGCATGGGCGAGCGCCGGAGCATCATTTAATCCGTCCCCAACCATCAGGACGGGAATACCCCTATTTTGCAGCGCAGAAATATGCGTGAGCTTCTCAGCCGGTTCGACCCGCGCAGTCACCTGGTCAATTCCAAGTGCATCGCCCACATTTTCGACCGTCTCCGCCGCATCCCCCGAGACAATAGACAGCGTGAGGTTAGCCGCCCTGAGCGCGTTCACTGTCTCTTGCGCCTCACCCCGGATCGGGTCTGCAAGGATAATTTGCAACGGGTCTTGGGCGTCAATTCTGGCCCAGAGACCTGGCCGGTCAAACGATACCCCCCCAACAAAGCGGGCCTGTCCGAGCCGCACGGCATGACCAGAGACTTGGCCCCGGAGACCCTGACCAGACACTTCTTCTACCTCGAGGGCGGACGCAGCTGTCTCGAACTCATGCAGCGCGACAGATGCAGGATGTGTCGAATGCCGCGAGAGGGCCGAGATGAGTGCGAGATCCGGCGCGGGGATAGCCGAGACATCGGCTCGAATCCGGCCTTGCGTGAGCGTGCCCGTCTTGTCGAACACAACATGCCGAACGGTCGCCAGCCGTTCTAGGGCGTCACCGGACCGGATCAGCACACCTTTAGCGAATAACCGTCCGACCGCGACCACCTGCACCGCAGGCACGGCCAACCCAAGCGCGCAGGGACAGGTAATAATCAAGACGGCGATCGCGTTAATAATCGCGGTTCGCGGCGTGCCGCCCGCGATCAACCACCCCACAAACGTCAACAACGCCAAGCTATGCACGACCGGAACATAGGCCCGCGCCGCGCGGTCCGCGAGGCGGACATAGCGCGCCTGCGTCTGCTGGCCCGCTTCGACCATGGCGGTAATATCCGCGAGAAAAGAGTCTGCGCTCGCCTTATGGATTTCGAGGGTCAGCGGTGCGCCGTGATTGATCGTGCCAGAATAGAGCGCGTCGCCCGGACCCACTTTTTGTAAGGCCGTCTCCCCTGTCACTAAGGCCGCATCCAGACGACTTTCGCCCGAGATAACGACACCGTCCGCCGGAATACGCTCCCCCGACGCCACGACGACGATGTCGCCGGGCGCAAGCTCTGTCGTGGGGACCGTTTCAACGCGGTTATCGTCAGTAATGCGCCGCGCATTATGGACTTGCAGCGCCGCCAACTGTCGCGCCGCCAGTCCCGTGCGCGCGCGAAGTCGTGCATCAAGGACTCGGCCCACCAACAATAGAAAAACCAACATCAGGGCGGCGTCGAAATATGTATGCTCTTGGCCTTGCCACGTTTCCCAGAGGCTGAGCCCACAGGCGAGGATAATTGCGAGCGATATCGGGACGTCCATATTCGTCGTTTTGGCGCGAAGCGCTTGCCACGCGGACGCAAAGAAGGGTCGACCTGAAAAGGCTGCAATTGGCAAAGCAATCGCGGCGGAGAGCCAGTGCAGCAGACTTTGTGTGGCCGCGCTCATTTCGCTGCCGCCCGACCAGACAGCGATCGATAAGATCATCACGTTCATCAGGCCAAACGCTGCGGCCGCCATAGCCAGCAACAGTTTACGGGACTGCGCGCGGTCGGCAGCGTCGGCGATGTCAGGAATATAGGGTCCGGCCGAAAACCCCATGTCTTGGAGGTTTTGCGCAAAGCCGTCAGCCCGGTCTGCGGCCCCATGCCACGCCACGTGCAAGCGTGCGGTCGAGAGGTTCATGCGCGCCTCAGTCACGTCTGGCTGGGAGCGCAATCCGTTTTCAATCTTGGCGAGACATCCGCCGCACCGCGCGCCACCAATGACCAAATCAAGCGATGACACATCGCCCGATGTGCGTACGAATGAGGCCAGCGCGACCGTCATCGTAAGTTGAGATCATAGCTAAATTGCAACGCGCCGTCGCTATTCTCGGCCGTCGCTTGCACGGTCCATTGGCCATGCAGCCCCGAAAGGTCAGCGCGTGCGAGGCCGTCGGTGGCGGGCATGAACATCAACGGTCGATCCAATGTTGAATCTGCCGGATGCCGCAAGCGTCCTGTGACAGCGACGCCTTGAAGGGGCAGTCCCGCGCGATCCGCCACAGACACGATGAATGTGCGATCCAGCGCCGTTCCCGTCACATTAATCGACGCCTGCCAGCCCATTTCAGACTGCGCCGCCCGCGCCGCCAATGTTTTATTGTAATCCACCCCCTGCCGGTAAGACTGTTTCACATCTTCGCCACGAAACGACTTCACAGCTGAGGTCGTGAAAACGATGCTGACCGTAATAATAATGCCAAAGAAGACGAGCAGCATGACGAGGACATGTTTGCCCGTCAGTTCGCGAGGTTTTGATCCCTTATGGGCCACAGTTTTGCTCATTATACCGTCCTTTATGACCCTGTGACGAAGACAGTTGATTGGATCGCCGTGACACTCGTGACCGGATCAACGAGTTTAAAGGTCACGTCGCCCCGAACCCCTATATCAATGAGGTCATCCTCAACGATGAGAACGCGAAAATCGATAATATCATCGGCAGGCACAATTAAGTTCAGCCCGGTTTGGCCTGCGACTTTCAAGGTTGGGCTTGGAAGCCCGTCGACCGAGAGTGTCAACGTGCGGGTTTCCGTCGCTTTGTTCAAAACCTTAATCGTGTAGCCGTTCTGGATGCTTCCGTCTGATAGGCGAACGAAATTCGGCTGTCGATCACGCACGACATTCAGGTCCAACGTCGAGCGCCCTAGTAGGGCATAGAGCATGATGCCCCCGACCGCGGCGAACACGACAGCATAAATCATTGTCCGCGCCCGGATCAGGCGAAAACGTGGTTTTTCACCCGCTATCCTGGCCACAACATTGGCCTCTGTATCATAGGCGATAAGGCCTTTTGGACGGTCGATTTTGACCATGATTTCGTCGCACGCATCAATGCAGAGCGCGCACCCGATACATTCCAGCTGCAGCCCATCGCGAATATCAATCCCAACCGGACAGACAGCCACACACTGACGGCAATCGATACAGTCGCCGCGACCTTCCCATGTGGCCCCTTTTTTGTGCGCACCACGGGGCTCTCCACGGTCATAACGATAGGTCACATTGAGCGCATCTTCATCGATCAGGGCGGCCTGAATGCGCGGCCATGGGCACATATAGGTACAGACCTGTTCACGCATGAACCCGGCCAAAGAATAGGTTGTGAAGGTCAAAATCGCGGCGAAAATATAGGACGTCATCGGCGCATGTCCGGTGAAGAAGTCCCGCGCGATGGACGGCGCATCGTGGAAATAAAGAATCCAGACCCCGCCCGTGAGCGCCGCAATCAAGAGCCAAACGATATGTTTGGCGGTCTTTTTATATATTTTAGACACCGACCATTTTGCTTTATCGAGCTTGATCCGCGCGTTGCGGTCGCCTTCAAAGAACCGTTCGACATAGATGAACAGGTCCGTCCAAATCGTCTGTGGGCACGCATACCCACACCAGACACGTCCAAACATCGCCGTGATTAGAAACAGGCCCAGCGCGGCGAGGATCAATAATCCCGTGATATAATAGACCTCTTGCGGCCAAATTTCGATGAAGAAGAAATAGAAGCGCGCATTTTCAAAATCGACCAACACGGCTTGATCCGGCTGTCCCGGACCGCGGTCCCACCGCACCCAAGGCAGCGCATAGTAAATGCCAAGCAACACTACCATCGCCAGCCATTTTAGATTTCGAAATACCCCGTGGGCGAGCTTTGGATAAATCTGTTCCCGACTTTTATACAAGCTGGCCGGGGTCGATGACGTTGGGTTTGGCGCCTGTGAGCGCGGCACACCGGGTGCCGCTTCGCGCCGTTTCGTATTATCGATTAAAATCGTCATGTGTGGCGACTTAGAGGACCCAAAGGGTCAAAACTGTGTCCTGCGTCACAGACATGTTGCCATGACTGCGACGGGGCGCTCTGTGCTACTCGACGGGGTTTGAAGGCTCCCCGCCGCCCAGAGCGTGGACATAGACCGCCAACGCCGTGATTGTGTCCGGGCTCAACCGTTCGTTCCAATTCGGCATCACACCTTGACGACCATTATTGAGCGTCTCCAAAATGTCGGCGCGCTCACCCCCATATAACCAGTCTAGATCGGTCAGGTTTGGCGCACCTTGGCTCTGGTCTCCTGTCGCCTCCGCCCCATGACATGACACGCAATTCTCCGCGAACAGCGACTTCCCGCGCGCGACAGCGTCAGGGTTCTCGCTGCGGTCCGTGAAGGCGAGCAAATATTCAGTCAGATCCTTAATCTCGTCACGGGTTAACAGGCCATCCCGCCCATAGGCTTGCATCAAGTTGAACTGCGTGTCGTCATGCGACGCGCGAACACCAACCTCCAAAGTGTGGCGAATCTCTTCGAACGTGCCGCCCCAGATCCAAATATCATCATTTAGGTTCGGGTAACCCTTAAAGCCTTGGCCGCCGGCGCCGTGACATGTCGCGCAATTATCCCCGAAGGCCGATTTCCCAGCCGCCATCGCGAAGCGAAATAGCTCTGGATCCCCCATGATATTCTCAAGGTCGACACCTGTCAGCTTGTCAGAAAATTGTGCGCGTCCGGTCCGCATATTGACCATATCCAACGCCACAGCTTTTCGATCTGAATGACCCAGAAGCCCTTTATAGTGGCTATTGATCAGCGGAATTGACGGCATCAATAACGCATAAATCAAAGCGATCACGATACTGGCGTAGAAAATCCCGAGCCACCAACGCGGCATAGGCGTGTTTAGCTCTTCAATACCATCCCAGCTATGGCCCGTTGTATATTGACCTGTCGGTTCGTCGAAACGCGGCTCATGCCGATCCCCCATATCGGGGCGATCCTCAGTGTTATCAGTGTCGCTCATCGTGTCTCTCCGGCGTCTAGGTCCGGCGCGTCATTGGCCTGCAAGGGAATATGGGCCGCCCGGTCAAAGCGGGCCTTGTTCTTTGGCCACAGCGCATAAAAAATTGCGGCCACAAAAACGGTGGTAAAAACGACGGTGCCGCCGATTTTGACGACATGAGCGATTTGATCGTAACCCATTGAGCTTACCTCAAGTTTTCGTCGAGATCGGCTTCATATTCGGTGAAATCCACCAATGTGCCGAGCATTTGTAAATAGGCAATCAACGCATCCATCTCTGTCACGCGGTCGGGATTGCCATCGAAATCGCGCATGACGGCGTTGGGATAACGGGCCAAGAAACCCTCTTCATCCTCAGCCATCGGATCGAGCTGCGTTTCCACATCTGACTTGGCTATCGCCAGCATCTCGTCCGAATAGGGAACGCCCAGCCTTTTGTTAGCGCTCAGATGAGCGATAATATCATCATATTGCAGCTCGGCCTTATCCAAGAATTTATACGGCGGCATGATGGATTCCGGCACAACCGAACGCGGATCAATCAAATGTGTGCGGTGCCATTCGTCTGAATATTTACCGCCAACACGGGCAATATCCGGCCCGGTGCGTTTCGACCCCCATTGGAACGGACGATCATACATGGACTCAGCGGCGAGGCTGTAATGCCCATACCGTTCGACTTCATCGCGCAGCGGGCGGATCATCTGCGAGTGGCACGTGTAACAGCCTTCGCGGACATAGATGTTCCGACCGGCCAGCTCGAGCGGCGTATAAGGCCGCATCCCGTCGACTTCTTCAATCGTTGAGTCGATATAAAATAGCGGCGCGATCTCGACCAAGCCCCCGACTGAGACTACGGCGATAATGCCGAGCAACAGCGCGAACGATTTTTGTTCGAGATATTTGTGAAGACGTAGGAACATCTTATTCAGCCGGGGCAAGTGTGGATGGAACGGGTGAGGGCATCACAGGATCAGAGGCCGCATTTGTGACGATCGACGTCGCATTGCCGCGACCTTTTATGGTCATCCGGATATTATAGGCCATGATCAGGGTCCCGAGCAGGAACAAGAAGCCCCCTAAGGTCCGGATCGCAAAGAATACATGCAACGGGCTGACAGTCTCAATGAAACTATATTCCAAGAAACCCAGCTCTGTGTATGAGCGCCAGTTCAAGCCCTGACTAATCCCCGCGCCCCACATCGCTGTGATATAGAAAACGATCCCCAGTGTCGCGAGCCAGAAGTGCCATTCGACCAATTTCGTCGAGTAGAGCTCTTTCTTTTTCCACAACCATGGAACGAGACAATAGAGCGCCCCAAAGGTCACGAAACCATTCCAGCCGAGCGCGCCGGAGTGCACATGGCCGATGCCCCAATCTGTATAATGCGACAGCGCATTGACGTAACGGATCGACATAAGCGGCCCCTCGAAGGTCGCCATGCCGTAAAACGCGACCGAGACCACGAGCATCCGCAAAACCGGATCGGTCCGCAATTTGTCCCACGCCCCTTGCAAGGTCATCAGACCGTTGATCATGCCACCCCAGCTGGGCATCCAAAGCATGATGGAAAACACCATACCGAGCGTCTGCGTCCATTGCGGCAGCGCGGTATAATGGAGGTGGTGCGGACCCGCCCAAATATAGATGAAGATAACCGCCCAGAAGTGAACGATGGAAAGCTTGTAGGACCAAATCGGACGGTTCGCCCGTTTAGGTATGAAGTAATACATGATCGCGAGGAAACCCGCCGTCAGGAAGAACCCAACCGCATTATGGCCATACCACCACTGGGTCATGGCATCCTGCACGCCCGCATAAACCCCGTAAGATTTTGCGCTCGTTAAGGCGACTGGAAGCGCCAAATTATTGACAATATGCAGAATTGCGACTGTGACGATAAAGGCGAGGTAGAACCAGTTGGCCACATAAATGTGCGGCTCTTTGCGCTTGGCCAACGTCATCAGGAAGACCAATAAATAGGCGACCCAAACGATGGTCAGCCACAGATCGACATACCATTCAGGCTCCGCATATTCTTTGCCGCCTGTAATACCCATTAAGTAGCCAGACGCCGCCATGATGATAAAGAGTTGATAGCCCCAGAACACGAACCACGGCCAAGACCCGCCTGCCAAACGTGTGCGGCACGTCCGCTGCACGACGTAGAAGCTCGTGGCGATCAGGGCGTTACCGCCAAAAGCAAAAATAACGGCGGACGTATGCAAAGGACGCAAGCGCCCAAAATTCGTCCATGCCCCGTCAAAATAGAAAATCCCCGGCCATGTCATCTGCGCGGCGATCAAAACACCCGCTGACATACCGACAATCCCCCAGAACGTCGTCGCGATGACGCCGTATTTTACGACCTTGTCGGCGTAACGCGAATGATCAATTGTCGGCGGGTTTGAGCCCATTTTACCGATAATATAGACCACACCGCCGAGCAAAGCCGTGAGCATGATACCCGCATGAAACTTCATCGGCACGCCAGCAAATGTGCCGAAGCCCGGACCCGCAGCCGCAAACATCGCCCAGATCATCACGGGGACGAGGATGAAGAGCATGGGCCACATCGACTCATCGGTCTTAATGTGGGGGTTTGCTGTCGTGTGAGTCAGGGCGCTCATGGGCAACTCGTCAAGATCTGTCTGTTCAAGTCCGAGAAAAGAGCTTTTCGAACATGCTGAAACGGGGACACGACCCTATCGGGAGCGCCGCACCCCTGTTGCAGCCCGCCCGTCATGGCGAGATTTGCCCGCGCAAAAGTGACGCACGTCACACAGGGGCAGAGAATTACGCCGTCGGTGGTTAGATTTCGACCGCTCAGGGCCCGTGCCATTAAGGCCTTCAGTTAAACTCTTTCTTCACATCGGGAGGTGAGTAAGAACGAAAATCATCTCTTAGCCGAACCCAAATCTGTAACATCCGCTAAAGTCAAACAGCGCGGGTATGAATAGAATGCGTCTGCTTTCGGTTATGAATTTTGTGCCACATCCCAAACAATTCAAACAAATTTGTGCGATTTAACTACTAACTTGCATTGACGAACCTACTATTCTAGGAATAAGGTTCGTTTATACAAGTCGGTTAATCGGCACCACATCACAAGGGGGAACTCGATGAAGTTCAGTTATCAGGCAAGTAGTATAGCGTTGGCCGCGTGCCTTACGTTTGGGGGTGCGTCCATTGACCACGCATACGCCCAAGACTCCGATGCAAATTCATCCGATGCGCTAAAGCTCGACACGATCATCGTGACCGCACAGCGCCGCGCCAACAGTGTTCAAGACACATCTGCTGCGATTTCGGCGTTCTCCGGTGCCGATCTCGAAAGCGAACGTATTCTCAGCTTTGAGGAGCTGGCCGGTAGCGCGACGTCGCTGTCTTTCACCGCACTTTCTCCGCTGGATCAGGAATTCAACATTCGCGGGATTACAAATACGCGCCTCGACTCGCCGTCTGCTGACCAATCCATCGGCATTTTCTCCGATGATGTTTACGTCGGCCGCTCCGGGCTCTTTAACTTCGACATGTATGATGTTGGTCGCGTTGAGATCGTTCGCGGTCCGCAAGGCGTGCTTCTGGGCCGCAATGTCGTGGGTGGCGCGATTAGCATTTATTCCGCCGAACCTGAGTTTGATCCCAGTGGCAGTGTCTCCGTATCTTACGGCAATTATGACGAAATCCTGACGAACGGATATGTCACAGGGGCCATCAGCGATACAGTTGCGGGACGGTTTTCCTTCCAGCTTCGCAACCGCGAAGGCTTCAACCAGGATCTCCTGCACGATGTTGATCTCGACAATATTGATTCATCGCAATTTCGGGCTCAGCTCTTGTATCGTCCTGAGAATTCAAACTTCTCAGCCAAACTGGGATTTGATTACACCAAAGATGAATCAAATGGCTTCCATACCGCCGCGATCAACGACCCGACCGCCGCTCAAGGCGGCTGGAGCCAGTTGCGTGAGCAGATTGGCGCGGCTCGCGGCGAACCTCTCGACATTCGTGAAAGTTTGCCGGAATGGCCGCGTTATAAAGGCGATTTGCAAGAAAGCCCGCAGGGTCTTGACCGCGAAGCCTTTGGTCTCAGTCTCAAAATGGAAAACGAATTTGATTTCGGTACGCTGACGTCTGTTTCGGGTTACCGCGAGGGTGACGCGTCTAGCCTTTATGACCAAATGGGTGTTGGCCCGGATAATGGCTACGGATTGATTGTCTTTTCACCTCCCAGTTTCTCATTCCCCGTGAATGAAACCGAAGACATCAAGCAGTTCTCTCAGGAGATCCGCCTCGCCTCTGCGCCTGTTGATCAGGGTTTCGACTGGATTGTTGGGGCCTATGTACAAAGTGATGAAGTCAAGAAATTTGACCGCTTCTTTGCAGAAACACCTGTTCCCATTCCGACAATTTCCGGTGAATCCCACTGGGATAATATGGCGAAGAACAAAAGTTACGCCGCCTTCGCGCAACTTGGCTATCAGTTCAATGATAAGCTCCGCCTTGTCGGTGGCCTCCGCTACACCCATGACAACAAATCGGGTCGCGTAACGGCCACCGCTGTTGAGGGTGGCGATCAGTTCTTCCCGAATGATCAGGTCGCTCTCTCCCCGTTGTCACCGACATTGATGGAAGGTGATACGTTCACCGTCGATTATGAGGATAGCTGGGGTGAGCTTACGCCGCAGATTACGGCCGAATTTGAAGCCAATGAGAATATGTTCTTCTACGCAACATATTCAGCCGGCTACAAAGGCGGCGGTTTCGAGGATGATCCGGCGAATGCGGTTGCCGCGAACACAAGTTACGATCCTGAGACTGTCGACAACTATGAAATCGGCGGCAAGTTCGACTTTTGGAACAATCGCGCGCGCGTCAATCTAGCGGCATTCTACATGAAGTACAAAGATCTTCAGGTCACACAAACCGATGCGGGCTGTCTCTGCAATATCACGGACAATGCCGCGGATGCCAATATTCAGGGTATCGAGATCGAGGCTGAAGCCCTTTTGTTTAAAGGCTTTAATGTATCGGGTGGCCTAACGTATCTCGACACAGAATATGTCGACTTTATCGATTCATTGGGTCGGAATGCATCTGGCAACTTCCTGCAGCGAACGCCGGAATACCAGTGGAATGTTTCCGCCGAATACGAGACTGATTTAGGTCAATGGCGCGACGGGCTGAAAATCCGTGCGGGTTATTCGCACAAAGGTAAAATGTTCTGGGCACCCGAGAACACGAACTTTGAAGAAGCCTACGGGACTCTTGATGGTCGGATTTCGATCACGCCGAACGAAGGTGACTTCACGGTTTCCATCTGGGGCCGCAACCTCACAGACGAACTATACCGTACAAATATTATCGCCTTCTTCGGCGATGAGCTCTCCCGATTGGGCGCTCCCCGGACTTACGGCGCATCTGTCGCCGTCAAGTTCTAAAGCGGCGTTCAATTAACTTGTAAGGCCCGACTTCGGTTGGGCCTTTTTTTATGGGAAACACACAGGTCAGGTTTGGCGCGATCAGACCGATGAGCCACCCGTCACCCACCGCGCGCGTTGTTCCGCAGACGAGGCCAATACGCGTAAACACAGAGACTTCATTTGGTTTGTCACGCCATGAAAAAGGCCCGGATGAAATCATCCGGGCCTCATTTACGACGGCGATGTCAGCGCTGTTTAGAAGCGCGTGTACGTCAGGTCACCTTTGCCTTTCTCGCCCATATTCATGCGCGGATCTTCGGGCTTGAATAGGCCAAGACACCAGCCTTCGGACATAGGTTCATCGCGGTTCCAATCCAGTGCGATTTTACGATGACGAATACGCCACTCACCGTCACGACACTCAAACTTATCGAATACCCGACCACCGGTCATCGTATCCCATTTTTCACCGTCCTTAGAGAAACGGGCGAACGTTAACAGATAGGTTTCGACCCACGCGAACGGGCCGTCGAATTCGATATGAATGTTGCCGACATGGTGCATCATCACATCGCCGCCTTTCATCAAGCGCTCCATCGCGCCGTCAATGTAATCGCGGGCTGGGCCGGTATAGCTATTGCCGTGTTCTTCGATCGCGTCGTCCCAATAGCAACTATGTAATAAGGGACCGTCCGCACGATCGATCGCGCGGGCATAACGCATGATGACATCGGAAATGTCCTGCTTGGCGATCACGGATTCAATCGTGTTTTTATACATCATTTTCTTCCATTATGGAGGGACGCCGCGAGCGAGCGGTTGAGCGTGTGCGGATCGCGCGCGAGGAAAGCACGGACCGATACAGAGTGGCTATCCGTGTCATGTTCCGGGATGTTTTTCTCAATCGCGAGAATGCCGGCCTTGCCAATATCACGCGGCGTGGATTTCTCCTGCCATGTCACATGTTTGGCCATGCGCGTATCGACGGATCCCACAATAAGGGACGTCAGTTGTGTATTCTGCGGCTCCAACTCCGCACGCATGCAATCGCCCGCCGACCTTGCGGCGAATTTGGACGGGCTATACCCCCCCATGCCCGGAATAGAGGCGATGCCGCCCGCAGACAGAACATTGACGATCGCGCCCCCGCCGTTGGCCTTCAAAACCGGGGCGAAAGCCCGACACATGCTGACAACACCGATATAATTGGTTTCGATTTCCTGCCGCATGAACGACATGTCTAACGCGCCGAGCAGGGTTTGACGGTTAAATGCGCCCGCATTGTTGATGAGCACATCAACATCACTGCAGGTTTCTGCCGCCTTGGCGACTTCATCCTCTTTCGTGACATCTAATTGGATCCCGACCAAACGGTCCGGGTCGGCTTTAGCGGCCTCCTGGGCGTCCGCGAGTTTGCGGGAGGCGATGTAAACGCGTTTGGCTCCGGCATCGAGCAGCTCTTGAACGAAGCCCTCTCCGATACCGCGGTTGCCACCTGTGACGATGGCTGTGCAACCTTTGACTTTCATGACTCTCTCCCTGTTGATTATTTCGCGCGCAGCCAGTCGCCGTATAAAATGTCGTCCGGTTTTTTGGCCCCACGGACGAGCTTGGACGGATCCGGTGCGATCTCTCCGCGACCCCAACTCTCGTTGAGCGGCATTTCATGGTTCCAATCCCAGACGAGACGGCGGTGGGCGATTTTGAAGACGCCGTCGCGGCGTTCCATACGGTCGATGACGCGTGCCATGGTGAAACTGTCGAACGGATCCTCGACCGTGTCCCGGCGCGAAAACGTCAGGAAATAGCATTCTGTATAGGCTCGGTCACCGTCCAGCTCGATATTGATATTGGTGATGATGTGGGACATGCGAGGGGCCTTGGGCAGAACCTTTCGCAACATATCGACATAGTCATTTGCTGATCCCAAGAATGTGCCGCCATGATCTTCGATCGCGTCATCATGATAGGCTTGTGCGATCAAGTCCGCGTCGCCACGGTCCGCGCCACGCGCATAATCGACCAGAAGGTCGTAGATTTCTTGACGGTCGAAGAGTTCTTCGACGGATTTAGGTCGTGCCATGGTTTTGTTCCCCATTTGCGGTTGATGCCGTTTTGGCTTTTTTGAAAAAATGCGCAAAAGCCGCTTCTGCGCCAATGAAACCTGTCCCCGGATCAATGACGGATAATGCGTCGGCCTGCTCACCGAATGCATCAGGAGTGGCGTTTGCAATATACCCGCCTTGCCCCTCAAGATTGGCGGCTCTTGCGAAATAGTTGGCGCCGGCCATCCAAACCTCCCCCGAACGTTCACAGTCAGGGCGGGTCAGCCACACTGCGGCGGCAGTTGTGTTACGGGGCAGCAAATCTGGATCCACCTCACGACCGCCCTGAGTGGTCATTGCGGTTGCCGCATAGGGTGCCAAAATATTGACGCCGATTTCGTCGTGGCGCAATTCGTCCGCCAGGGTCAAACCATAAGCGATCAGCGCGCCCTTAGACGCGGCGTAAGCAGCCCGGCCACGCACGCCATAGAGGCCCGCGGACGAGGCAATCAACAGGATACGCCCGGCATCAGAGCGACGAAGCTGGGGCAACGCGGCCTCAATCAAAGCCGCGTTGGCAAAGAAGTTGATCTCCATGACGTCACGTAGCTTTGTGACTTCACCCGTGCCGACTTTCACCGCTGGTCCCGTGATTCCGGCATTGAGTACCAGCGTGTCCAGTCCGCCAAACGTGTTGACCGCGTTCTTAATCATGGCCTCAGCCGATCCGACCGCGTCCACGTCGGCATGATCAACCGCCGCGATTCCGTTGTTAGCTTGAATACGATCGACGACCGTTTGTGCCGAACTGGGTGTATTTAAATGCGTGCGATTATTGACGATGACGCGGCAACCATCTGCTGCCAATGCCTCAGAAAAAGCAGCGCCCAATCCCTTTCCAGCACCTGTCACCAGTGCGATGCGACCGTTCTGCATCATAAACCTCTCCGATTGCGCCAAGCGTAACAGAGTTGGTATGGTAATGAAAGTCTATGCGATCAGAAATTTCCGACATGTCTGTGATGAAATGACAGGGCCGCGTCCAAATTCAGAGGCCCCAGTCAGTCCGGCAACCCGGCCGTCGTGGCCACGTCGTCCAACCCGGAAATCTTATAGGTGACAGCGCGAGCCTGGATCGGTTCACGACATTCCGAGCAGATCACTTGCGGATTGAGATCACCGCCACACACCTTATGCGACAAGAGCAGAGGCGGCCCCTCGGGCGCGACGTAATAAGTGTCCCCCCATTTCAAGAGCATTACTAAGGCGTGGTAATAATCCACGCCCTTGGATTTCAGCCGGTACTCATAGCGCGGTGGGTGGGTGTTATATTGCTTGGGCCGGATCATGCCGATCTCTTCGAGCCATACGAGTCGTTCGGACAATATATTCGTGGCCATTGCGGTGTCCGTCAAAATATCATCGAAGCGGTTAATGCCGGTATAGATTGAGCGTAGGATGAGCGACGCCCAGCGGTCGCCCATAATCTGCGCTGCCTGATCCATCAGTGAAATCGATTTGCGCTCCGCGTCCTTGCTGCGGCGGCGACGGCTGTATAGCGGGACCATCATGCCCAAGCCTGGGCCTTCGCACCAATCGACTTCCTTGGGATCAATTTCGCCATTGCAAGATCCGCAAGCGGGTAGTGGGTCAAACACTTTGCCGCAGTTCTTGTGAGTCAGCTCCACCACGATTTTTCCGGGAGCCTGCCAGCGGCGCTCCCACCGTAGCAGCATGAGGGCGACCCAATATAGGCCCTGACCTTTTTCGGTCATGATATATTCAAAGCGGGGCGGGCTTTCGCAATATTGGACCTTTTCCATCAGGCCCGCTTCGACGAGGCGTCGTAGCCGGTTGGAGAGGGACGCTTTCAGCAGGCCCGTGCGACGGCGAAACCCATCAAACCGTTTTCCGCCCAGCCAACTGACCTCCAAGATGAGGAGGGTGGGGTAGTCGCCCACCACTTCGAGCGCACGCCAAATGGAGCAAGATCGGATGAGTTTAGATTCCATTCCCTATCCTAATTGCGGGGTGTAACAGTGTTCATGAAACGGGTGTAGTCCGCCTCCCCATTGATATCAATGCGCGTGTTTTTCCACATTACGCGCGGCGATGAAAAACAAGATCGCACCGACGATATATCCAGACACTGCGACAATCGCGATGGCGTACCGGATGCCCGATTCAAAGGCGAAGAAATTGTCGCCAATCATGGCGGTCAGGGTCGGCCCCGCGCCGAGACCCACCGCATTGATCACAAACACATAGGCTGCGGAAATGGTTGCCCGCATACGGTTAGGTGCAAGTTGCTGGATGGTTGAAGGCGCGGCACCGACGGCGACGGCCGCCGCCGAGAAGAACAGAATGAATGAAACAGCCAGCAATGGAATGCTATCGGTAAGCGGGAAGGTTAGCGCGCCGATTGAGCCGATGGCCGCAGACCAACCGCAGAAGCGTAAGCGGACTTGGGGTGTGCCCCCGCCGATACGGTCCATTAGCGCGCCGCCGCCGATCAAACCGATCAGACCGCCGATTATCAACATAGCGCCTGACAGGTACCCCGCAGCTGCGAGCTCCATTCCGAAGGTGCGCATCAACATGGCCGGAAGCCATGAGATCGAACCGAGGACTGACAAGTTCACCATGCCGACCGCCAGAAACAGGCACCAAAAAAAGACTTTATTCTCGCGCATGTGGTCCATCACCGCGCTCATCGGCACTGGAGATTTATCGTTGGCTTCAGCTTCGGTGAAGCGTCGTTTGGGCTCAGGCAAAAACAAAAACAATGCAGCAATAAGAAGACCGGGCAATCCGGCGACCAAGAAAGCAACCTGCCAGGCTTTGACCTCGCCGAGTATTGGAAGGACGGTGGCATCGGCATTGGCGACCAAGGCAACAACCACAGCGCCGAGCATAAACGCCAGCCCCGCGCCCATCGCGGAGCCTAAGCCGTAAACGCCCATCGGCAAGCCGAGGCGGCCCTTCGGGAAACTATCGGAGATGACGGAATAGGCGGCCGGCGATAATACGGCCTCGCCCACCCCAACGCCCATGCGGGCAATGAAAAACTGCCAGAAATTGGTTACGCCCGCACATATAGCGGTCATAATACTCCAGACGAAAATACCAGCGGCAACGATTTTCATACGCGGCGCCCGGTCAATCAAACGCCCGATCGGAATGCCGGCAACGGTGTAGAACAGCGCGAAGGCAAACCCTTGTAACAGCCCGATTTGCGTATCGCTGAGCTTGAGGTCAGCTTTGATTGATTCGACCAATAGGCCGATAATCATCCGGTCAATAAAGGAAAATATATAGGCGACGAAAAACGCCGCGACGATCCCCCACGCCACAATCGGGCGGGGGAATGGCGCATCGTTCAAAGCTCCAACCGAAGCAGGCTTAAGCGATGAAGACGGTGACTTTGTCAGGTTAGACATGGGCCGGACCGACCTCTAGCCGAAGTCCTCCTCTAACCCCATTTCTTCGAGCAATTCAGCCCGGTCATAATATTCGCGCCACTCTTTGACGAGATCGCCTTCGACAATCAGCACACCAACGACAGGCACTTTGCCCGCGTGGCCGTTATAGACGAATTCATCTGTGCGCTCAATAAAGACAGCATCATTGATGACGCCGATGTTGCGGATATTCAGGGTGATTTCCGACAGGCCTTCACCCATGTTGTTGATACGCTTGCGGATGGCCTCGCGGCCGTTAATCGGGTCGATCATCATGGAGTGTAATACGCCGTCTTCGGTGAAGAGGTCGGCAATTTTATTCCATTCCTTCTCATTCCAAGCCGTGATCATTTCTTCAACTACAGCGATTTTGTGAGCATCTAATTCATTGGCGGCCATGGTCATATCTCCCGTATGTTGAGCAGTTTCGGTTTGCGGCTGTGCTGGCGTTGTCGATGCCTGTTCACCCAACTGATTGCAGCTGGACAAGACGCCCGCGCTCATGGCTGTGATGAAAAACAACTTGCGAATGTTCATGATATCCCCCACTAGGTCTTTTTATGAAAGTCATTCGTGCGGCATGTTTCAACTCGCGTCAAGTGAAATGTAATGAACCGCAACGGACAGACGAAAAGTCAGATAATAGGGGATGACCTGTCATGAAGATTGAACGTCTTGAGCCAATTAATTCGTCACTTCAGCCGTCCAACCACCCGTATCTTACGGGCCCGTGGACACCGCAGCATGAGGAGGTGACGGCGACTGACCTTGATGTGATCGAGGGGACGATTCCGACCGACATTGACGGAGTGTATCTGCGCAATACTGAAAATCAGGTACATCAGCCACTTGGTCGCCACCACCCATTTGACGGCGATGGCATGATCCACCAGATCAGTTTCAAAGACGGCAAAGCCGATTACCGCAACCGGTTCATTCAAACCCGCTGTTTCCAAGCCGAACAAATTACCGGCGGATCACTGTGGGGCGGTTTGATGGATAGTCATGGTGTGTCCAAACGCCCGGGTTACGGCGCGCATGGCGCGCTCAAAGACAACGCCAGCACCGATGTCATCGTCCATGCAGGCAAGGCAATCTCGACATTTTATCAATGCGGGGAGGGCTATGTCATGGATCCCGAAACGCTGGAGCCGGAGGGAATTGCGCCTTGGGTTCCGATCGACGGCATGTCAGCCCATCCCAAGGTTGATCCGGCGACCGATGAGTTGATGTTTTTTAACTACAGCAAGAGCGCGCCCTACATGCATTACGGCGTTGTGGATAAGCATGGCAAGCTCGTGACCTATGTCCCGATTGACGTGCCCGGGCCGCGCCTGCCGCACGATATGGCGTTTAGCGAGAACTACTCGATTCTAAATGACCTGCCGGTTTTCTGGGACCAAAAACTGTTGGAACGTAACGTCCACGCCGTACGCGAACATGAAGGCTTGCGGTCGCGGTTCGGCCTGATCCCGCGTCACGGTAAGGCCGAGGACGTCCGCTGGTTTGACGCCGCTCCGACGTTCGTGCTGCATTTTCTCAACGCTTATGAAGAGGGTGATGAAGTCATTTTGGATGGCTACTTCCAAGAGAACCCAACGCCGGAGCCGATCAAAGAAGCGGGCGAGCACGGCCATTTAATGGCCTATATCGACATGCACAGCTTTCGATCCAAGCTCCACCGCTGGCGCTTTAATTTGAAAGACGGAACAACCCGAGAAGAGCGGCTTGATGATCGGATCGTTGAATTCGGTATGATCAATCAATCTGTTGCGGGGCATAAACACCGTTATATTTATAGTGTGACGTCCAAGCCGGGCTGGTTCCTGTTTAACGGGTTCATCAAGCATGATGTTGAAACCGGCGAGAGTGAGCAAGTGACGCTGGCGGAAGGGCGCTACGCGTCTGAGGCCCCGTTTGCGCCGCGCGTTAATGCCACGTCCGAAGACGACGGCTATATTGTCAGCTTCATTACGGATGAAAACACTGGCACGTCGGAATGTATCTTAATTGATGCGAAGCGTTTCTCGGACGGTCCGGTTTGTCGTATTGCCCTGCCACATAAAATCAGCAGTGGCACGCACACGACATGGGCGCCGCGCGACAAACTTTAAGGCCCCTATAAAGACAGCGGACGCACGAAAATGCGACCGCACCCCAACCTATCCCGAAACGGCCAGTCGTCGCGTAACCTCAGTGCGAAGCTCATCGCGCGGGACCTTATTCATTGCGTTGCGCGGCAGGCTGTCGAGAATCACGATGAATTCCGGCCGCTTGAAGATGGCCGTGCCCTTACTCTCAAGCCATTCGGAAATGTCTGATAAGTCAACCGTGTGGTCGTCGCGCGGGACGACGGCAACCGCCACCCGTTCGCCGAGGTGGTCGTCAGGCAAGCCGACTGTGGCCGCTTCGCGAATTTTGGGGTGATCGACGATGAGGTCGTCCAGTTCAGCCGGAGAAATGTTGACGCCGCCGCGCACAATAATCTCTTTGGATCGCCCCACAAAACTATAATATCGCGATAATGTCCCCTCACCCGCAATTTCAAATAAATCGCCAGTCTTGAAATAACCTTGCGCGTCGAAGGCGTTCGCGTTCAAGTCCGGCGAATTCCAATATCCGCTAAAAATAGTCGCGCCACCCAAGCGGAGTTCACCGATCTGTCCGGGTTTTGAAATCGTCTCCTCCGTCTTCGGGTCAACCAGGCGAGACTGCATGACCTCAGCGGATCGGCTTGACCACTCCACGCCTCTGGCCCCGAACCGAGGGAAATACCGCGCGCGATCGGCCGGATCTGGGACCGAAGTGGGGCTGGAGAAAAGAGACGACCCTTCATTGGAACCAAACACATTGGTGATTTCGATATTGTGGTCAGTCTTCCATGTTTCGATCAACCAAGGTGAAAGCGGCGCGGAGCCCGAGGCCACCGCCCGCAAAGACGAGATATCAAAGCTCTCCATCAGGTCTGGCTGCTTAAGCAGTGCGCCCAGTACGGCTGGTGGAGCGATCGTGTAGCTCACCGCTTCGTCTTGGATCTGTTGCAGGAAAATCCCGATGTTAAACGGATGATGAAGCACCAGTTTTGCCCCCAGCTGTAACCACGGCAATACAAGACCCCCAATCGATCCAATATTCACGAGCGGGAACGGATTGAGCAAGACATCGTCCGACGTCATCTCCGTAGCGTCCACGATTACTTCGGCGTTAAGGACCCAGTGGCTGTGGCAGCGCGGCACGCCCTTGGATCGGGACTCCGTGCCGGAAGTCCAGCAGATCGTGAGGATTTCCGCTGAATCGACGGCGTGTTTGGACAGATAGGCGTCGAGCACACGTTTGTCCGTTTGCGCGCCGCCACGCAGTACCTGCTCGCTGATCAACACGGTCAGCCCCCCCGCTTCACCGGCAATTGACTGTGCCTGACCGCGGTGATCAAATCCCGCGAAGTGATCGACGGTGATGATCGCCTTGGGCGAAATATTCTCAATGATATGCTGAATCTCGTGCTGGCGGTATTGCATGACGATCGGACTAATGATCAGACCAAGCCGAGAGGCGGCTAGAAAAATGATCACCGCATCGACCGTATTGGGCAGCTGCACGACCAGACGGTCATCTTTGCTCAGGCCCACGCGAAGCAACGCTATCGCTGCCCCATCCACTGCCTCATCCAATTCACGCCAGCTCAGGCGGCGCGGCTCGACCCCGTCTATACTCGCGCGGTTGAGTGGGTCCACCAAAGCACAGCTGTCCGGTGCGTTCGCGCAAGCCGCTTTGAACAGATCATCAACGGTACTGTCGCCCCACCACCCATTTGCTCGGTAGGTTGCGACAGTGTCGTTTGACGTCAAAATCATACGGAAATCCCCAATGGCATCTTAGCGGCCGATAAACTTTCATAAAGATACTGACATAGAAGAGCAACTGGTCTAATCTGTTTTCATGGATGAGACGACACAAACACGGGTTATTCAATGGGCGACAGGGTCCATGGGGCGCACCGCGATGCGGATGGTGGTCGATGACCCAAGACTGACGCTGGCGGGCGCGCTGGTTTATTCTGACAAGAAAAATAATCTTGATTTGGGCGAATTAATTCATTGCCCCACGACGGGCATTTTAGCCACGAATGACAAGGCGGCGATCTTTGAAACAGCGGCGGATGTCGTCATTCATATGCCGCGGATGACCTTGCCCTATGAGGCGATGGTGCCGGACATTATCGACCTTTTAAAGTCCGGTAAGAACGTCATTTCGACGGCGGGCTTTCATTGGCCCGATGCGCACGGACCGGACTACGCCGAGCCTCTGCGCGCGGCGGCACTGGAAGGCGGCGTCACGCTGGCGGGCGTCGGCGTCAATCCGGGCATGATAGCCGAACGCCTTCTGATGAGTGCAACGGCCATGTCTGTCGAGGTTGATGAGCTCAGCTTACACGAAACAGTTGATGCATCCGCCATGACCAGCAGCGCTTTCGTGTTCGAACTTATGGGATTGGGGTCGGATCCGAAGGATAAGGATATTCGTAAGGGACCTCTTGCCGATCTTTACGGTGCGCTATTCTCCGAGGTGATCTATTTTTGCGCGCATCATTTAGGCAGTTCGGTGGTGACGATCACACCGGACCACCGATTGACGATGGCGCCGCGTGATATTCAACTCATACCTGGAACGATTGCCAAAGGGACGGTTGCAGCCACTGAGTGGTGCTGGCGCGCGGTGTTGGCCGACGACACGGCGATCATTCTGTCAATTATCTGGACAGCCGATCTGTCGCTCCACGATAGTGACCAACAAGGACATTGGACTCTAAAGATAAAAGGGCGTCCCAACATTACCATGACGCTCGATATTTCTGAAGCTGACCCGACCAAGCCGCCATCGCGCGCGCTGACGGACGCGGTGTGCGCGGTCGTGATCAAATCTATTCCGGCCGTCTTGCGCGCGCCGCCGGGATTCTATGCTTTCAATCCAATCGGGCTAATCTAATGGACGTTTATATTCAGGATTGCGTACGCACTCCGCGCGGCAAGGGACGGGCGAGTGGCGGATTGGCGGATCAGACACCGCACGGTCTGGTTGGTCACTTGGTGGACGCGCTGGAAGCGCGTACAGGGCTTGAGCGCAAGGCGGTGCAGGCTTTGACATTGGGCTGTGTGGGCCAAGTTGGCGCGCAGGGTGGTAATGTCGCCATGACGGCCAAAATCCATGCTGACCTTTCCTCCGATTGTCCGGCGCATGTAGTCAATAATTTTTGCGCGTCCGGTCTGACCGCTATCGGTTTGGCCGCCAACACAGTCAGCTTGGGGCAAAACGACCTCGTGCTCGGCGGCGGTGTTGAAATGTTGTCGCGCGTTCCGTTCATGGCGGATGAAGCCAGCTACTACAGTGACGCGAGTTTCAGCCCGACCAAGCAGTATATTCCCGTTGCGCTCGCGGCCGACTTGCTGGCGCAAAGCCAAGGCGTGACCCGCGCAGAGATGGATGCGCTCTCGCTCCGGTCGCAACAGCGGGCCGAAGCAGCCGATCAACATGCTGGGTTGCAGGCCTCCCGTATCCAAATCGGTGCATTGGACCGCGACGAAGCCATCCGACCGACTGACGCGGCGCGGATGGCAGCGATGCCGCCGGCTTTTTCAGATCTGGTAAAACCCTATGCGCGAGCCTTGGACGGCTCACCGATCAACCATCAAATGACCAAATCCCATGCACCGCCCATGACTGACGGATCGGGATTGGCGCTGCTCGGAACGAAATACAGTCTGACCAATCCGCGCGCCCGCATCGTCGCCTATGCAGAAGCTGGCGGTGATGCGCGCGAGTCCTTGCTGGCGGGAATTGCGGCCATGGTGAAAACACTTTCACGCGCCAAATTACAACTCTCGGACATGGATCGGATAGAGTTCATGGAGGCATTCGCACCCACCGTTGCAATCTTTGAGCGGGACTTTGAACCGGACCTGTCCAAGGTCAATGTCGGTGGCGGTCACATCGCCAAAGGACACCCGATGGGCGCAACCGGGGCAATCCTGCTCTCCACATTGATGGATGCCTTGGACGTAACTGACGGACGCTTAGGCCTAGTCGTCGTGACGGGTGCCCAAGGTGCAGGCGCCGCAATGATCGTAGAAAGGCTGAGATGACCCCGACACAATTAAGATCGCTTCGTTTGCCCGTGATGGTCGCGCCGATGTTTTTGGTCTCTGGGCCGGACATGGTTATTGCCGCTGCCCGAAGCGGTGTAATCGGGGCGTTTCCGACACCCAACTGCCGCACGACGGAAGAGCTCGACACATGGATGGCGCGCATCAAGGCGGAAACAAAAGACGCGCCCGGTCTGTGGGCAGTCAATCTGGTCACGCACCGCACCAACTCGCGGTTGGCGGATGATCTCGAACTTGTGGCGAAATATCAGCCACCCATCGTCATCACCGCTCTGGGCAGCCCTGCCCCCGCCATCGAAACTGTTCATCGCTACGGCGGGATTGTCCTCGCTGATGTTGTGAATGTGGCTTTGGGCCGTAAAGCGGCAGCCGCCGGCGCAGACGGGTTGGTGGCCGTGTCATCTGGCGCGGGCGGCCATACCGGACAGGTATCACCGTTCGCCTTTATCTCCAGCCTGCGCGAAATGTTTGAGGGTATCATTTGTGTCGGCGGCGCGATTTCTGATGGCATGGGCGTTGCGGGCGCGGTCGCTGCGGGCGCGGATCTGGTCTATATGGGAACACGATTTTTGGCGGCTAAAGAAAGCCTTGCCGTACCGGATTATAAGGCAATGGTGGTCGGGGCTGAAACACACGATATCGTCGTGAGCGACGTGGTCACGGGCACCCCCGCTTCGTGGCTAAAACCCTCGCTCGATGCCAATGGCTACGACATTAACGGGGAAGCCCAGAAGACAGAGCGCAATTACGGCGGCTCAGATTTAGGCAAACGCTGGAAAGATGTTTGGGCCGCGGGTCAGGGTGTAGGCGCGGTTAAAACAAGCGAGCCGTTATCCGCCATTGTCGATCAAATCGAATTGGATTTCAGGGCCGCGCAGACGCGCTTGGCAGGATATTAAAGTCGCCACAAACCCAACCTAAACTTCAGTCCTACCGCATTAAAAAACTGGCGCTTAATAGCGCCGGTTTTTTTCGTCTCTAAAGTTTCAGCTTTCTTGGCTGGCTAGATCTTCTTGGGCGGCATCGGCACAAAGCCGGAGGTCCGTTTGACGTAATCAGCGTAACCTGGACGCGTCTTATGTAGCCGTCCTTCAACAGTCGGCGCGCCGCTCCATTTCATCAGTGTCCACGTCAGCAGGATTGGCCCGGGGATTGCCCACAGCCCAAACGGTGTTTCAGCGGCGATAAGAAACAATCCCCACCAGACGCAAGCATCCCCGAAATAATTGGGATGGCGTGTATAGCGCCACAAACCTTGATCCATCACCTTGCCGGCATTGTCCGGATTGCGTTTGAAGCGCACCAGCTGTGCATCGCCGACCGTCTCAAAAATGATACCGACAATGGCCAGAACAATCCCGGCCAGAGCGAGCGGGCCGAGGGGGACAGCCGCGCCGATCTGGCCGAGTTGCACGGGCAGGCAAACCGCGAATAAAAGCGGTGCTTGCGTTGCAAATACAAGGAGCCCGGTCGCTTTCGCAAAACCCCAGCCCTTGTCACGTTCGGCGATGAATAGAATGGCTTTATAGCGGCGGTCCGGACCGTGATCGCGCCAGCGCCACAGCATGTATCCACCCAGTCTCAGGCCCCAGGCCGCGCACAGTCCGAGCAAGAGCCACTGCCGTAGCTCGCCGTCACCGACTTGCAGATAGGTTGTGATGGCCATCGCGACCATGCCAAGCGCCCAGACGCTATCAACCGGTGTGACATCACGCGTCTTGAGACAAATCAGCCAAAGAATGAAAAATCCGATGACCAGTATGGCAGCGTTGACTGCCAGCACCATGAGAGGTGACATAATATTCCCCGTGTTTAATTAAGCTCGAAAATTCCGTTGGTAGGCGTCTCTGCGTAAAGAGCCTCCAAAATGTCTGATCTATTTTTCAAGACCGCCTGACGGTTGACCGTGCCCTTGTCAGACAGCTCATGCACCGCCGCATTCGGCAGCTGGGTGAGCAAGGTGAACCGTTTAATCGTGGTGGACTGCCCGCCCGGCCCCGCATTGAACGCGCGAATATCGGCCTCGATTCGGTCTTTGACACCTTCCGGCGCACCAGGTTTGGCCCAGATCATCAGACTGAGATAGGGCCGATTGGCGTCACACAGAACCATCTCCAAGACATCGGTGCTGAGCGCTTTTAAGAGTCTGGCTTTCAACTCCCCGCCATACACCCAGCTGCCATTGAGCAGTTTGAACTCCTCAACCAAGCGTCCGGCGAACATAAGGCCCTCATTGAGGTCGTCCGGATTAACAAGCCGCGCTAAGTCGCCGGTTTTATAATAACCGTCTTCATCAAAGACTTCGGCATTTTTCGCCGGAGCATTGAGATAGCCCGACATCAGGTTCGGCCCCTTAAGGCGTACCTCATAGCGGTCGTCGCTCTTAATCAGTTTAACTTGGACGCCCGGACTGGGAAGGCCGATGCCAACTTTTTGCGTCGGGTAGTGAATGACCATACAGCCAGACACGGTTTCAGTCATGCCGTAACCGGTCGTAATGTGAATGCGGTGGCCGCATTCTTCGACGGCCATTTCCTGCAACCGGTCATAAACTGATTGCGACAGACCCGCGCCACCATAGAGCAACAGGCGCATTTTCTTAAAAAAGCTGGCCTTGAGGTCGGCGTTGGTTTCCATCTCGTCGATGAGCATGGCGTAGCCTGACGGGACATTATTGAAATAGCTGACCGGAATTTCTGTTAGATTTTCAATGGTCTTATTAATCAGGCCGGGTAACGGCTTACCCCCATCGATATACAGGGTCCCACCGCACAATAGGCACGACCGCAAGACCGACAGGCCCGCGGCGTGATGCCACGGCAGCCAGTCAAGCATCACCTCGTCCCAGCCTGCAGCCTTACCCACGGCCGCGTAGGTTTGCGCGGAATTGGCCGCGAGCGCCGCATGGCTTAAAGTGACGACTTTGGGCAATCCGGTAGAACCGGAGGTCATCATGTAAGTGCTGATAGTTTCCGGATTCAGCGCGTTGATTTTATCGAACAGCGGCGCTGCCGGCTCTGTTTCATAGAGCTGCGAGAGAGGCGTGGCTGAGCGTATGAAACTGTCCGTCGCCGCCGTGATTACGCGCACATCTTCGCCGAGCACGGTTTCGATTGCTGTGGCAAAGGCGGGGGAGCCGGAGGTGAAGATAGCGGCGGGTTCCGTTAAATTAGCAACGTGTTTTAGGCGGGGATACTCACCCGGTGTCGCACCCGGCATGGCAAAAGACGGGCTAACCGGGGTGTGAATAACGCCTGCGCAGTAGCAGGCGAAATTTATAATGGCGGTATCGATTGAGTTTTCCGACAGGATCATGAGCGCACGACCGGACGGAACATTGTCCAGCATCCATTGCGCCGCCGCGAGAACACGCTCTTTAAACGTGCGGTAGGTTATCTCGACCCACGCCCCGTCAGTGCCCCTCTCACCCAGAGCAATTACGTCTGGGTTCGCGTCAGCGCTGGCCAAGACGTCGCGTATAAACCCGCCGTCATGGTCTGGCATGGCGGTTCGGGTTTCAAACAGAATCGTGCCGTCGGGCCGACGCTCGACCTCCAGATCAACCGGCATGAATTCCGCGTCCCGAAACGGGGCGTCTTTATAATTGACTGTCACGATAAAGCCTGTGTTGTCGCTATTTTGACGGACGGTCGATGAGCTCCTTGACCTGCTCGGAGTAGGCGCCCCCCTCTTTCATCGCTGTGATCACACCGTAATCAACATAGTCACGCCAACCGCTGATCTTATCGCCACGGAATTCGATGATCCCTGCATAGGGTGCCGCGACGGACACGCCTTCAGTTGATATATATTCGTCGACGCCTTCGACAAACAGGCGGTTTTCTGTCTCAGCAGAGTGGAATATCCGCCAATTAATCTCGGCGATACTCTTGCCGAAACGATCCAAGAATGCGCGCGCCGCGTCCTTGCCTCTGGCGGGCGGCGCAATCGCGGCGGCGTAATGCCAGACGATATCGTCGGTCATCATGCCGACAACGGCGTCCACATCCTTGCGCTTCCACGCTTCGATCACTTGTTGGAATTGTTTAAATCGACGGTCCATTTGGGCGTCTCCCCTGGTGTTTGTTGAATTATCTAGCAGTGTATTTGGTGTTGTGCTGCAGGCTGATGCCAGCAACGCGGCCGAACTGATGATGACCTCGCGGCGGCCGAACATCAGGCAGCGCTTTCGATGATCAGACTGACCGTCGTTGTCGTCGAGCCACCAATGTTAAGCGTCTGCATCCGTTTGGCGCCTTCGACCTGATAATCGCCGGCGGTACCGGTGACCTGTTTGGCACCGTCTAGCGCCATGCGCACACCCGTTGCGCCGACCGGGTGGCCAAGGCCCATCAGCCCGCCTGACGGGTTGATCGGAATGTCGCCTCCCATGTCGATGCGGCCCTCTTCGATCGCCTTCCACGCCTCGCCGGGTTTCGTGATGCCCAGATGGTCGATGGCCATATATTCGGTCATGGCAAAGCAGTCGTGGGTCTCCACCGCGTCGATGGTGTCAATGCCGGACACACCCGCGCGCGCTCGCGCGTCTTTGACGGCGCGGCGCACCTGTGGGAAGACGTAATCGTCGCCTGCGCTGTACTCTAACTTGCGTTTATAGCTGATCGGGCCTGACCGATGGCCCCATCCAGTGATGCGCGGTAACGTGTTGAAGTCGAGCCCGTTCTCATCCGCATATTGTTTCGCGCGCTCAGCTGAGGCGAGGAAAATAACGGCTGCGCCATCGGTGACCTGTCCGCAATCCATCTTGCGTGTACGGCCTTCGATGACCGGATTGTGTTCGTCGCTTTCGGTGAAATTGTCGGGCGTGAACTTCCAGTCGCGGGTTTGTGCGTTGGGATTACGTTTGGCATTCGCGAAGTTGATCTCGGAAATGCGCATCAAATGTTTGTAGTCCATCCCATAGCGCGCATCATATTCCTCGGCCAAATCCGAGAAGGCTTGCGGCCAGATATAAGTCGCGTCCTGATATTCTTGATCCACGAGCGCCGCCGCACCGAGATATTTTGCCGCCTGCTTACCAGGGACATTGCGCATCTGCTCCAGCCCCATCACGCAGGCGAGGTCATAGCGACCCGCCTCAATCTCGCTCATGGCAGACAGGATCGCAATACTGCCCGATGCGCAGGCCGCCTCGTGACGCGCCGTCGGCAGCCCGTCGAGCGCCGGATCGGCCATACCGAAAAACCCACCTAACAGGCCTTGTCCCACGAATAATTCCGCAACGAAATTGCCGACATGACCGGTTTCAATATCGCTGGCGTTAAGCTTGGCCGACGCCAGGCCCGTGTGCAGTGTTTCTGAAAAAGCAGCCCCGATATCCGCGCCCTCTCGAGCCCAGTTTTTCGCAAAATCCGTCTGTGTACCGCCTAAAATATAGGTCAATTCGACTCTCCCTCGTTGTAGGTATCATTACACAAGGGACTTGTGTTGAAAAGAGGGTTTTTTTCGGAGAGTTCTCAAGCAGACCGTCGTTTGCCAATCTCATATGTGGTGAATGAGAGTCTATCGCGGCAGGTATTTGATCTCTTGCGTCAATGCCCATTTGGAATTTCCCGAAACATCCGAACAGATATCTCTACGCTCACAGCTGCAATGGCGGGGCGGCAGGCGGCCGTGTTTATCCGAAGTCTCGCCACCAGCCTGTGTCAGAATAGATGGGAATCCAGTTTTTTGCGACTGTGGGACGCCATCCAGAGATAGAGATGCCAGTCGTCGCTATGGCGCCGTATCTGATAGAGACTTTACTGTGGTCCCTGTAGGACGATTGAGCCTTGGGCTAATCTGGTGCGGCTGAAAGGACTTGAACCTTCACTCCTCTCGGAACCAGAACCTAAATCTGGCGCGTCTACCAATTTCGCCACAGCCGCAAAGATGTCGCGGGCGCGCAATGGCGCAGCGAAGGCGCGGCGTCAATCTTCGTCGTCAGCTTTTTCGCGCTGTCATCGGCGCATGGTTCAGCGCCCAGTAGCGGGCGGCAAGACCCGCGAGCAGATTGGCCACGGCAATGCCGATAAAGGCGCCCATTAATCCATGCGCCCATGTGCCTAGGCTCACTAACGGCGCATAGAGCACGAGGCTACGGATTGTGGTAAAGACGAAGCCATATTTCGGCCGCCCGAGCGCATTAAAACCCGCGGCTGTCACGAACACATAGCCATAAGCAAACACCGTAATCGGTACGATATAGAAATAGGGCACGGCCATCGCAATGAGCGCCGGATCGTTGGAAAAGACGCTTAAGAGCGGACGAGCAATAAGCGCCAGCACAATGGCCATGAGCGTGCCCCAAATGAGGCAGATTTTATAGGACACGCGAAACGCTTCCTCGACCCGGTCCGTACGACCCGCACCCCCGTTTTGCCCAGTGACAGAGCCAATACAGGCGGAAAGAGCATACAGCAGGCCGACACTAAGCAGCTCTAGACGTGAGGCGAGACTAAACGCGGCGAGACCGGTTTCCGATGTCATACGCGTGACGGCGGCTGTCGCCAGACCCGTCGCCAAAGGCACGATCATATTCGTCCCCATCGCGGGTACACCGACGGCGGCAATTGTCGCCCAAGCATGGCGCAAGGTGGCGAGACGGATCGTCGTGAAATCCACCGCGCGCCGAACGAAACGCACCAGATACAGACCGTACATCATGGCGATACCGTTCCCGATCACAGTTGCCAGCGCCGCGCCGGCGACTTCCATGCGCGGGAAAGGGCCAATGCCGAAGATCAGAAATGGATCCATCGCCATGTTTAGAAACGCCCCTAATATCATGATAGAAGAGGGCAGCATCGCTTCGCCATGCGCGCGCAGCGTGTTGTTGCACATGGAATTAACCGCCACGATGATCAGTCCGGGGAGTGAAATCGTGAGATATGACAGCGCCGCTGTGCGGACTTCGCCGCCAGCCCCCATCAGGCCGATCACAAACGGCATAGTAAGGATCATCAGCGTCACCAGCACGCTCATGACCAGCAGGGCGAACAGGATCGCGGCCGCAGCGTGACGACGGGCGCGCTCTGTATCGCCTTCGCCGAGCGCCCGGCTGATCGCGCTCATTGTGCCCGCGCCCAGTCCGATATTGGCGCTATTGCCAATAAATGTCAGCGGAAACGCGATGCCAAGCGCAGCCAACGCAATCGTCCCGGCGCGTGGATTCGCGTCACCGCCCAGATTGCCAAGAAAGAAACTATCGACCAGCCCGGTGCTGATCATGGCGATTACGGCCAATGAAAACGGGCCCAGCATCCGTAATATATGTCCCTGCACCGGCCCTTGAGTGAGGTCGATTTTTGCGCCGGACGGTTTGGGGTCAGCGGGCATCAGAGTGGCGTCTCCTTCCACAGCGTCAATATGCAATGGGGCGGGCGGTTCTGTCGATGTCGGGGAGCTCACACCTCATCTTGCAACGAAATGCGCCGCGCCGATAGCCCCCATACTGACTGTCGCAGTAGTTTGTCGCTCTTTCCCAGTTTCAATTCACAAGCGGGTGAAATCGAGGGCCCGATTGGGCTGGACCATTAGATGCCCCGCAAACGACAGACCGGATTGTCTCCACGCCAAAAGAAAACCCCGGTCGCGAGACCGGGGTTTTTTATCATTCAGTGTCAGCCTGACTCGTCGTCATCGTCCCCTAGTCTTCATCGTCCAAGGTGGCCGCTGCTTCTTCGGTCATATCGAAGTTATGGTAGACGTTTGAGACATCATCGACATCGTCAAGCGCGTCCATGATCCGCATGACTTGGCCGGCCAGTTCTGGATTATCAATTTCGTTTTGTGCTTTCCAAACGAGGTTGACGGATTTGGCTTCGCCGAACTTGGCTTCCAAATTTGCTGCGACCTCACCCAAATCATCGCGTTGCGTCCAGATTGAGTGAACCGGTTCATACTCATCCCATTGATCCTGAGACGCTTCGTCATGTTCCACATCATCCGCGCCGGCTTCGATCGCGGCTTCCATCACCGTGTCTTCATCTGCCACGTCGAGCGGATATTCGATTTTGCCGAGTTGGTCGAACATGTAAGCGACAGACCCTGACTCGCCCATGTTCCCGCCATTTTTGGACATGGCCGTGCGGACTTCCATCGCCGAGCGGTTGGTATTGTCGGTGGAACATTCGATAATGAAACCAATGCCGCCAGAGCCGAAACCCTCATAACGCAATTCGACATATTCATCGCCTTCACCGCCAGCGCCCTTATCAACCGCCCGTTGGATATTATCCTTAGGCATGGATTGCCCTTTGGCGTTGGCGATTGCCAGACGCAGGCGTGGATTCATATCCGGATCGCCCCCGCCCATTTTCGCCGCAACGGCAATATCTTTCGCAAGCTTAGAGAATAATTTTGAACGCAACTTATCCTGGCGACCCTTACGGTGCTGGATATTTGCCCATTTGGAATGGCCGGCCATGGGAAACCTCTTGTGTGATCGGTCTTATTGGGATGTCGCGTCCCTCTAACGAGGAGAAGCCGTGGCGGCAAGCGGGGCCATCACGCCGCCCCTATTTCAACCCTCCGCCCTCAATTTCATCACTCCCTTCCCGCGGCATGTCAAATACGCACGCCTCACGCGGCCGTGATGCAGTGTGTAAACTCGTGATTGGAACGTTAGGTCCATAAATGCTTTTAGAGCTGCGACAGCCCCATTGCCTGCCCCGGACCGAGGCAAACCTCGGCTGGATTTGAGACTTAGAGAGAGACCCATCATGTCAGACAGCCACGCATTGTCTCATTTGATCACCCTCACCCTGCTGGGTGGAATCGCAATCCTCATGGGGTGCCTGGTGCTCCACTCCAGCGGCGGGCTTTACGCCTAAGCCGTTTCGCTAGACCTTTTCTCCAATCATCGTCACAAGGAACTCAGACCATGACAGTAAACTCGACACTCAACCGCGCCCGCACGGGAACACTCGCCATCCTCACAACAGCGGCCCTGTTTTCCATGCCTGTCTTCGCCGCTCCTGCCCCCCAGCAAGCCACAGAGCCCGCACCAGCGGCCATGATATGGATCATACGCAGGCCCACATGACCCCTGCAGCCTTCCAAAAGAAAACATACGCTCTGAAAGGCGCCGTCACGGTTGAACAACGCGGCGAGCAAACGGTTCTCGTCTTCTCAGATGGTTTTCACACCAAAAAAGGCCCGGACCTGAAGGTCTTTTTATCTAAAATCTCTGTGTCGGACGCAACAGGAGCAAACGCCACGACTGACGCTGTTCGCCTTGGCGCACTCACGTCCAATAAAGGCGGCCAAGAATATGTGCTGCCCGAAGGCGTGACCCTGTCAGACTATAGCTCGGTCCTCGTTCACTGCGAAGCTTTCAGCAAGCTTTGGGGCGGCGCTGACATTTCCTAAAAGGAGTTCCGCTATAATGGGACCTAAGACAACCGCTAAAAAAGGCCGCCCCGCGCTCTTTGACCCTGACCGGGTCATTGAGCAGGTCGCGGACTTGTTCTGGGACCACGGCTATGACGGCGTATCCGTGTCCGACATTACGGCCGCCACGGGCCTATCCAAATCTTCGCTCTATAATCGTTTTGAGAGTAAGGATGCGCTCTTTGCTCTCGCGCTGAGGCGCTATCATATTCAGACCGTCCAAGCGGGCGCCAACTGGCTTGCACTGGATGACGGAACGGATCCGATGGAGAAGCTCGATCAGCTTCTCGCGGGGCCCGCCAATGATGTTCACGGATCTGGCGACGCGCGCGGGTGTTTTCTCTGTAATACATCGGCGGATGGACTGGGTCGGTCGCCGGATATTGATACGCTTGTCGAGGACGGCTTTGCGCTTTTGGAAGCGGGGCTGATCACCCTGCTCACCCGATTTTCGCCTACCGCTCCCCCGTCTCAAATTCGCGACGCCGCCCGTCTTGTGCTGACAAGCTATATGGGGCTTCGCGTTCGCAGCCGCACCCGACCCGCACGCGCGGAATTTGATTCCGTACGCACCGCAACCGTACAAGCCATCCGGCTCATTTTGAAATAATTGACCTTAAAGGGGGCGCATCATGTCTTTCATCAAAAAATACCTGCCCATCGGACTCAGCCTATTTTCTGCGGCAATCTTTATCGACAGTTTGCGCTTCAAATTCACTGATGCGCCAGAAACCCAAGAAATATTTGGTCGGCTTGACGCGTGGGCGACAAGCTTCGGCGCAGATGGCCTCTTCGACAAAACCGGTATCTTCTCACAATATGTCATCGGCAGCGCAGAGCTCGTCGCGTCTATCTTGCTGCTGCTCGGCCTGCTCTCGCGGTTCATCAAATTTGGCGTTTTGGGGAACGTGATTGCACTCAGTGTGATGATGGGCGCAATCAGTTTTCACCTGTTCACCCCGCTCGGTACTGACCCAAACAATGATGGCGGTTTGCTGTTTGTCATGGCCATCTTGGTCTGGCTGTCCCAAGTCGTGATGCTCTGGCTGCGCCGCGACGTCTTAATCCGCTTGATCCGAAAACCGTTCAGCCTGTTTGCCGCGCCCCTTGAGGACTAATCTGACCTCATGAATTAATCCGGCGGTCCAATGCGCTCCAGATCACCCACCGTCAATTCCATGACATTGGTGATCTTTTTTCCCAGAGCCGTCACCCCAACATCCATAGAAAAACGGGAAATGTAAGGGTGGCCGTTCGGAGCGATGCTGCACCCTTGCACCATTTCCATTTGCCGGATTTTCGCAATCAACAACACGGTCATAGGTCGCGTGATATTAAACGCGCTTGAGCGGATTAAGCCGGACGGTTTGTCGTAAACGATCTCCCCCTCAAGCCGGTCAGAGAGTTTCTTCGCCATGGACCGCTCTTTACTGTCTAGCTCCCGATCCCCGGTTTGCATAAACAAGGACACCATGCGCGCGGGTGTTGGTTTTAATCGCGCGAAACTGTCTGTTTGTTCGATCACCGAGAAATCCTCTGGCGTCGGCATAGCGCCGCCCGGATTACACCAAAAGCTTTGCGCCTGTGCCGCCGGCGTGCGGTCGGCGTCTTCAATCTCGTCAATCATTTCGCGCAGGGCTTTTTCCATCTCGCCGCGCGCGTCCTCACTCTGTTCTAAAATCGTCACCCGCTCACCCGCCGGACGCGACGGATCAATCCGAAGTTTTGCTTCCAACGGCGCGTGAGCATCATCGCCCTTTGATCCAGAGACAATGACGTCAACCGTATGGCGATACGGCACATATTGCGGAAGCACAGTCGCCCCCGTCGCAGCATTGCGCGTCAATATGTCGAAAATGTCCTCCGCATGGGCAGGCGCAGACAGGCCCAGCGCAGTCGCAAGCGTAAGAAGAGAGATCGCTTTAAAAGTCATAGAGCGCTTCTTGCCGCGACACGCGGGCGCTGCAAGTGAAGATATGGCGAGATAGGGGCCAACCCCGGCTTAAACAGTTGGGATTTGCTGCGCCAATTGCCCACCGATACGGATCGGTTCTGCGCGCACCGCGAGGCCCTTTGAATTCACCTCGACAAACACACCGCAGAGCGTTCCGGTGCCAGACGCGGGCTCAAACCGCGCTGAGCGCATCCGCGTGGTAAACCGGCGCATCGGTTCGTCGATTTCCATACCAATGATGGAATTATAATCGCCGCACATTCCGGCATCGGTCTGGTAAGCGGTGCCTTGCGGCAAGATACGCGTATCGGCGGTCGGGACATGTTGATGTGTGCCGACGACGAGGCTGGCGCGGCCATCGCAAAAATAACCCATCGCGTTTTTCTCACTCGTCGCTTCGGCGTGAAAATCGACAACCACAATATCCGCCACTTCGCCCAATGGGGCGGCCCCCAATTCGCGTTCTGCGGCTTGGAACGGATCATCCAGACTATCCATAAAGACGCGGCCATGTAGCGACACGACCAACATTTGATAGCCATTGACATCATAGAGGTTCGCGCCACGACCGGGCGTCCCGGGTGGATAGTTCGCGGGACGCAATATGCGGCCATCGCGTTCGATCACGCCAATCCCTTGCGGTTGGTCGAAACTATGATTACCCAGCGTCAGCACATCCGCGCCCGCCGCAAACAAATGCTCCGCCGTTCCTTCGGTAATACCAAAACCGCCCGCCGCATTTTCCGCATTAATGATGACGGCATCCAGCCCGAGTTGCTTGCGCAACCGCGGCAGATGATCCGACACAGCGTTACGACCGGATCGTCCGACGACGTCTCCGAAGAAAGCAAGCCTCATGTATCGTCTGCCATATCCGTACCGCGCGCCAATGTCTTGGCGACGCCGGCGCTTTCGGCCCCTGTGACAGCGCGAGTTGCGCCAGTTTTTTCATAGGCATCCACGATTTTTCCCACCAGCGGATGGCGAACCACGTCGGCGGCTTCGAAATGGATTTGGCGAATGCCCTTAATCCCTTCCAAAATACCGAGCGCATGGGCAAGGCCCGACGGTTGACCGTGGGGCAAATCGGTTTGGGTCGGATCGCCCGTGACCGCATATTTGGCCCGTTCGCCGAGGCGCGTCAGCACCATTTTCATTTGCGGCACCGTTGCGTTTTGCGCTTCGTCAATCACGACAAAAGCGTCTGATAAGGTCCGCCCCCGCATAAAGGCCAACGGTGCCACTTCGATATCACCGGCGGCGCGGCGACGATCCACTTCGTCGCGGCCCAATACCATGTGCAGCGCGTCCCAGATCGGTTGCATATAGGGATCAACTTTTTCGTTCAGATCACCGGGTAGAAAACCGAGCCGCTCGCCCGCTTCAACTGCGGGACGGCAAGCGATGAATTTATTGACTTCACCGCGCGCCAGCAGGCTCGCGCCGTAAGCAGTCGCAAGAAACGTCTTACCCGTGCCCGCCGGACCCACACCAAAGGTGATCGTCTCATCGCGCATCGCATTGATGAAAATTTCCTGCCGCGTCGTTTTCGGGACAATCGGACTGCGGCGCGGAAACGGAATAATCGCCTCAGCGCTGGCCGCTTTGACCTTGCCTTGGCCCATAGCCCGGATCAGCGCGCGGATATCGGACGGCCCACACGGCCAGCCGCGTTCGAGGCGCTGGTATATTTCTTTGACCAGCTCACCTGCGCGCGCGCGGCGCGGCGTATCGCCATTAATATGGACGGCACTGCCGGGCGCTTCGATATAGACGTCGAACGCCGCTTCGATCAGCGCCAAATTCGCATGGTTCGGCCCGCATAATTTGCGCACCAATTCTACATCGGTAAATTCAAGAATATCGGTCTGTTTGCTCACACATCCAGCGATAGGCAATACTCTAACAAAAAGCGAGGCTTCGCTGTATCGCGGTGTCAGTTCTTTATGAAGACGGTGATCGCTTCGACGACACCGCCTGCGAGCGGCAGATCCGGGTTTGCATATGTTGCAAAATTCCCGGCTTGTTCCGTCGACGCGACTTTTAGGACATGGTTGACGCCGGGGAACACGACCAGCTGGCCATGATCAGCAACCAATACAGGGGCATTAGCGGGGTTAGCGCGAAGCTGTTCGCGCAAGACATTAAGTAGGGGCCGCCCGCGCCGGCACTGCCGAACATACCCCGCTTATCAATTCGTAAGGTTGATGAACCCGCATCGCCTAACCCTTCGGCCAAGAGACGATAAGACGCAGCCCTAACGCCCATCGGATTATTGCCGTCACAATCTGTCGGACCAGAGCCGGGAACCATCAGCACGACGGACGTCCCCTGAATGGATATTATTTTAAGCGCCTCTATTGTCCTTTAAACCTATGACGCCTTCTCTGCCCCGTCCGCCATCCGCACAGTAATTTCTGCGGGCTGACGGATATTGATATCACGCTGCGGGAACGGGATTTCGAGATTATACTTCGCCAAGGCCGTGTGAATAGCCCAATTATAGTCGGCTTTGACCCGACCCGGTCGCTTCACGGCTTCGTCGATGAGCCAGACCACCAGCTCATAATTCAGGCTGCTATCGCCAAATTCGACCAACCAAACCGATGGCTCGTGGCCCTCGGACCGTTCTGTCCATTCCACAGCATCCGCCGCTTCAAGACCCGCTTTTTTCACGGTCTCTTTATCCGTGCCGTAAGCGACACCGAAGGACACACGCAAACGGCGGCGCGGGTCGCGCAAAGTCCAATTGATAACTTGGGCTTTGATGAATTCTTCGTTCGGGACCAAAATATCTACGGAGTCATTGGTTGTGACCAAGGTCGAGCGAATATTAATCTCGCGCACCTGACCATTCACGCCCGATTGTAATTCGATGAAATCGCCGACCTTAATCGACTTTTCAAACAGGATGATAATGCCTGAGATGAAGTTAGAGAAGATCGACTGCAGCCCAAAACCGATACCGACGCCAATTGCGCCGCCCAAAACCGCGAAGGCCGCCATGTCGATCCCGACGGAGGTCAAAGCGATATAGACCGCGAGGATCATCAAGCCGATCTTGGCCACTTGACCCAACAGCCCCGACATAGAAGGGGTGAGTTTTTTGGACGATTTCAACTGGGACTGCGCCGCATCGCCCGCGATGCGACCGATCCAAAGCGCCCCAATCGCAAGCACAAAGCTGGTGATGACCTTCATCACTGTAATGCGAGAGGCCCCAATTGTGACGCCTGTGTTTTCAAGCGCGCTGGTCAGCGGGTTGAGCCATTCCAAAATATACAGCGCGGCCACGCCCCACGCGAGGAGCGCGATCAATGTCCGAAGCGGGCCTTCTTCCATATTGCGCGTCAGCAACCGCACGATAATCGCGGCGTTGGTTAAGCTCGCGACGATCCGAAGGATGCCAGCGGGTTGCTCCGCGCTGCGAAAGGCGAACATCGCGATCCACAGCAGGACCACGACACAGACAGGCCACATCACCCCGGCGAGCGCATTATAGATGCGGTAGAGAATATCCGTGCTGTCACGGCTATCGCGTTTGGCCTTCATATAGTGGGACGGACGACGGGAGATAATCCACCCCAGCCCGACCGCCGCCAAAATGGCTAAGGCCTGCCACAGCGTGCTGGCGGAGAGTAAGGTCTCGACCGCATCAGCGAACCAGACCTGCAAACTATCCATGACAGACTGAAGGTCTTGTTCCGCTTCGAGCGGTACGGCGTTTAAGTCCACCTCTGGCTGGACCGGTACAGGCGCGGCGGCTGTCTCCGAAGCTCCATCCGGTTGCGGCGCGGGCGATGTCGTTTGATCTTGCTTCATCCGGCTACTCTAGGCGCGCCGATTGTAACTGCAAGACAGTTGTCGAACGCTCCGTCTTTCGGGTAAGACCGACACAACCTCCGCATGACGACCCGTGTTTCAGGACCTTAATATGACCGATACGATCGCCCCTACACCGTCTCAAAAAGGGTTTTTGGCCTGGGTTGAACGCACCGGGAACCGATTACCGGATCCGGTTTTCATATTCTTCTATTTGATCTTGTTTTTAGTGATCGTCTCCGTCGTCTTGGCGTTTATGGGCGCAACCGCCCTGCACCCGACGCAAGTGAATGCGGATGGCTCGCCGGTCGTTATTAAATCGGCCTCACTCCTCTCAGCCGAGAACATCCAGCGCCTCTGGGTCGAAATGCCGAAGACCTTCACCCACTTCCACCCACTCGGCTATGTCCTTGTCGTGATGTTGGGCGCGGGCGTCGCGGAACGGTCCGGGCTGTTCGCGGCCGGGATTCGCCAAGCCGTGCGCGGCGCGCCCTTGTTCCTGCTGACACCCGTCGTGGCGCTCGTCGCGATGTTATCAAACCACGCAGCAGATGCGGGCTACGTCGTCATGATCCCGCTCGCGGCGATCTTATTCGCCTCTGTCGGTCGTCATCCACTCGCCGGCATTGCCGCCGCTTTTGCGGGCGTCTCCGGCGGTTTTTCCGCCAATATATCCCCCGGACAGCTCGACGCCCTTCTGTTTGGGATTACCGAAGCCGCCGTTGATGGCTCCGGACTTGATCCAAACTGGGCCATGAATATCGCCGGCAACTGGTGGTTCATCGTCGTTTTAATGTTTATCTACCTGCCCGTCATCTGGTTCGTGACCGATAAGATCATTGAGCCGCGTCTGGGTAAATGGGTGCCGGATGACCGCCAAGCCGCCGATTATGGCAATGAAGCCAAACCGCTTAATGATGACCAGCGCAAAGGTCTGCGCCGGGCGGGTCTTGCGATGCTGGCCGTCTGTGCCCTCTGGGCTGCCATGACATTTGGTCCGGGGACACCGTTGCTATCCGATGAAACAGCTGTGCCGGGTCAAGCGTGGTACGTCACTGCGACACCGTTCTTCCGTTCGCTCGTCGCGGGATTCATGATCCTCTTCCTCGCCGCAGGCTGGGCTTACGGCAGCGCCGCCGGCTCGATCAAGAACCATCGTGATTTGGTCGATATGATGGCCGAAGCCATGCGCGATATGGGTTATTACCTCGTGCTGGCCTTCGCCGCCGCGCATTTCGTCGCCATGTTCACTTGGTCCAACCTCGGCCTCATCAGCGCTATTCACGGCGCCAACGGGATTGAAAATTCCGGTCTGCCTCTGCCCATCGCGCTTGGCCTGATCGTTCTGTTCACGGGCCTGCTCAACCTGTTCGTCGGCTCCGCCAGCGCCAAATGGGCCCTGCTCGCCCCTGTGCTGGTGCCAATGTTGATGTTGCTCGGGATTTCACCGGAAGGCGCAACCGCCGCTTACCGTGTCGGTGACGGCGCGACCAATATCATTACGCCGCTGATGGTCTATTTCCCGCTGATACTTGTCTTCGCGCGCCGTTGGCAGAAAGATTTCGGCCTCGGCAGCCTCACCGCGATGATGATCCCTTATTCCGTCTGGATGCTGATTTCCGGCGTCATCCTCATGGTCGCGTGGATCGCGTTTGGTCTCGACCTCGGCCCTGGCGCTCCGATGAGCTATAGCTTGCCGGGCTAAGCCTATGCCATTTGGGCTCACGGATCTGTCGGACGACATCACTGTCGCCGACCGCCATGACGCCCCGTTAATCGCGCATATCACCGCGCAAGCCTTTGCCAATGACCCGTTCAACCAATGGGTGTTTGGCAATGTGCGCGGGATGAACGCGGCCTTCCTATCCATGGCCCGCCATATTTATGCGCCGCACGGGATCTGCCACCATATTGATGGCAAAGCCGCAACCATGTGGATGCCAGCAGGCGGCAACGCCAGTCTGCCGCTTCGCGCGATGCCGACACTGGCCGTCAATATTGTGCGCCGTAGCGGGGTCGCCGCGCTCCGTCGGGCGCTGCTGACAGATGCCGCCATGCACGCCCAAAAACCGACACACCCTTATCTCTATCTATTTACGATTGGCGTTGTCCCGTCGGCGCAAGGCCGCGGGATTGGCCACCGCTTATTGGCCCCTATGCTGCGCGCGGCGGATCGTGCGGGTCTTCCGACCTATCTTGAAAACTCGAATCCTGCGAACCACGCGTTTTACGCGGGACACGGGTTTGAGACACAACAGATTTTTCACGTCCGCCAAGACGCACCACCCTTAGAAACCATGATGCGCGTCGGGACTTCAATAGGAGCCTACCTTTGACCCGAACACTCATCGCTTTATTCGCCTCAGTCGCCATCGTCAGTTGTGGTGAGGCCGAGCCGAAATCCGAGACCGCCACAGACAGCGCGCAGGAACAATCCCAAACTGTCGCGCCCGCGCAGCCCCTCGCCCTGACAGAACTTTGGGTTTTGGACGGCTTCAACGCGCCTGAGTCCGTGATAGCGGCAGGCGATGGGACGACGCTCTATGTTTCGAATGTCGGCGGCGAGGGCAGCGCCAAAGACGGCAATGGCGTGATTTCCAAGATCGGCCTCGACGGCAGGATGATCGCGCGGACGTGGGTCAGCGGAACTGACGCCCTGCCGCTGCACGCGCCCAAAGGCATGGCCCTCATCGGCGATACGTTGGCCGTCACCGATATTGATCATGTGGTGATGATTGATGTGCCGACCGGCGAGATTACCGCGCGCATCCCCATCGACGGCGCGGCCTTCCTCAATGACGCCGCCGTGGGGCCAAACGGCACAGTCTTGATCTCAGATTCTGGGACCGCGAAAATTCACATGATTGACAACGGGGTCGCGTCGCTCTGGCTAGAAGACGCGCGGCTGAACGGGATCAACGGGTTACAACTCGATGGCAACCGCCTGCTCGTCACCACGATGACTGCAGGCGAACTCCTCTCGGTCGATTGGACCACCAAAGCCATCACAGGACTAGCATCAGGCATGGACAACGCCGACGGCATCGGCCTGCACAGCGATGGCAACTACATCATCAGCAGCTGGCCGGGGCAGTTGTGGCATGTTCGGGACGGCGAAACCCCGACGCTCTTGCAAAACACGAGTGGAGACAATGCCGTGTTGATGAATGATATTCTGCTGAGCGGCGACACACTCGTCACGCCAAATTGGCTGCCGGGAACGGTGCGGGGGTATCGCCTAGTTACAGGTGAGTAAAAAAACGTTTATGCCTTAGCCTATCAAAGCAACATTTTCAGATAGAGCCTATTTCCAGTGACCAATTACCGTATTTCTAGAGGCTTGTGCGCCGCAATCGGTGCATCATTAGTAGGATCTCATCCCAAACTCGATTCTTTGATGATTTCATCCGGAGCATCAGGTGATCCGCCGGACCTAGCTCATAGCAGTAAATGGAAGGATTGGATATTTCAGACTGGAAATGACCCAAATGTTGATAGCCTAACATTTCTTGGAAATCTTATTGAAGAAATTATGGATGGCCCCGAAATTCGTCCCGTTGCCTGTTTCGCTGATGAAGAGTTGACGAGTTCCAAAGAAATTATTTTGGAGGCCCTCAAAGCCGATGGGCTAATCTATAAGAGGGGCGGTATTGTTGAAAATAAAAGCGGGCCGCAAATCCAACGTAAAAGTTTGAATCAAAAACACTCTGAAAAAGCTCTTATGCCAAAAAACTTGGAAGAATTGCTTCTTCGAACTATTCGAAGCTTACCACGAGCCATTCAACCTTTGTCAAACCGAAGAAAAGGCTCAGTCAGCCTCAAATCCGAAAATGAGTATGTTGTTCAAGACCTACTTCATGCTTTGTTGATGCCATGGGTTAGTGACATTCGACCTGAAGAGTTCACTCCAAGTTACGCTGGCTCTTCTTCAAGGGTCGATTTCCTCCTAAAAAAACACTCCACTGTTATTGAAACAAAAATAGTGAGGGATGTTCATCACGGAAAAAAAATGGGGAACGAACTCATAATTGATATTGCCCACTATCGTGCTCACCCAGATTGTCATCACCTATGGTGCGTTATTTATGACCCTCTAAGACTTCTTAAGAATATTGAGGGGTTAAAAGCTGACCTTCAGGGTGACCACAAAAATAATATAGGATCAGTCAATGTTATTGTTGAAATAGTATAGTTTTATCTAAGCCAACTCCCCCACCAACGAATTCACGCCCGCGCTCGTAATGCGCACCGGCACAATCGTGCCGATCAACTCTTCTGGTCCATCGAAATGCGTTCCCGTCAAATAGGGTGAACGCCCGAACAGTTGCCCCGGTTCACGGGCGGCGTTTTCGACGAGCACGTCGAGCGTGCGCCCGATCAGGCTTTCATTCCATTCGCGCTGTTGCGTGTAGAGCAGCGCTTGCAACCGTTTGAGGCGCTCAGATTTAACGTCTTCGGGCACTTGGCGCGGGAGGCTGGCGCCCGGTGTTCCGGGGCGGATGGAATATTTAAACGAAAACGAGCTGGCATAGCCAATTTCGCGCACGCACGTCATCGTCGCTTCGAAATCCTCATCCGTTTCGCCCGGAAAGCCGACAATGAAATCGCCGCTAAGCGCGAGGTCGGGACGCGCGGCGCGAATACGGCCGATCAGGTCACGGTAATGGTCATAGGTGTGACCCCGGTTCATTGCCTCAAGCACGCGGTCGCTACCGGCCTGTATGGGCAAGTGCAGATACGGCATGAGTTTCGGTTCTGTCGCCAATGTCTCGATCAAATCGGCATCCATGTCGCGCGGGTGCGAGGTGGTAAAGCGCATCCGGTCGATGCCGCCGATCTTGGCGAGGTGACGGATGAGGTTGCCCAATCCCCATTGGGAGCCGTCTGGGCCGTCTGCGTGGTAGGCGTCAACATTCTGTCCGATCAGCGTGATTTCGCGCACGCCTTGTGAGGCGAGGGAGCGCGCTTCGGCGACGATTTGGTCCACCGGACGGCTGACTTCCGCGCCGCGCGTGTAAGGCACAACGCAGAAGGTGCAGAACTTGTCGCAGCCTTCTTGCACCGTCAGGAATGCGGAATAGCCTTTGGCATTGCGGCCCGCGGGGAGCGCATCGAATTTCTCGACAGTATCGAAATCCGTTTCCAGCACATTGCCCGACGCGCGAGTCACTTGCGCGATCATTTCCGGCAAGCGGTGATAGGTTTGCGGGCCAAGGATCATATCGACGATCGGCGCCCGGCGTTTAATCTCTGCGCCTTCGGCTTGGGCGACACAGCCCGCCACGGCGACTTTCATGTCGGGATTATTCGCCTTCTGGTGTTTACGAATGCGGCCCAGCTCGGAATAGACTTTCTCGGCTGCTTTTTCACGAATGTGACAGGTGTTGAGGATGACGAGATCGGCATGCTCCGGGCTGTCCACAGCGGCATAGCCAATCGGTGCCAGCACATCGGCCATGCGCTCGCTGTCATAGACATTCATCTGACAGCCGTAGGTCTTGATGAAGACCGACTTTGTATTTTTGTTGGGATTGGGGCGCGTGGCCAGAACCGTCGGCGTGTCGATATCGCGTGGTTTCGCGATGGTGTTTGGACGGGTTGCAGCGGCGGTAGGCGGACGTCCGATATCCAGAACAGTGCTTTTGCGACCGCTGGCGGACTGTCCGTCACGGGGCGCGGATATATCGCGGGGTGACATGGCAGGCTCCATAAATATGTTGGCCGCGCTTTAGGCGCGCCGTCGGCCCGGCGCAATCCGTCTCGTCAGCCGGGGTTTAGGCCCCCAGGCGCGCCATGATCGCGCGGCCTAACCGCACCGCGCCCTGATTGACGCCATCGACCACGTCGGCGTGCGGCAGATAGAGATAAGGTTCGATCATTTCGAGCTCAATCAGGGCGAGCTGCCCATCCAAGCCGCGCAATTGATCGACCCGCGCGTAAAGCGGCGGCGTGTCGAGCGTGGCCAGAACCGCCTGCGCGACCTCTTTTTCCGCGTCGGTCGGGGCGTAGCTTTCTTCCGCACCGCCATAGAGGCTCTGAATCCGGTAATCGCCGGGCTTGGCGGTTTTCAGCAGCGCGTGACTGAAGTCTCCGCCAAAGTAGAGAAAGCTATATTCGCCCTCCGCCGTGACGCTGGGCAGAAACGGTTGGATCAACGCGCCTTCGGGCGGGAGTTTGTCCGCGTCAGGCCAAGCTTCACCCAGCGTGTAGAGCGCCTGCCGCCATGCGCCGCCGCCGACTTGTGGCTTAATCACAATCCGGTCTGTGCCAAAGGCCGCAAACGCGCGCGCCGCGTCCTCCGGTGTGACGCCGTCCACGCGCAGCGTCGGAATAACCTTGGCTCCGCGCTCGGCGAGCTCTTCCAAATAGGCCTTATCAGAGTTCCAGCGCAGTAAATCCGGCGTATTCAGCACAGCCGTCGTTTTGTTCGCCCGCGCCATGATATCGAGGAAACGCGCTTCGTTTCCTTCGAAATAGTCCCACACCATCAAGGGCAACAACGCATCAAAGTCGGGCGCATGATGATCGGCCTCATCCCACAACACGGGATCCAAGCTAAGCCCAAGCGGTTCAAAACCCGACCGGAGCGAGGCGAGCTCTTCATCAAACTCAAATGCGTCCTCTCGAATATCCGAATGACCGGGCAAAAGATTGGCGGACGCCAGAAGACCAATACGCATGGAAAACACTCATAAGAAAAATTTTGTGACGTGACGCCATCTCCGCGCTATGGGGGCCGCGCTCGGGCGTCAACCACGCCTTGATCAAGATTTACTTCCAACAGGATCTGTCATGTCAGCCCATTATCACGTCGTCGGGATCGGCAACGCCATCATGGACGTTATTGCGCCCGTCGCCGATGAATTTTTAGAGCATCATCATATGACCAAGGGCGTGATGTCTCTGGTCGATCAAGAGCGGGCGCTGGCGTTGCATAAAGTGCTGTGCGACCAAGGTGAAACGCAAACAATTGCAGGCGGGTCCGCAGGCAATACAATGGTCGGCCTCGCCGCGATGGGGTTGCGCGCCGCCTATATCGGCAAGACAGGCCGCGACTCCACGGGTGACGCCCTTGCCACTGGCTTCCGCGATGCGGGTTTGAATTTTGCGACAACACCCACCGACAGCGGCTCAGCCTCTGCGCGCTGCATCATCGCCGTAACAGGCGATGGGGAGCGCACGATGAACACGTTTTTGGGCGCGTCCGTCGAATTTGAAAAATCCGATGTGCCGGATGCCCTGATCCGCGCGGCGGACACGCTCTACCTTGAAGGCTACCTCTTTGATGCAGATGCCGCCAAGGCCGCATTTGTTCATGCGGCAGAGGTTGCCCGCGCCGCAGGTGGGAAAGTTGCGATCACCCTGTCCGACCCGTTCTGCGTCGCGCGTCACCGCGACAGTTTCCGCCACCTCGTCGATCATCAATGCGACATTGTTTTTGCCAATCAAGAAGAACTGTTGATGCTCACGGAAGGCGACGATGTTGAGCAGAGCATGGCGGAGTTGGAACGTGATGGGCTTGTTCTGTGTGTGACCTGCGGGTCCAAAGGCTCCATCATTAGTGTCGATGGGGAGCGTCATATCATTCCGGTCGTCTGGGCCGACACACTGGTCGATACGACGGGCGCGGGCGATCAATATGCAGCGGGTGTCTTGGGGGGCCGTGCGCTTGGCCTCTCTTGGGCCGATGCCGGCTATCTTGGGTCTATCGCCGCCGCCGAAGTTATCGGACATTATGGGGCGCGTCCCGAGACACCCGTGCACGAAATGGCCGTTAGCGTAGCGCCCGGCGTCTCGTAACGCCTCTCATAAGATTATGGCCGGGTGCGCCCATCGGGGCTTGCCCATGTCGGCTCAACCGCTAAGGCTGTCCCAAAGTTTTAAGGGGACTGCCAGACATGAAGACCATCCACGATATCCCATTACTTTTGCTTGTCGTGGTGGCGGCGTTGGCGGCTTTCGGCATGTGGGCGTTAGGCGCCGCGCAATTAGCCGAGCCAATTGTAATCAACGATGTCTTCATTTTGAAATCCATCGCCAATCTTGCCAAAGACGCTCTCTTCGTTCCGCTTAAACCCCTCATGTATGCGCTGATCATTCTGTCGATCGGCAGTTCGATTGCGATCAGTACGGGCGGGCTTGGTGCGAAATTTGTGCGAGTCCGGTTTTTCTTCGTTTTATTTTCCTTGATTGGCATGGCGTTGGCCATCGGCGCCTACTTCTTATTCTCAGGACTTAATATTCTTCCTGATCCATCAACGATTGGGGCTGGCGATGGGGCCTTAGCGCAATCCCCTTTTGCTGAGAAAATCTACGGTGTTCTCGTCAGTCCGCTGATGATTTGTATCTATACGGGCCTCTTGTTCGGGCGCGCGCTCATTGCCCTCGATATGGGCCGCGAGGCGGATATGATTTCGGATCTATTCATCAAGGGTTTCCGCAAATTCCTGCAATATACGATTCCCTTGGCCGTTTTTGGCTCCATCACTTTGGCCTTAAATAGCCCGGGCGGCGTGCAGACATTGTCTGACCTCCTCCCACTCCTCGCGCCTTATATGATGGCAATGATCGGGGTTTGGTTGATCATCATCGCGGTGACAGCTTCAATTCAAGGACGCGGCATTGGCTTCATTCTGGCGGCCGTCTTACCACAAGCGCTCGTCGCCTTCTCAACCTCATCCTCCATGGCGACGCTTACCGCGACCAAGCAGGCTTGTTCCGACATGGGCGCAAGCGGAGATGAGTCCACACCGTTCTTCACCATTGGCGCGACCATAAATATGGTCGGAACTCTGATCGGGCTCTTGCTGATGAGTCTTTATGCGATGAAAGCCTTTGGCATTGAAATCGGGCTTGTCGAAGCGATTGTGGTTGGTTTCCAATCTATGGTTTTCGCCACCGCAGCGGCCGGCACACCCTCCGCGTCCGTTGTCCTGTTGCAAGACATCCTCGTCAGCCACGGCGTCAGTGCGGAATATGCGACTTATGTCACGGGCTTAATCATCACGATCGACACCCTCATTTTAGATCGCCTTCGGACCGTAATGAACACGCAATCGGATTCGATGAGCACGGTGAATGGCCTGAAACTATACTACCGTAAGCCCCGCATTTTGGGCGAAGAGCCGGTCGAGTAGGCTGCTACAACGCGGCTAAATCCAGCACTTGCACAACTGGCACATGATCGCTGGGTTTTTCCCAGACGCGCATGTCTGTGTGAATGGTAAAACCGTCGCGGCTCGGAGCTTCTACGGCGGGCTTTAACGCCGGGCTGACCCAAATATGATCCAAGCGTCGGCCTTTGTTTGAGGCCATGACGTCTTTGGCGCGGTAACTCCACCAGCTGTAAAGCTTCTCTTCGTCGCCTCGGAACAGACGCGCCGTGTCGATAAAATCATGGCTAATGCGCAAATCTTCAAGAATGCCGACTTCAAGCGGCGTGTGGCTAACAACTTTCAAGAGCTGTTTGTGGCCCCAGACATCATGTTCATGCGGCGCGATGTTAAAATCACCGACAATCACTTGATGTTGATCGCCCAGCGCAAACCGTTCGGCGAAATAGGCGCGCATGGTTTCAATAAAGTCGAGCTTATGTCCGAATTTGTCGTTGATCGTCCGATCCGCAACATCGCCGCCTGCCGGAATGTAGAAATTATGCAGCTCAAAATCGCCCTTATCGCCCATTGAAGCATCGGCGATGACACGGGTGCTGACATGGCGGGCATGATCGAGCGGGCAGAAAGACGTGTCGATCCGTTCAAGCGGTAATTTCGAAATCGTTGCCGCGCCGTGATAGGCCTTCATTCCTGCGACTTCGATATAGTCATAGCCGAGCGCGCGAAAGCCCTTGGTCGGAAACTGATCGTTCTGACATTTGATCTCTTGCAAGCAGAGAACATCCGGCGATTGTTCTTCTAAAAAACGTAAGACCGTTTTTTCGCGCAAGCGCACAGAGTTAATATTCCAAGTCGCAACAGAGATTTTCATCCACGCGACCTAGCCTAGTCGTGAGGACGCGTCAGTTAAAACCTGCAATGGTCACACGAACAGGCCATACACCTAATTAGCGTCGACGACGGTCGCGACGGTCTTCTCGTTCGTCACGCAAGATAAAGAGGCGCGGGTCGAGACGGTCATTATACCGCAAGTCCGACAATTCAACGCGGGTCTGTCCGCCAAATTCATCGGCAATAATCCATTCGCGCAAAGCCAAGTTAGAGGCGTCAAAAACGAGGGTAATCGCCCCGGCCATTTCGCCAGAGCCGTCGCGCGCGGTCACGCGCCATTGTGTCGGCAACTTCTGAAACCCGATCACTTCGGTGTCTTCTTGCAGTCGTACATTTTCTTTGAGGAAATAATGGAGTGGTGTCGCGGCCAAGGGCACACGGTCAAATGTTTCCAGCGCGCGGTCCTGTTGCACCAATGTCACCCCGTCCGAGACAATCAAAAGCGGGTTGGGGGCATCATATTCAAATCGGACACGGCCGGGACGCTGCAAATGCACTTGGCCGGACGAGACCGACCCATCAGAGCCATATTGGGTGAAACGACCCTGAAAACTTCCAGTATTATTGAGGGCCAGATCTACGCTGGCCAAGTCCGCAGGGACAGTTTGCGGATGGGTGAAGGCTGGCAAGGTCGAGGCGCGTTGCAAGGTCGGTTGCGGCGCGACACCCACTTGAGCGGACACCATAATCGGCGCAGAAACAGTCAATAAAGCTGTTGCGAGGAGTTTTGTCATCGTTTTCATGGGGCCCCCATAGCGCAGAATGACTAAACGGCGACTGAACGAACGCCTCATCTTCCTTAAACTTCCGCAAGGCTGTAAGCGAGACAACATGACAGACTCAACACCCCGAATAGGTATTCTTGGCGCAGATGGCCGTATGGGGCGCGCCGTCGAGGCCGCCTGCGAGGGACGGTTTGATGTCGCCGCGCGGATCACGCTCGCCAATCCTGATTATGAAAGCCTCAGCGCCTGTGATGTCGTGATTGATTTTTCGGCGGCCTCCGCCTTGGTCGCGGCTCTTGCGTACCTCAAACCCGGAACGGCGCTTGTGTCCGGCACAACCGGATTGAGCGACACTCAAGAAGCCGTCGTCTCGGACGCCGCCTCCCGTCTCCCGCTGCTGCGCTCCGGTAATTTTTCTGTCGGAATCGCCGTTTTATCCGCCCTAGCGCGGCAAGCGACCGCAACATTGGGCGTGGGCTGGGATATCGAAATTCTTGAAATGCACCATCGGCATAAAGTCGACGCCCCGTCGGGCACGGCCTTGATGCTGGGTGACGCCTGCGCGAAAGGCCGGGATGTCTCACTCGCCACGGTCGCCGTACAGGATCGAGACGGCCCTCGCCGAGACGGAGATATCGGGTTTGCCGTGTTGCGCGGCGGCGGTGTTTACGGAAACCATGAAGTGCGAATCGTATCAGAGTCCGAGATGATCACGCTGGGCCATCAGGCCCTTAACCGCGATGTCTTTGCACATGGGGCCTTATCGGCGGCGGATTGGCTTATCGGTCGCGCGCCGGGTCTTTATACGATGAACGATCTTATAAAGACTTGAGCTCATCTTCCAGTCGCCCCGGTGTGTGCGCATGGTAGCGCCGGGCGAAAACATAGGCGATGGCCGCCCACGCCCCGAACAAACCAAAGAAGATAAAGAACGCCCAGACCAGGTAGCCGGGCTCAAACACGCGAGATTGGCCTGACGCCTGCCACAATAAATCCAACGCCACTTCCAATATTTTTGCAATAATCGGGGTCGCCAGCAAAACGGACCATAAAGCCAAAGCCGCATAGGTGGATGTTCGGGGCCCATTGATACGGCGGTAAGTCTCTACAAAGGCGCCCCGATCCACATCTGCCGGGATCATCCCGTGCTGCGTGCGATAGTCAAAATCCTCATGCGCATCGCGCGTAATCCCCATCCAACCGATCACCGCCCGCACCGAAAAAGCGAGCGCAACAAGTGCGACCGGACCAAAGACAGCCCAAAGAACAATATCCGCATAAACCATAACCTTCGATATGGCGTATATAGGCTTCACTTCAAGTCACTTGCCTCGTTAGAGCGTCTCATCTACGGGCGATGGCTCACTTAAGGGACCCATATGTCCAGACCTGTTTCAATTGCTTTCATTTGTGCCTCGCTTCGCCACGGCTCGATCAATCAAAAGCTGGAAACAGCCTTGATGATCAAGGCGGCTGCCATGGGGGCCGCGCCCACTAAGGTGGATTTGAATGATTACGCTATGCCGCTGTTCCACGGCGATTTAAAAACGCCGGATACCGTCATAGCCTTGATTGAACATCTTAAAGGATTTGACGCGGTTGTGATCGTCACGCCGGAATATAATGGATCCTTACCGCCTTTACTCAAGAATACGATTGATTGGACAACCACGGTCGAGACCGGACATTTGACCGGACCCATTTACGGGATCGCCTCTTGTACGCCCGGACCGATGAGCGGGATCATGTGCTTGCGACAGCTCCATTACATCCTAAACCGCGTCGGCGCGGATGTTGTGACAACGCATGTGGGTTGCGGTCACGCCGCCGCCGCGTTTGATGGCGAAGGCCGTCTCTCGGCGGAACCAGCCAAAGGCCTCGCGGATAAAATGTTCAGCCAAATCATCACGCGCGTTGAACAAACCCACAGCGTCAAACCCTCTTGAAGGAAAAACTTTATAAAGATCTGCCGCGCCCAAAGCTAAACCGGGCGCAGGTTGCAGAGATTTATGAGCGGCTGTGCCGGGAAAACCCAAACCCGCGCACAGAGCTGAACTACACCAACCCCTATACGCTCGTCGTGGCCGTCGCACTCTCCGCGCAAGCCACGGATATTGGCGTCAATAAAGCCACACGTGCCCTGTTTGAAGCCGCCGATACGCCGCAAGCGATGGTTGATTTGGGCGAAGACGTCGTTCGCGATCACATCAAGACGATTGGGCTTTATCGCAATAAGGCCAAGAACGTCGTCAAGCTCTCCCAGATGATCTTGGATGATTTTGGCGGCGAGGTTCCAACCACGCGCGACGATCTGGAAAAGCTCCCCGGCGTCGGGCGTAAAACGGCCAATGTCGTCATGAACGAAGCGTTTGGTCAGCCAACCATGGCGGTCGATACACATATTTTCCGCGTCTCTAACCGGACGGGCATGGCCCCCGGGAAAAATCCGGTCGAAGTTGAGCTGAACCTGCTCCGCGTCACACCGGATCAATATCGGATGGGCGCCCATCACTGGATATTGCTACACGGGCGCTATACGTGCGTCGCGCGCACCCCAAAATGTTATGACTGCCGGATCGCAGATTTGTGTAGATACACGCCCAAGACACCCGATCCGTAATCCCTTGCCCGACCCGTACATTTTGAAAGGCTCTCCGATGCGTTTTTTTCTCGCTACTATTTTAACAGTCTCCCTACCCGCATTCGCGCTCGCAGGCCCTGCAGACTTCAAAACCGGCCCGATCATCGACGGCTTTGGCCCGGTCGCCACAGTCGCTGAGGCGCAGACTTTGCCTGAAACCGCACATTTTAAAGTCGCGTTTGATACGGCCAAAGGCTCGGATGGCGACGCGCTGAACCGAACGCTGGAAAGCGCGGCACGGTTTATCAATATGCACGGCGCTGCAGGCGTTAAATCCGGGAATATCGACGTCGCCGTCGTGATTCACGGCGGAGCGGCGTTTGATCTACTCTCCACAGAGGCACACAAAGCGCGACGCGATGGCGCGGATAACCCGAATATTGTCTTGATTGACGCGCTCACTGATGCGGGCGTGCACATCATGCTGTGCGGACAAACCGCCGCTTACCGCGACATTACCAAAGCTGAGCTTCTACCGCATGTTGAGATGGCACTATCCGCGATGACCGCGCACGCGCAGCTGCAACAAAGCGGCTACACGCTGAACCCGTTTTAAGGGGCCGCCCGGCCTAACGGGGCGAACCCTACTCCCGCGTGAGGGAGTAGCCGCCCGCCTCAGTCAAAAGAATGCTTGCCTGCCCTTTCACGGGTTCAATTTTTTGGCGCAGCCGATAGACATGGGTCTCCAGCGTATGGGTCGTAACCCCGCTATTATAGCCCCAGACTTCTTCTAATAGCTCATCACGCCCGACGGGTTTGCCGCCCGCGCGGTAGAGATATTTCAGAATATTGGTTTCTTTTTCCGTCAGGCGGATATCGCGCACCACTTTGCCGTCATCCGGCTGTGGCGGGGTCATGCGTTTGGCCGAAGGTTTGAAAACATAGGGCCCTATGCGGAATGTTGCATCTTCGCTTTGCTCGAAACTGCGCAAATGCGCGCGGATTCGCGCGATCAGAACAGAGAGCCGGAACGGTTTGGTCACATAATCATTGGCGCCGCTGTTCAAGCCAAGGATTTCGGACGCTTCGCCCGTATTCCCCGTCAACATGATGATTGGCGCGGCGACACCGTGTTTGCGCATGACAGCGCAGGCATCTGTGCCTTGCATGTCTGGCAAGTCGATATCGAGCACGATGGCATCAAAATCACCCTCTTGGGCGGCTTTGATCCCCTCGGTCGCTGTCGCCACAGCCGTCGTTTCGAACTCGTCGAAAAAAGCAAATTGGGAGGTTAGCTCTTCGCGAAGAGCGTCATCGTCATCGACGATTAGGATACGTTTTTTAACTGACATGGGGGCACTCTAGACCAACTCGTCTATTTGCGCCAATCAGCGTTTGGTCGGCAATGATCAAACAGATGTGAGATACGTGTGAACGAGCCCCTCCAATTTGACACGAAAACAAGGCGCGTGACCCTCGGTCACTGGGCTGCACCGTTCGGATTGGGGCGCGACGGGACAATTTCGGCGTGTGAGGGCCGTGAAGGGGACGCAAAAACGCCGCTTGGGTCTTATGTCCTTCGGTTCGGTCTTTACCGCGCCGACCGCCTACCCGACCCCGCCTCACCTTTGACGATGCACCCTTTGCATAAGGATGATGCGTGGTGCGACGCGCCAAATGATCCGGCCTATAATCGGTTTGTGAAGCGGCCTTACGCCGGCAGCCATGAAGTTTTGTGGCGAGAAGACAGCGTCTATGATGTTATTTTAGTGATGAGCCATAATGACAGTCCGCCTGTCGCAGGTCTTGGCTCCGCCGTCTTTATCCATTGCCGCCAACCGGATCACCGCCCCACATTGGGATGTCTGGCGCTCGCGGCACCGGATATGTGGACCTTGTTGCCGAATTTAAAATCCGGACTGTCAGTCGAGGTGATCTAAAAGCCCGTCTATCGGGACGCGCACACAGCGAAACTAAGTATAATCTCTCGCGCCAAACAGCGCGCTACCAACGCGAACATGAGTCGCTCCAAACGGAATCGCTGTTTCAAAATCCGCGCTCATCCCCATGGATAAACCTTTAAGTCCGGATATTTTCGCCATTTTTTCTAACCGCCAGAAATGCGGCGCGGCCGGCTCATTAATCGGCGGGATACACATGAGGCCTTCCGGCTCCAACTTATACTCTGAGCGTAGGCGGTCGAGAAACGCGGGCAGATTATCCGGCGCTACTCCGGCTTTTTGATCTTCTTCACCGAGATTGACCTGTATGAATACACGCGGCATCCGACCGACCGCATCCGCCGCATTTAACAGCGCTTTTGCCAGTTTCTCTCGGTCCAGCGTGTGAATAACATCAAATAGCGCCACCGCATCCTTGGCTTTGTTGGTCTGCAATGGGCCAATCAAATGAAGCTCAAGCGTATTGCGGTAACTCGCAAATGTCTCACCCCACCGAGTTTGAGCGTCTTGCACGCGGTTTTCACCAAATACGGTCAGCCCGGCATCAAGCCCGGCTTGAATACGGTTATCGGGCTGCACTTTAGACACCGCAATCAGGGTTGGGGTCGTAACGCCCGCCGTTTTGGACGCCGTGTCGATTCGTTGTAAAATTTCCGTGCGCGCGTCCGCTATGGTAAGATGATCATTCATGAGCGCGCCATACAAAACCAGACCCTCGCTGCAAAGCCGCCAAATGGTCCCGTTGGTAAAAACCGCGGCGGCATTCTCTGGGTCACAGCTTAACCCGCTTGTTTTAATGAGCGATCCGATCCGGACCCCTGATTTACTGGCTCTCGCGGCACACATGCCGCCTCGATCCGCTCTTATTTACCGCCATTTTGGCGCGCCAGGGCTCGAGACACGTCTGCGTCGCGTGACCGCATCGCGGGGCGTCCAGTTTCTGATTGGGAATGACCCACAACTGGCCGCTGCTTGCGGCGCGGACGGTGTCCATTTCACGCGGTCGACGCCCGGCACAACGCTGCAACAGTGGCGTTGGATAAAACCCGATTGGATTATCAGCGCCGCCGGGACAAAAGTCGAACTAGACACACGGCCCGTGGAGACTCTGGACGCGCTGTTCCTCTCACCGGTTTTTGCCTCAAATAGCCCGTCGGCTGGAACAGCCATTGGTGTTGACGCGTTAAGAGTTCTCACACGCCTTTACGCCTGCCCAATTTTTGCTTTGGGCGGGATCAACTCAGACAATGCTGCGACCCTCATCGGCAGCGGTATTGCCGGGATCGCCGCCATCGACGGTTTCGCGACAGCGCTAAGGACTCAGAATATGAACGCCCCTATCCACGCCAAACCCGACGGATTTGTCACAGTCACGAAGCAAGAAGACGATGATTTGATCACGTTTACCGCCGATGTGATGGGCGAGACGGCCACGGGGGAACTCACTTTACGCCGCGTATCAGACGATGTCTGGAATGCTGACCACACAGGTGTACCAAAAGCGATTGGTGGCCGTGGTGTCGGCAAAGCACTCGTCCGGGCCATGGTCGAAGACGCGCGCCTGCATGGCTACCGCGTCATTCCCGGCTGTCCTTTTGTGGCGAAACTATTTGAGCGAAAACCAGACTGGGCCAAAGGCGTCGCAGCCTAAGTAACGCCGCAGTTACGGCCTAAAAGGTAATCCCGGCTTCAATAAAGATTGCGGTGGCTTTTTCGTTCACGGTTTGCGCTGTGCCGGCGACATCTTGCACCGTGTCACGGTCAGAATATTGCACGCCTGCGCCGAGGCGAATGCGCTCATTAACATCATATGTGACGCCACCGGTGATTTGATCGCTGGAGAGGCCGACATTGGCGTCATTCGCATGCCCGTAGCCCATGGTGAAGCCCAGCACGGACGGCTGCCACGTAAGGCCAACATCATATGCTTCGTAATCGCCGTTCATCAGCCCTTGATTAGAGTTAAGATAGGATCCTCCGAGCGTGAAATCATTCATCCGAAACTCGAGGCCCGTGCCAAAGGCTTGGAGGTCATCGAGCCCCGTCAAGCCGGATTGTTCACTGCCCCGGGCATAAGTGGCTGTCGCTTCAACGCTCATGCCTGGTGCGAAGGTCCGGTCCAGCGCGATCCCGGCTTCCATGATATCTTTCAGGTCCGGAGTGACGACATTTTGGATCCCGTCGACATCGACACAATAATCAACGCCGCAGGCTTCTGCATCCAATGCATATGAGACCCCGAATTGCACACCGACGCCAACTTGATCGCCCAGCAAGCGCGGGCTCGTATAGGTGATTTTTTCTGAAAAGCCTGACGCATCATTCAGCGTTTTAACCGCGTCGAGCCCTGTATAATCAACGGATGAATTACTCGCCCCAACATTTAGGAGTGTCGGTGCGCCAAGACTAAACAAATAAGCCGCCCCATCGTCGCGCCCGATCGTCACATCGCCGTATGCGGAGCGAAGGAATAGGTGCGCTGATTCAAGCGCAATTTGCGTGTCTTTCCCGACATCAGGTCCAAACGTGTAGAATTGTGAGGTATGACCCCGAACCGATGTCGGCGTGCCTGCGACAAGGATCGTTGAACAGCCGGCCAGCGTTGGCGGGCAATCCGGTAAGCGGCGTGTGAACCCTTTGCGGCCTTCATCATATTGCGCACGCACTTGACCATGCACACCCCATTCAAGACCGCCTTGGGTGAACGCACTCAACTCAAGTTCAATGTCGCCGTCGGCTACGAAAGCTTCTTCCCAACCATTATTTTCGCGCGCCGCTGCGCCGCCACGGATCGCGCCGCGGATTAAAGTTGAAAGCGCCCCCAACCCGATCCGATTGAAAAACCCTTGCTTCGGCGCGGGTCCGGATTGTGGGCCGGCTTGGGCATAGGGGTCTGGGTATTGTCCCGAATTCGGGCCCCGGTTCCCGGCTGTGCGCGGGTCCGCTGTGCCATAATGTCCATACTGGCTGTCAGTCGGCGTTCCGTTATTCGCCATAGCGTCGGGTTGAGGCTCCCCCGGGCGACGATAGCCATATTCATAGGCGGTCGGTTTTTGAGATTGGGACTCATATTGACCCCATGAGCCCGTTGATGACCCGGCAGGGGCGGCATTCGCCTGTTGCCCCGGATAGGTCCGAACCGGATTCGCGAGTTTATGAACGGTCCAATCCGTTTCATTGTTCACCGCACGGGAAGGTGGCGAATTGACGGACCCACGCGGGACATTGCCGTAAGCGCCAGGATTGGAAGAGCTCGGGTTATTCGATGTCACACGACTGGCGCTGGACCCAGGGGCGAGTTGCCAAAGTCCCGGTGTCACAGAGGGAGATGTGAGGGGGGGCGACGTTAAGGGCGGTGATGATGTGCCCGACGAGCGGTACACGTAGCTTTCAGTCGGGACAGTCTGAACGGGAGTGGTTTGAACCGATGCCTCTTGAACAGGAGCCGCTTGTATAGGGGATGTCTTGGACTGCACGACTTGAGCCCGCGCGGCGGTTGTGGTTGGTTTTGACGCACCGGGAGGCGGAGCCGTCGCTGTCTCAGGACTCAGCGTCCGTGAGCGCAGCATTAAACCCTGTGTTTGAGTCGTGGACGACGTTGTTGTGGTTCGGCTCTGTGTCTGGGTTTTTGCCTGCGTTTCGACTTGTGTGTCTGTCTGGGTCGCAACGCCCGCTTGTGGCAATTCCCAAGCGTTCACTTTTTTCTTATTGGCGAACGGGCTGTTCGATTGGGCCGATGCCACGACCGTGGCGCCAAGGGCCAACATCAAAGTCGGGCCAATCGCAAACAGCAAACGGCCTTTCAACGATGAATGTCCACGCTGACTGGACCTGTCTTCAGCCACCATTGAACGCAAGGCGGGAGGTGCCAAGTATGGACGGTTAGCGAAGGTTTGTCGGGCCATTGTCGGGCTCCGGTCGCAGAAAGGGAAAACGGTTAACGCCAAAGTCGCATGCAGGCCCCTAAAATAGTGTTAACGGCCTGTTTACATCTCGCTATTTCAGCAAAAATCCGTGCAAAGGCGTCAATTTGAAAATAACTCCCTCTTGCGCTTACAAGAAGTTTATGAAACCCGGCCTTTCGTTCCGCTGTTCGCTTTGGCATAAGCGCGCGAAATCTTCGGTGCGCATTTGGTGCACTCTCTGACAAAGGTCCGATCTAATGGCCACTTTTCGCCGCATTGCGAGCCTTGCGCTCTGCACCACTGCCCTGATCAGCCTCTCCGCCTGCGGAACGCTCGGAATTGGCGGAAAATCTAAACAAGCGTCCTCCACCAAAGGCGCGACAACGATTGCACCAACGAATGGCGTAAACAGCTTTCTCTGGCGTGCGACGCTTGAAACGCTCAACTTCCTGCCCCTTGACCAAGTCGATCCCTATGGCGGCGTCATTATTACGGATTGGTTTGCCGATCCGGCGGCCCCTGATGAGCGTCTGCGCGCCACGGCTTATATTTTGGACCAGAACCTTCGTGCAGATGCGCTAAAAGTGAGCGTCTTCAAACAAATCCGCACCACAAGCGGATGGAATGATGCCCCCGTTGATGCCGATACAGCCCGTAAGTTGGAAAATGCAATCCTGACCCGCGCGCGTCAGCTTTACATTGCGACCGTTGATAACGCTTAAGCGTTAAAAGCCCGGTTTTACGATCGCCAGAATGACGATGGCGATCGTAACAAGCGCCGGAATCTCATTGATACGCCGGAAAAACTTTTCTGACCGTGGCCGCCCACCTGCCAGAAAGCCTTTGCGTGTTTTCGCCAGAAAGCCGTGATAACCGATCAAGCCAAAGGCCAGAGCCACTTTAATCAAAAGCCAAATCGGCGGCGGCATATTATAGCCAAGCAATATCAAGCCGAGAAGAAACGCCACGATCATTGCGGGATTCATAATGATCCGCAAAAGCTTGGCTTCAGCCTCTTCCATTCTATGCTCTAGCTCCCCGCCCGGTGTAGCAACAGAGTGATAGACAAATAGGCGCGGCAAATAGAGCAGACCCGCCATCCAAAAAATGACGGCAATCAGGTGAAATGCTTTAATCCAAAGATAGGCGTTTGCCATGGGGTTAGCCTCTTAGCTCTGAGTAATCAAAATTACGGATCCGGTTGATCACCGCGTGGACATCATCAATTTGAACGTCCGGGGTTACCCCGTGACCCAGATTGAAAATATGCGGTCCATCCGCCCCGTCACGTAACACCTGATCCACGGCACGTAACAGAGGTCGGCCCCCCGTCCGCAGTGCCAACGGATCAAGATTGCCTTGCACGGCCATACCGTCTGGGATCGTCGCCCTGAAATCGCCCAACGGAACATCTGTCCCGGCGGCAATGGCAGTGATCCCGGTTTCGTGGGCATAACGAATAGCATTTAATCCGGCTCCGCGTGGGAAACCCATAATAGGAACCGTGATTCCGGCGGCCCGAACCTTGGTAATAATATCCGCTGTTGGGCGTAAAACGAGGCGATCAAACAGGTCCGGCGATAGCCCTTCTGCCCAGCTCTCAAAAATTTTCAAGACATCTGCCCCTGCGCCGGCTTGTGCGATAAGATAATCGGCGGAGCTTTCGACGAGCGCGTGCATGAGGGCTGCCATGGCTTCGGGTTGCTCATAGGCGAAGCGCTTAGCCTGTTCCTTATTCGGGGTGCCCTTACCCTCGAGCATATAGGTCGCCACGGTCCACGGACCGCCACAAAAGCCGATTAGTGCTTTCGACGGATCAAGCTCTGCGCGGACCTTCGCCACTGTTTCGTAAACCTGTGACACCCGGTCAGCCGCTCCGCTTACGGTGAGCGCATCAATTCCAGCGGCATCAATCGGGTCCAATGTTGGACCGACGCCTTTGACGAATTCAACCTGACGTCCGAGACCAATGGGGATCAACAGGATATCAGCAAACAAGATAGCTGCGTCCATATCGTATCGACGAACCGGTTGAAGTGTGACCTCTGCGGCTTTGTCCGGGGAGAAACAGAAATCTATGAAATCATGGGCGGTCGCCCTGATTTCCATATATTCCGGCAAATGGCGTCCCGCTTGGCGCATAAACCAAATCGGCACGCTTTCGACGCGTTCGCCCCGTAGAGCACGAAGGATAGGGTTGTTGAGATCAGTTTTCATCTTGGTGAACCTACTAACCGAAATATCCTTGTCACGTCCCCTCTCTTTCAAACTTATTTTTAATATAGAGGAAGTAGTAGAGCCTGTGAATTTGGGGATGATCTTAAGGTTTTGGTAAGAGGTGTTAACGGAGCTCAATAATTCTGTGGATTTAGAAATCTTTTGTTATCCATTCCACAGACTGGGTGTATCATGACGAAACAGTTGATGGCACTTAACTATCAGGCTTGGGAGTAATTTGGGGATAAATGAGTCCAGCTTCGATCTATCCCCATAGTTCACGGGATTACGAGTTAACCTTTGGGCCCCGTGAATGAAATTGGGAGTCGTTTCGATTCCGTGCCCGATTCGAGTCCTCCGCCTGTGGAAGTCTATTCGACTTGTGGACAGAGATGGACAAGTGGGGCTAGAACAACGCTGACTTCTGAATGAAAGACGTGTCAAAATTTTAAACATGCCCGAGCGAAATCTCAATATTTCGACATGTTTCCATGTCCATCTTGTCAGTGATTCGACAGGTGAGACGCTCGTGGGGATGATGAAAGCGTCGACGGCGCAATTCCGCAGCGCCACGGCGCTTGAGCATTTGCATGCTTTGGTTCGGTCCGATTCTCAGATGGAACGGACTTTACTCATGATTGAAAACAAACCTGGCGTTGTTTTATATACGCTGGTTGATCCTGAAAAACGCAAACGTCTGGAAGAGTTTTGCACTAATCTTCATATTCCGCATGTCTCTATTCTGGATTCTACTCTGGCTATGATGGGGCGCTATCTCGGGGTTACGACGACGGCGGAGGTGGGTGCACAGCGGACTTTGGATGCGGCCTATTATAATCGGATTAGTGCGCTTGATTTTGCCATGGTCCATGATGACGGGCAGCATATGGAAGGATTGGTCGATGCGGATATTGTTCTTCTCGGGATATCTCGCACTTCGAAAACGCCAACTTCCATCTATCTTGCGAACCGGGGCTATAAAACGGGCAATATTCCTTTGGTCCCTGTTGCGCCAAACGGTATCCAACTTCCGCCCATTATTGATCAGTTAAAACTCCCTTTAGTGATTGGTTTGGTGGCGTCTCCGGACCGAATTGTTGAAATCCGGACCAATCGGTTGAAAGGTCTCTCCGCAACAGGGCGGTCTAACTATACGGATCAAACCTCCGTTCGGGATGAAGTACGCGATGCGAAACGCCTTTTCTCTCGCCGCGGTTTTCCGATCATTGATGTTTCTCGTCGGTCCATTGAAGAGACGGCCGCGCAGATCATCAATCTCTATAAACTTCACCGCCCTGAACAGGCGCTAAAGAGAGCGATGCAATGAGCCGCCTTATTTTGGCCTCGGGTTCCGCTATTCGTCGTGAGATTATGACCGGTGCCGGTCTTGATTTTGAGGTTATTGTCAAACCTGTTGATGAATCGGCGATTAAAACCGCGATGTTGAATGACGGCGCGCGACCGCGCGATATTGCCGACGCGCTTGCTGAAGCTAAAGCCTTGCGGGTCTCGCGTCTTGAAGAGGGTCTTGTGATTGGGGCTGATCAAGTCATGGTTATGCAGGGCGATCTTTTTGACAAGCCGACATCATTGGATGAAGCCCGTGAACGGCTAAAGAGAATGCGCGGACAGCGCCATGAACTCATCGGATCGGTTGTTGTCGCCAGCGGCGGGATTCCGGTCTGGCGCTATGTTTCTGAGACTAAGCTGTGGATGCGTGACTTCTCTGACGCGTTTCTGGATGAATATTTATCGGGTGAGGGTGATCTTGTGACAAAAAGTGTCGGGGCTTATCGGTTTGAAGGCCCAGGATCACAATTGTTTTCCAGAGTTGAGGGCGACTTTTTCTCGATCTTAGGGCTCAGCCTGTTGCCGTTGTTGCAATATTTACGGGATTGCGGGGCAATTGCGTCGTGACGGCTCCATTGACGAAATTAGCGGGCGTGTGCGGGTGGCCGATCCATCATAGCCTCTCGCCCGTTTTGCATAATCATTGGTTGCGTGAATCTGGTGTCCGAGGGGCTTATGTCCCGTTTATGGTCAAACCGTGGGAGGCTGAGCAGGCATTCTCTTCTTTGAAAAAAACAACGATTTCAGGGGTTAACGTTACGCTTCCGCTAAAAACTGCGGCCTTTAAAGCGGCGGATGAGACCACAGATGACGCGGATCGAATTGGGGCTGCCAATTGCCTATATGTTCGGCGCGGAAAACTCATTGCGCATAATACGGATTTAGAAGGGTTTTCCGGACCCTTGCGGCAACTACGGAATCAGACAGATTTTAAATCTATGACCGCTTTGGTTGTCGGTGCGGGCGGGGCTGCGCGGGCTGTCATCGCGGCCTTAATCGGAATGGGTCTGCCGGAAATTATTCTTGTAAACCGCACGGACCACAAAGCGGAAAGATTGGTGTCGCAAGTGGGTCTACCGTCATTTTATGCGCTGCCCTGGGCCAATCGTAAACTCGCGGTCAAACGCGCGGGGTTGATCATTAATGCCAGTGCTGCCGGGATGAGCGGCCATCCCGCCTTGGACATGTCCCTCAAAGACGCCCCTAAAACGACGCTGATCTATGATTTGATTTATACGCCGGAAGTGACCCCGCTAATAGCGGAGGCGAATGCCAGAGGTTTAGAAACGCTCGGCGGTCTCAATATGTTGATTGCGCAAGCGCGCCCTTCATTTCAGCTTTTTTACGGTGAACTGGCGCCGAGTTCTGATCCGAGCGATATTTTACGGCGGGCGCTCCTGACGGGACAGCGTTGATGAAGATTATTGGTCTGACCGGATCTATCGGCATGGGGAAATCGACGACGGCTGGGATGTTCGAGTCCCTCGGCGTGCCGGTTTTTGATGCGGATGCCGCTGTTCATACGCTCTATGCACCTGGGGGTCAGGCTGTACCGCTAATTCGGGCCGTTTTTCCGGACGCTATTGGTATCGACGGAGGGGTCAATCGCAAACGTTTGGGGGAGCATATGCGCGCCGACCCGCTTAACCTCGATGTTTTGAGCAGTTTTGTACATCCTTGGGTCGGGGACATGCGTGCCGATTTTATCGCCCAAGCTATCACCGAACAAGCTGATGCTGTTGTGTTTGATATCCCTCTTTTGTTTGAAACGGGCGGGGATTCCAAGGTGGATGTGACCGTCGTGGTGACAGCTCCGCCCGATATTCAACGTCAACGCGTGTTGGCGCGGCCGGGCATGACGGTTGATTTGTTTGAGAGCTTGTTAGTGCGACAAATGCCAGATGCAGAGAAGCGCAAACGCGCTGATTTTATCATTTCGACGGCTGAGGGGCTGGAGGCGACACAGGCTCGGGTAAAAGAGGTGCTGGCAGAAATAATGGCGCGTTAATCCGTCCACAGTGGGTCACGATGATGCCGGGATCAACACTGGCATTCGGACGCGATATCAGTAGGATTCCGACATGGCAGGTCTTCGAGAAATTGTTTTCGATACGGAAACCACGGGCTTTGACAGTCAGGGGGCGGATCGGATCACCGAGATTGGCTGTATTGAGCTGATCGATTGGTTACCAACGGGTGAGCAATTTCATGCCTATGTTGACCCTGAACGCGATGTCCCCGAAAAAGTTGTTCAAATTACCGGTTTGACGACGGGTTTCCTCCGCGGAAAGCCTAAGTTCTCCGAGCGGGCAGACGCTTTTTTGGAATTTGTGGGTGATTCCCCTCTTGTCGCGCACAATGCCAAGTTTGACATGGGTTTCATCAATGCGGAGCTTCGCCGTATGGGTAGAGACGAGATACCGGATCACCGTTTTATTGACACATTGGCAATGGCGAATGCGGCCTTTCCGGGAAGCCCGGCGTCGCTGGATGCGCTGTGTAAACGTTTCGATATAAGCCTGTCCGCACGGGATAAACACGGTGCGATTATTGACTCGGAGCTGCTCGCGCGCGTTTATCTTGAATTACGCGGGGGCCGGGAACGGACCTTTGGCTTTGAACCTGAAGGCGACGCCCCGCAGAGTAGGTCATCAAAGCAAGCCGACGCCAAATTACGCCCGAACCCTCTACCGTCCCGCTTATCAGATCAGGAGAAAACTGCGCATGCTGCTTTTCTCAAACAGATGGGCGGATCAGATATATGGGAGCGCGTTTTTAGGCGGATGGAAGGCCTGCGCTAACTTCTGGTAGAGCCTAAGATGAGAGCAATCCCATCCGCGCGAGAAGCGCTTCCATGTGATCTAAGTCTTTGTATTTCAATCGAATTTCACCACCTCGAGCACCGTGTCGTATATCGGCGGCATAGCCGATTGTGTCTCGTATCCGTTGTTCTAGAGCCTTAATATCAGCGGGTTTTCCGGGTTTGTGCGCATTGGGGTTACGGGCCGATTTATCATCACGGACCCAGCTTTCCGCCTGACGCACAGTCCAATCATTCTTGATGATGGCTTCTGCCAGCGCGTCTGGATCGGTTGCGACCAATAGAGCCCGCGCGTGCCCCGCCGTGATTTTACCGCCCATTAATAACTCACGTCCGCGCTCGGTAAGTCCGGTCAGGCGTACGGTATTGGCGACATGGACCCGACTTTTCCCGATTGAGGTGGCGATGTCGGCCTGTGTGCGTCCGAACTCTTTGATTAGCCGTTCATAGGCGAGGGCTTCTTCCAGGGGGTTGAGATCGGCGCGTTGCACATTCTCAATGACACCAATTTCGAGTACATCCCGATCTGATAAATCGCGGATGATGATGGGGATTGATGTCAAACCCGCTTTAATCGCGGCGCGCCAACGACGTTCACCGGCCACAATCTGAAAATCAGCGCCGTCTTGCGCGGACTGGCTGTCAATTTTACGCACGAGGATGGGCTGTAAGACGCCCGTTTGTTGGATTGAGGCAATCAAATCGTCGAGTTTGTCTCGCTCAAACACTTTACGCGGTTGGGCCGAATTACGCATCAGGCGGGAGATGGCGACATTCTGTACGCTGGGTTGTTGGCGCGGGGAGTCCGGGTCTTTGGGCGCATCAACAAGATTTGAAACGCTGTCTGGAACGGCCGATTTTGTTTCTAGCGACGTCTTGGCGTCGCTGATGGTTCCGTCGGTTTTAATTGGGCTGTCCGCGTCATTCAATCCAGCGTCATTCATTAACGCTGAGAGGCCACGGCCCAATCCTTTTTTACGTCCAGACATTATATAACCTTCTGATATATATAATTAATTCTTACGTTCTGCGTGTTTACGCAGGATTTCACGGGCGAGACGGCGATAGGCTTTTGCGCCTTGGCTGGCAGGCTCATAGGTCGTGACAGGCTCGGCAAAACTGGGCGCTTCGGCGATCCTGACATTGCGTGGAATCACCGTTTCAAACACGGCGCGTCCAAGATGGCTTCGGACATCATCGGCCACCTGCGCAGAGAGACGATTGCGCTTATCAAACATTGTCAAGACGACGCCGTCGATGGCCAATTTTGGATTGATGCTAACCTTGGCCATTTCCACAGTTTTGAGTAGTTGTGACAGGCCTTCAAGGGCAAAAAACTCGCATTGCAAGGGGACGATGATAGACCGCGCGGCGGCTAAAGCATTGAGAGTCAATAGATTTAGCGCGGGTGGGCAGTCGATCAGGACGTAATCAAACCCCATCTCTGCTTCATCGAGCTTTTGCGAAAGAATACGCGTTCGGCCTTCTGTTGTTCCGATTTCCATCTCTGCGGCGGATAAGTCTTGATGGCTTGGGAGGATGTAGAGGCCGCGTACGCGGGTCGGGCGGATGGCGTCATCCAATGGCAAATCTTCCGTCATCACATGATAGGTCGATTTAGAGCGATCATCACGCGGGACCCCCAAACCTGTTGAGGCGTTGCCTTGCGGGTCCATATCGATGAGCAGGACGCGTTGTTCCAACTCGGCCAGAGAGGCGGCAAGATTAATCGCGGTCGTCGTTTTGCCAACGCCGCCCTTCTGATTAACGATCGCCATGATGCGTTTAGGTGTCACAATGGCTGTCCTTAATGGCGTCACGACGGGGAAAACCTAGGGGCAGGAGCCCGAATCGTCTCGGATTTAATGCGCCTAAGCGTGGGCTCTGTCTATTGGACCAGATCGAATAGCGCTGAAAGACTGTGTTTCATGTGAAACATCGCGTGAGTTTATGTTTCACGTGAAACATTTATTGTGGGGTTAAGCCTGAAATTGTCAAAATACAGCCGCTGTCATCCGATAGGCTCGGTGTTTGCTGCGCCTCAAAGCCCCAGTCTTTACGGGCTTCCGATAATTCAGCGCCGACTGCTTCCCCTTTAAGAAGAATTATCTGACCGTCTTTTGCGAGATGTTGCCACGCCAGCGGGAGGAGCCGGGGCAAGGGGGCAAAGGCACGCGCGGTGATAACATCAGCATTCAATGTCGGAAGAGCCTCTATTCGGTCGGAATGGATGACTGTTGGGAGATTTGTTTCACGTGAAACAGTTTTCAAGAAGCTCGCCTTTTTTCCGGCGGACTCAATAAGGTGTACGGTTTGATCCGCGCCCTTATGTTTCGCCTCGATGGCAATCGCCAATCCAGGAAATCCAGCGCCGGATCCGAAATCGACAATAGTCCGGGCTGAGTCAGATACGAGAGGTAAAACTTGTGCTGAATCAAGGGCGTGGCGTTGCCAGAAGTCAGGCAGTGATTTTGGCGCAACAAGATTTATCCGCGCATTCCATTTTTGTAGCAAGGCTTCCCACGTCCGATAATCCTCAAGACTATTCGGATGGATCGGCGCTTGGGCCGCAAATTGTTCTGGTGTCATGGGATTAGGCCGCGAGTCTTTTTCGAACAAAGGCCAGGACGGCCATAAGGGAACCGGGCGTGACCCCTTCTATGCGTGAGGCCTGTCCCAAAGTTACCGGGCGGGCCGCGAGAAGTTTTTCACGCACCTCATTCGATAACCCGCCAATCGAGGCGTAATCTAAATCGTCCGGCAAGCGCAGACCTTCGTCGCGCCGAAACGCTTCAATATCTGACTGCTGCTTGTCAAGGTAATGCGCGTAAGTGGCATGAATTTCGGCATATTCACGGGCTCGTGGTGATAATGCCTCGAGCTCTGGAAAAATTGGCAGGAGATCGGGCATCGAAATATCTGGATAGGCCAGCAAGTCTTTGACGGTCCGCGCCTGCCCATCCTGATTAATTGAAAAGCCAGCGGTTTTTAGCTGGGACGGGGTTTTAGAGAGCGATCCAATAAGGGCTTTGGTCTCCGAAAACTCCTGTTGTTTCACGTGAAACATCGAGGTTCGGTGATCGGACACCATGCCCAGATCAATCGCCATCGGTGTGAGTCTCATATCGGCATTATCCGCGCGAAGGAGGAGGCGATATTCCGCCCGGCTTGTGAACATACGATAGGGTTCGGTCACTCCTTTCGTAATCAAATCATCGATCATCACACCAATATAGGCTTGGCTACGATCCAGAATGAACGGCGCGCGCTTTTGGGAAGCTAAAGCCGCGTTCGAGCCCGCGATCAGGCCTTGAGCCGCTGCTTCTTCATATCCGGTTGTGCCGTTGATTTGTCCGGCAAGATATAGCCCCGGCAGAGATTTAACTTCCAGTGTCGCACGAAGCTCACGTGGATCGACATAATCATATTCGATCGCATAGCCGTAGCGTTGGACTTCGACAGATTCTAAGCCCGGTATAGTCCGTAAAAAAGCATCCTGAACATCTTCAGGCAGGGATGAGCTGACCCCATTGGGATAGACTGTGTCGCCATCTGGATTCCCCTGAAGCCCTTCAGGTTCTAGGAAAATTTGGTGGCGATTCCGATCAGCAAAGCGAACAACCTTATCCTCGATCGCGGGGCAATAGCGCGGCCCGCGCCCGGCGATTGACCCACCATAAACTGCTGATTTATTTATATTTTTAGCAATTATCGCGTGCGTGTCTTCATTCGTATGGGTGATCCCACACGCAATTTGCGGTACAGTGATCCGGTCGCTCAGAAAACTAAACGGGACGGGGTCTGCGTCGGCGTCTTGAAGTTCAAGCGATGACCAGTCGATGGAGGACTTACGTAAGCGTGCCGGTGTTCCAGTCTTCAATCGACCCAAGCTCAGCCCCATACTGTAAAGCCGATCTGATAGGCCTTCTGCGGGGGCTTCACCCCAGCGACCCGCTGGCGTTCGGTCAGTCCCGATATGAATGACGCCTTTAAGGAAAGTTCCCGTGGTGAGAACAATCCGATTGGACAAAAATTCGCGTCCATCTTCGGTCGTGAGACCTAAAAGTTGGCCATTATCCACGATCAAATCATGGGCTGCGCCTTCAATAATCGTAAGATTATCTTGGGCCGCCATCTCGGCTTGCATCGCCGTGCGATAGAGAAAACGGTCGCTTTGCGTGCGCGGCCCTCGAACGGCCGGACCTTTGGAGCGATTCAGCAGTCGAAACTGTATGCCGGACGCATCGGCGACGCGGCCCATGACGCCGCCTAGCGCATCGACTTCGCGAACCAGATGGCCTTTGCCGAGTCCGCCAATCGCTGGATTACAGCTCATTTCGCCAATCGTGGCCGCACGATGCGTTAAAAGGAGGGTCTTGGCACCCAAACGGGCAGACGCACTCGCGGCATCGCAACCCGCATGGCCACCCCCAATAATTATGACGTCATAGGCATTCATGCGGGGCCTATAGGCCTGTGGATAAGCAGAGGGAAGTGGACGTGTCAGGGTGGCTCGCCGTGTGGTTGAGAGGCTCAGTTATTTCCCGACACAAAATTGACTGAAAATCCGGTCAAACACTTCTTCAATGTCGCTTCGTCCCGCCAGCTCATCAATAGCACGTAAAGCGGTTCGAATATCTTCGCTGACCAGTTCGGGCGCGAGACCCAAATGGTTTTGCGCGGATTGTGTTGCGGCTAACGCGCGACGGGCGCATTCTGTGTGCCGGGCCCGGGTGAGGCCTGCGGGTTCCGCGCCCGTAAATCTATCCCGTATGATTGTCTCCAGCTGACGTAGAAGATCGTCAACTCCATAACCTGTTAGTGCATTGATTTCATTGTTATTTATAACGCCTTCGACATTCTTTAAAACGATATCTCCGTCTTGGGTGGGAGCATTAGTCTTCCCATCCCGATGAAGAATAATGCGAAGATGCGCATCTTTCGCCTTAGCTAGCGCGCGGCGAACGCCTTCCGCTTCAATATCGTCATGTGTGTCACGCAGCCCGGCCGTATCCGCTAAGGTCACGGGCATTCCGGCGATAACCATGTGGACTTCGACAATATCGCGCGTTGTTCCGGCTTGGTGCGAGGTAATAGCGACATCGCGACCGACCAATTGATTGAGAAGGGTCGATTTACCCGCATTGGGCGCGCCGATAATAGCAATGTCGATGCCGGTCCGGACCGCGCGACCGCACTCTGCTCGGGCTAGGGCTGCCGTGATGTCGCTTGCGACCTGTTCCAAGTGCGGCCAAGCCGCGTGCGAGAGCGCGTCGGGAACATCGGCTTCATCGGCAAAGTCGATCTCGCCTTCGACTTGCGCCAAGGCATCGAGTAAGCCGTTGCGCCACCCCTCATAAGTTTCGCGTAAGACCCCGCCCATTTGTCGCAGGGCTTGTCGCCGTTGACCCGACGTTTGCGCGTCAATCAGGTCCATCAAACCTTCGGCTTCTGTCAGGTCCATCCGGCCATTTTCAACCGCGCGACGGGTAAATTCCCCGGCTTTGGCTTGTTGTAGACCCAGGTCTAACAGCGCAGACGAAATAGATTCGATCACAGCGTGGGAGCCGTGACATTGCAGCTCCACCACATCTTCACCGGTAAAACTATGGGGTCCTGGGAAGTATAGGAGTAGCGCTTCGTCGATAACCTCTTGATTATGTTGAAGTTTTCGTAATGTCGCCTGTCGGGCAGGCAGATTTTTTGCGCGGCTTAAGGCACAGGCTGCTGCGTGCGCGGACGGCCCGGACAGGCGGATAACGGCCACACCGGCTCGTCCGGATGCCGTCGAGAGGGCAAAAATTGTCTCGTCCTGAAACCGTGTTTTGACAGTCATGACCGCGCCCTTATAGCCCGCCCTCATGAACGCCAAGCACCTCGCCCTCTCTATGCCGCTTTTTGCCGTCCTTTTGACGGCATGTGCCAATGCCGGACCGCCGGTGCCGTCACCTTTTGCGGGTTTGGAGACATTGCCGCCGATCCGCACGGTGATGGAATGTTTGCCGAAGGACGCGGCCCTTGTTGCCGCGCACCGGGGAACATCGGCGGCTTATATTGAGCCTGAAAACTCGATCAGCGCTTTGGAGCGGTTAATTGCCAACAACACGATGATGGCTGAGATTGATATTGCCGCCATTAGCGATGGCACCCCGATTATTTTTCATGATGGTGTGTGGGATTATCATACTGATCAATCCGGACCGGTTGTCTCAACCCGTCCTGAGGATTTTGCGCGTCTACGCCTAAGAAATACGAAAAATACGGTTACCGCAGAGCCTGTGCCGACGTTAGCGGCTATGCTTGATGCTGCAAAAGACCGTATTTATCTTGAGGTCGATTTTAAAACATCGTCAGACATAGAGACGACAATCCAGATGATCCGGGACCGCGACATGGTGGATCAAGTCATTTTGATTGCAACCGACGCGGCAGAGGCGATCGCTTTGAAACCCTATGCAGAGGAGTTTCTAATGTCGCTGCCACAGGCGCCGAAAGGGACGGGGGCGGGGCCAAAACAGGGCGTCTGGATCGGGGCAAAATGGAAAGATGGCGGCGAAAAGCGTATTCAGGCGCGTAATTATGTGCTTGGCGCTCAGTGGCAGAAAAACCCCGCCGAGCTGACCAAAGCCGCGAGAGCGCTCGACATTCTCGTGACAGATCAAGCGCAGCGCTATGCGCCAGTTGCGAAACTCGACAAGGTTGCGGCGTTTCGAAACTGTTTGAAGGCCGCGGACGCCGCGTAAATAGGTCTTGCCCCACCCCATCGAAGTGGGAGGGTGCCAGATTGACAATAAGCCTAAACGTTCACCATTAATCGTCCGCTTTGGCCATATGCACGACCCGTTGCGGGAAGGGTATTTCGACACCGGCGTCATCTAATGCGCGCTTAATGGCGATCCGCAAGGTCGTAACCCGCATGAGCCAGCCATCCCCGGGGAGCCAGCAGCGGCAGGACAGGTTGATGGCACTATCGCCAAAGCTCATAACATAGACTTCTGGCGGTGAGGCGGCGGAATTATGCCCCGGCGTGACCCCGTCTTGATACGGAATCAAGTCCTCTTGGCCGGCCAAGATATCGAGGAGTAATTTTCGCACAGCCTCTAAGTCCGATCCATAGCCCACGCCGATATCAATAATCGCTTTGCGGTTCACATGGCGGCCAAAATTTTGGATACGATTGCCCCAAATCAAGCTGTTGGGCAGGTAGACGGCAATATTTTCTGTATTGCGGATCGTGGTCGTGAAGAGACCCACTTCTTCAACTGTTCCAAGTGTGCTTTGGCTAATATCGACAAAATCACCGACTTTGAGCGGGCGCAGGATCAATAGCATTACGCCTGCTGCAATGTTAGACAGTGTGTCGCGAAGCGCCAAACCAATGGCGAGCGCTGCGCCACCAAAAACAGCCAACAGGGATGTCGGCGGCACGCCAAGTTTGATGAGCACCGCATAGAGCGTCATGGCCAATATAAGGTAGAACACGACAGAAGCCAAAACGGGACGCAAAGTTGCGTCTAAATGTGATCCGCCAAACTGGGATTTTCGCAATCGTTTGGATAAAAAGCGACCAAAGAATATACCCGCGATGAAGATCAGCAAGGCAGAAACAAGGTTCCCGCCTAAGATCAGCAAGATAGGAAAATCAGTCTGAGCTTGGGTCCAGAAATTGGCTAAAGCGTCCATGAGGGGTCTCGATATTTAGAATTTAGGCCGCATGTCGCCGGGCGGCGAATTTAGCAAGGCCGAACAACAACCGTTCTGTCAGGGCCTCTGCGGGTGCACCGGTGCTTTTCAATTCGCGTTCAACAGTTTGACATTGGGTGAGAGCCGAGCGGAGCGCGCGCCCATTCCAGCGGTTCAGCGTGGCGACAAATGCGTCTTCTTGCATCCGAAAGATCGGCGGGCGGAGCGAGCGCGTCGCAGAGACGGCGCTTTCGCCCCGATCCATGCGCGCGGACGCCTCACACAGGCGTAAAATATGGCGTTGCAGGGCAAAATGAACAGCGATGGGGCTAGTTTTAGCCTCAACCGCCCGGCGAAAGCGCGAGTCCAAACTATCCACCCGTCCGGCCAACGCATCTTGGATGATGGGGTCAATGGCGGAACCTTGCGCCCCGGCCGCAACGGCGCGCACGTCATCCGGACTGACCGAGGCCCCTTTGTCCGCACCATAGCCTTTATAGAGCGCCATTTTTTCGACTTCCCCTTCGGCCAAGGCATGATCCCCTTCGAGCAAGGGAACCCAGAGGTCGAGCGCATCATTCGATATGCCGATGCTGAGGCTCTCAAGCTTATCTTTGATTTGTTGGCGGCGGTCGCGCAGGCCAAGTGGGTAACAGCCCAATGCGGCAATATGCTTAGCCGCTTCTGCGGCTTTACGAATGGCGGATCGGGTCGAGAGATCGCCCGCTTCGATCACCAGTTTGGCTTCGACACGCATTGGTTCTGCGTCGATCTGCTTGATAATTTTGGCGATAGCCGCGCCGGACCGTTCATGATCAAGCCGCAACCGGACTAAGCGCGTTCCGCCTAACAGGCTCATCGCGCTCATTTCATCCATCAAGCGCGCGGGATCGGTGATCAGGTCATCAGAGGTGAGAACCGTCGCGCCAAAGGCGGGGTCCACATCGGGAGCCAAGGTCGAAATTAGGGCGGCGGAGCGGGCCTTGACCAAGCCGCGATCCGGACCAAACAAAAGCGCCCCGAGTAAATCACGCGGCGGTTGGCACAGAAAACGGTCCTGACGGGCCCCAGTGACCTTCATATTGTGACCTTCATTATAAAGTCGGGAGTTCGGCCAATTCAAGCGCGACTTCTGTCAGGAGTTTATCGGCTAACTCCCGGGCGGCCCGGTCTGTCGCTTCATTCGATGTGGATTGTAGACGATAGGGGTCACGATCCGCCGAATAGGTCGCCGTGCTTTGGGTTTGGCCTCTCGCAACGATGGCTCCGTCCTCGCTTTTCCGAAGCGTCCATTTCGCGCTGACGAGACGGTCGTAGCGTGAAGCGAAATCGCCGCTGGTTAAGCCGAGGCCGATCCGTTGGGCTGTGGGCTCGATTAAGAGTTGGTATGTGGGTTTCTCGGGCGCACTGATCCGGTCTGCCAATCGCTGACGGATCAGATAGCCCGCCTCCCGGTCGCCTTCGTCTTTGCCGTCGCTAACCGTGACAGACATGTCAGAAAAGGCCGTTTGGGCCGATTGTGTGCCGTGCATGGGCTGAAAGCCTGCACAACCGACAAGGGGGATAGAGAGCGCAAAGGCTGTAGCGGTGAATAACTGTTTCATTGTGCGACTATATTCACAATCCGGCCAGGAACAACAATGACCTTTCGGATAGTCAGCCCCTCTAATGTCTTGGCAATATTGGGCTCCGCCATGGCGAGGGCTTCAATCTCGTCTTTGGGCATGTCTTTCGCGACAGAAATTTCGGCGCGGCGTTTACCATTGATCTGTATGGGCATGACCACTTCATCCTCAATCAGCATCGCCGGATCAACGTCTGGCCACTGCGCAGTCGCAATGAGGCCTACGCCGCCCAACTGTTCCCAACATTCTTCGGCCAAATGCGGCATGAACGGCGCAATCGCGCGGATCAAAATGCCGAGCGCTTCCATGCGGGCCGCATCTTGTCCGTTATATTTCAGCAGGGCGTTGGTCAGCTCATAAATCTGCGCGACGGAGGTGTTGAAGCGGAAAGCTTCAATCCCGACGGTGAGCTTTTCAAGCGCTTTATGGGCTGAGCGGCGCAAAGCGAGGGCGTCTCCCTTGGCGTCTGTCGCTAAAACGGTCGGGGCATGCTCGGACGCGTCCGTGGCTTCGACAATGCGCCAGACTTTTTTCTGAAAATTCCATGCGCCGCGCACGCCGTCTTCACTCCATTCAACGTCCCGTTCGGGCGGACTGTCGGACAGCACGAACCAGCGGGCGACGTCTGCGCCGTAGGTTTCAATGATGTCGTTGGGGTCGACCGTGTTTTTCTTGGACTTGGACATCTTGATGACGTCGCCTTGGGTCACAGCTTTGCCGGTCGGCATATGGATCAGCTTGCCGTCTTTGTCCGTGACGTCAGCAGGCACGACCCATTCCATTTTTCCGGACGCATCTTTGCCAATATTATACGTCGCGTGTGTGACCATGCCTTGGGTGAACAAGCCCGCGAACGGCTCGCCGTTTGGCAGGTCAAGCAAGCCGCAATCGCGCAGACCGCGGGTGAAGAAGCGTGAGTAGAGCAAGTGCAACACCGCATGTTCCACGCCGCCGACATATTGATCGACGGGCAACCAGGCGGATGCCGCCGCTTTGTCGAACGGTGAGCCCTTTGGTCCAGCGAAACGGGCAAAATACCAGCTGCTATCGCCAAATGTGTCGAGCGTATCGGTCTCGCGCGTCGCGGCGTTGCCGCATTTTGGGCAATCAATGTGTTTGAACGTCGGGTGACGGTCGAGCGGATTGCCGGGAATGGTTAGGTCAATGTGATCATAGGGCAGTTCGACGGGCAGCTGCTCTTCCGGCACAGGCACGGCGCCGCAGTCGTCGCAATGAATCACCGGAATGGGGCACCCCCAATAACGCTGTCGGCTCACGCCCCAGTCGCGCAAGCGATATTGGGTTGTACCCTTGCCGAGGCCCATCTCTTCAATCTTGGAAATGGCGGCGGAAATACCCTCATCCTTGGAGAGGCCATTCAAGACAATCGTTTCGCTCGCGGAATGAAACAGCGTGCCTTCGCCAGTGTAGGCGTCGTTTTCGACCGTATAAGTCGCCGCGTCTTCGCCGTCAGGTAGAACTACGGGAGTGACACTCAAGTCGTATTTGCGCGCGAAATCCAAATCGCGTTGATCATGTGCCGGACAACCGAAAACAGCGCCCGTGCCGTAGCCCATCAGGACAAAGTTCGCGACCCAAACGGGAAGTGTCTCGCCTGTAAACGGGTGTTTGACCCGCAGGCCTGTATCGATGCCGAGCTTAGGCGCTAGTGCGATGGCTTCTTCGGACGTGCCGATCTTGGCGCATTCGGCGCGAAACGCGTCTAGTGCAGGTCTGGTCTCAGCCAATTGTTTCGTCAAAGGATGGTCAGAAGAGAGTGCAATGAAGCTCGCCCCAAAGAGTGTATCAGGACGGGTTGTGAAAGTTTCTATGTCAGCATCAGAATCACTCGCGGCCTCAAACCGCATCTGAAGCCCCTCAGACTTCCCGATCCAATTCGCCTGCATCGTCCGAACTTTCTCGGGCCAGCGGTCGAGCGTGTCCAAACCCTTCAGCAATTCTTCCGCATATTCTGTGATCTTATAAAACCACTGCTGCATGTCGCGCTGCTCGACGACAGCGCCGCTGCGCCAGCCCTTGCCGTCGATGACTTGTTCATTGGCGAGAACGGTATTGTCGACCGGATCCCAATTTACTTTGGCCGTTTTGGAATAGACGAGGCCTTTGTCCCAGAATTTGAGGAAAATGCGCTGCTGCTCGGTGTAATACTCGACGTCACAGGTCGCGAATTCACGGGACCAATCGAGCGCAAAACCGAGGCGCTTCATCGGGCCTTTCATCTGTTCAATATTGGCGTAGGTCCAATTTTTCGGATGGCCACCTGTCGCAATCGCCGCATTCTCCGCCGGCATGCCAAACGCGTCCCAGCCCATCGGGTGCAAAACCTCAAAGCCGCGCGCGCGTTTATAGCGCGCGACGACATCCCCCATCGCATAGTTGCGGACATGGCCCATATGAATACGGCCGCTCGGATAAGGGAACATTTCGAGCGCGTAGAATTTCGGCTTAGGCGAGTGATCATCGGCCGTGAACACGTTGGCGTCGTCCCATAGGGATTGCCATTTCGGTTCGGTTTCGGATGGATTGTATGTGGGCATAGCGGCGATCTTCGAATGGCGCGTGAAACGGGGCAATAGCGGGCCAGACCGCAAGTCGAAAGTGCTTTGTGCGGACAGGGGTGAACTTCCGAGCGGTTTGATGCGTTCATTCATCAACAGAGCAAAGGAAATCACATGGCAGGCGGATGGTCGAAAGACGGCGCGATACAAGATCAGATTGACGACAGTGTCAAAGATGCGGTGCGCCACGCAACCGCGCGACTCCCGAAAGGTGAAAGCGCGAAGTTTTGTGTCGAATGCGGCGACCCTATCCCGGAACGGCGACGCGCGGCCCTGCCGGGCGTGGAGACGTGTGTCCCGTGCCAAATGGAACGCGACGGCGCCAATACGGTCTCGGCCTTTAATCGACGCGGCTCTAAAGGCAGTCAAATGCGATAGAATCCAGATTAATGCAGATACAAAAAAGGGCGCCCCCGAGAGAGCGCCCTTTTTCATGTCTTTTGGACCGAAGGCTTAGACGGATTCAAACACTTCAATTTTTGGCACTCCGGCTAGGAGACCGCCAAGTGCCGGTTGTGCGGCAAGGAAATAATCCGTCTTGCCGTGGGCGTCGAGCGCGGCGCGGTCGGCGTAGCGTTCCAGCACGATATAGTCCGGCGTCCCGGGTGTCCGGTACAATTCATAGAGATGACAGCCAGCCTCATTCGCGTTCACCTTTTCGGCAAGCGCCCCAAAGACAGCTTCGAATTCCGCTTCCTTGCCGGCTTGAACCGGAAGGCGCGCTGTGACGCCGATCATTGGTCGTCCGCCAATTTTTGCAACAGATACACATGTTGCAGCGCCAAACGGTTGGCCGTTTCCTTCAGGTTTGCCGCCGCAGAGTGACCGCCGTCGATATTCTCATAATAGAGGAAATCATGGCCTTGGTCTTCCATGCGCTTAGCAAACTTACGGGCGTGGCCCGGGTGGACGCGGTCATCCTTGGTTGAGGTGATGAGGAAGACTTCGGGGTAGTCCACGTCCGGACGGATATTGTGGTACGGCGAAATGCGGCGCAGGAACTTACCTTCGACCGGATCTTCAGGATTACCAAATTCGCCCATCCAACTTGCGCCCGCGAGCAGCGTATGGAACCGCTGCATATCGAGCAGCGGCACAGCAATGATTGCCGCACCGAACAGATCAGGGCGTTGGGTCGTCATCACACCGGTGAGCAAGCCGCCATTAGAGCCGCCTTCAATCCCAAGGTGATCGGAACTGGTCAGACCTGTTTCAATCAGGTCTTCGCCAACCGCGATAAAATCGTCATAAATCCGCTGACGTTCCGTTTTTAGCCCCGCTTGGTGCCAATTGGGACCATATTCGCCACCACCGCGGATATTGGCGAGCACGTAAACGCCGCCATTTTCCAGCCACAGCTTCCCGCGTGTGGCGGAGTAGCTTGGGTTGAGCGAAATCTCGAAGCCGCCATAACCATAAAGCAAGGTCGGATTTTTGCCGTTCATGACTGTGTCTTTGGCGCGAACGACAAAATACGGAACCTGCGTTCCGTCTTTGGATGTCGCAAACTTTTGCTCGCTGACCATGTTGGAGGCGTCGAACCAATCCGGTAGCGATTTGGCGGCGACGGGGGTCAAATCAGCTTGTGATGTATCGATTGTGTAGAGTGTGTCCGGGGTGAGGAAGTCTTCAGCCGACAAGAAGGCGATGCTTTCTTTGCTGTTGGTTCCGCCGACACCCGCCGCGCCATTGGCGGGCAAAGAAATCGGTTTGGATGTCCATGTCTTGCCGTCCCAATCATAGGCGCGGACGGATCCTTTCACGTCGGTGGTTGTGGCGAGAAGGACTTTGTCCTTGGTCACGCCGTAACCGCCCATCGAGCTTTTCGCGTCAGGGCTATAGACGAGGTGCAACGTGTCAATCTCACCATTCTCAGCGAAATCATCCCACGCGAAACTGACCAGATCGCCGGATTTATACCCGCGCCAGTCTTCATTCAGCGATAGCAACATCTGCCCTTTGAATTCAGACCCAAGGTTGGATTTGGTTGGCACAGGAATTTTCACCGCGTCGCCGACGCTGCCATCAGCGTTACGCGGGAACCAAAAGCTGTTCGTGTCGTAAAACGTCTCGCTTTGGCTGACCATGATTTCACGGCGACCATCGGAGAGTTCCATCACGCCCGGCCAGTAGCCAACGTCGGTTTTATTCCCGCGTCCGATTTCAATCGAATCTTCCAGCGCTTGACCGCGCGTCCAGAGACGGGCTGTGCTGGGATAGCCACTATCGGTCATGGTGCCTTCCCCGAAATCAACGGCGACAACCATCGTGTCGGCATCAACCCAGTCGATTGTCCCTTTGGATTCCGGTGTGACGAAGCCGTCTTTGACGAATTCACCTGTTTCTGTGTTGAATTCACGACGCACAACGGCGTCTTTGCCGCCGTCCGAGAGGTTGATCATGCACATCGTAAAATCGGGCGACAGGCAGTTATTGCCTTTATAGACCCAGTTTTTATCTTCGGCTTCTGCGAGCTTATCGAAGTCTAAAACGGTTTCCCACTCTGTGTTATCGGAGAGGTAGCTATCCATGGTTGTCTTGCGCCAAACGCCGCGCACATTGGTTTCGTCCTGCCAAAAGTTATGCGCTGCACCGCCCCGATAAGACACATAGGCGATCCGGTCTTTGCTTTGCAGGATTTCCAGCGCGTCATTGTAAAGCGTATCGTAGCGCGGATCGGCCTTAAGGCGGTCCAGCGAGCGTTTGTTCCAGGCTTTGACGGTTGTCAGTGCGGCGTCGCCCTCGACCTCTTCCAGCCACAAATGGTCTTCGTCGCGCTGTCCGTCAGTGTCATAGACGACAGACACATAGTCGTCGGCCATAGAAGCGATTGTCTCAGATGTGTCACTCACTTGCGGGTCTTTCGTGTCAGAACAGGCGGCGAGGACCAAAGCCATCGCGGTTGCTGTCAGAAGGGGTTTGAAGGTCATAATGCGTCTCCACCAAAGCTACGGGAAATTCGGGTTAGAGATGATGTAGCGTAGCAACACAGCAAAACAAGGCGAACCTTGTGCGCGGGCTATTCCGGCGGGGCGCTATCGTCGAGTAGATCGGTCTGACCGTCAGGGGATTTACGTTCTTTCGCAACTTTATCAGTGATGGTCATATCGGCCTGAGTGTGCATGTTTTCGCTTTTGGGCTCATCCTTTTTTGGCTCTTTGCTTTGGCTTGGAGTCGGTCCGGTTGGCATCGCACCATCAACTTTTAACCGGTAAATAGGCTCAGGGAGAGAGAAGCCATCGGCTTCCAACGCGTCCTTCACATCGCGAATAGCCTGACTACGGGCGGACCCGAAATCTGTCTCTCGTTGGTCAACCCAGCCGTAAAAATCGATCAAAATAGAACTGTCGCCAACCTCGCGGATAATGCCTTTTGGTGCTGGATCGGATAGAATGAAGTCTAATTTTGCCATGACCGAAATCCCGAGGCGGATGGCCGCGACGGGGTCATCAGCACTATCAACACCGACGCCAAAACTGAACCGACGGGTGGGGTTCGTGGAATAATTCAAAATATCGGCTTTAAAAACTTTGGCGTTCGGGATGCGTAGATGGTTGCCATCAAGCGTCATGAGAATCGTGGCGCGCGTATTGAGTCGTACGACGATGCCTTCTTGCTTATCAATGATGACATGGTCTTTTGCCCGAAAGGGCTGGCGGATCGACAGTAAAAGCGACGCAACGTAATTCTCAACCGTGTCACGAATACCAAAGCCGAGCGCGATCCCAATAATCCCGGCCCCGCCAAGCACTGTCCCGATTAAGGCCGTCGCGCCGAGAATGTTTAGGGCCACGATCAGGGCGATGATAATGAAAGCAAGATTCACCGCATTGGCGATGAGCTCGACCATGAAGGGATTTTTTGCAAACCGTTTAATCAAGGCATTGCGGCGCGATAACCACCGCCCGAATAGAATGATGGCGATGAGGGAGATCAAGGCGGCCCCGATCAGCGGTAGCGCCCGGATAAACTCTAAGGTCTGATCACGAAACTCCGCCAGTAAAGGCGAGACATTATCGGATACGCCTAAGGTGCGGTTGATATCGTCCTGCACCGCAACGACGCCGTCGGTTCGAGAGGCTATGGCAATCGCGCGTTCCGCCACTTCAGTGTTGGCGACGTGTCCCGACAAGGTGACAACGCTGTTGTTGACTGCGACTGTGACGGCATGTGTATCCGTCAATTGTTGGTATATACCGGATAGGCGCGCCGTAATTTGCGCATCTGATGGGGTGCCCGCGACCGTAATGGGTGCGTCTTGTGCAAAGGCCGATAACGGCCAACAGAGACTGACAAAAAGCAGGATAATGAAGTGGCGCATAAAGGGACTACGATCAGGAAGCGGTTTCGTTCAAATCAATTGTCCCCCATATAGACGAAAATGACAAACCAGCGACAAAACATAATGTTGGGCGGCGCGCCGTCGATAGTGAGGCAAGGGCACAGACGATGAACTTCCTCATCATGAACGGTGCGGGGAACCGCTTTGCGGTATTTGACGCGCGCGAACGCGCGGATTTTAGCTTGTCTAACGCGCAGGTGAAAGTGATCTGCCAGCCGGGGTCGCCAGCGATGGGACCGCTCGGCGCGGACCAGCTGATAATTCTGCGTCAGCCAAAGCCAACCCCGTCAGAGGCCATTGACGCAGATATTTTTATGGAAATTCGTAACCGTGAAGGGTTCGAGGTCGATGCCTGCGGCAACGCGACTCGCTGCGCGGCGTGGTTGGTGATGGAAGAAACAGGCGACGACAGGGCCGTTGTGCAAACCAATGATGCCCTCTTATCCTGCACCCGGACAGGGCCGCTCTCGGTTGCCGTCGATATGGGCGAACCTAAGCTCGACTGGTCGCAAATTCCGCTCAAAGAGCCGATGCACACGCATCATATCGACGTGAAACTTGGCCCTATTGATAACCCAACGCTCAGTAATCCGGGCGCGGTCAGTATGGGCAATCCGCATTGTGTCTTCTTTGTCGAGGATTTCACTACGGTGAAGCCGCATCTGGCGGGACCGATGGTCGAATTCCACCCGTTGTTCCCAGAACAAGTCAATGTCGGCTTTGCCCGTATTGATGGGCCGTGTAAAATCCGTCTCAAAGTGTGGGAACGCGGCGTCGGCATGACCCAAGCCTGTGGTACGGGCGCTTGCGCTGCGGTCGTCGCCGCCCACCGCCAAAAACGCACCGACCGGATGGTCGAGGTTGAGGTCGATGGCGGCACGCTCCAGATTCACTGGCGCGGTATCGACAATCACGTCATTATGAGCGGCCCGGTCGAGCTGGAGGGACGAGGAAAGCTTTAGCCGTCCGTATCCGGTAGCTTGATTGACGGCCCAAGGTTTTCAATGACAGAACGCGCGTCAAAGGCGTTGCTGCGGTCCGCGGGTTTCGGCCCATTGCCAAACCGGACTTCGGCGTTGGCGCGGTATTTCGTGATTTCGCGGACATCAACATCATCGAAGAACGGATCATAGAAGGGATCGTAAAACGCCCGGTTGCCAAATCCCCGGCGATTGCGAAAGCCGCTAAACCGTGAATAGCGATAGGCGCTCGACCACCCATAGCTGGGGCGGAAAAAACTATAGCCAAAATAAGGGTCATAGCCGGACGATAGTCCCGGTGAAACGCGGACGCGTGTTTTGGTCTCCACGTCGCGTTCTTGTAGCTCAAACCAATCAAAGCCGCGCTCAACGGCGGTTTCTGCCGCGCGGTAGAGCATGTAATTTTCGACGGTGTCGCGACGGGTCAGCGAATTGCCGGCAAAGGTGATGCGGGCCCGGTCACTTTCAATCATCTGTTGCGAAAACCCATCAAAAGCGCCGGGTTCGCTGGCGGGTTGATAGGGGGTGGCCGTGGCACAGGCTGCGAGTACGGCCGCGCTGGCACAGAGTAAGGCGTGTCGAGCGGTTGTCATTCCATGAAAGGTCATCGGATGTCTCCTCATCTTATTGGCGCTTATAACGCGCGCTTCCTGAACCGTCGCTGCATGAAATATGACGATAAGGTATGATTAGCTTAGCGATGGGCGCTCCTATGAGGCCAATCAACTTATCATGCTTCGCTGTTATGACTTAACGGTCAGTACCACCGATGCGTTCCGAACTGTCTCGACTCAGCAAAATAATAGAGGCGATCGCCCAACATGCTGTCGGGAGGGCAATCAGCAGCGGCCCAACGCTCAACCATCCGGGCATCCAGTCGGATCGGCTCGCAATCAGCGCGAGGCCGACCCAAGGGAGACTTAGGAGAAGCGACCAAACCCCATAGGACAGGACAAACCCGGTTCGCCAGGCCGTCCACGCCAGCCGTGCGATAAAAGCGCAGGGAATTATCGCGAACGCGCCGAGCATGAACGAGAGTAAGAAAGCCGAACTGGCGGGCGAAAACCCCGGATCTGTCTCAGCAAACCCGATAAAAAACCAGAGCTTGGTGGCCAGTGATGCGATGAATCCAAGCGTCGCTAATCCTGCGATCATGCGGTCAACAGGGCGGCCTTGTGCGGCGGAGCGGGTGATAAGAGGGTCAGGCGCGGTCATAGAGCGCAGACTATACGACCGTCCCTTCATTACGGGTTAATTTTTTGGAAACCATAAGGCTTGCTCTGCCTGCATGAAGGCGGCAGGGACAAGGCCATTGGGATAAAGCCCAAGGATAAGGCAACGCGTTAGCAAAGGACGGGCATGCCAAACTGGCAAACATTATTGGCAACGGGGCTGGCCTCGCTGTGTCTGAACGCCCCGGCGTTCGGTGCCGATGCCCCGTTGTATGATGACGCCCCTCTGCACTATATCGGTAGCGTAGAGTTCAAACCCGACGCGGGCGCTATGGGCGCAGGGTGGACAGTCATCGTCAAAGAACCCGATCTCGATACGATTGATTTCGCGCTAAATTCTGCCTTCGGTACGGCGATTGTGTCCGGTCCGGGCGTGCAAGCGCTGACAACACGTTTGGACCCCCAATTTGATGGCGCGGTTCGACTTTATTCAATTGATTTGACGCCGTCCATGAATGGGTCGGATCGGGTCGTGAAATTTGCCTATGGCGGTCCCTTGTTCCCCGAAGAACTGACCCTCCCGATAAATACGCTGAACGCGAATAAGATCGAACTGACGGTTGATAGTTTCTGGTTTCCTTTCGATGCGCGGTTTGAAACGGACCTCACGGCGGACCTCAATATCCGAATTGACGGCGATTGGTCGGCTGTTGGGGTTGGCGCGGTTTATCGAACCCCACGAGGATACCGGTTCGCGCAGGACGCGCCCGCACTCGATATTGCGTTCTCACTTCTGTCGAATAGCGTCAAAGTCATGGCGGACGGCTATGTCATTCATGATGCCCGAACAGAGCCGGGGGCGAAAATGACGGAACTGTCCGCCGCTTTGGAAGGCTGCACCACCTATCTCAATGCGCTGTCCGGTCCCGCCGGACCGTTGCCACAGGCCTCGGTTATCGTCACGGACCGCCCTGAAGGTGGCTACTCGCGCGGCACATTGATCGCCCTCACCGATATTGAAAATGAAGACGAAGAAGGCTTGCACCAATTTATCTGTCACGAGCTGGCGCATTATTGGAGCAAGGCCAATGCAGGCGGTCCAGAAAATTGGATCAATGAAGGGATCGCCGACTATCTCGCCAATATGGCGATACGGGATGCGATGGGAACGGATGTGTTTGACGCGCGCATGGCGCGCTATTCAGAGCAGTTGTCCGGGGAGGCTTTGCCCCCGATCTGGTCCCCGGATTTAACTGAGCGCCCGCCTTATCTCATCATGTACCGCGCCGCGCCGATGGTGTTGCAAGCGTTGGAACAACGGATGGGCGAAGTGGCGTTCGCAACCTTCATGCAACGCGTGATGATCGACCGGGTGAGGACGACGCCGGACTTACTGGCGCTGGTGGAAGCGCTATCGAGCGCCGAGACGCGCGATTGGTTTGAGGCGCAGTTGGCTGAATAAGGGTCCGGCCCTATTCTTTTGTGGTCAAGACCCGCACATCATAACCTTTCGCGGCGAGCATAACCGGCACGCTATCCGGTCCGAGCAGATGGCCAGCGCCCACAGCGACGAAATCAACACCAGAGCCCTTGATTTCTTGGGTCAACCGTTCCGTCCAAGCCATGTTACGGTTGGTGAACATAATGGCATACATATCCGGTGCGCCGCGCTTCATAGTCGCAATCACTTCTTCTTCTAGCATATCGACACTCCCCGTCGCCCAGCTCTGAGCCATGCGGGTTATCAATTCTGTGCCCTCTTCCATTCCGTCTAAAGTGAGTTTTAGCATATCGACCTGTGTCTTCTGGTCCATATCAGCAAAGAAACGCAATTGCTGTTCAGCAGTCTCAAAGGATTTGCGCGGCAAATATTCTACGCGGGGTTCCAACATGGCTTCGGCGCCAGCGGTCAGATCAAATCCAGCCCCCATCATTTGAACAACAGGAAGCGTGACAGATGCGAGCCAAGGCTGCATTTGATTGAGCGCTTCCATTGGCAAGCCGAGTTTTTCGGCTTCAGTTTCCAGTTGCGCCAATGTGACTGCGTCCAGCTTGCCTGAGAGGGGGTCTTGAGACATGCCGAATTGCATGGTTAGTTGCTGCAAAGCCGGATCGTCTTGTGCGCCTGCAGGCAGCTCGAACCAAGCTTCATCAGACCGTGCAATCGCGTCTGCTAGGGTTTGTGATTTCCACTCTATGTCCGTAGGCAGAATGTGAAATGTGCCAAACAGGATGATTTCTGAATCTTCATCCGTGACGGAAAACATTACAGGTTCACTGCGCAAGGTCGTTTCGTCCAAGTCGGCGAGATCGACGGTTGGTGCGCCGCCCGAGCAAGCGGCTAAGATCAAGGCCGTAGAGATCGCGAGAAGGATTCGGGTCATGGTGGGTTTTCGAATATGTGCGTGCATTTTGCCGTCATGCCAGTCCATCGCTAGTCGCGCAAAGAAAAAGGCCGCCCAACTTGGGCGGCCTTCGTGTGTTGGGGCTGTCGGTTGCGTTTAGTGCGCGATGACGGCCAGCAATAGGAGTGCGATGATGTTCGTGATTTTGATCATCGGATTGACGGCTGGGCCGGCTGTATCCTTGTAAGGATCGCCGACAGTATCGCCTGTGATCGAGGCTTTGTGAGCCTCTGAGCCTTTACCGCCGTGGTTGCCGTCTTCGATATACTTCTTGGCATTATCCCAAGCACCACCGCCCGCTGTCATAGACAGCGCGAGGAAGAGGCCTGTGACGATCACACCCATGAGCATCGCACCGAGTGAGGCGAGTGCCTGTTCCGTGCCGGCAATGAGGTAGATCGCGAAGTAAAGTACGATTGGCGCCAAGATTGGCAGCAAGCTTGGCTTGATCATTTCTTTGATCGCCGCACCTGTCAGCAGGTCAACCGCCCGTGCGTAATCAGGACGGGATGTGCCCGCCATGATACCGGGATCGGATTTGAACTGACGACGGACTTCTTCGACAATCGCCGTCGCTGCACGACCCACAGATTGCATCGCCCACGCCCCGAAGAGGTAAGGCAGCAATCCACCGATGAACAGGCCGACAATGACGTAAGGGTTGGTCAGGCTGAAATCGACGACAACGCCAAACAGTTTACTGTCTGCTTGTGTGCTGAAATACAGGATATCCTGATAATAGGCCGCGAATAGCACCAACGCCCCGAGACCGGCAGAACCAATCGCGTAACCTTTGGTCACCGCTTTGGTCGTATTGCCAACGGCGTCCAACGTATCGGTCGTCTTGCGAACTTCCGGATCCAGTTGAGCCATTTCGGCAATCCCGCCCGCATTGTCCGTCACAGGACCAAACGCATCGAGCGCCACGATCATCCCGGCCACGCCGAGCATGGAGGTGACAGCGATGGCGATGCCGTAAAGACCCGCAAGGCTAAAGGTGACGATGATCCCTGTCACGATGATGAGCGCCGGAATAGCGGTTGCTTCCATTGAAACAGCGAGACCCGCAATCACGTTTGTACCGTGGCCAGACTCGGACGCTTCCGCGACTGAGCGAACCGGACGATAGTTTGTGCCCGTGTAATACTCAGTGATCATGACGATCAGGCCCGTGATGACCAAACCGACGATGCCGCAGAGGAACAACGCAAACCCAGTAAAGGCAACAGTGGTGTTCTCGCCAACACTGGTACGAGACGCTTCAATCGTATCGAAACCAATCTGAAAATGCGTCACGGCGGCGATGGCAGCAATGGACAATACGCCTGTCGCAATCAGCCCTTTATAAAGTGCGCCCATCACATTGGTGGATCCTTTGCCAAGCTTGACGAAGAATGTGCCGATGATGGAGGTAATGATACACGCGCCGCCAATCGCCATAGGATAGAGAATCAAATCAATCGCAGTAGGGAACAGGATGGAGCCGAGGATCATGGTGGCCGCAATGGTCACAACATAAGTCTCGAACAAATCCGCGGCCATACCAGCACAGTCACCAACATTGTCGCCAACATTATCGGCGATGGTTGCGGGGTTGCGGGGATCATCTTCGGGAATACCCGCTTCGATCTTACCGACCAAGTCACCGCCGACATCCGCACCCTTTGTGAAAATACCGCCGCCAAGACGCGCAAACACTGAAATCAATGACGCGCCGAGAGACAAGCTCACCAGACCATCAATCACACCGCGCGCATCCGCATTCATTGGACCCGTCAGGATCATGTAATAAACCGCAAGGCCCAGAAGCGCGAAACCCGCGACGAGCATGCCCGTGATGGCGCCTGCTTTGAACGCGATGTTCAGGCCAGCCCCCAGCGATGTGCGCGACGCTTCGGTCGTGCGAACGTTGGCTTGGACCGAGACCAGCATGCCGACATAACCGGCAATCCCCGACAGAACCGCGCCAATGACGAAGCCGACAGGTGCAATCAGGTTTTGAAATAACAGCGCAAGCAGGATGGTCACGACAACGCCCACAATGGCGATCGTTTTATACTGCTTGTTCAGATAGGCTTTCGCGCCTTCTTGAATAGCGCCGGCAATTTCGTTCATACGTTCATTGCCGGTGCTGGCCTTCATCAGGCTGGCACGGGTCAAAATCCCGTAAAGCACAGCGATTAACGCCGCGCCGATAATAAGATAAAGTGTCATGAATATGTTTGCCCAACCCTTATAAGGTCGAGTCTCCCTCAGTTCCCCCGCGAACCCCCGCGGATTTCATGTCTGAAGTTGGCCGCCTGATGATCGTTCCGGTTAATCCAGAATCGTATCGGACGCTTCCCCTCGCGATATATGAAGTTGGCCGCTCTGTCCTACTCTCCCTTGGATCTAAAGCCCAAGTGGAGTCGCAGAATGCGCTTCCCTTCGCGATGGCGCATCTCTGGCCGATTTTTTATGCCATTTCAAGGGGGGTCCAAATGGCCCGCGCGGGCCTTGCTCACCAAGAGTTTATGGAACCCGTCCCTCATTTAAGTGTATGCGTCAGCAGACCATTCAGAACGGAGTCCCCCATGCGGAACGCGATTTTATCCTCACTGGCATTAACCCTCGCCTTGACCTGCCCGGCCTTCGCCCAGACGTCTGTTACGGGCACAGCCGGAACCACATTGACCCTGAAAGAGCTCGCGACGTTTGACGGGGCGTGGGCAATGACGTTTTTGCCGGATGGACGGGCCTTGGTCACAGAACAAGGCGGGACACTGTGGTTGCTGAGTACTAGTGGCGCTAAAATCGCACGGGTTGGTAATGTGCCGACGGTCACAGAGCGTGGCCAAGGCGGCCTGGGGGACATTATTATTGATCCGGATTTCGCCAGCAATGGCATGATCTATTTGTCCTACGTCGAACGCGATGCGGATGATGATAATCTCTCGGGCGCTGTTGTAGAGCGGGCAAAACTGAGCCTGACATCAAACGGCGGGACTTTGTCGGACCGCGATGTGATCTGGCAGCAATATCCGAAAGTTACAGGCAATGGTCATTATGGTCACCGCCTCGCCATCTCGCCACAGGGCCATCTCTTTATTACGTCCGGAGATCGACAGAAATTCACGCCCGCGCAAAATATGGATATGAACCTGGGTAAAGTTCTTCGGATCAATACGGACGGCTCCATTCCTGACGATAATCCGTTCGCGGGACAAGGCGGCGTGACCAACCAAATTTGGTCGCTCGGCCACCGCAATCCGCTCGGCATCGATTTTGACGCGGACGGCGGATTATGGGTTCACGAGATGGGCCCTAAACATGGGGACGAGCTCAACCGAATCATCCGCACGGAAAATTATGGCTATCCGGTCGTGTCCAATGGCGATCATTATTCGGGCAAAGAAATTCCAGATCATGCGTCAAATCCCGTATTCGAAGGCCCGGCCGCCTATTGGGTGCCGGCGATCAGCCCGGCCGGCTTTGTCATCTATGATGGCGACCTTATGGCGGACTTCAAAGGTGACGGCTTTATCGGCGGTCTCTCCAGCCAAGCGCTGGTTCGAGTTGTCTTCGAGACGGATAAAATCGATGCGGTTAGCGACTCGCCGTCAAAAACCGACATGCGTCGCACCATCGCGACCGAAGCCGAACGATTTGAATGGGGCAAACGCATCCGCGAGGTTGAACAAGGCCCGGACGGCGCGCTCTATGTGCTTGAAGATAATGACGGCCGCTTGTTGAAATTGACGCCGGGCTAGGGCTTAGCCGATTAAAGGGTAGGTCGCTTCCAGTTCATAGCGGTTCGCCCCGCGGGCCTGTTGCCAGCTTGAATAAAGTCCGAATTGATCAATCAGGAACGGTCCGATGTTCGTTTGGGCGTGTCGTTGCTCATATTTGGCCAGCTTTTCCAAATCCGGAAACGGTTTGAGATAGGCCAGTGTGAGGTGCGGGACGAATCCACGCGCCTCCATTGGAATTATTAAATCGCGCGCCACGCGGCGGCAATGGGCGTGGAGTTTCGTCAAACCCAAATTATCGTCGAGCCTAAGATGGATCTGGTGCGGCTCTGCCCGACCAAAGTGGCTCATGCCGCGCAAATGAAGCTCCAAAGAGGGCAGCGGCCTGCGGGCCAGCTCGGCGTCTAACTCTTCAGCCAAAGCGTCGGGCACGTTGCCGAAATAGCCGACCGTAATATGCAGCTTCTCCGGCTTACTCCAACGCGCGCCCGGCACACCTTTTTGAAGCCGTGTGACGGCTTTGATAACGCCGGATGGCGGTCGAATGGCAGCGAACAAGATCATCGGCTTTCGCGGATAAACTCCAGTTTAGCGCCCTAACGGGCAGCGATAGGTTTCGTGGAGACGCGTGGCTTCGGCTTCCATCGCGTCTGTCCAAACGATGCTATGCGCGTCAATGTTTTCGCGCAATTGGGCCATAGAGGTGGCGCCAATGATGTTCGCGGTGACAAATTCACGGCTTTCGACAAATTTCAGCGCAAACTGTGTAGGTGTCAGGCCGAGAGCCTGCGCCGTTTTGTTCGCGTCCATCCAGCTGTCGCTCGACTTTTTGTAATTCTCCATAAAGCCTTTGAAAAGCGCTCCGCGCGAACCTTCCGGTACGTCGCCCCCGTCATATTTCCCCGTTAGAACGCCCATGCCGAGCGGACTATAGGCCAAAAGCCCGACCTTTTCACGCATCGCTATTTCGGCACGATCATAATCAAACCGCCGCGCAATCAAGGAATAGACGCATTGGTTGGATTGCATGCGTGGTAAACCGTTCGCCTCCGCAATCTGGAGAAATTTCATCGTTCCCCAGGCGCTCTCATTGGACAGTCCGATATGGCGGATATTGCCTTTATCGACATGGCGCTGCAGACTTTGCAAAATTTCGAGCAGCGGCACCATCTCGTCTTCGTCATAATCTTTATAAGAATGAAATCCGAAGCTAGGAATATCGCGGTCAGGCCAATGCAGCTGGTAGAGATCAATATAGTCGGTCTGTAGCCGTTTGAGAGAATTCTCGACCGCCATGTTGATCTGCTCCGCCGTATGACGGGTTTGGGACACCTTATCATCGCGGGTCCAGACCATGCCGGATCGACCGGCCACTTTTGTCGCAATAATCAGGTCATCGCGCTTGCCACGTGCCTTTAGCCACGTTCCGATATAATCTTCTGTTCGGCCTTGAGTTTCGCGCTTAGTGGGCACCGGATACATTTCCGCGGTGTCGATGAAATTGATCGCGCGCTCGTCCACGGCGTAGCTGAGTTGTTCATGCGCCTGCGCTTCTGTGTTCTGTTGGCCCCACGTCATCGTCCCGAGACAAATCGAGGTCACATCAATATCGGTCGTGCCGAGTTTACGCATATCCATGAAGTAAACGTCCTGTGGGGAATAGAGGGGAAAGATCTGGCTTCGTTTAACGCGATAGGCCGCGTACGCCTAGAGGTCTTACAGTGAGATTTAGGCTGACACCACACTCGCCTTGCGCCTTGATAGCGGCGGCATACTATGGTGAGATGTGCCGATTAAAGGCTAAGCCTATAGAGATCATAGGTAAATTCTCAGACGCTAACTCGCTTGTCATTGGCATTTTGAGTCATTTAAGCCTATATTGATTGCAACTGCTTCCAACGCATCAGCGTTGCTGAAGCCGCCACACTTAACGGAGTTCATAATGAACGATTACAACAATGGCGTCATCGGCGGCAATGCCGATACCGATGTCGGCCTGAAAACTTTTATGCTGGGCACGTACCGCTGGATGGCTTTGGCGATGCTGACGACGGCTGGCACAGCTTATATTGTCGCACAAGCTATGCTGGCAAACCCGACCCTTATCGGTCTGGTTTATAACCCAGTAACGGCCATTGCGATGTTCCTCATTATCGTCTTTGGCTTTGGCGCGGTTGGCAAGAAATTGCACACCATGTCGATGGGGGGCGTGCTAACATTCTTGTTCGGTTTTGCGGGCTTTATGGGCGTGATGATGTCTGCTTATGCATTCATGTACGACCCGATGATCGTTGCGCGGATCTTCTTCATGACGGTTGCGATGTTCGCCGGGCTTAGTCTATTTGGTTACACAACGGGCTTTAACCTCAACGCCATTGTCAAATACGCCTTTGCGGCGTTTATGGCGTTCGTGTTGATCGGACTTGTTGGTATGTTCGTGCCTGCGCTGAGCGTCTTTAGCGGCGGAACATTCGGAATGATCATCAACTTTGTTGCATTGGCTGCGATTGCCGTGATCACCGCGTGGGAAACACAAACGCTTAAGCGGATCTATTACTCGCTGGGTAATGATCAAGCGATGCTCGCGAAATATAGCGCCTTCGGTGCCGCCTCACTCTTGCTTGCCTTCATCAACATGTTCACCATCCTGATGAACCTGTTCGGTCGGGACTAAGCGTCCCGGGGCTTCGGCCACAGGAACTGAAATAAACAAGAGCCCCGCCACGTGCGGGGCTTTTTTATGGTCGTTGTTTGTGAGGCGTGAAACCTAACCGCGCATCGCTCGCAGCCGCTTATCAATAATCGCTTCCGCGTCGCCCATGATCTGATCGATGAGCTCGGCCACACTCGGAATATCGTTGATCAGCCCTTGCACTTGGCCCGCAGACCAGATGCCGCCGTCCGTATCGCCGTCGCGCATCGCGGCCAGACCGCGTTTGCCAGAGACGAGGTGCTGCACGTCTTCAAACTTCGCGCCGCCTTCTTTTTCAATCGCGACGACTTCCTGGCTCACCGCATTGCGCATGACGCGGGCGGTATTGTGCAGCGTGCGGAAGATAAGATCGGTTTGCCGCTCGTCATTGGCGACCATTTGCTGCTTAAAGCTTTCCGGAATCGGCGCTTCTTTCGTGACGCAGAACCGTGTGCCCATATTGATGCCGTCCGCGCCGAGCGCCAATGCCGCCACAAGCCCGCGCCCATCGGCAATGCCGCCGGACGCAAGGATCGGAATTTTGACTTTATTGGCGGCGGCCGGAATGAGGATCATGCCGGGAATATCGTCTTCACCGGGATGGCCCGCACATTCAAATCCGTCGATAGAAATCGCGTCCACGCCCATGCGCTCGGCTGATAAAGCATGACGAACAGCGGTGCATTTATGGATCACTTTAATGCCGTGGGCCTTGAAATGATCGACATGTTCTTGCGGCTTATAGCCCGCCGTTTCGACAATTTTGATCCCGCCTTCGATGATCGCTTGGCGATATTCGGCGTAGGGCGGAGGTGTGATGGTCGGCAAGATGGTGATGTTCACACCGAAGGGCTTGTCCGTCATTTCGCGGGTGCGGGCGATTTCCTTCGCCAACGCTTCGGGCGTCGGCTGGGTCAAGGCGGTGAGAAAACCAAGGCAGCCTGCTTCGGCCACGGGCGCAACCATTTCGGCGTAACCGACCCATTGCATGCCCCCTTGAACGATGGGCTTTTCGATTCCAAATTCCTCAGTGAACCGTGTTTTGATGGCCATTGCGCCTCTCCATAATCAGCTAGTGAGCGTCATTGTGAGGAGACAGGCCTATCCGTCAACGGTCATTCATGCGTATCAAGGCAATGATGAACGTTTATCTCCATGGGTTGTCGACCTGCGTGCCGCCCCACGCCTTACCTCAAGACGAGGTCCGTGACCGGGCGCACGAAATATTGGGACCCCGGTTTAAGGGCTTTGATCGCCTCGCGCCTGTGTTTGATACGTCTGGCGTGCGAATGCGCTATTCCGTGGCGCCGTTTGACTGGTTCGAAAATGCGGGCGGCTGGACCGACCGTAATAGCCGCTACATGGCGGGCGCGACCGACCTCTATGTCGAGGCCGCCACCAAAGCGCTGGCAGACGCCGACTGGTCCGCCGACGCCGTCGACATCCTCGTTACTGTGTCGTCAACAGGGATCGCCACGCCCACGCTCGAAGCGCAAGCCAAAGGCCGTATGGGCTTTCGCGATGATTGTCTGCGCGTGCCGCTGTTCGGCTTGGGGTGCGCGGGTGGCGTATCGGGATTGAATGTTTCACGCGAACTCGCGTGCGCCAACCCGGATGCGAAAGTACTGCTTGTCGTAATCGAAACCTGCACATTATCATTTCGCAAAGCGCGCCCCAAGAAGGCGGATATTATCGCGACGATCCTGTTCGGGGACGGTGCGGCGGCGGTCGCGCTCTCGGGTAAAAAGACCCATGTTCGGATCGGACGCGGCGCGTCCAAGACCTGGGACGACACATTACCGATTATGGGGTGGGAGGTCGATGAAGACGGGCTGGCCGTTGTGTTTGACCGCTCGATCCCTGATTTTGTCACGCAAGAGATGCGCGCAGCCACGGATACGGCGCTTGAGAGCATGAGTCTGTCCCGGGACACCATCGGGCGTCTAGTGAGCCATCCGGGCGGCGCCAAAGTTGTTGTGGCTCTCGAAGCTTCATTAGAGCTTGGCGAAGGCTCGCTTGACGTGGAGCGCGACGTGCTGCGTGATTTTGGCAATATGAGCGCGCCGACGGTGCTATTTGTGCTCGACCGGATTCTAAAACGCGGCGACGCGAAAGGCTCCGGGAAACCCTTACTCGTGAGCGCTCTCGGCCCCGGCTTTTCCGCCGCTTTCACCCCGATTTATGTAGACTGAGCTATGGATATTTCGCTGTCGATAAATTTTTGGGCCGTTCTCTTTATGGCCTACGTCATCGTGGAGCGCTTGATCGAACTTCCGATCGCAACACGCAATACAAAGCGGCTCAAAGCGGTCGGCGGGGTGGAACATTCCCCCGGCCATTACCCGCTGATCGTCGCAGTCCATACGAGCTGGATCTTGGCGATGGTGTGGTTGGGCCACGACACATACCTAAATTACGTCTGGCTCGGGGTCTATGCCGTGTTACAAATCCTGCGCGTCTATATCTTGGGGACACTCGGGACGCGGTGGACCACACGTATCATTGTCCTCCCGGATGAGACAAAAGTGACCAAAGGCCCGTTCGGCCTTGTCCCGCATCCGAACTACCTGTTGGTAATAGCCGAGATTATGGTCGCGCCGCTCGTGCTCGGCCTGTGGGAGGTGGCGGCGGTTTTTGGCGCACTGAATGCTGCCGTGCTGGTGATCCGAATTAGTGCTGAGGAGCGGGCCTGGGCGGCGCGCTAAGTCCGATCGAGCCGCTCTAAAACGGCGCGTTCAGCCGGGGACAGGTGAGCGGGATTGCCGATCAGCAGCACACCGCGATCGCCGTTTTCAGATTCCAGAAGGAATAATGTGGCCTCATCGCCGGGGTCTGTTCCGGCGTCTTTTTGTAGGGTCTCAATGAGCGTGAAGGTTTCGGACGTGTAAACTCGGCCCGATTTGCGACAAATGACGTCGTCTTCAATCATCTCAAAATTTAGGGTGAAACCGCGTGCGGCGGCCGCTTCCATCAGTTCTGGAATGTCTTTGGCCATAGTGTCCCTTTAAGTTTAGTCTCGCAGCAACTCATTCACGCCGGTTTTGGCACGGGTTTGCGCATCGACCGTTTTGACAATCACGGCACAGGCCAGACTGTGACTCCCATCTTTAGAGGGCAGTGCGCCGGGCACAACAACAGAATAGGCCGGGACTTCGCCGTAGCTAATCTCGCCAGACATGCGGTTATAAATCTTGGTCGATTTGGAAATGAACACGCCCATCGCGAGAACGGCGCCCGTGCGGACGATAACGCCTTCGACGACTTCGGACCGCGCGCCGATGAAACAGCCATCTTCAATGATCGTGGGGTTCGCCTGTAACGGCTCCAATACACCGCCAATGCCGGCGCCGGCGCTGATGTGGCAGTCTTTGCCTACTTGCGCGCAAGACCCGACGGAGGCCCATGTGTCGATCATCGTACCTTCGCCAACTCGCGCGCCCAGATTAACGTAAGAGGGCATGAGGACAGCGCCGGGGGCGATATAGGCGCCGCGCCTGACGGCGGCAGGCGGAACAACGCGAATGCCGGCTCTGGCAAAATCAGCTTCTGTCCAGCCAGAAAACTTGCTTGGGACTTTGTCAAACCAGGCGCCGTTCGCCGGGCCACCGGGCATGATTTGATTGGCTTCTAATCGAAACCCAAGCAGCACGGCTTTCTTGAGCCATTGATGGACGACCCAACCGCCATTCCCCTGACCCTCGACGGGTTCAGCGACGCGGAATGACCCATTGTCGAGCCCCATTATAGCGGCTTCGATCGCGTCGCGGCGTTCCCCCGTTGTATCTGGCGTGAGAGAGGTGCGGTCATCCCATGCGGCTTCGATGGTGGTTTTGAGTTGAGTGGTATCCATAAGGCGAGCGAATAAGCGCGGAGGCTCGGTCGGGTCAACGGATCGTGTGTGGTGTTCGCTAAAAAACTTTAGATTCTTACGAACCTTTTCGTGGGTTTGACGGACTACCCTATACACATCGCTCAAGAGAGGGCGCTTAAGGGGATCATGTCCGACCGAATTCGACAGATACAGCTGAATGACGCGCTCGATGCCTATCAGGCGAGTCTGGCCGCAGACGGCGACGCCCGCGCCTTTGATCTGCTCTATCGTCGGTGGCACCCTAAATTGCTGCGGCTGGCCCAGCGGCTGACACGGAACCCAGACGAAGCCCGTGACGTGATGCAAGACGCCGCACTGACGATGGCCCGCGATATACGAAAGCTGAAAGACCCGGCGCGGTTCTCGGCTTGGGCGTGTACCATCGTGCGCCGCCGCACAGCGGACCATATCGACAAAGCCGTACGCAGACGGGCGGGCCTCACGGGTTGGCCAGACGCGCACGACGCATCGGGAGCGTCAGGGGATGTCGGTCCTGAATCCGCCCTGTCATTAAAACAGGCGCTCTCGCGTTTACCGGAAACGGAGCGCTTGATGCTCAACCTCGTCTATCTCGACGGGTTTCGAGGCCATGAAATCGCCGCCGCGCTGGGCATTCCGCTCGGCACGGTCAAATCGCGGCTCTTTGCTGCGCGCCAAGCCCTCAAGACATTTTACACGCAAGGAGACGACCATGACGAACTTTGACACTGACCTCAAAGCCTTACTCAGCGAAGAGGACGAAGCCTTCATCGGTGATGCCGTCGATGAAACGGGCTATTACCAATATGCGTGGAGCAGTTTTCGCGGGCGCGGCGCAGGCATGCGAATCCTCGCGTGGGGCGGCATCTTGCTCTGGGGGGGACTGACGATCCTGTGTCTCTATCTCATGTTCACGGCGGACACGACCCGAGCGCAAATCAATTATGGTGTGCTGGCCGTAATGCTCAATAGCGCGCAGATCGCGCTGAAACTCTGGTTCAATATGCAGATCAACCGTATAGCACTGTCGCGTGAATTGCGGCGTTTGCAAGTGGTCGTCGCAAGCCGCGCTTAGGCGTTATTTTGCGCCGCGCTTCATCTGCTCGACCATCAGGTGAAGCGCTTCCAAGTACCGAGAGCGGTCACGCGGGCTAAAAGGCGGGGGGCCGCCAACCGTGGGCTGGTCTGCGCCGTCGCGCAGATCGGCCATGATGGCGCGGACCGCGATTTGTGAGCCGATAGTGTCATTATCCATCGGCTTGCCGTTTGATCCGAGCACCCGTGCGCCCGCTTTCAAACAGCGCTCTGCTAGTAAGATGTCTGACGTAATGACGATGGCGGCGCTATTGGCGCGTTCTGCAATCCAATCGTCGGCGGCATCGAAACTGTCTGTCACCATTTGAAAATCAATGTCGGTCTCTCTGGGGGTCCGAATATAGCTATTGGCCACAACGGTGACGGGAACCCTGTGCCTGCGCGCAATTTTATAGGTTTCATCCCGTACGGGGCAGGCGTCAGCGTCGATATAGATGTGGAGACTCACAAGAGCGCCCTAATCTGTGCGGCAATCGTCGACAATTCTTTCCTACAGGTTTTTACCCCACCATACATGAATGACTTGACCAATTTTCATGCGTGTTTATAGGTTTTGCATGAACACAAATTGGTCTGATTACCCTGTTTTTCTGGCTGTGGCGCAAGCCGGGTCGCTCACAGCCGCAGGCAAAAAACTTGGCATGAGCCAGCCGACGGTGGGCCGTCGCATTCGCGCGCTCGAAGATCACTTCAACACTAATCTGCTTAAACGCCAAGATGGGCAATTGATCCCAACCACATTTGGGCAAAGCATGCTCGATCATATCAGCCGGATGCAGGATGAAGCCGCCGCAATTGACCGTTCGTCTGCGACATTGGAAGACTCGCTATCGGGTGTCGTGCGCCTTTCGGCGACGGAAGGGATCGGAACGGCGTGGCTGCCCGGTGTGATGCAACGTTTCCGCTCTGAACATCCGGATGTCCTCGTCGATATTGGGATTTCGTTTGAAAGCCATAATCTCGCCCAGCGCGAAGCAGATATTGCCCTGCGATGGAATAATCCGGGCGAGCAGAACTCACTCATTGGTCGCAAGGTCGCCAGTGTTGGCTTTGGCATGTTCGCCAGTCCGGAATATTTGGCGTTGGCGGGCGTTCCGACCACGTTGGAGGATCTATCAAAGCATGACGGCGTTGTCGCAGCGATCATGGATGGGAAAATTCTCTGGCTGACAGACCCGGACACGGATGAGCCTATTCATCTCCCGGGACGTATCACATTTAAGTCCAATTCTATTTGGGCTTTCTATGAAGGGCTAGAGCAAGGCTACGGAATTGGCATGTTGCCGCTCTGTGGGGCCGATAGTCGAGGTCTCCATCTGAGCCGCATCATGTCGGAAATGGAACATAAGGAAGACCTTTACCTGGTGGCCCACCAAGATTTGAAACGCTCAGCCCGTATTCGCGCCGTATTTGACTATCTCGTCGAAGCCTTTCGTCAGGATAGTGCCTTTTTCGATGGGGGCGGAGAAAGCGTCTTTTCTCCCGGTCGGTTCGATATTGCGCCGCCCTCCGCCTGTCGGGAAGAGCGTGCACATAGCCACCTCACGGTCGCGGCAGAATAGGTCGCGTCCGTTAGATCGCAACCCGACCGCGTGCCGTAATGCCGCCTTGGCTTGCTCGCGCGCGCCGCTTATAGCCGCCCCGATATGAGCGCATCACCCAAAACACCAAAAGAGACCATTGATTTCGGGTTCGAAACTGTTCGGACTGAGGATAAGCAAGGCCGCGTAAAGCAGGTCTTTGACTCTGTTGCGCGGGACTATGACCGGATGAACGACGCGATGAGCGTCGGTCTGCACCGTGTTTGGAAAGACATGGCGATCACAACTCTCAACCCGCAACCGGGCGAGCGCCTGCTCGATGTGGCGGGCGGCACGGGCGACATTGCCCGGCGCTTTATAAAAGCGGCGGATACGGTCCGGGATCGTCGCGGTGGAGAGACAGCCAGCGCGGTCATCCTCGACATTAATGATGAAATGCTATTGGCGGGAATCGATCCGAAAAAAGATGCCGGACTCTCCCTCTCGCGCGTGTGTGCCAATGCGCAGATTCTACCGTTTGAGGACGCGCAATTCGATGTGGTGACGATCGCTTACGGCATACGTAACGTCACCGACCGTCTTGCGGCGCTACGCGAATTTCACCGCGTGCTGAAACCGGGTGGCCGTCTGGGTGTGCTGGAGTTTTCGACGCCGCCAGAGCCGTTGATCCGAAAATTCTACGATGCCTATTCGTTCGCCGTTATTCCGCGCTTGGGCCAAGCGATTGCAGGCGACCGAGATAGCTATCAATATCTCGTCGAGAGCATTCGAAAATTTCCGAAACAAGCCCAATTCGTCGCCTTGATCGAAGAGGCGGGCTTCGCAAAGGTCGGCTGGACGGATTACAGCGCGGGCGTCACGGCCTTTCACACAGGATGGAAAATAACGTGAGCGATGATTTAGACAAGGTTGTCACTGCCGTGGACGCCGCGAACCCTGCGCCGCCCCCAAACGCTGTCAGGCCGAATAATTTTTGGCTCGATTTTGGTCCCTTACTGGTCTTCTTTGTGGCGTTCCAATGGTTGAAGCGCAAAAATCCTGATGACGCGATGTTATGGGCGGCCGGAATCTTTGCTGTCGCCGCCGTGATCGCTTTGGCGATCGGCTGGCTCCGACACAAACGATTGTCCGGCATGTTAATTTTTTCGACAGTCGTCATTGTCGGGTTTGCCGCGCTGGCGCTGTTTTCTGGCAACAAAACCATATTTTACATGAAGCCAACCATCATGAACGGGTTGTTTGGTGTCGCGGTTATCGGCGGGGTGATTGTCAAACGAAATGTGATCAAATTGATGATTGGCGACGCGTTTACGCTGCCGGAAAAAGTGTGGAATATCTTAGCCATTCGGTGGGGTTTGTTTTTCTTTGCCTTGGCGATTGTGAACGAAGTTGTCTGGCGGACGACGACGGGTGACGGGCAAACAGACGATTTTTGGGTGAATTTTAAAGTGTTTGGTTTCTTGCCGCTCACGATCCTTTTCACCTTATCGCAAATTCCCTTGATCAACCGTCACGGCGGCTTGGCCGGGCTAGAAAAACCGTCGGACAGTTAAGACTAATGGCTTGTTAACCCTGTAAGTGGGCACGGCTGGACCCGAAGCATTGGCTTGATACCAGCCCCTGGAACGAAAGAGCTGATCGAATCACTTCGGGGAGCCTTCAACAGGCCTGGGCGGGCGGAAAGTCTATTGTCATGCAGATCAAGTTTCTGCGCGTTGCGCGGGCAATTGCGCGCCTAGACCCGGACAAGGATTACCCGCGGGCGAGCTCTGAGGACGCGACATATTTGTATCAATTGGGCGCGGCGCAACAATATGGTCTATTTGCCCCCTTTAGCGATGAGGCGCAGGAATTGAACGACTGGCTGACGTCGGTCCGGGCGGGGCGGTTGCTTTGCCGTGAAGTATGGGGGGCTTTCATGCTCAGCGATCCGAAACATCAGCCCCTTAGTCCCCCGTTAAAGTCGGCCGCGGTGAAAAAGCGCGGTTAAGTCCCAGATAAAGTCCGGCTTAAGCCATTGAAAACGTGACCGTGCTTGCTATAAGCTGGCGCAACAGTTTTGACCTTTTATTTTAAGGATTTCACATGGCGTCTTTGGACAGTTTCGGCTGCGAACGCGAGCTTACCGTTGGCTCAAAAACTTATAGCTATTTCGATCTGGCCGTCGCGGAAGCGAATGGCTTGGCCGGGATTTCAAAATTACCGCGCTCGCTCAAGGTACTGTTAGAAAACCTGCTGCGTCACGAAGATGGCAAAACAGTCAAAAAGGCCGATATCGAAGCGATGGCCGGTTGGCTGAGTGAACGTCGCTCGTCACATGAAATTGCCTATCGTCCGGCGCGTGTGCTGATGCAGGATTTCACCGGCGTCCCCGCCGTGGTCGATCTCGCCGCGATGCGCGATGCGATGCAGGCCTTTGGTGCCAATCCAGAAAAGATTAACCCGCTTGTGCCCGTTGACCTCGTCATCGATCACTCCGTTATGGTCGATTTCTTCGGCACGGAAGACAGCTATGAGAAAAACGTTGAACGCGAATATGAGCGTAACGGCGAACGGTATGATTTTCTGAAATGGGGTCAAACGGCGTTTGATAATTTTGCGGTTGTGCCTCCGGGTACGGGCATTTGTCACCAAGTGAACCTTGAAAACCTGGCGCAGACCGTTTGGACAAAAGACGAAAACGGTAAGACTTACGCCTATCCGGATACGCTGGTTGGGACAGACTCCCACACAACCATGATCAATGGTCTTGGCGTATTGGGTTGGGGCGTTGGCGGAATCGAAGCCGAAGCCGCGATGCTCGGACAGCCAGTCTCCATGTTGATCCCCGAAGTTGTCGGGTTTGAGCTGACGGGCAAATTGCCCGAAGGTGCGACGGCGACTGATCTCGTGCTGCGCGTCGTTGAAATGTTGCGCGAAAAAGGCGTCGTCGGCAAATTTGTTGAATTTTTCGGCGAAGGCCTCAATAATTTGGCGCTCGAAGATTGCGCCACGCTGGCCAACATGGCGCCGGAATATGGCGCGACCTGCGGCTTCTTCCCTGTCGCCAAAGATACGCTGCGTTACTTGACGGCGACAGGCCGCGATGAAGACCGCGTCGCCTTGGTCGAAGCCTATACGAAAGCACAAGGTCTGTTCCTGACAGACGATGTGCCGTCCTTCACAGATTCGATGCATCTCGACATGAAATCCGTTAATCCGTCCTTGTCCGGGCCAAAGCGCCCACAAGATCGGTTCGATCTCAAAGGCTCTGCGAACACCTTTAAAAAGATCATGACCAAGGATTTCGATAAAGCCGGTGATGCGAGCAAACCGACCGCTGTCGAGGGTCAAGCTTACACGATTGATCATGGCCACGTCATGATCGCGGCGATTACGTCATGTACCAATACATCCAACCCATCCGTCATGATGGCGGCGGGCCTCGTCGCCAAGAAAGCGAACGCGGCAGGCCTAATGTCCAAGCCTTGGGTGAAGACTTCAACCGCACCCGGTTCACAGGTCGTCGGTCAATATCTCGAACGCTCCGGCTTGCAAGATGAGCTCGACAAGATCGGCTTTGACGTTGTTGGCTATGGTTGCACAACCTGTATCGGGAACTCTGGCCCGCTCGCACCGAGCTTTGTTAAAGCGATTGCCGATGGCGATCTGGTCTCTTGCTCTGTCCTGTCGGGTAACCGCAACTTCGAAGGCCGGATCGGTCCGGATATCAAGGCGAACTTCCTGGCCTCACCGCCGCTCGTCGTCGCCTATGCGCTCGCCGGGACGATGCATCATGATTTCGACAATGATCCGCTGGGTCAGGATAAAGAGGGCAAAGACGTCTATCTTCGCGATATTTGGCCGACCAGCCATGAAATCGCCGAAGCCGTCCGCGGGTCTGTCACGCGGGATCTGTTCGTGTCGGAATATGCCAATGTCTTTGAAGGCGATGCGCGTTGGGCCGATATTAAAGTCGAAGGCGGCAAGGTTTATAACTGGAACCCGGCCTCGACCTATGTCCGTAACCCGCCCTATTTCGAAGGCATGGGCATCGAGCCTGCGCCGATTCTCGACGTTAAAAACGCGAATATCTTAGCGTTGCTCGGCGATTCGATCACGACCGATCATATCAGCCCTGCGGGTTCGATTGCCTATGAAGGCCCGGCCGGTCGTTATCTGCAAGAACGCCAAGTGCCTCGGAATGAGTTTAACAGCTATGGCTCGCGTCGCGGCAATCACGAAGTGATGATGCGCGGCACGTTCGCCAATATCCGGATCAAAAACCTGATGGCCCCCGGCACAATGGGCGGTGTGACCAAATATGTCCCTACCGGCGAAGTGATGAGCATGTTTGATGCGGCTCAGAACTATAAGGCCGAAGGGCGCGACCTCGTCGTGTTCGCGGGCTCGCTTTACGGCAATGGCTCCTCACGGGATTGGGCGGCTAAAGGCACGATCCTGCTCGGAGTTCGGGCCGTAATCGCGGAATCATTTGAACGTATCCACCGCTCCAACCTCATCGGGATGGGCGTGCTGCCGTTAGAGTTTAAAGATGGCAACAGCTGGGGCGCACTGGGCTTAACCGGGGATGAGACAGTCTCGATTGGCGATATCGACACAATCCGTCCGCTTGATGATATCGACGTCCACGTCACAATGGGCGACGGCACGAAGAAAACATTCCAAGCCAAGATCCGGATCGATACGGAAAACGAACTGGAATATTATAATAATGGCGGCATCCTGCACTATGTGTTGCGGAACCTCGCCAAGGAAGACCGCGCTGTGGCGTAGTCAGCCCGCGTTATATGACTTGAAAAACCCCGCTTTTGCGGGGTTTTTTTATGTCTGCGGAAAATGCGCGGGAGGGAACTTGCGGTGACAGAAGGCCACTGTATTGCTTTTGCATAGTATTCGCATTCGCTATTGTTATTGCAAATAACTCGCATTAAGGCCCGTTCAACTTCATTCAACGGACTTCTCTGATGCGTAAAACGGCTCTCATTCTTACGACAATTCTGTCTCCCCTCACCGTGATCGGGACAGCCCAGGCTGAAAGCCCCTTTGGGGATGAAATTATCGTCACGGGACAATATCTCTCGATCGATAAGGTCAATGCGGTCAAAACGCCGACGCCAATTATTGACGTGCCACAGTCGCTGACGATCATCACTGCAGACGACATTGCGGCGCAATCCTTTCTCAGCTTGGCTGATATTACGCGCTATACGCCCGGGGTAAATATTAGTCAGGGCGAAGGCCACCGCGACGCAATCATCATTCGGGGCAATCAAACGACAGCGGATTTCTTCCAAGATGGTCTGCGCGATGATGTGCAATATTTCCGTCCGCTCTATAACCTCGCGCAGGTCGAAGTTCTACGCGGGGCCAATGCATTGTTATTTGGGCGCGGGGGCGTGGGCGGGATCATTAATCGCGTGACCAAGACGCCGGATATGGCCGGTCAATTTACGGATTTGACGGCCAGTGTTGACACGTTTGGCGCCTATTATGGGGCGCTTGATATCAATGCGCCCGTTAACGACACAGTCGGTGTGCGCATCAATGGGTTCTATGAAGGCTTGAATAACCATCGTGATTTTGTCGATGGCACCCGTTTCGGGATCAACCCGACATTGTCCATCGCGATTACGCCGCAAACCTCCGTCGACCTATCCTATGAATATCTTGATGATGACCGCGTCGTCGACCGCGGTGTGTCGTCAGTTGCTGTTGCAAACGGCCCCGATGTTCCGCTTGAGGGCTTCGATACGACATTCTTTGGCTCACCGGACCAAAATAATACGACGCTTCAAGCGCATATCTTACGGGCCAAGGTCGATCATCGCTTTAGTGAAAAGCTGCGCGGCAATGCCTCTGTGCAATATGCAGATTATGATAAAGCCTACCAGAACCTCTATGCCAGTGAGAGCGTAACCCTCAATAACGGAACCATCCCGCAGGTCGAATTGGACGGCTATAGCGACACGACCCAACGCGATAACTTTCTCGCTCAAGCCAACCTGGTCGGAGAATTTGAGACGGGATCTATCGAGCACACAATTTTAGTGGGGGCTGAATATGCGTCTCAGCATTCTGATAATGCCCGTTTCGACAATGTGTTCGCGCAGAATAACGATGACCAACTCCTTTTCCCGTTCACCGATCCGCTCACAATTCCGGCCTTTGGTTTCACCTCGCCCGCGCGCAACCGCAAATCCAACGTCTATGTGTTCTCAGCCTATGCGCAGAACCAGATCGCGCTGACAGAGCAGTTTAAAGTGGTGATTGGCGGCCGGTTTGACAGTTTCGATATTGATGCGACGGACATTGCCGGAAACACGCAATTTACCCGCAAGGATGAAGAAATTACACCGCGTCTAGGCGCTATATATAAGCCCGCCGAAAATGTTTCAATTTACACCAGTTATAGCGAAACCTTTACGCCGCGCTCTGGAGATCAATTTCTCAGCCTCACTCTTGATACAGCATCGACCCGTCCGCAATTCACAGAAAATCTTGAAGGCGGGATAAAATGGGATGTCCAACCGAACCTAAGTGTCACGGCGGCCATCTTCTCGCTAAATCGCGAAGGCTTCACAACGGTTGATCCGAATAATCAGCAAAATCTGATCACGATTGATGGGTCCAAGGTCAAGGGTGTTGAGTTGCAATTGATCGGTCAGTTAACGGATGAATGGGCTCTCAATGCGGGTTATTCCTATTTGGATGGAGAAGTTGAGGACCTGAGTGCAACAGGGAGTATCATCGGCGTTGGGTCGCTTAACGGCAACAAACCCCGTCAGACACCCGAGCACACGCTCTCAGTTTGGAACACTTACGCCGTGAATGACAAGCTGGAACTCGGTCTCGGCGCAACCTATCAAGACAGCTTTTTTGTCAATGAAGACAATAGTGTTGAAGTCCCTGATTATGTCCGCTTCGATGCGGCCGCTTACTATGATGTGTCGGACACGTTGCGGTTACAGCTCAATGTCGAAAACCTGTTTGATGCAAACTATTTCCCGGACGCACACAGCAATACCAATATTTCAACGGGTGAACCGTTAAATGCCCGGATCACCGTGCAAACACGGTTCTAGCCGGCGTCAGATATAAAAAAGCCCGCCATTGAGCGGGCTTTTTTTGATGCTGGCGGAGGCTTAAGCGTTAACGGTCTCTTTGGCCTCGGGTTCATCCGTGTAAAACTCATCCATAAACAGCGTGAATATCCGACGCCCTGCACTCATATCTTGGTCTAGTTCTGTCCCCAGAGAGCTCCGGTGGATCGCTCGGGTTAAGGTTGGCAAAAGGCCCGATGGGATCGGTTCATAAGCCATTTTCCAATCATTAAAGGCGCGAACGTCAATGTCGCCTTCATGGAGAATACGAACATTCGTGTGACGTGGGTCGTTTTGAATGGTGTGAAACAAATCCATAATGACGTCTGTCTCTCCCTCAATAATTTGGAGAAACTGTTTATGATCGTAACACAGTAAGCCCGTGACGTTCCATTTTGCGTTTTTCTGGCGGGCCTGATCGAGCAGAGACCTGACGCCTTCCGCTGTCAGCGGGACGGGCGTCTCGCTGCTGTAGACAAGCTCAAGTAACAGAGGGGTAGGGTCAGGGGTCAAATGTCAGATCCAGATTTTAGCCGTCAAACGTGACGTCGTCATAAGCTCATACGCAACAGCGGCCAGACGAGTTTTCATTTTTACAAAATCGCCGCGTGATTTACCTAAGATGGCGGCCAAGATCAAACGGGCCGAGTTGCGAAGACCGGGCCTCACCTGACACGCACCAACTGACAAAATGCTCGCAATTCCGGGCGATCGGATTGTACCGCTGGCCCATACGGCCACGCGCCCGAACGACGACTTCTGTGCCGGAGAGGGATGAGGCGTAGGCGACGGCGCGGACAGCCCGCCCGCCGGAAAAATCGGCAAGATCAGTTTCCATTACCCGCCCATATCGGGCGGAACTATGGATAACGGTGCCATATCCTGTGGCAATTCCAACATGGTCAAACAGGCCGCGAATACGGATCGCGAGCAGTGAGCCTGCCGGATAGAGGCGGGTAGCGCGTTCATAAGGGTAGCGGCTCATCAGAGGATGATAGCTATTCCGGTCCAAAACGCAAACCCCCGGCCTTCGGGGATGATCGAAGACCGGGCGTTACGCCTGAAATCAGGGTCGGATAGGTTTAAGAGCGGCGTTCGCCATTCTCATAAAACGTCCGGCTCGTCCCTTTTTCAAAATAGTAGTAGCGTTGTGAGTTATTGTCGTAATAACGCGTTGTTTTGTCTAGCATAGGCGCTTGGACTGTCGCACCAACAACGGCTTTGTCTTTGTTGTTGCCGTGAATGGCACCAATAATGCCGCCGACAACGGCACCCGCTGCGGCGCCTTCACCAACTTTAACGTCGCCAGATACAGCGCCTACACCAGCGCCAACTGCGGCACCTGCGGCCGCACCACCGAGCGCGTTACGCTCGACATTACCCGTAGTAGAACATGCCGCAATTGACAGAGCAGCAAGCGAAAGAACACCAGTTTTGATAAGGGTTGTCATAATAATCTCCATTGTCCCATAAGCGGGAAGGCCCCAAAGCCTCGTTCAGGTATGTAACGTCTAATTCTGTGAACGGTTCCTACGCGTATATATATGACGAGAAAATGAGCCGATCCTAAAATTTGCGTCATAAACATAAAGGGCGAGTATGATCGTTGACCCCATCCACCAGACTCTCTTGAGTTCAATAAACTTTGCGGTCATGCCCGCGTGGGCCTTGTTGATTGTCGCGCCGCGATGGCGCTGGACTGATCGGCTCATACATAGTGGGCTTTACCCCGTGATATTGGGCCTCACCTATATCGGGTTTATGGTCTGCGCGATAAAATTTGGGACGAATAGCGAACCCGTTAATTTCACCACGGTTGAAGGAATCGCGGCAATCTTCACGCATCCGTTTGGTCTATTGACCGCGTGGGTGCATTATCTGGTTTTCGATTTGTTTGTGGGCATGTGGGAAGCCCGCGATGCGCGGCGACGCGGCATGAGCCATTTTGCGCTTATTCCCTGCCTCGTCCTGACCTTTATGGCCGGACCGGCAGGATTGCTGCTCTATTTCGGGCTGCGCCGAAAATGGGCGCTTGAGACAGACTAACGCCGGCTCACTATCCGCACAGAGATTTGGACTGGCGCAAGGCGGCAGTCACACCTTTAAGACTGAAATTATAGGACACTTCAGTCCCACGCGCAGAGACGGCTTCGACCGTCATATTGGCGCCGGACCGCATTTGGTTGACTAAACGGCGTTCATCCGATGTTTCGGAAATAAAGGCTTCATTCGCGGCACCATACATGGTGACAGCGGTCGATCCGACGCGTGCCTTCGGGGACCGGGCGGGTTTCAGCTCAAACCCGGTCATGAGGGAGGGTTGTTCCGTGGCTTCGCCGTTGGCCCAGTTGGACAATAAAAAGAAAATATCGCCGTGATTAACACTGGTCGGCGCCAATGTTGTGGCGCGACTGACAGCGTAGCAAGTTTTGGCCCGTCCATCCCCGCGCGTATAAACCGTCCAGTCACTATGTTGGCCTTCGAGCTTCGGCGTATTGGCCAATGCGGACACAGGGATAAGCGCGGGAGACAGGCTCGCAGTGATGAGGGCGGAGAGGATGAGGCGTTTCATAAGGCCATATAGAGCGCGAACAGGCTTAATTGTCGCTTAACATCCGCATGATTTCTGCAGTGGACAGCAGTGAGACAGTTATCCGTTTTGGCCAAGTCCCGTTCTTTTCTTGATCCCCGGTTGGCCTCGACGCCTTTGAACCAAGGGCCGCGGCGCGTGGCTGCCAAACAGGATTGAGCGATCATAAAGCGTTATTGCGGCGGCCAACCCGACATTCAAGCAAAACGCCGTCGGGATTTTGACAATATGGGCGCAAGCCGCCTGCACGGGTTGGGAAAGAGAGCCTTTTTCAGGCCCCAAAATATAAGCGGCATTGAGCGGATGACGAAAACTGGGCAGATCAATCGCATCCTCGGTCAGTTCTACCCCGACCAGAACGCAGTTCTCAGGCAATACCATAGCGTCAAAACTCGGACATTGATAATAAGGCAAATGCGTAGACGACCCGGAGGTATCCGTCTGTCGCACGCTTTTATCGTCGAGCTCAGACCCCACCGTAAACGCAAAGCTGGCTCCGAACGCATGGCCTGTACGTAGGATCACGCCGAGATTATGCGCCTTGCTGAGGCCTTCGCTGCCAATACCAAAATAACCGCGCATGATTATGCCACTCCCGGCTGTTGTCGTTCGACTGGTTTGATGGAGCGGTAGACGGCGTAACTGGCGACACAGAGGCTTCCCAGTATTATCAGCCAGAACGGCACGGTCGGTCCAAGCGCGAGCGCGCCCAAACCGATTAGACCAAAAGTGGTGAGGTTGACGAATAGGTTGAGTAAGACAGACCCCGCGCTCATCAACCGGGCGCGGATTGCAGGATCACTGCGACGCTGAGCCATGGCTTGCAACGGCACGACGAAGATTCCGTTACAAATGGATGCGCCAACCAGCATCATGATAAAAACGGGGGAATGTGGGTCGGCGATAAAATCACCAACCGGGCCAAATTCGGCCTCTCCCTGATAAAGCGGCATCGGCACGAGGACGAGGGCGAGCGTGAATAGTGTCACGCCAATAATTCCAAAGGCCGACAGGCGCACGGCTTCGGGTCCCCAGATTCTCATATTCCCGACGACCAACACGAACAGCGACCCGACGAGAATGCCAATGGTGGAACTCGCCAACAAGATTTGTAGTGCTTGCTCATTATAGCCCATCGTTCCTCCGACTAAATCCGGCAAGGTCGTCACGAACACGGTCGACAGGCCGTAGAACCACGCCACCCCCAATAAGGGGCGCAACACGTCGGGATGGGAGAAGGCTTTTTTGAGCACGCTGATTGTGGCTGTAATCGGCTCATAATTGATCTTGAGGTCCGGCGTTGGCGCCGGGGCGGCCGGCGTGAATTCAGCGGCAAACCAGCCAAAAACGGCGAAAATGACGAGGATAAGACTTAAGGTCGCGCTCCCCATCGACAGTACGAACAGACCGACGATGGTTGCAATCAATAAAGTCGCGAATTGAAACCCACTCATCAGCGCATTGCCGCGGATGAGTTCTTTTTCGGTTAGCCATTGCGGCAGGACGGCATTTTTTGTCGGGGAAAAGAACGCCGATTGTGCGCCCATTAAGCCCAATGCCAGTGCGAGAATATGAATGTTCTCGAAATAAAACCCGAGAGCGGCAATCAACATAATCACGACTTCGGCCCGTTTGACCCAGCGGAAGATCACACCCCGGTCGACCTTATCAGCAATCTGTCCGGCAATGGCGCAAAGAATCGTGAACGGTCCGGTGAAGATGAGAGCCGCGACAGGGACTCGCACTCCGCTGGGCAGATCGGAGAGGAAAATAACCCCGCCAAATGTAATCAGAGCAATCAGAGCATTTTTTAGCGCATTATCGTTGAAGGTCCCCAGCTGAAACAGGGTGAAGAGTGGCAAAAATCGCCGAGAAAACGTCAGCCCGGTCTCTGGATGTCGGCTCATAAGGGGGCTTTCAATGTCTTTGATTCAGGATGGGGGTCTTTTGGGTCAAAATCGGCCATAAATTATGCCCGAGAGACCTATCCATTGTTGTGTTCGTTGAAGAATCTTTACCGTAAAAAGTCAGATTGTCGAAATTTAACTGACAATCGTCACGTTCGATCGTGAAATGGGAATTTTACATCAAACATACAAAAGTAACCTTGACGTTACATATGTAACGTATAGGTTACTTTTCAATAAAGGAGATTTGCATGGCCGATATCGAAAAACTGGTTCAAGATCGCACCCGTATTGTCTTCATAATGGCGAGCACATTCGCCTTATGGCAAGGAAGTGATATCGTTACGCAAGTCGCTGCGATGGATAGCGTCCTCTTTTTATACGCCAGTCTCGCGAAAATATTTGGAGCCATAGCCTACGCACTTTCCGCCTTGCTTCTCTTGCTATTTTACAAACGTGTAAACAGAGCCAAGGCGGCCATGACCCTCAAAGACGACTGGAATAGGCTGTCGAAAGGTTTAGCCGTGCAATACGGATTTTTCTTTATGATCGCCGCAACCGTAATCATGTATGCGGTGGCAATGTTTTGGGACCTGCCTGTAATGGCGGTTTTACAAGGATTAATACTTGTTGGCGTTACGGCGACCCTTCTTGCGTTTGGGATATTGCAAGGCTCAAGTGACGGCGTAAAATGAGCACACCACGCCCGCCGTCTTTAGAAAACAAGTTGCGACAATTTCGTGTTGACGCTGGATTAACGCAACAAGGTCTTGCGGAAAAAGTGGGTGTAACCCGCAAAACCATTAATACTGTTGAAAATTCAATTTTTATTCCTTCGACGGTTTTATCGCTTAAGCTGGCCCGCGCCCTGAATACAGACGTTCATTCTCTATTCCAATTGCCCGACATATTGGAATAACGCGGATAATTATACTTTCCGATTAATCCTATCTTGCGCAACGGAATTGAGTTCCATTTTGCCAATCTTGGCCGGATCCAGCGCGCCAAGGTTGTCCAGATCAAGCAGTTCGATGGAGCGCGTTTCGATCCGGTCTTGCAAAATTACCATAAACTCATCCTTTCCCAGTCCGGGCGGGATCGGCGCTAGAAATTCAAGCTTAGCAAGACCGGGGTGTTTCACCCAATCGGTCATGTTCCAGCGTTGGCCCAGATTGGTCGCAACGGGCACGACCGGGCAGTTGAAATCCTCCTGCATATGCCAGACCCCCTTCTTATAGGGGTGATGGGTCCCGACTTGTGAGAGGTGCCCTTCGGGATAGATTAAGATGCGCCGCCCTTGTTCGCGCACGGTTTTACTGACCTCGGCCATGCGGGCGCGGGTCGCGGGGCCACCGCAGCTTTCCACAACAATGGCGTTCATTTTCGCCAGAATGACTTTGATCAGCCAGAATTTCTCTAAATGATCGCCTGTCACAAATGACAGATCATCAAATTGATGAAACATGATGAGGCCGTCACCATAGGACTGATGTTTGGCCGCAAGAATGACAGGGCCGTCCGTCGGGACGTTCGCGTGACCTGTGACCTCGACTTTGATTCCGGCAATCACGCGCATCGCCCAGCGCATAAGCTTGGTGTAATGCCGGAGGCTACTCATCAACAATTTTCGGCCTGGAACAAGGCTGAAGACGACGCCGATTACAGCATAAAGCGCCGTTACCGCGTAAAAGAAGAGATTGAAAAGTGTCGAGCGAACCATAAAGCGCGTTTGGCGGGCGTTTTGCGCCTTGTCCAGCTTTGCCCCGTCGATGTTCGCTTTGTCCCCGCCTGTCCTGCCTTTGCCCTAGCTTGTCTTCCCTTTGCAATGTGGGTGACAGCCTCTATGCCTATTCCAAACATAAGTCGGGGAAGAGGTTATGAAGGCGTTTTTACTGGGCCTATTGGGGTTGGTCGCGCTGCTCGCGGCCTATTTATTGCTTTGGCCGGTTCCGATTGCGCCCGCCGCGTGGGACGCGCCATACGATTTCGGCTATGTTGGGGCGTATACGCCAAACCGGGACTTAACGGACCTGACAGAAATTGATCTCGGGACGCATCACGGACCGGAAGACATTGTCGCCCTGCCTGACGGACGGCTGCTGACGGCGACGCAAGAAGGCTTTATTCTGACGGTGGACCCGCAAACGGGCGCGGTTAATGTGCTGGCCGATACGGGCGGCGTGCCCTTGGGGTTGGAAATGGATCCAACGAGCGGGCGATTGATCGTCGCCGATGCGCATAAGGGGCTCGTCTCTGTCGGGCTGGACGGCTCTGTCGAGGTTTTGACCGACACGGTGGATGGGACGCCGATCCTCTATGCTGATGATCTCGACATTGCCGATGACGGCATCATTTACTTCTCCGACGCGTCGACCAAATTTGGCGCGAAGGCCAGCGGCTCGACGATGGCGGGAAGCTTGCTGGAACTGATGGAGTCCAAGGGCACGGGCCGCTTGCTGGCCTATGATCCTGCGACCAAGGCCACACGCGTTGTGGCGGATGGCTTTGTCTTTTCCAATGGTATCGCGATTGCGCCGGACGGCGATATTTTGATGAATGTCACCGGGCGTTATCAAGTTCTGAAAATCAATCCGGAGACGGGCGCTCAGACTGTGCTGATCGATAACCTTCCCGGCTTTCCCGACAATATTAATCGCGGTCCGGACGGTACATTCTTTATTGGGATCGTCTCACCGCGCTCGGAATGGCTGGATAAAAATTCGGGCAATGTCATGGCGCGTAAAATTGCTATGCGTTTGCCCGCCGCCTTGCGTCCGCAAGCGCAATCCTACGGCTTGATCCTGCAAATTGGCGCGAGTGGGCAGGTGTTCCGGACGTGGCATGATCCGGACGGCAATTATTTGACGCCCACAGGTGCCGTTGTCGTGGGCGATCGTCTGTATATTACCTCATTGCTGTCGCCGACTCTCGGCTACCGCCCCTATCCATAATTAAGGAAATCCTATGTCCGAACGTGAATATGAACTGATTGTCTTTGGCAGCACGGGCTACACAGGCCGGCTTGTTGCAGAATATTTGCAGAGTGAATATGGCGATAGCCTCCGCTGGGCGATGGCGGGCCGGTCGATGGATAAGCTGACATCTGTCCGCGCTGAAATGGGTTTGCCGGACAGTGTTGATTTGATTGTCGCGGACTCTTCCGATCCAGATAGCCTTGCGGCCATGTGTGCACGGACCCAAGCTGTGATCACGACAGTAGGCCCGTATCAGCTTTACGGCGAGCCGTTGGTCAAAGCCTGCGTTGACGCCGGAACAGACTATGTTGATCTGTCAGGCGAGCCCGCGTGGATGGTGGATATGATCGCGCGGTACGATGCGAAGGCCAAAGAGACCGGTGCACGCATCGTTCATTCTTGCGGCTTTGATTCCATTCCGTTCGATATGGGCGTCTATATGTTGCAGCGCGAAGCCCAAGCCAAAAATGGCAAACCCTTTGCGCGCGTGCGGGGTCGTGTGCGCAAGATGCAAGGGACATTCTCGGGCGGGACTGCGGCGTCTTTCGCGGAAACGATGAAACGGGCGCAAAAAGAGCCACAAATTCTGGATTGGCTGAAAAACCCGTTTTCGCTGACAGATGGCTTTAAAGGCCCGAACCAGCCCACGGGCCATAAGCCGATCTTTGATGAAGATCTAAACAGTTGGGCCGCCCCTTTCGTAATGGCGGCGATCAATACGAAAAACGTCCACCGCTCCAACGCCCTGATGAACCATATTTATGGTGAGGATTTCACCTATGATGAGATGGTCATGACGGGTCCGGGCGACAAAGGCGAAGCAGCCGCGACCTATGTCGCTAAGCAAGATACGTTCGGCGACAATCCCCCTAAGCCGGGCGAAGGCCCGACTAAAGAGGAACGCGAAGCCGGCTTTTATGAGGCGGCGTTTTATGGCGGCACTAAGAATTCAGAGGGTGATGACATGATGGTTTGTGTCGTCACAGGCGACAAAGACCCGGGCTATGGCTCCACGTCTAAAATGATCTCGGAAGCGGCGCTTTGCCTGACTCGCGACGTTGACCGAAACACAACAGGCGGCGGCGTTTATACAACAGCCCTCGCCATGGGATCGGCGCTCATCAACCGGCTAGAGGACCATGCCGGGCTGACGTTTAAAATTGAGGGTTAAGTCTTAAAACTACCCCAACGTAAGCAAAAACCCGATGACATGAAGAGCCGAGCCGTCCTGCGGTTCGGCTCTTTGTTATGAGGTCAATCTTATTGAGACACGCTGACTGTGTCCGGCAAACCGCTCCGGATGATATCTGCGATCCGGCCTGCGAGTGCGCGTCTCGATGTGCTGCGCCGGATCGTGAAGCTGATGTCCCTGGCCGCGCCGATGTCTTCCAGCTTACGGTCCACAAGACCTAAATCATCGGACAGGCCCGCCATGGCCAAAGACGGGACCAAGGTCACGCCTTGCCCTTGGGCGACCAAATTGATCAGGGTTTCGAGCGATGTTGCGCGCAAAGATGTCGTGTTCTTTGTGCCTTTGGTCGCGGGCGTCTCACAAATCGCTAGCGCCTGATCGCGAAAGCAGTGCCCTTCAGTGAGCAAGAGCACATCTTTACGGTCGACGTCCGCCATCCGCAAATGCGCCAATGACGACAATTTGTGCCCATCCGGAAAAACCAGGCGGAACGGTTCGGTGTAGAGTGGGATCGCTTGCAAGGCGTCCGTTTCCGGCGGGGTCGCCAAAATTGCGGCGTCAATTTCCCCTGTCTCCAAATCGCGAACCAATCGTTCGGTGATGTCCTCGCGGTAGATCACGGAAAGATCGGGCAGGGCCTCGCGCAAGCGGGCGACAAACAGCGGGATGAGATAAGGCGCGACGGTGGGGATCAAGCCGAGCCGAAATTCGCCCGCAAACGGGTCCTGTGCGGCTTGGGCGATTTCCCGTATCTCAGCGGCGGCGCGTAAGGCTATTTGCGCCTGATGCACGACAGCGCGTCCGGTATCCGTAGCGCGCACTCCGCCGCGACCCCGTTCAAATAGGGTCACGCCAAGCTCGTCTTCAAGCTTCTTGATCTGCCCGGATAAGGTCGGCTGTGAGACATGACAGGCCAGCGCGGCGCGACCGAAATGTTCGGTTTCCATCACCGCCAACACATATTCCAGATCCCGCAAATTCATGACCTGCATATCGGGCGATGCGGGCGGCAAGACAAGTCAATAGAGGGCAAGAGTCCATCCTTTTTCAGTCTCCAACCTGACCTACTTGAACGGGCACGTCTGTCAGCCGTGGGCTCAATCGGGAGATGCGCACAAAGACAGGGAATGCAGCTGAAAGGGCCATAATTTCGTCCTTTCTTAACCATACAAAGCGAGGGTCTTGTCAAATTTACGGAGCTTTCCGCATGTCCTCATTCTCATTCTTCCGCCATATCGCCAGTGGCGTCATGGTCTTGGCCGCCTTCAGCCTGATGGGGTGCGCGACGTCTGGCAATAACCCGACCAGCGCCGCGAGCGCCGACACAGCGAAACAGCAGCAACAGTCGCAAGGCGGCACCTATAGTGAAAACGAATTGGTCACGGCGATTTCGACCCATTTGGGGGTCACAAGCGAATCCGCCGCCACAACCATTGAAAGATTATTCAAAGATCGGGGTCAGCCCGTTGGTTATATTACAGGGGAAGAAGGCGGCGGCGCGCTGACGATTGGGGCGCGTTTTGGTAATGGCACGCTTTGGATGAAGTCAGGGGAAAGCGAATATATCTATTGGCAGGGACCGACTATAGGATTCGACGTCGGCGCAGAAGCCGGCAAAGTTTTCACACTCGTCTATGGTTTGGACGATATTGATGATATTTATCGTCGTTTCCCCGGGGTTGATGGATCAGCCTATCTCATCGGCGGGATGGCCGTGAATTATCAGCGGACGAACGGCATTACGCTGGCGCCGGTTCGCACGGGTGTTGGCCTGCGGTTGGGCGCGAATGTCGGCTACACGCGCTACACGCGTAAACGCTCGCTGCCGTTCTAAGGATGTCAGTTCAGAAGCCTGTCGAGGACGCTAACCCGCCCGCAAATCCTCCTGCCGGGTTTAAACCGCATTCGCGGCGCTCGCCTTTTACCGATCCGTTTGAGCCGCTCTTTGCCCGCATCGATGCGGGGCACTATAGTCTCGGCACGCGGCTGCGCCCGGTTCACTGTAACTCGCGCGGTCTGGTGCATGGAGGGTTCATCGCAACCTTGGCCGATAATGGTATGGGTCTTTGTTGCGGATTGGCGCTGTCGGAAGCCGGACGCAAAATCCTCGGGATGGTGACGGTCAATCTGGCGGTGGACTATGTCGGGCAGGCGCAGGTCGGAGATTGGCTCGAAACGCAGAGCACAGTCATCAAATTGGGCGGCTCGCTGGCGTTCTTAGAAACACGGTTGGTCAGCAATGGAATCACTGTCGCGCGCGCCAATGCGACCTTTAAGGTCAAAACCGCTTAACCCGTTCCGACAGCCTCCGCGATGGTGGTAAAGCCGTCCGCTTTGAGGCGCGCTGACAGATCATCACAAATCTCTTCGACCAATTGCGGGCCTTTGAACACAAGCGCGCTGTAAAGCTGGACCGCTTTCGCGCCGGCTTTTATTTTCGCATAAGCCTGTGCGCCAGAGCCAATGCCGCCCACGCCAATCAAGTCAATTTTGCCATTTGTGGCGTCATAAAAATGGCTAAGCAGACGGGTCGATTTTTCAAACAAAGGTTGCCCCGATAATCCGCCGGCTTCGTCTTTCCATTGCTCGCCAATCGTATCGGGCCGATCAATCGTCGTGTTGGCGACAATGATCGCGTCCAGTGCATACATCCGAACTTGTTCGACGACGCGCGGAATGTCCGCTTCACTGAGATCAGGTGCGACTTTCAAAAAGACAGGATAGTTGGTGCCGCCCGCGGCCAGCTTGGCGCGGGTCATGGCGATCCGTTCCAACAACTCATCCATCTCGTCCGCACCCTGTAATTTACGTAGGCCGGGCGTATTGGGCGAGCTGATATTGATCGTGAAATAGTCCGAGAGACCCCAGAGGCGGCTCAGTCCCTCAAGATAATCAGCGATCCGGTCTTTGCTGTCTTTATTAGCGCCAAGGTTCGCGCCGACGAGCCCGGTTTGCCCGTGCCGTCCACGAAGGCGTCCAGCAAAAACATCCAGCCCTTCATTGTTAAATCCCATCCGGTTAATGACGGCGGCGTAGTCCGGCAGCCGAAATAGCCGTGGTTTGGGATTACCCTCTTGCGGCTTGGGCGTAACTGTCCCGCATTCAACGAAGCCAAAGCCCGCGCCTAACATTACATCCGGCACTTCGGCATTTTTATCAAAGCCTGCCGCGAGACCGACCGGGTTGGGCAAGGTCAAACCACCGACCGTGGTGTGGAGCTCAGGACGATCAATAATCCCTGTTTTTGGCCCTAGTCCGGCTTTTAACAAGCGTACGGTTGTCAAGTGAGCCGTCTCGGCCGGTAAGCGGCGGAGCATCTCAGTGCCTACGCGGTAAAAAAGGCTCATGATTTTATGTCCCGGTCAGGTCTGGCTCATCGTTTCGGGAAGAACATAGACGCCCCGGTCATCAGCGTGAAGCGGCCAATGTTGAGAAATACTGTCACGGCGTAAAATACCGTAGAGGTGCGGGAATAGATCGCCTTGGCGCGCGGCTTCCCAACGGACATCTTGCTCACTGAGTTGTGACAGAGGGATTTCGGCTAAAACCAGTGGTCCCGCCCCGGTAAAATGTTTCGACAGCGTGTCCGAGAGCTGCGCTGGCGTTGAGAAATGGATAAACCCGTCCGCCCGGTCGAGAGGACTGCCCCGCGTCTCGCCCTCTCCGCAGACCTTGTCCCACTCATCCGGGGTCAGAATTTTATAAACGGTCGTCGCTGTGGGGGTGATCTCTGACATACGGGCCTCATCGCCGATGCACAGGGTCAGGGCAAGACCGCACAGGGCGTGCACAAATCTTACTCACGAACAGGCAATCACGGGGAGTCCCGCGTCGTATCCTCGCCGCCGCCGCCATTATCCGCTCGTATTCGATAACGAAATTGGAGGGATACTCATGCGTGGACAGCTTACAGGCCGAATAGGTCTCATCTTAGGAACCGGCGGGGCGTTGGCCGCATTGCCTGCGGTCGCTTTGGCGCAAGACGCCACGGCCGTGATCGATGCGGCCAATTCCACGGCCTATATCTTTAATACGCTGCTCTTCTTAATTGGCGGGTTCCTCGTCATGTGGATGGCGGCCGGGTTTGCGATGCTCGAAGCCGGGTTCGTGCGAACCAAGAATGTTTCGATGCAGTGTTTGAAGAACATTATGCTCTACGCACTCGCGGGCCTGATGTTCTGGGCCTTTGGCTATGATGTGCTTTATGCTGGCGCGTCGGACTTCATCAACTTTGCCTCCATGTTGGAACCGGGCTACCCCATGGAACCCGTTGGTTTGGTGGGCGCCACTGATGCGGCAACCGCCGCGCTCCAAGGCGCATCACTGGATACAGGCTATTCCGTGGCCTCCGATTGGTTCTTCCAAATGGTGTTCTGTGCCACGACGGCTTCGATCGTCTCCGGCACTGTCGCGGAACGGATTAAATTCTGGCCGTTCTTCATCTTTGTGGCAGTTCTGACCGCCTTTATCTATCCGGTTGTCGCCAGCTGGGAATGGGGCGCAGGCTTCCTCGATGATCGCGGCTTCTCCGATTTTGCGGGGTCCACATTGGTTCACAGTACGGGCGGCTGGGCGGCTCTGATGGGCGCCATCATCATCGGCCCGCGTCTGGGTAAATATGTCGGCGGCAAGGTCATTCCGATCCCGGCGTCCAATATTCCACTCGCCACGCTTGGCATGTTCATTCTGTGGCTTGGTTGGTTTGGCTTTAACGGCGCCTCACAACTCGCGGCGGGCACGATTGGCGATGTCGCGGATGTCTCGCGCATCTTCGTCAACACCAATATGGCGGCGGCCGGCGGTGTTATCGCGGCAATCGTCTACACGCAGCTACGTTACGGCAAGATCGATGTGACACTCGCCATTAATGGCGCGCTGGCTGGATTGGTCGCCATTACGGCGGAACCGCTCGCGCCATCTGTTGGCCTGTCGGTTATCATAGGCGCCATCGGCTCAATTCTCGCCTGCTTGACCGTGCCATTGCTTGATAAGCTGAAGATCGACGATGTGGTCGGGGCAATCCCGGTCCACCTTGTCGCGGGCATCTTCGGGACGTTGATTGTTCCGCTATCAAATGACGGTGCGACTTACGGTGTCCAAGCGCTCGGTGTGGTTTCAACAGGTGTCTTTGTGAGCGCCGTCTCAGCTCTCATCTGGTTTATTCTGAAACTAACAATTGGCCTGCGTCCATCGGAAGAAGACGAAATCATCGGGCTTGATCAAGCCGAGGTCGGTGTCTCTGCTTACCCCGAGTTCGTCGCGACCTAATCGACTTCGCTGCGCCTTGATCTTCATCGAGGCGCGCTCACCCCTATCCCCTCGTGATACCGCGTTGGTATCGCACACCTTCCCCCGCCCTGCGTTTCAGCAGAGGCGGGGTTTTTTCGTTGAATATTTGTGCACCCAGGGTTGATTCGTTCGTCGGCTGACCGGGCGCGACCCAGATTAGGCGCACAGCGTTAGGGCGTCTAGCGAGCGGGTCCAAAAGAGGCCTGAGCTATCTGGGGATGTTCTCATGTTATCCAAATCGACCCGTATTGGGCGGACCGCAGCGCTTTGCGCGAGCCTCTGTTTCGCGGCCTCGTCCGCTTTGGCACAAGATACCGCCCCAACGATTAGTTCTGGGGATACGGCGTGGGTGATGACCGCGACCGCGCTGGTCTTGTTTATGACCTTGCCCGGGCTCGCCCTGTTTTATGGCGGGTTGGTGCGGGCCAAAAACTATCTGTCGGTATTGATGAAAATCATTGCGATCGCCGCGCTCGCCAGCCTCGTTTGGATCATAGCTGGCTACTCTATTGCGTTTGGCGGCGAGGGTCTCTGGTGGGGTGGTTTGTCCAAAGCCTTCTCCAATGTCGGCACAGACTCTGTCGCTGGCACGATCCCAGAAAATGTCTTTCTCGCGTTTCAGATGACGTTTGCCATTATCACGCCTGCCTTGATTGTGGGCGCGTTTGTGGAACGGGTGAAATTCCTACCCGTCATGATTTTCACGGCCCTCTGGATTTTATGTGTCTACGCGCCCGTGGCCCATTGGATCTGGGGCGGGGGCTATTTGGCACAAACATTCAATACAGTCGATTTTGCCGGGGGCCTGGTTGTTCACGCAACGGCGGGCGTGTCCGCGCTGATTTATGTCGCGCTATTGGGTCCACGCAAGGGGTTCCCGAACGAGCTCTCCGTTCCGCATCGTCCGGGTATGGTGATGATCGGGGCGTCGATGCTCTGGGTCGGCTGGTTTGGCTTTAATGGCGGTTCTCAATTAGCTGCCGATGGCGGCGCCGGGATGGCAATCCTCGTGACTCATGTTGCGGCCTCTACTGCGACCTTGGTCTGGATCGGGCTTGAGGCGATGCAATCGCGCAAACCCACACTGGTCGGAGCTGCGACAGGCACGATAGCTGGGCTTGCAACCGTGACACCAGCAGCGGGCGTACTCGGCCCGGGCGGGGCGATCTTGATGGGATTTGCGGGCGGTTTGATTTGTTACGGTGCGGTCAATTTGGTCCGGGTGCGGCTAAAATTCGATGATAGTTTGGATGTTTTCGCGGTGCACGGCGTCGGGGGAATTCTGGGAATTTTGTTGTTGCCGGTCCTGTCGGCCACGGTTTTGGGCGGAACGGGCGAAGGCGTCTTTACGGATCAATTGATGAGCTTGCTGATCGTGGTGGGTTGGACGGTGATTGCGACGACCGCTATTCTCCTGTTGTTGAAAGTCACAATTGGTCTGCGCGTCACGGAAGAGCAAGAATATGAGGGGCTCGACACCAGCCTTCATGGCGAGAGTGCGTATAATTAGTCGACAAATTTACGGCTTTGACTGATTATGAGAAGCCGCCGGTAGATTTGTTGGCCCCGACGGGTGAGCGCGCGTTAGCGTCCTTTGCAAACAGCGGCTATTTTTGCGAATAAGCGGCATGGATAGATTAAAACACAAACGCGCGGTCATCACGGGCGCGGCGCGCGGCATTGGCGAAGGTATCGCCCGGGTCTTTATTGACGAAGGCGCAGACGTCATCGTGACCGATGTCGACACCCAATTGGGTGCGGCGTTAGCAAAAGACATCGGCGCGACATTTGTCAAACTTGATGTGCGATTGGAATCCGATTGGGACGCGCTCGCAATGTCCCATCCGCAGATTGATATTCTCGTCAATAATGCGGGCGTGACGGGGTTCGAAGACGGTCCCGGTCCGCATGATCCAGAGCACGCCTCATTGGCCGATTGGCGCGCGGTTCATGCCGTGAATACGGACGGCACGTTTTTGGGCTGTCGCTACGCGATCCGGGCGATGCGAAAAGCCGCATCCGGCGCTATCATTAACATTTCATCGCGGTCTGGCTTAGTCGGCATTCCGGGGGCTGCGGCCTATGCGGCCTCCAAAGCGGCCATCCGCAACCATAGTAAGACGGTTGCGCTCTACTGCGCGCAGCAAGGGCTCGATATTCGCTGTAACTCTGTCCACCCGGCCGCGATCCTGACCCCCATGTGGGAGCCAATGTTAGGGGACAGCGCGACGCGTGACGCGACCATGGCGGCGCTGGTCAAGGACACGCCGATGCAACGGTTTGGCACAGTCGATGAAGTGGCTGCGCTCTGCGTTCTGCTCGCTTCGGACGAAGCGCGCTATATTACCGGCGCGGAAATGACGATTGACGGCGGCCTACTCGCGGGCTCAGCGGCCTCACCGGGCTAGGGTTTCGCCCCACAGTCTTTGAACAGGCGCGACTTGACCGAATAGGCATATCTTCCTAACAATCAGCCGTATGTTCTCTCACCATGATATTTGGAACGCATTGGACCGTTTGGCCGACCGATTGTCGAGCAGTCCGTCAGGCCTGGCCCGACAAGCTGGGCTTGATCCGACCACGTTCAATAAGTCCAAACGCCAAAGCCCGTCCGGAAAGGACCGCTGGCCGTCGACTGAAAGCCTCTCAAAGGTCCTCGCGACTGTTGAAATGACGTTTGAAGATTTTGCGCGGTTCGCCGACGAATCCCATGCGTTCGGCCCAAGCGTGCCTCTCATCGGCCATGCCCAAGCGGGCGATAGTGGCTTTTTTGACGATAGCGGGTTCCCCGTGGGGGGCGGCTGGGATGATGTACGCATTCCGGGTGTCAAAGACGCGGGCGCTTATTGTTTACAAATTGCGGGCGACAGCATGTCGCCTGTCATGCGACCGGGCGATCGGGTTGTTGTCAGCCCGAACGAGTCTGTGCGCCGCGGTGACCGGGTCGTGCTCAAAACGACGGAAGGCGAAGTGATGGCGAAAGAGTTGCACCGGATGAGCGAAACCCAAATCGAGCTAATTTCGATCAATCCGGATTATGACGACCGGATTATTCCGCGCGCGAAGGTGGCATGGATCGCACGAATTGTTTGGATTGGGACTTAATAACGAAAACGCCCGCTCCGACCGAAGGGAGGGGCTGTAGAGGTGTTTTCGTTACGTTTGGAACGGACGAGCGCCCAGAAAGGCGCTTGCGATGCGGAACGCACCAGATCAGGCCTCTAATTGTCATCCGGAAAAGGGCATTGTCCGCCGCCCCCCGATAAAAGATGAAGACCGACTTCGGGCTTTAACCCGGTCCAAATTCGTCCAACCATCCCGCCAAATCATTCGTCACCGCATCGACCCAGTCGGCTTCGCGTGTCGTTCCAGATGCCCGCGTGACTTTGGGTTTATGGCTCCAATCCGGTTCTTCACCCACCAGCACGGTCGCCATGCCCATTTTTTTGGGAACTTCGAGATTACGGATCGTATCTTCGAAAAAGATGGCGGTGGTCGGATCAACGTCAAAGACTTGGTTGAAGGTCTCATAGGCGTTGCGCTTGGGTTTGGGGATGTAATGCGCGTCTTCAATGGCGAAACCCCCGTCAAATAAGTCGTCTAAGTTTAAGTGTCGGGTCACATTGCGGATGTGTCCGCGAGAGCCATTGGTAAAAATCAATTTGCGTCCAGGGAGGTGCGCAATCGCCGCGCGTAAAGCGGGCTGCGGCGTCAGAACGCTCAGGTCAACATCATGAACATAATCAAGGAAATCCGCCGGATCCATGCCGTGAATATCCATCAACCCTGATAAAGTCGCGCCATAATCATGGAAATATTCTTCTTGTAATTCGCGTGCATGATCGGGCTGTAAGGCAAGGTGACGCGAAATGAAGGTCGTCATTTTTTCGCCAATATCCGCGAAAAAGCTGACGTCCGCTTGATAGAGCGTATTATCAAGATCAAAGATCCAGGTGCGGATTGAAGACAAGTCCATAGAGTGATTACGCAGATCCGCTCGGCGCGGATCAGCGGCGCAACCCGCCGGGTGTCTGCTCAGAGAAGTCCGCATCTGACAGGCGCATGCGGGCGCCCCTATCCTCGGTTGGAACGGGGCGGAAAGACGCGACGGCGTAGCCTTGTTCAATACACATATCCTTGCCGAGCGCGTCGAATTTAGACTCGGCAATACAAAATTGTGCGGGCGTGGTCGCGACCGTGCGCAAGCGCTTATCCGCACCATCTTCACCTTCTTGAACGGCAAAAACATGGGCTTCGGTGCCCGGCAGGGGAATATCCAAAGGACGCGTGCATTCTTCCGGTGCAGCCCGCCACCATCCGCGCGATCGCCATTTACCGTTTTCGAGCGTGGCCACAGCCGTCCAAATCGCCGCGCTACTTTGGTTGCAAACTTCAAGGCCAACGCTGTCTTGTGCGTCTTGCGCGGCTGCGATGAGGGCCCGCATCAACGGTTCGTCTGAGACCGTCGCGTCCAGATCATGATCTTTGCGAAACGCGCGGAGTAGACGCGATGTTTTGCGACCCGGAAGTCCGTCAATTCGCGTAATCGCGTAACCCGCATCGCGCAATAAGCGTTGCTGCGCGGCAACGACAGATTTGGTGCGACCAAATTCGGACGGTTCGACCAAACTTGTCACGGGTTCGCCGGGACGCACGGCAAAGAAATTGCGTTCCGTCCGGTTGGAAAGGCGGCAATCTTGCGTCGCGCTGGAGGTGAAATCGGTGGTTTCATCGACGCAGAGCGGCGTGGTGCCTTTCCATTCACGCACCCCGCCTTGGTGCGCGGCGATGCTTTCGGCGAATAGAAAGCGCGGTCCGCTGACGGGGGTTGTGATAATAATGCAGGCTCCGGGTAGCACCTCGTTCCAGCCCTTAGCCGCCATCCCGCCGCCGCGTAGAAACGCACTGGCTGTGCGCAGAACATAGGATGTCTCGTTACAGACTTGCCATTCCGTGGTCTGTCCGACGAGGGTCGGATCTGCGGGAATAACGGTCGCGGCGTCTTGCGCGGCGGCGGATCCGGCGAGGCCCAACGATACAAGGATCGTAAGGGCGCTCTTTGTAATGGATCCTCTACGCATGAATGAGCGTCCCCGCACCTTCATCCGTAAACAGCTCGACGATGAGACCGTGGGCCCGGCGACCATCAAGAATAACGACGGCTTCAACACCGCCCGCCACAGCGTCCATCGCCGTCGTAAGCTTTGGAATCATCCCGCCTTGGGCGGTGCCGTCATCGATTAAGCCTTGGACATCGGTCCGGGACAGATCGGTTAACAGGCGTTTGCTCTTATCCATCACCCCTTCGACGTCAGTCATCAGGATCATCCGTGTCGCGCCGAGCGCTGCGGCTAGAGTTCCGGCAACCGTGTCGGCATTGATATTATATCCGTCGCCCGACGTGTCGGCTGAAATGGGCGACACGACAGGAATAAACCCAGCGTCTGTGAGGGTGGTGAGGACGCGCGTGTCGGTGGCTACGGGAACGCCTGTAAAGCCGAGTCCTTCCGCCTTAGGCGCCGCCGTGATTAAACGGGCATCCCGACCTGAGATGCCGACAGCGCGCCCACCGGCGCAATTAACCGCCGAAACGATGGCTTTGTTGACGGCACCTGACAGAACCATTTCCGCGACGCCGACCGTTTCCATGTCAGATACACGTAGCCCGTCTTTAAATTCAGTTTTGATATCGAGACGCGACAACATGGAGCCAATTTGTGGCCCGCCGCCATGAACGACAATCGGACGAACCCCGACTTGGGCGAGCAAGACAATGTCTTTGGCAAATTCCGCCATCAATTCTGGCGTACTCATGGCGTGACCGCCAAATTTGACAACAATCGTCGCGCCCGCGTGACGTTGAATGAAGGGTAGCGCGCGCGATAAAGTTTCAGCCGACATCCATCCGCCTTCATTTTTGCGGCGGTTCGTCGAGCTGTCGCTCATCGTGTCTGGTGAGGCGTCCATAAACCGCGTTATAGACCTTGGTCCGATAAGGCCAAGGTCGCAATCTCAGCCCGAAGCTCCGGCATGCCGAGGCCTTTTTCCGAGCTTGTCACCGCGACAACCGGGAAGGCCGCCGGACGTTTGGCGATGGCAGCCAATGTCGCCGCCTGCACACGCGCAAGCTGACCTGTTTTAATCTTGTCGGATTTGGTCAGCACGACTTGATAAATCACAGCGGTTTCATCCAACATGTCCATCAATTCCAGATCGACGTCTTTCAAGCCGTGACGGCTATCCACCAGCAGGAAAATGCGCCGCAAGGTGGCGCGACCGCGCAGAAACTCGCGCGTCAGCTTTGTCCAAGCCGCAACTTTATATTTCGGGGCTTTCGCAAAGCCGTAACCGGGTAAGTCGACGACATAGAGGCGCGGACGACCATCCGCCGTATTACAGGCAAAATAGTTCAATTCCTGTGTCCGGCCCGGCGTATTCGACGCGCGCGCCAAACCGTGATGATTGGTCAAGGCATTGATCAAGGTCGATTTGCCCACGTTGGACCGTCCAGCGAAGCAAATCTCCGGCGGGCCCATAGGCGGAAGCGTATCGAGCGAAACCGCAGACTTCATGAACGTCACTTCGCGTGCAAATAGCAGCCGTCCGGCCTCTTTCTGCGCGCGGGTGTACTCGATCTCTGTGTTGATGGGCTCCACGTTGGGTCCTACTCGCCGGTCTCGACCGGGTCTGGTTTACCCGTTATTTTACGGATGAACGCGTCAATTGGCGTATCGACGTCGTTCTTTTTGGTAATGTACCATTGCTGCAAGAAGGACAGGACGTTGTTCCAACACCAGTAGAGGAGCAACCCGGTCGGGAAACTGGCCAAAATGAACATGAACAGCCACGGCATCAGTTTGAAGATTTTTGCTTGTGTCGGATCACCCGTTGGCGGGGTCAGCATATACATCAGGCTCATCGTGATACCGTAGAGGATCGCGAGCGGACCCAGCGCGATGAAGGACAGGAAGCTCTCCGGGCGAGGGTTGTTCGGCAAGAAACCAAAGCCGTTCAAAATCGAGATCGGTTCGGCTGCTGATAGATCGGTGATCCATGCAACAAACGGCTCATGGCGGAGGTCAATGTCAATAAACACGGCCTTATAGAGCGCGAAGAAGACGAAGATGGTCGGGATCACCGGAAGGCACCCAGCCGCAGGATTGACGCCCTCTTTTTTGTACAGCTTCATCATTTCTTGCTGCAGCTTAACGCGGTCGCCTTTGTACTTTTCCTGCATTTTCTTGGTTTGCGGCATGACCTTTTTCATCTTGGCCTGGCTCTGATACTGTTTGTTGAACAGCGGGAACATGAGCAGCTTGATGAAGAATGTCAGCGCGAGAATGCCGAGGCCGTAATTGCCGAGCATCTGGCCCAATTTCGACAGAGCCCACATGATCGGACGGACCAACAGGCCCATAGCGCCCCAATCAATGGCGCGACTCATCCCGATAATGCCGAGGTCCTCTTCATAAGCTTCCAAGACATTGCGTTCCTTGGCGCCGGCATAGAGATAGCCCGTTGATTGAACAGTTGCGCCGGGCGTGAGGGTCATCGCGTCGGCGGTATAGACCGCGTCCCAGACGTCTTGCCCATCAATGAGTGAGTGACTGAAATTGACCGTTGTGCGACCATCTTGCGGAGCGATCGCGGCGTGAAGCCAATATTTATCGGTCATCCCGGTCCAACCGGCGTCGCCCACATTGGACCAGTCACTTTTGACCGTCTTTTTGTAGGTTTGATCGTGGTAGCTGTCATCAAGGACGGAAATCGGGCCTTCTTGGATAATGAAGAAGTTGGTCAGGCCTTCAGGCATGGTGATCGTACGGGCGACGCCGCGACGGTTCAGGGTCACAGGTTGCGCGCCATTATTGGTTAGCTGATCGCTCGTTGTGATCAGGAAGTGCTCATCAATCGTAAGTGTCCGCGTAATATCGACGCCTCCGACCTGTGTCTGCATCACAACAGGGCTGCTGGGCGTCAGCGTCGCGCCAGAGACAACGTCCCACGCCGTGTTCAGGCCAAGCGGATCGCCCACCATTCCCAGCAAGGTCCAGTTATCTGCAACCAATGCGCCGCGTTCTCCGCCTGCAGGCGAGAGCAGTTCGACTTGGCCATCTTCTGGATCGAGCGTTTTATCATAGGCGTTTAGCGTCACATCGTCGAGGCGTGAGCCGGTCGTGAGTAGCGTGCCGCGAATGCCGGGCGCATCAATCTCGACCCGGGACCCTGTGGCGATAAGGACTTCGCGCGCTTGGATTTGGACTTCGGGTGTAGCCGGCGCGCTGGATGTGGCCCGTTCAGCGGAGAGGCGGGCCATTTCACTTTCGGCGTCGGCTTTGGCCGCTTGCTGTGTCGGCATGACAAAGAAGAACCAATAGGCCATGAAGACAAAGACCGAGAGGCCCATGGCAAGGATAAATCTGCGCTGGTCGTCCATAGGAAAAGGCTCGAAGCTGAAATCAATTGGCCCCGTTAGGGGGATGAAGGACCGGACGATGTCCGGCGCCCGGCAGAGTGTTTGGCCGGGCTTTGCCCCGGACCGGGTAGGGAATGCAAGGCTCGCGTGGCGTCATCAATCAATTGATCCCAGTCGCGGGTCGGGGTGCGGTCCCGCGCAATCAAGACATAATCCTGTCCAGGGCGGCCTAAAGTGGGCAAAAGCTGGTGTGCGACACGCCTTAAGCGACGTTTGGCGCGATTACGGATGACCGCATTACCGATGCGTTTTGTGGCCGTCACCCCGAAACGAATGGCCAAATTTTTTGCGTTGGGTCCATCAGAATGAGGCGTATCGGCCGTCGATGGGTTTTCGCGGGTCTGAATAACGACCGCGCCGCGCGCCGCATAATCACCCTCCCGCACATATAAAAACTCGGAACGCTTTCGCAGCGTCCCGAGTTTTAATGTCTGAGATTGGGTCACGGGCGAAGGCCCTGACTTAAGTGTCTATGCGGACAGAACCTTACGGCCCTTTGCACGACGACGGGCCAAAACCTTACGGCCATTTTTCGTGGCCATACGGGCACGAAAGCCGTGGCGACGGGCGCGAACAAGGTTGGACGGCTGGAAAGTACGTTTCATCTGACTACTCTAGAAAGGAAGGCTCACGCGGTCGTAAACCTGTCGAAATTACAGACGCGGCCATTATGAGGCTAGGCAGATGAAGTCAAGCCGCGCATTCAGGCGGACACGTCGTTTCTTATCTCACAATTCGCTCTCGCCTATGTGAAATGACGTGTAAAGCTATTCTAATCGGAATGGGTTAGTCGACAATCATTGAAAAAGGACTGACCCTCATGTTTCGTACTCTGTTGATATGCACGGTTTTTGCCGTTGCTGCGCCCGCATTTGCTAACCCGGCCTCTGATCCATCCCCTTCTTCTACGGAGACGCCTGCGATGACAAAAAAAGCGAACGCGATGATGAAAACGTCGACGGCGGCCTATGCTGATGTGCTGAGCAGGGGTCTCACCCCGGGCGCGGAGGGTGTGGCGCTGTTCGATTATGCGCAAGCGAAGGCCAATGGCGATCACGAAACGATCAAGGCGTTTATCGCGGAACAAGTCGCGCTAACCCCGTCCACGATGACTGACCCTGAGGCGACGGCCTACTGGGCGAACCTTTATAATGCCGTCACGCTGGACGTCGTGCTGGATGACTACCCGATCAAATCCATCCGCTCACTCGGCTCATTCTCATCCGGCCCGTGGAAGCGGGAGGTCGTCACGGTCGAAGGCGAAACATTGAGCCTCGACAATATCGAACATGACATTTTGCGCGTCGATTACGCGACGCCCTATATCCATTACATGGTCAATTGCGCCTCATTCGGCTGTCCGAACCTCCGCAATGAACTTTGGACGGCGGACGGTCTCGACGAAGATCAGAAAGTCGCGGCAAGTGACTTTATTAATTCAGACCGAGGCGTGATGATCCGCAAGGATGGCCGGATCGCCGTGTCCAAGATTTATAACTGGTTCGCTGCCGATTTTGGCGACAGTGAGGATGATCTTCGCGCCCATTTGGCGCAGCGCGCGACGGGCGCGCGTCTCAAAGCGCTCAGTACGGGCGCGAAATTCAAGGGTAGCCACTATAATTGGGATTTGAACCAACCAAAATAAATTGTCCTCGCCGTTTAATTAAGACTTACAAAAAGAAGACTGCTCTCATGAACTCAACAATCGACACGGTGCCCTCAGAGGCGCCCAAGCCTTTATGGAAGCGATTGCTTCCTCTCGGTATAATCGGCGTTGCTCTCGCGGTCTTTTTCGCGGTGGGTGGACCTGATTATGTCTCGATGGAGAGTTTGCGCGAAAATCGCGAGTTCTTGACTGGGCTCGTTGCCGATAATTTGGTCTTGGCCTTACTCGGGTTCATCGCCACTTATGCGATCCTCGTCGCGATTAGTTTCCCTGGCGCGAGCTTTCTCTCCCTCTTTGGCGGGTTTCTGTTTGGAACCCTTGTTGGCGGCTTTGGGATTGTTGTCGGGGCCACATTGGGTGCAACCGGCATTTTTCTCGCGGCGCGCTACGCTTTTGGCGACGCATTGTCGAAAAAGGCGGGGCCTTATATGAAGAAATTTGAAAAAGGTCTGAAAGAAAATGAACTGTCCTACCTGTTCATTCTACGCCTGATCCCGGCGTTTCCCTTCTTTATCGTCAATATTGTCCCAGCCTTGTTTGATGTGAAAATCCGTAATTATATGCTGTCGACCTTCTTTGGCATCATTCCCGGCGCGCTGGTATATGCCAGCGTCGGCGCTGGGATTGGGGCGATTTTTGATCAAGGCGGCGAGGCTAATCTGGGCGGATTGATGTTGCAGCCCAAAGTGATCGGTCCCATTTTGGGCCTCATCGCTCTGTCGCTCCTCCCAATTGTTTACAAAAAAATCAAAGGTGCGCCTGCAGGCGTGACGGAATCATGAGCAAAACAGTTCACGACGTTGATCTCTGCGTCATTGGGGCGGGATCTGCGGGTCTCTCCGTCGCATACGGCGCGGCACATCTGGGGCGCAGCGTCGTCCTATTTGAGCGCGAAAATATGGGCGGCGATTGCCTGAATACGGGCTGCGTCCCGTCCAAAGCCCTGATCAAAGCGGCGAAAGTGGCACATGAGCGTCGTCACGGCGCCGAATTTGGCGTTGCGCCGAGTGAGCCCGAGATCGATTTCAACGCAGTCAAAGCTCACATCCAAGGGGTGATCGACCAAATCGCCCCCGTCGATAGTGTTGAACGCTACGAAGGCTTCGGCGTGACGGTGCTGACCGAAGACGCGCGGTTTGACGATAAAAACACGATTGTATCAGACAGCCATATTGTGCGCGCGAAACGTATCGTGGTCGCCGCCGGATCACGCGCCTCGGCGCCGCCGATCCCGGGGCTCAAAGATGTGCCTTATTTGACCAATGAGACGATCTTTCAGGTGCCGACCTTACCGAAACATCTGATGATCATCGGTTCCGGTCCCATTGGGCTGGAAATGGGGCAGAGCTTCCGGCGGCTCGGCTCCAAAGTGACAATTATCGATATTGCGGAACCGCTTGGACACTCCGACCCGGATCATGCGAAAGTGTTGATTGACGCGCTTAAAGCCGAGGGCGTCAATTTCCGCGCCCCTGCCAAGACCAAGCTCATTTCTAAAACCGCGCGCACGATTAAAATCGAATTCGAAGATGGCGAAACGATCACAGGGTCACATTTACTTGTCGCTGCCGGCCGTTCGCCCAATGTTGACAGCCTCGCGCTTGAAAAGGGCGGGGTAAAATATGACCGCGCCGGGATTGATACCGACGAAGCGCTGCGCACATCCAACCCCCGCGTTTATGCGGCGGGCGATATCGCTGCGGGCAAAGGCGGGCTCACGCACGCCGCAGGTCATCATGCCGGGGCGCTGATTAAGAACCTCTACTTCATGCCGCCGGGATTGGGTGCGATGTTTGCCAAAGCGACAACCAACCGGATGCCCGCCGTGATCTATACGCAGCCAGAACTGGGCACGATCGGTGCCGGCCATGAAGCCGCCGCCAAGACGGTGCATTTCGACTTTGCGGAGAATGACCGCTCGATTGCGGAACGCGATTTGGTCGGCGGGGTGAAGCTTTATTTGGACAGTAAATCCAAGATCATCGGCGCGTCCTGCGTCGGCTCCCAAGCCGGCGAAATCATCAACACGATTAGCCTCGCAATGGCCGGAGGATTAAAGCTCAGCCAAATTACGTCCATGATTTCACCTTATCCGACACGGACAGAAGTCGTAAAGCGGGCGGCGTCGAGCCATTTCACTGCGGCAATTTTCGGCCCGAAAGCCAAGGCCCTATCTGGATTTTGGACGAAGTTTCAGTAACGCGGAACCGCATCAGCCCCTCGCTGCAAACGCCACAAAACTTTAATGTCCGCTCTCGCGTGGGCGCGCTATAGTCGTCCCATGTCCGTCACTACGTCCCGCCCCGTTTTATCGTATGCCTTTGCGCGGCAACACGGCGTCATCGCTGTGCCGGACGCAGATGGCGGCGTGGTTTTGGCGCATAAAGCCCAAACGTCGCGCGATGCGCTGATCGAAGCGCGGCGCGTTGTGGGGCATTCTGTGTCGCGCGAAACTCTCTCACCCGAAGCGTTTGAGCAACAATTGTCCGGCTTATATGCCCAAGCCGACCTCGCGGGCGCGTCCGAGGACGCCCTCGGCGCACCGCAAGACCTCTCGGCTTTGGCCGACGGCCTGCCACGGACCTCGGACCTGCTCGATAGTTCGGATGACGCGCCGATTATCCGGCTTATCAATGGTATCTTGCAAGAAGCCATCCGGTCGCGGGCCTCCGACATCCATATCGAACCATATGAAGAACGGTTGGCCGTGCGGCTTCGCATAGACGGCACGCTCTCAGAAGCTCTGTCTCTGCCTGCGCGCCTCGCCCCCGCCCTGACCAGCCGGGTGAAGGTCATGAGCCGTCTGGATATTGCGCAAAAACGCATCCCGCAGGATGGGCGCTTTTCGCTTAATCTCGGCGAACGCGCGATTGATTTGCGGGTCTCGACCCTGCCATCGCGTCACGGCGAGCGGGTCGTGATGCGGATTTTGGAAAAAGACAATCAACGCATGGCGCTCGAAGAACTGGGTATGGACCCGGACGTGCAGGCAACCTTCGCTGCCTCACTGGCGCGGCCAAATGGCATAATTCTTGTCACCGGACCCACGGGTTCGGGCAAAACAACGTCGCTTTATGCAGCCTTGTCGCGCCTGAATGATGGATCGCGCAATATTTTGACGGTCGAAGACCCGGTTGAATATGCGCTGGATGGGATTGGTCAAACCCAAGTAAATAATGCCGTTGGGATGAGCTTTGCCGCCGGTTTGCGCGCGATCCTGCGCCAAGACCCGGATGTGGTCATGGTCGGTGAAATTCGCGATCCTGAAACGGCGGACATTGCCGTGCAGGCCTCCCTGACGGGCCACCTCGTTCTTTCGACCGTCCATACCAATAGCGCCATTGCCTCTGTCGCGCGTCTCCGCGATATGGGGGTGGAGCCGTTTTTGCTGGCCTCAACCCTCACAGCACTGGTCGCCCAACGGCTCGTTCGTCGCCTCTGCGGTGAGTGTAAGACGCCTTATACGCCGACCCCGGCGGAACTGGCCGAATTGGGTCTGACACTCAAGAAACCGACGTTCTATAAGCCTGTCGGCTGTCCGAAATGTGCCAATGTCGGCTACCAAGGGCGGCTTGGGATCTACGAAATCGTGCCGATGGACGAGACACTGCGTGGTATGATTCATGCGGGTGCAACCGAATCTGTGATGGCGGCCCACGCGTTTAAAACACGCCAGACTTTATTGGGCGACGGCGCGCAAACGGTGGCCGCGGGCCTGACCAGTTCTGACGAAGTGCTGCGCGTTTGCCGCTCGGATGAGGTCTAAGCTTGGACGCGTTTGACTATGCCGCGCTTGACGCCTCTGGCACGCGCCGGAAGGGAACGCTTATGGCGGGTTCGGCGCGCGCCGCACGCGATCAATTGCGCGCGCGCCAACTCACGCCAGTTGAGATCAAGCCGTCGCGACAAAAATCGAATAGCGGCGAACGCGAAACGGCCGCAAAAGGCGGTCGGATCAAACGCGCCCATATCACGCGTGCGGCCCGGCAGCTGGCGATCCTGATTTCGGCCTCAACGCCGGTCGAAGAAGCCTTACGTATTACCGCCCTCCAGTTTGAGAAATCCCGCCTACGGGGCGTACTGCTGGATGCGCGCAGCCAAGTGATGGAGGGCGCGCGCCTGTCAGAAGCCTTAGCGCGACATGCGGATGTTTTCGATTCGTTGTTCACGTCGATGGTCGCGGCGGGCGAAACGGCGGGGCAACTCGGCCCTGTGCTGGAACGCCGGGCCGACGACATGGAAGCGGCCGATGCAATCCGGCGTAAAATACTCGGCGCGACGGTCTATCCGATCCTGCTGCTCGCAATTGCGCTGATCGTCACGGTGATTTTGCTAACGCTGGTCGTGCCTAAAGTGGCGGAACAGTTCACCATATTAGGGGAAGAGCTACCGCCCCTCACGCGCGGAACGATTGCGGCGTCTGAGTTTTTACAATCAAATTGGTGGGTGATCTTGATCGTGATCGGCGGGGCTTACGGTCTGTTTTCTGTTTGGAAACGATCCGAGGCGGGGCGTCGTCAATGGGATGGGACGAAGCTGCGCCTGCCGCTCATCGGGCGGATTATCCGAAATCTCGAAGCGGCCCGATTTTCGCGTACCATTGCAGGCTTAATTTCGGCCGGGACTCCGGCCTTGACCGCGATGGAAACGGCCCGGCACACGCTTCGTAACGTCGTGATGCGCAGGGCCGTCGGTGACGCTGCCTTGCGGGTTCGTGAAGGCACAGCGATCAGCGCAGCACTCAAACAAACACATGTGTTCCCGCCACTGGTTGTGCAAATGGTGCTCGGCGGCGAGGCCTCCGGCAAGACCGGGCCGATGTTCGCCAAATCTGCGGATTATCTTGAAGGCGAGTTCGAAGCGGCCACGCAAATCTTTCTCAGCTTATTAGAGCCGCTTATTATTATCGTGATTGGTGGGATTGTGCTGTTGATTGCGGCCGCGATATTCCTGCCGATCCTGCAACTGAATACGCTTAGTTTTTAGGAGTTCCGCCATGCAAAAACCCGATATAGAAACCGCCCGTCGATCAATGGATGATGGTTTCACCCTGACCGAAGTCCTTGTGACCATGGCCATCATTGGCCTGCTGGCGACGGGCGTTGTGCTGGCGGTGCTCCCGCGCCTTGGCGATGCGTCGATCACCAAAGCCCGCGCCGATATCGCGTCTTATGAAACCGCGCTAGAATTCTATCGCCTCGATCATTTCCGCTATCCGAGTGAACAGGATGGATTGCAGGCGTTAGTCGAAGCCCCGTCGAGCGTGGACGCCGCCAAATATCCGGACGAAGGCTATGTGCAACAACTCCGCGATGATCCGTGGGGCAATCCTTATGTCTATCGCAATCCGGGTGAAACGAGCCCGTTTGATCTGCTGAGCTATGGTGCAGATGGGCAAGAAGGTGGGGAAGGCCCGGATGCCGACATCACCAATTCGCAATAAGGCTGACAGGCATAATAATCGTGAGGCGGGTTTTTCTCTGGTCGAACTGCTCGCTGTGCTCGCGATCCTGTCGCTTATGCTAGGGGCCGTAGTCTTGAACTTACCGAAACCCCGCAGCGAGACGGACCGCGTGAGCGCCGCGATCACGGCGCAAGTCTCGCGGTTTTTAGACGACGGTGTCGTTGCCGGTGAGATACGCGCGCTGGGCCTGGATGCAGACGCGCTGGTGCTGTTTCGACATGACGGACGCAGCTGGTCGCGCGCGGTGGACCTACCGTGGCCGGAAGACGCGCGGGTTACGCTCAACCGCAACGGGGACCGCATAGAGCTGCCAGAGACTGCTGAGCCGACGTTGCTGTTTGAACCCTATGGCGCGGTTCCGGACTTCACCCTGACATTCGCTGCGCGGGACGGACAATATATCCTCCGTGCGGATGAGCGCGGACGGGTTATCCGGACGGTCGAGCGATGAGACGCTTGAGCAATGACGCGGGCAATGATGCGGGTTTTACTCTTGTTGAGGTGCTGGTCAGCCTCGCCATTTTCAGCCTCGCCATTGTCGGGTTGAACCGGGCGGCAACATTGGCTGTGTCGGGCACGTCGGCGTTACAATTCCGAACCCATGCGGGGTTTGTGGCAGATAATACGGTTGTTCTGACGCGCATCGCGTCACTGGAATTGGGCATTGAACGAACAGAGGCGGTATCCGGCGGAATGGATTTTGACGTCGTCACGGAAACGAGTGATACCGAGCAAGCCGGATTTTACGAAATCACCGTGCATGTGTTTGAACGCGACAAAGACCGCATTCTGTCGGACCGTCGCGCCTTTCGATACGAGTCCCAGACGCAGATCGTCTCCACGACCTCTGACGAGGGGGGCGACGAATGACGGCGCAACTGCCTCATAATCCTGACCGCGAGGCTGGTTTCACGCTGGTTGAAGTGCTGGTCTCTATGTTTATTTTCTCGCTTATCAGCCTCGGTACGTTGATCGCCCTGACCGCAACCTTGGATGCGCGCGAACGGTCCGAGGCGAAGATTGAACAAATTGAACAGCTGGCTGCCGCCCGCCAGATTATGGCGGATGATTTCGCGGCAATGACACTGCGCCATAACCGCGACGGGCTGGGCGGTTTCATCGACCTCTCGCGCGAGGCGGTGCAAACAGACCGCTTTACGTTGACCCGTCGCGCTCGCCCCAATCCCGACGGAATTTTTGCGCGCGGCGACTTGCTCCGTGTGTCGTGGCGCGTTGAAAATGGCCAGTTGATCCGAGCGTTCCTGCCGCATGAAAACCCGGCCTATGTCGAACCGCCAATTGACCGCATTGTGCTCGATGGGGTGGATGCGATGGTGGTGGAGCCTGCGGAGAGGATAGATAGCATTCAGACGCTTCTATCTCAAGTTAGGCGCGGAGAAACGGCCGGGTCAACGCTTAGCGCGAACGCGATCTCAATTACATTGACCCATGCTGACGGCACCACAACGCAGCATATTTTTGAGACGCCGGATGCATAGTCGCGCGCGATCCGATGAAGACGGAACGGTGCTCCTGAGCACGCTCCTCGTGCTGAGCCTGATGAGTGCGGTTGCGCTGGCCTTGCTCGCGACGGTGCGCACGTCTGTCGTTCGCACGTCCGCGCTTAACGCGCGCTCACAAGCGGATCTCTATGCGCAAGGCGCGCGTGATTTCGCCCAGAGTCAGATCGATCTTGTTGCGGGGGTCGAGGGCGCAGCGCTCAATGCACAGCTCCGCAGCGGAGATCCGATTGTGCTGCCGTTCGATAATGGGTCGATCACCCTGGCCGTTAGCGACGGGACGCATTGTTTCCGATTGAGCGCCTTATCCAGTGGAGCTGGACTGGGGTCCGACACGGCGCAGCAACGCTTTACATCCCTTATGCGGGCGATTGGCGTCGATCAAAGTCGCGCGTCTAGCATTGCCGCTGCGGCTGTCGATTGGGTCGACACGGATAGCCAGACGCGGGCGGGCGGGGCGGAAGACGGGACTTATTTGTCACGCCAAGCGGCGCAGACATGGAGGGGCGGCGGACCGCACCGAACAGCGAATGTCCCGATGCAATCGGTGACGGAGCTACGCGCGATCAATGATATGGATGAGGCCTTGTTTCGTCGCTTGTTGCCGCATGTCTGTATCGGGACGCCCGGAACGCAGACCCGGTTTAATATCGACACGGCGGAGGCGCGCCACGCGCCCGTTTTAGCTACAATATTGGGCGGCGGGCCTCAGGCCGAACAGATTGCGGTTGATCTGATCACGGCGCGTCCTGATGACGGGTATGGGTCGTCGGACAGACTGCTCGCGGCCCCCGCATTACAAGGCTATGATAATCCCGCCGCGCAACTCAGTGATATCGTGTTTGCTCCCCACCGGATTGTGGCGGAAACGATCATTCGATTTGGCCCTGTCGAACAGATGCAGTTATTGGCCTATGAAGGGCTAGACAGCGGGCAACCTGCGCTTTCATACCGAGCGTGGGGATGGGACGAATTTCCGTCTGTCACTTGGGCACAGCAAGAGCCCACAGCCGATCAGGGAGGGGAAACCCCATGACAGACATGGTTTTAATCCTGCCAGATGACCCGAACGGTGAGACACTGCTCGCTCGGCGCACACGCGACGGAACTGAAACTGTGCGCGGTGATATTGAGACGCTGTCCCCGATGCTGCGCGCGCCCTATGCGATTGTTCTTCCGGGCCAACATGTGCGGGCGTTTTTGACGGACTTACCGGAGAAAATTCGCGGTCCAGAACGGGTAAGCGTCGCGCGTTTCGCGCATGAAGATCGACTGGCGACTGATTTGGATGATTTGCATATTGTTATTGGGTCGGGCGATCCCGCGCCAACCGTGATGATTGCGCGTAGGGTCATGGCCGCGCTGTTAGAGCGTTTTGATCCGCACTTTATTTATGCCGATTTTGATGCCTTGTCGGGCTTGGCAGGGGGGCCGGTCCGCCTTCTTGACCGTGTCGTGACACCGGGGCCGCAAGGCGATGCCGTTGACCCCGACTGGGCTGAGACATCTGGCGCGGTCTATGATGATGAAACGGTGGCTCGGGCGCTGTTTGATCGGATCGACAGTGGCGTAGCGCTCAATTTGCGCAGCGGGGCCTATCGCCGCCGCACGCAAATACAGGCGGGACCTTGGGCGCGGGTCGCGGCGGCCGCGCTCGTCTGCGGTCTGCTTGGCCTCGGTCTGAGTGTAGCGAATACGCGGGCGACACAGGCGCAGGCTGACGCCGTACAAGACAAAGCGCGGACGCTTTACACGCAAGTGACGGGACAGGCCGCGCCAGATAATTTAGCCCGTGCCGCGCGGCAGATGGGTCCGTCGGACACGGATCCGGCGGCTTTCCTCGCGCTGTCGGATACGCTTTTTACCGCGATGGCCGCTCATCCCGATATAACGGTTGAGCGGCTCTCCTATGAGCTCCGAGAAAATAGCCTCCGGTTACGCCTGATTTATCCGGGGTTCGAAGCTGCGGGGGCGTTGGAACGCACTGTTGCCGCATCTGGCGCAAGTTTTGTGACTGGCGGCGTGCGGGAACAAAATGGCCGTTTCATTGGGGATGCCTCGTTGAGCTTAGGGGGCGGGTCATGATCGCTCAGTTTTCAAGCTGGTGGGACGGTCGCGAGCCACGCGAACGGCTTTTGCTCGCGGTTTTGTCCGCTCTGGTGGCGGTCTTTCTGATCCTTTTTGCCGTGGTTTTGCCGCTCCAAGCGACGACGTCTAAGGCGCAATCTGATCTCCTCCGGGCTAAGGCGAACCTCGCGCTCGTATCACGCCTGTCGCCGGACCAGGGAACTGCGGGACCGCGGGCGCCGTTTGATCGGTCTGTCCTCATCACGGTTGCCCGCGCGCAAAATGTCAAGCTTACGCGGGTGCAGCCGGACGGGGACGGCGCGTTTTCTGTCTGGATTGACGAGGCCGAGACTCAAGCGCTTTATGGCTTTTTCAATGATTTGATCGGCGCGTATACGGTGACATTGGACCGCGTGGTGGTGAGCACAGATGCGAATGGCCGATTAAGTGCGCAGTTTACAGTCGGATAAACGTCAACGCGAGGCTGTGGCGTTGGCTTCGGCACAATAATTCTGGGTTGAAAAAGGGCCTTAAAGGCCCTCGTTCGGTCCGAACGTAACGATACCACGCGTACAGCCTTTCCCTATCGGTCGGAGCGGATGTTTTCGTTAATTAGGCGTATTTTTCGCCCAAATAGACCCGCCGCACATCTTTATTCGCCCGGATTTCGTCGGGTGTGCCTTCAAACAAGGCTTCGCCCTGGAACAGGATAGACGCGCGGTCGACGATGTCGAGAGTTTCGCGGACGCGGTGATCGGTGATGAGGATGCCTATACCGCGTTTCTTGAGATAAAGCACCAACTCAGAAATATCGGCAATCGCAATTGGGTCGATTCCGGTAAACGGCTCATCCAGCAGGATGAAAGACGGGCGTGAAGCGAGGGCGCGCGCGATTTCGACGCGGCGACGTTCCCCGCCTGACAAGGCGAGCGCTGGCGATTTGCGAATGTGCCCAATGTTGAGCTCGTCCAGCAGCGCATCGACATTATCGTTCCACTTGGAGCGATCTTTTTCCGTCAGCTGCACGACGGCTTTGATGTTTTCTTCCACCGATAGCCCGCGAAAGATCGATTGTTCCTGCGGTAGATAGCCGACGCCGAGGCGCGCGCGCTGATACATCGGCAGCCCGGTAATATCTTGACCATCGAGCGTGATCGAGCCGCGATCGGCCTCAATCAGGCCCATAATCATGTAGAAACTGGTGGTTTTTCCCGCGCCGTTCGGACCCATCAGGGCCACAACTTCCCCGCGTTGCACGGTCAGGGTGATGTCTTTGACCACGACACGGCCGCGGTAAGCTTTGCCGATATTATTTGCGGCCAGACCCGAGGCCGGCGGAGTCACGACTATAGGTTCGGACGTCAAGCCGGATTGATCGGTCGGATGGGGCGAGCCATCAGGATTCGCGAGCGTATCCGTCATGACTAGCTGCTTGTCGCCGCGGCTTGTGGGGTATTTTTGATCAAAATTGCGACTCGGCTCTGCCGTCCACACTGGCGACCTTTACACTCTGAAATCACGCGCGCTTTTTGCGAGCCAAGCTCATAAATCAATCGGGTGCCGCGCACGACACTGTCTTCTTGGGTCAGGATGACGTTGCCGGTGACTTCGAACGTGTCTTCCACCGCCATATAGACACCTTTGTCGCCGCGCACTTCTTGTGTCGGCGTGATGTAAAAGAAATTGCCTGTGGCGACGATGCGTTCAATATCACCCGCCGCTGTTCCGACAGAGGGCGTACCACCCGTGCTGCTCGGTTTGCTATAGATCACCATCTTATCCGCTAAAATTCGGACATCGTCTTGCCGCGCATCGACTTGCCCGGTGAGCGTTGTCACGCCCTTGGACGAGACAGCATCATCGGCATAAAGCTCAATATTACCGCCCGCAGCCCCCGCAAATTGCGCGTGGGCTGAGCCCGCAAAAGCGAGCGCGGCACAGGTGCCAGCTATAAGACGAAGAACGGTTCTCATAATCTACCCTAATTCTCGATGACGATCCGGGTTCGGTCGTCCGTGCCGCAATCCCGGCCTTGGCACTGACCGGAAAAACGGATTGTCTCTGTTACTGTGTCATAGACGAGGCGGTCGGTCGAGACCGTGTTGCCGCCCGGCTGCACGACAGTCACTTTGCCTGTGACGGTCATCAATGATTTGTCACGCTCATAAACACCCTTGTCGCCGCGTACGTCATTGTCTTCCGAGACGTAGCGAAAGTCACCGACTGCGATAATCTCGCGCACAGCGCCAAGCCGAATTGTCCCCGCGGCGGCGGCGGGGCTATCCGCTTGATCGCGAAGGATCGTCATATCGTTGGAATAAATCGTTGACCCGTCCTGCACGACAATAACATTCCCGGCCAGATCGGTTGTGCCGCCAACATAGGTGGCTTGATTGGCACTCACATTAATGGGGCCATCGCCGTCAAAGCCAAAAATCGGACGCGCGATTGCCGCACCGCGTTCAGGCGTTCCGCGCAGGCCTGCCGCATTATCGCTGTCGCGATTAATGATGCCATCCATACCGTCCTTAAAAATAAAGTTGCGGTAATTATCAAGGATCTCATAGGCATTACCATTGACCGTGCCGAAATTCCCGACGCAGGTAATCGGCTCGTCACCAATAATACGTTTTTCGCGTGCAAAGATCCGGGCGTGGGAGGTGACGCAGCGGTAGCCGTCATCCGTTTCGAGCACGACATTCTGTCGTTCGCTCTCCGGCTTGGTTAAATCGGTGCGCAGATTAAGGATTTTATTGACGTCATCATAGGTGCCGCCATCCGCCTCAACAAAGCTGCTCTCGGCCCCATCTGCGCGAATGAATTCCAACACCGGCTTGACCAAGGCCACTTCGGTGCGGCTTTCCAACTGCCGGGTGGCAGAGTCAGATGTCAGGTAAAACGGTAAATTATCCGAGGTGCGGCCGCTATAGCGCGGGTTGATCATACGCACGGATGTATCCGGATCGTCCTCGATCACCTGTTCATTGCTCTGGGTGACAAAGTAATAAATCAGCAAGGCGACCAAGGCCCCCGAGGCCCCAATCAACATCCGCCGAAGAAAGGCGATCCTCTGTGTATGTTTCCGTGCCGCAGCCAAGGTGAGCGTGCGTTTTGGCTCCCATAGGCCCAGCGCATCGCTCGCGGCGTGGGACCGTATCGGCAAGTCAGGATTTAGCGACATATCAACCATCTTGCGCGTCGCTATACAGACGCGAGGCCGCCTTGGGTAGACCCGGTTTTCGTGGATGAGGGGTTTGTAACAGGGGCGCAGCGCCCCGTTCGTCTACAGAAGGATGCAGAGTGTTAGGAAAATAGTGGCTATTATATACTTGACAAAGCAGGCAAATACAGTCATTAAACTGGCATGACCGCCGATATCTACAATCCCATCTTTCTCGACAAAGAAGCCGCTCGCCTTCATTTGGAAGCTACGCGGTGGCCTGAAGGCGCTGTCTGCCCGCATTGTGGCTCATTCAACGCCCGTGAGCTTAAGGGTAAGTCTCACCGCGCTGGCCTTCGCCAGTGTAACGAGACTGAATGCCGTAAGCAGTTCACCGTCACCGTTGGGACCGTGTTTGAGCGCTCTAAGGTTCCTTTGAACAAGTGGTTGTTGGCGACGCACCTGCTCACGTCTTCTAAGAAAGGCATGAGCGCGCATCAAATTCACCGTATGCTTGGCGTCACCTACAAAACCGCATGGTTCATGTGTCACCGCATCCGCGAGGCTATGACTGACACGACGCCGCCCCCTATGGGCGGTCCTGATAAGATCGTAGAGGCTGATGAGACCTATTATGGCAACAAAGTGAGCCATAAAAAGAAACGCGCTATGAAGCGCTCTGCTACGGCAAAAGGCACTAAGGGCGGCTTCTCTGGCGTCGGCAACAAATACACCGTCGTTTCGCTTGTCGAACGTGGCGGCTCAATCCGTTCTTTCCATGTGGACCGTGCAGATCGCGCTAACATCCGTGAAATTCTTGTTCGCAACGTCTCGCGCAAGTCTAACCTTATGACGGATGAAAGCCGCCTCTACACAATCGTAGGTGAGGAATTTAATCGTCACAGCAAGGTCAATCACTCACGTGGCGAATATGTGCGCGGAGACGCCTACACAAACACGCTAGAGGGCTACTACAGCATCTTTAAGCGCGGCATGGTCGGCACGTATCAGCATTGTGGTGAAAGCCACCTACAGCGCTACGTCACAGAGTTTGACTTCCGCTACAATGGTCGCGCTTTGAACGATAATGAGCGCCGTGATGCGTGTTTACGCGGCATCGAGGGCAAGCGTTTAACTTATCGGCGGACTAATAAAGCCGCGTAAAGGACGACGCTTTTCTAATCACTGGGGTTGGGTTCCGAGCTGGGAACGTAAGTAGAACATCCTATCCACACTGACGCTATTGCGCACAACCTTGAATCGTGCAGAGTCCCCGTGACGACCTTACGAATCAATGAGGCACAAGACGTTAGCGCGTCTTGTGCCTCGGTTTGAAGGTCTCCGCTTAACTTGTTGAGAGCGACGCGGATACTTCGGAATGGAAACGCAACATGCATTGTAAAACTGAAAAGTCAATTCGCTCTCTTCTTGCCATCAAGGAGAAAACCAATGGCTTACTACGCTATCAGCTACCAGCTTAACAAAGAAAAAGACTACCAGAAACTATGGGACGAACTTAAACGTCTAAACGCCCATAAGGCAATGAACTCGTTTTGGTTCTTAGACTTAACTACAGATGAAACTTCAGTGGTCAGAGATCACTTCAAAGGTTTCAAAGACGATGACGACGCAATCTGCGTTGTAAAAATTGAAAGTAGCCCTAAACATCATATGGCATTCAAGGGGACGAACGACTGGATAAGTAAGCGCTTCTAGTTTTCCAAGTCTGCTTCATAAACAGGACGGACGCCATAACGGCGTTCGTCAATCCAAATCGTTAGCCGCAGAAGACTTGCTATTTTTCCGAGAACCTTTTTTCTCATTTTTGGTCTCCTTGAGCGTCTTATTTTCCTTAGGCGGGCTTTCGAGCATCCGCCGGAGTGTTTCTTGAAATTCCTGAGTTGGTTTGGTCATGGGTAAAATCGCAAAAGGGTTGGTAAAAACCGCTCCGTTTAAAACGAAACGCACGCAAGAAATACATCCGACCGCCTTAAAATTAATCAAAAAACATAAACGCCAGATTGGGGAGGTCATCTACCACTGGAACGCCGCTCAAGGCTCACTCTTTTTCGTTTTTTGGGCCTTACTGGACGTTGAACACGAGGCCGCATTAAGTATGTGGCACTCAATTCAAAACGATACCACCCAACGTAACCTTCTTAAAAGCCTAGCTAAGGACACTAAGACACATACACAAAGTGTCCGAAGGTCCATTCTATGGGCCTGCACGATGATGGATGATCTCGCCGTCCAAAGAAACATTGCCACCCACGTCCAAGTATACCCAATGAATGGCGGTCTACGCCCTAATGACGCAACCTCCCAACCAAGGGCCGTCAAGAGATCCACCCAGAACCCTATGGACTCAATATGGCGTGACTTGCGCGGCGACTTAATCGCTATTGAGAACTATGCTGGCGGTCTATGGTTAGATGTGATCGCTAAATCTTCGCGACCATGTCATCATAGACCAGTTTTACGATGCGCTCCAGCGAGGAAGCTGGCCACCCGTCCAAAGCGTCGGGCAAGTGGTAAGTCAAAACGTCAACTCCCGCCTCAATCATCGCCTGAGTAACAACAACCTCTTGGTTTTTATCGTCTTTCTTTAGCGACTGCATTATTCTGCTTTCTTAAGTATATAATAGCCAAAATAGTCCTTTCTTTGTATGTTCACTTTATGTTCTAGTGCTTGAGCGGCCAGACGGGCGGCGCTTCGACGGGGCCAAAATGGGGCCGCTGTGTCGGGGCGGCAGATTTATGAATGGGATGAAGCGCTGTGCGCAAGCCTGACACGATTGAACATCTCTATCTGGATTTCGACAGCTTTTTTGCGAGCTGCGAACAACAGCGTGACCCGGCGTTACGCGGGCGTCCCATCGGCATTACGCCGACGACGGGGAATGCGAGTTCAGGTTTTGGCGCTGTCATCGCGGCCTCGCGAGAGGCAAAACGGGCGGGGGTGCGCAATGTCTCCAGCCAAAAAGAGGCGCGGGAAATCTGTCCGGATATTATATTCGTCGACCAAGATCCGGCTTTCTATCGCGAAATGCACCACGGGGCGCAGGCCTCGATTAAGTCGGTGCTGCCGATTGGCAAGGTTATGTCGATTGATGAGCTGTCGTGTCCGCTATCGCCGGCGCAGATTGCTGATCCACTGGGCACGGCGCACCGTATAAAACGGGCCCTCGCAGCGGGGATTGGTCCGCATATCACCGCGTCGATCGGGTTTGCACCGAATGGCCATCTCGCCAAAATCGCGTGTAAACAGGATAAACCGGATGGGGCGACGATCTGGCGGCCCGAAGATTTACCCGCCGCGATGCTGCATATTCCGCTCGGCGGGGTGCCGGGGATTGGGTCGGGCATGACCCGTCGTTTGGACGCGGCCGGAATCACGGACATGGCAGGTTTGCTCGCGACCTCACCCAAGCAATTGCGACACATTTGGGGCAATGTCGCGGGCGAACGATTTTGGTACGCGATGCAAGGCCATGAGGTTATTACGCAGAAATCAACGCGCAGTATGATCGGTCATAGTCGCGTGCTGCCCGCGAAATGGCGCGGCACGGACGCGCCTTACGGGTGCGCGCGCATGTTGCTGACAAAGGCCGCGCGCCGGCTGCGGCGCGAAGGGTTCTACGCCAACACGCTGTATGTCAGTGCGAAAATCCGTATCCGCCCGGGGGCAGAGCCGAAACGTTGGGCTGACAAGATCGCGCTGCATAGCGCCAATGACGACCGGACGTGCCTCAAAGCGTTGGACCGTATGTGGCAGCCGCTGGCCGCGCATTTGGCGAGACTGCCGTCTGTGAATATCGCCAATATTATGGTCAGTTTTTCAGGTCTTGTGCCGGAAGGTTCGCGCCAGCTCGACTTCTGGATCGGCGATGACCCAGACCGCAAACGCTGGGAACAGATCACAGCCACTATCGATCAGGTCAATCTGGCGGCGAACCGGTCCTTGATTACGGTCGGGCCGTGGTCGCCGCCGCCGGGCGGAAATGCAGGCGGTAAAATTGCCTTTACGCGCGTGCCCGAAGCCGAGGATTTTTGGGAGGATGCTCAATGAGCTGGAAGACACACCTGCAACTGTCCGACCTCAGTCCGCCAGAACGGATTGAAATGATCTGTAGCGGCTGCGGCCATGTGACGAAGATCCATCCGGGCGATCCGTTGATCGACACGCATGGTCATCTTTATCTGGATGAGCTGGAACGCCGCGCGCGATGTCGCCGTTCGGCACTCAAAGGCCGCGCTGGCGGCTGCGGAACCGCTATGCGCCTGCTGCTGTGTAGCAATGCTGAGACCCATGCCTTTCAGGCGGGAATTGCGTGAACTGGAACGGCATTCTCTTTTGGACAGCCGTCAGCTAGCATAGGGTCATGACGCTTTTTATCAGTTTGCTCCGGGGTATAAATGTCGGGGGACGAAACAAGCTTCCCATGGCTAGCCTGCGGGACTTGCTCAGCGGGATGGGCTACGCGGACGTTCAAACCTATATCCAAAGCGGAAATTGCCTGTTCCGATCTGCAGAGGATGATCCGGATGTGATATCGCAGAATATTGCAAGGGCGATAGAGGAAAGTTTTGGCTTTCGGCCACACATTTTGACGCTGACACAGGCTAGGTTGGACGCTGTTATCGCCGCCAACCCTTATGGTGAGGCCGCCGAAGCAGACCCGAAAACTGTCCATGTCTATTTCATGTCTGCCGCGCCAACGGCGCCAGACATCACAGCGCTTGATACTATAAAGACCAGCAAAGAGCGGTTCGAATTGAACGGAACAGCGTTCTATCTGTACGCGCCGGATGGGATTGGGCGGTCAAAACTCGCGGCCCGGGCCGAGGCGAAACTGGGCGTTCCCGCGACAGCACGCAATTACCGGACGGTCTTAATGCTACGGGATCTTAGCCAGCAGAGCTCACAGTCGCCAACATAGCGTTTAATCAGGCCGGCGCATGCGGTGGCTGAAGATATCAACATCGTTCCACCCAAGCAGGTCAAGGCGGCAGCGGGTGTTGAGGAAGTCAAAGCAACTTTGCGCCACGTCGAGGCGACCTTCGCGCACAAGGCGCGCCGTCAGGATAGTCCGTAACTGGTGCAAATAAAGCACATCAGACGCCGCGTAGCTCAATTGCGCGTCGGTAAGTTCGTCTGCGGCCCAATCGCTGCTCTGTTGTTGCTTGGAGAGATCAACGCCGAGCAATTCCTTGCAAATATCTTTTAGGCCGTGGCGATCCGTATAAGTCCGAACCAGGCCAGAGGCGATTTTAGTGCAGAAGATATTATGCGTGTCGACGCCCAGATCCCGCTGCATGATGGCGACGTCAAAACGGCCAAAATGGAAAATCTTGGTGACGTCCTGATTGAGCAATAAGGCTTTTAGGTTCGGTGCATCGTAAGCGTTCCTGTCCATCTGCACGATATGTGCGTCGCCGTCGCCGGACGATAGCTGCACAAGACAGAGCTTATCGCGCACGAGGGACAGGCCTTGCGTTTCTGTATCAATGGCGACCGCGCGCCCAAAATCCAGCCCATCGGGCAAGTCGTTTTTATGGAGATGATTTGTCATTGGCGCGACCTAAAGACTTAGAGCTAAAACAACAATGCTAAACAACAATGCCCGATTTTCGGCGGCGGGCCGTGTGGCGACATGGTAGGGAGGGGTATGTTAATGCCAAACGACCACGAAATATATCAGGCTTTCCTGACCCGAACTGATTTCCCCGGGGTCATCATGGGGGTCCGAACCACGGGAGTATTCTGTCGTCCCGGATGTCCGGCGCGCATGCCGAAATTTGAGAATTGCGAATTTTACGAAAGCCCTGAGGCGGCCCTCCGGGCGGGCTATCGGGCGTGTAAACGCTGTCATCCGTCGGGCGAAGACCACGCCTTGATGCTCGCCGTGATCGCGCTGGTCGAAGATAATGAAGATGGCCGAGTCGATGAGGCGGCGCTGAAACGGGCGGGGATTGATCCGTCAACGGCGCGACGAAAATTCAAACAGAGGCTCGGCATGAGTGTCGCGGAATATGCCCGCCTGAGACGGCTCGGATTGGCGGCCAAAGCTATGGCAGGCGGAGCCAGCGTGATTGATGCGCAGCTGGACGCAGGCTTTGAAAGCGCATCCGGATTTCGCGCGGCTTACGCCAAGACGTTTGGGGCGGCGCCCGCGAAAGGCCAAGCGGACCCGCTCTTTGTGGACTGGTTGGACACAGCGGAAGGCCGCATGGTGGTCGTGACCGATGATCGCGCGCTCTACCTGATTGAATTTGTCGACCGAGTGAAACTCCCGCGCCAATTTGAACGGCTTCGGCGGATTCACGGCCGTGCCATTGTGCCGGGAACGACAGCGATCACAGAGATAATCCGACAAGAAATGGACGATTATTTTGCGGGGACATGTCAGAGTTTCTCGGTTGCGATCGAAACAACTGGGACTGAATTTCAGGACGGTGTCTGGGACGCGCTGCAAACCATCCCTTACGGTGAAACATGGAGTTACGCCGAACTGGCCACCGCCATCGGTAATGACAAAGCCGTCCGGGCTGTGGCCTCGGCGAATGGGTCGAACGGTCTCGCCATTGTTATCCCCTGTCACCGTGTCATCGCGACGGGAGGCGGTCTTGGCGGCTACGCCGGCGGGATAGAGCGCAAGGCCCGACTGCTAGATCTGGAGCGCACACACCGGGCCCTGCGAGATGGGGACCTCTTCTAACCCTTTGCTAACCCTATCCCTTAGGCCGACCCTAAGGCTTTTCCCCTATTCCACCGTCCCAAGCTGGTCCGATGATGAGATTGGCATGGTGCGTGGAATAAAGGTGGAGCAATGGCGCTAGCCCCAAGAATTGTCGCAAGGCAAACGCAAAGTCTGGCGATGACGCCACAATTGCAACAAGCGATTAAGCTGTTGCAATTGTCCAATATTGAATTGGCCGCGTTCGTCGAAGAGCAAATGGAAAAGAACCCGCTGTTGGAACGCGGCACGGGGGAAGAAAACCGTCGCGGCGAAGATGTGTCCGACGCACCAACACCGGATGCCAGCCTGCAAATGGATGTTCCTGGTGCGGCGGAATCCGACCTTGACGCGCCCTCACATTGCACAACCGACCACAGCCCGGGTGAAGCCATGACCAACCAAGGGGCGGATGTCGGGGGCACGATTGATTTTTCCAAAGGCGCGAGCTCCGGCGGATCTATGTCCGAAGGGTTTGATATTGGCGCCAATGCGGTCGCCGAACTGACGTTACAGGATCACTTACGCGAACAATTTGCGCATCTTAATCTCTCGGCGGCGGATCGTCCGGTCGCAGATTATCTGCTCGGCTTGCTCGATGATGCGGGCTACCTGCGTGACGAGACCGAGGCTTTGGCCTTGTCTTTGGGGGTGTCTGCCGCGCGGATCAGTTCTGTCATTACGCAGTTGCAAACGATGGAACCCACCGGCGTCTTCGCCCGGTCTTTATCTGAGTGTTTGGCGATGCAACTGGCCGAGACAGACCGTCTGGATAAAGCCAATGAAATTCTGCTCGATAATCTTGAGCTGTTGGCGCGGCATGATTTCCCGAAGCTGGCGAAATTATGTGGAATCGAGCTTGATGATCTGAAAGCGCGAGTGCTGCATTTGCGAACGCTTAGCCCCAAGCCGGGTATGGCCTATGGCGGCGGTGCGATTTCGGGCCTGGAACCTGACGTCTTCGTGCGCGAAACCCCAACCGGTGGGTGGGCCGTCGAATTAAATAGCGACACCTTACCGCGTGTGCTGGTCAACAAACGCTATTACCGCGAAATTAAAGCCGCGTCGGGCGACAATGAACAAGCGCGTGAATTCCTTTCTGAATGTCATCAAACCGCCAGTTGGCTGGTTAAAAGCCTCGATCAACGCGCGCGAACCATTTTGAAAGTTGCGTCCGAGATCGTGCGCCAACAGGATGCATTTTTTGCCTTTGGCGTCGATCACATGCGCCCGCTTAAGCTCAAAGATGTGAGCGAGGCGATTGAAATGCACGAAAGCACGGTCAGCCGCGTCACGTCCGGGAAATTCATGGCAACACCGCGCGGAACGGTCGAGCTTAAGTTCTTTTTCACGGCGTCGATCCCGTCCACCTCGGGCGGAGAAGGCCATAGTGCGGAGTCAGTGCGGCACCGCATTCAAACGCTGATCGAAGAAGAAACAGATGTCAAAAGCGTCAAGTCCGATGACCGGATCGTGGAGTTACTTCGCGGTCATGGCGTAGACATCGCCCGGCGTACTGTCGCGAAATACCGTGACGCTTTGGCGATCCCAAGTTCGGTCGAACGGCGTCGCATTATTCGCAATAAGATTTAGCGCGCGTTTCGGCGTGCGCCGGAACAAGAACAGGCCTTTACAGCGTCATGACGTCTCGTGCTAAGCGGGTTTCATGATCGCACTTATCTATCTCATCCACATTGCCGTTGTTATTTTTGGCGCCGTGACCCTCGTCTGGCTGATAAGCGTGCTGGCGCGCGACGCCTCGATCATCGATATTTTCTGGGGCTTTGGTTTTTCCCTTGTTGGCCTGACGTGCCTCTATCTCGCGAGCGGACGCTTTGACATCATACCCTCACCCTATCTGTTGCTCATGGGCCTTATGCCGATCGTGTGGGGGCTCCGGCTCACGCTATATTTGGCCAAACGGAATCTGGGTCACGGCGAAGACGGGCGTTATATCGCGATGCGTAAACGCTCCGGACTCGCGGAAATGACATGGCGTCTGCGCGCGTTATTCTCAATCTACTGGGGTCAGGGCGTGCTCATCTTGATCGTGTCAGCCCCGGTGTGGGTCGCTTTTGCCAACGGCAAAACAACAGAGATCGGTGTGCTGGCGATAATCGGCGCGCTGATGTGGATCGCGGGCGTCTTGTTCGAAGCCATTGGCGATGCGCAACTCGTCTCCTTCCTCAAGAAGAACGCGGATTATGACGGGCCGTATGAGGATAAACCTGTGCTCGACACGGGCCTGTGGGCGTGGACGCGTCATCCAAATTATTTCGGCAATGCTTTGCTCTGGTGGGGCATATTTGTCGCCGCCTGTTCCGTGCCATGGGGTTGGGCGTCGATTGTCGGCCCGCTGATCATGACGACGCTGCTGATGCGCGTTTCAGGTCGCGATTTGCTGGAACGCAAACTCAAAAAACGTCCGGCTTACCGCGACTATGTCGAACGGACATCGAGTTTTGTGCCACGGCCACCGCAGACTTAGTCTCAATCGGCGGGGCGTTGATTGGGGCGACCGGCCCCGCTTTCACCAAGCCCCGGTCCGTCCCACAGACCTTATCCCAGAACCGAAAATAAAGCCCGTAATTCCCTTTGAAATTCGTATGATGCAGGTTGTGGTGGCTGGCCGTAATAATGTGACGGCCCCACCAGCCCTCGATCCAGCGTTGGGGATACACTTCCCAACCCGCATGATTAAAGACGGAATTGATCGTCATCAGCATTAGAATGACGAGCGCGGTGGCCCAATGAATCGGCACAAATAAGGCCATGACCGGCAGCAACCAGGCGGAGCTTACGGCTTCAATTGGATCAAAAGAAAAGCTGGCCCACGGGGTGGGCTGAACACTACGGTGATGGCCCGCATGCGTGTGTTTGAAGAGTTTTGGATGGTGCATGAATCGGTGCGTGGCATAGAACCAACTGTCTTGCGCAAACAGGTAGAGCACGGCGCTGGCCGGCAGCCAAAGCCATGCGCCCAGCCCGACGGGCAATCCGCCATAAATCGCTGATCCGCCCGCTTTCCACATTTCCAAGACAATCGCGGCAGGCAAGGCATAGATGAACCCGCTAATGACTGAGAGACGAATTTCATTGGTGATGGTCGCGCGCGTCGGGTCGCGTTTGGACAGGCGTCTCGCATAGTATATTTTATTCGGCGCGGGCGTCCGCTGCCACAAAGCCCAATGGATCGGCGCGACAATGGCAAAATAGCGCGCAATAATGATCGCGCTTAGACCCGCATAGGTCGCCACAAATCCCCACAATGGTATTGGCCATCCGTCCATAGCGTGCGCGTAGCCGCTGCCGGAGATCAGCGCAATAAAGCGCCGGAGCAATAAAAAGTCTCCGGAATAAAGAGACGCTTGCCGCACGGGATTGGCGCGGTAGGAAGGGGCATGTCCGACGTTATCCTTTCTATCGACCAGGGAACGACCAGTTCCAGAACGCTTGTCGTCAGTGCTGAGGGCGTTATTTTGCATGCCGAGCAGCAAGAGTTCCCGCAGCTCTATCCACAAGACGGTTGGGTTGAACATGATCCTGAGGCAATCTGGACCACAATAAAGGCCACCTTGAGCGCGTGCCGCGCTTGGTGCGGCGAGAACGATCACGCTCCCATTGCCATTGGCATCACCAATCAACGGGAAACGACGTTGGTGTGGGACCGCGCCACGGGCGAATGCCTTTACAATGCCATTGTTTGGCAGGACCGCCGTACGGCGGCGCGTTGCCGCCAGCTCGCGGGCGCGATGCCCGCGGCGCAGCTACAAGCCAAGACAGGCCTGCTGCATGATCCCTATTTTAGTGCGACCAAAATTGCGTGGATTTTGGATCATGTTGACGGCGCACGCATGCGGGCTGAACGTGGCGAGCTATGCTTTGGTACGGTCGATAGTTTCCTGATTTGGCGACTCACAGGCGGCGAAGTCCACGCGACCGACGCAACAAACGCTTCGCGCACCAACCTATTTAATATTCGGGGCAATGCGTGGGACCCGGAATTGCTCGCGCTATTTGGCGTGCCCGCGGCCGGATTGCCGGATGTGCGCGATTGTGTTGCCGATTACGGATCATGGGACGGCATCCCCATCTGCGGTGTCGCGGGCGACCAGCAGGCCGCCGCAATCGGACAGCTTTGCGTGTAACGTGGCGATATTAAATCAACTTATGGCACGGGCTGTTTCGTGATTTTGAACACGGGCGAAAATTGCCTGAGCTCGAAAAACAAACTGCTCTCGACCATTGCTTACCGGATCAATGGACAGACGTCTTACGCGCTCGAAGGCTCGATCTTTATTGCGGGCGCAGGCGTACAATGGCTGCGCGATGAAATGAAATTGATCGATCACGCGTCGGAGACGCAGGCCATTTGCGAAGGGCTGGAGGGTAATCACGGCGTTTATCTGGTCCCGGCTTTTACCGGTCTGGGCGCACCCTATTGGGACCCTGACGTGCGCGGCGCGCTATTCGGGCTAACGCGTGATACGGGTCGCAAACATGTCGTGCGCGCCACAGTGGAGAGCGTGGTCTACCAAACCCATGACTTGTTCGCCGCGATGGCCAATGACGGGGCGCATCCGAAGTCATTACGCGTTGATGGCGGCATGGTGGCCAATGATTGGATGGTCGGGCATTTGGCGGATGTGCTGAACCTGCCTGTCGAGCGCCCACAAATCCTCGAAACCACAGCCATGGGCGCGGCCTATCTCGCTATGATTGGGGTCGGTATGGTGGGCGGGCTGGATGATCTCGCGACCCTGTGGAACCGCGACCGTCTATTTGAGCCAAATATGCTACAAAAGACCCGCAACTCCCTCTTGGACGGCTGGGCGGACTGCGTTAGACGGCTGCTGGCCTAACGGCGTGCATCCTCACAAGAGCGAGGGCCGTGGGGGGATAGCTCAACTGGTTAGAGCCACCCGCTCATAACGGGTTGGTTGGGGGTTCAAGTCCCTCTCCCCCTACCAACAAGTCACTGTTTTTATTAGTTATTTTGATTAATGATGCAGAGAGTCATGTGCAAATTAGGCCGCTCGTATCTCATTTTTTGTTCGAGATGATTACAGAGACTCAGGTTTTCTTTGATTCGCCCTTAAATTGGTCTCTGCTGAAAATTTTAACTGAATTCCTAGCGTAGTTTCAGTGGGTTAGAAGTCATCTCTTGGTGCTGGGTTTGTGTGTCTCCCCGACTACCACGCACCTGGCGCTTTCGGCGATCAATTCACGGACAGTGAGAATAGCCCCTACTAACGGGGGTTTAGCCCGATACTGGACTATAAGAGACGCTCAGAGAGGAGCGAAAAGGGTCGATATCCGAGCCATTTGGCGAGGCGTCTCAGATCACTGATTTTAGGATCAACTCGTTTAGCAGCAGGTGCTGAGAGGATAGTGGGTTAAGCGGAGACGCCGAAGAGAATCGCTTGGTCATTCCAGCATGCAGGGAGCTTTCCTGCGGATGCCTTGAGGGACTTGACCGTCATCTCGATGGGATGACGTCCGGCTACAATCTCGCTAACAATCTTGGGAGACATAAATGCGAGGTTCAGGATGCGGCTGACGTCAGCTTTATCTAGGCCGTGCTCCGCTCCGATTTGCAATTGGGATGTATAGCGTCCGAACTTTAGACCTTCATACCATTCACGACCCATAGCGATCAGCTTGATTAGCTCTTGGTCTGGCTCCCCGAGAGCCTGTCCGCCAATGACCAACTTCGCCTCGACGCCCCGCCGTTTCAGTTGAAGCGGATAGTCTAAGGTGATGACTGCATCTACTACATTATCGGTCTCTGGCGGGGCCTGCGTTTCGGTCGTCAGCAGTTGGTTGCGTCGAAGCCGGAGCGTCAGTTGAGTTGGGTTAATGCAGACACGCTCTACTAGATCAATGAGGGTGGCTCTCTGGGTCTCACGCCCGGTGTCCGTAAGACGTGTCGTTAGCTCAGCTGCATGGGTTCCTAGGTTTGAAACTTGATTTGGCGTGAGGTCTTTCAGATTTGCCAACTCTATGATGCGCAAAGTATCGGACAAAAGATCCGTAATCCCGTTCAAGACAAGCTCTTCGATCTGCTTTGCGAAGACGGGACCGAACCGGTCGACCCAGAGACGGATACTCTCATGGCAGACGTCGACCCCACGTTCATGCAGCAGGTCTTCCACATTCCTCAACGAGAGCGGGAAGCGGACGTACATCATCACGGCGAGTTGGATAACTTCCCGAGACGTTTTGAAGTAACGAAACGGGTTCGGGATCATGACTGGAATCTAACACACCTCAGCCGACGGAACACTTTCCCCTGAAAATTCCATTCCGGGCCATGTGACGACCCTAGCGTATCATTGCGAAGGCAAGTTCCTCTTGCAACGCCGTGGGTTCAATCAATTTAGGCTGACCTTCGCATCTAGCCATTTTCACAAAGGAAAATTTCGCCCATTGATCGCGGCCCGTTCTCGCTCTTGTGATATCCCGTTCCCAATAGGTGATTGGCAGTTGATCACATTCGAAGTTACCGAAGTGTCGTCATCGAGTGCTTTTTGTTTCGATGCAGATAACTTCAAAGGAACTTTATTATGTCCCACGCCTCACTCATCTCAAAATCCGTCATTCTAGGTCTTGGCCTCGCGGCGGCAGCCACGACGTCATACGCAAAACCCAATTCACAGCTTACCCTTTCCGAGAGCGCTCCGACTAGTGTCCAACAAGCATTTTCAGCTTGGCAGCAAGGCGACCGCCTCGAAGGCCGGAAGGATAAATGTTACGGAATCGCTTTAGCTGGCGAAAATGACTGCAAGGCCGGAAAAGGGACAAGTTGCGAAGGCACGTCTACCGCTGATTTCCAAGGCAATGCATGGACATATGCGCCGCGCGGCACATGTGAGTATATTGTGACACCTGCAGGAGCGGCCTCCGTTGACACAATTGACCGCTAATTTCGGTTAAAGAACAAAACCTCGGACCAACACCATGACACGTCAATCCGCACTCCCCCCTAGTGCCGGTCTCGGCTTAAAGCCCGATTACTATCGGGACGCGCTTGAGACAGATGTGGATGATATTTGGTTCGAGGTTCACCCTGAAAATTATATGGTCGCAGGCGGTCCGCGATTGGCGTGGCTGGACGCTATCCGGGACAATCATGCCCTTAGCTTTCATGGTGTCGGCGCCTCTTTGGGGGGGCTCGGTCCATTCGATGCGCCTCATCTAAAGGCTCTCAAATCACTGATAGAACGGTTTGAACCAGATCAAGTTTCCGAACATGCGACATTCTCAAGCCATCAGGGCCAATATCACGCTGACTTGCTGCCGTTACCTCGAACGGAAGAGTCTATCGCGCATCTTTCCTCGCGTGTGAGTGCTTTCCAAGACGCGATTGACCGCCGTATCCTCCTTGAAAATCCGACAAATTACCTAAACTTTGCGTGTGAATGTGATGAACCGGAGTTCTTAACACAAGTTGCAAAACGGTCCGGATGTGGGCTTCTGATCGATCTTAATAATATATGGGTGAGCGCGAATAATATCGCTATTGACCCATACGACTATATCAGGCGCATTGCCCCCAACTTTGTTGGCGAAATTCATATTGCAGGGTATTCGTCCGACCCGATTCTAGGCGACAGCTTTCTAATCGATAGTCATGATGCGCCGATAAAATCGACCGTATTTAATCTTTTAGAATATGCACTCAAGCTTTGGGGGCCAAAACCCGTCCTTATCGAACGTGACGGGAATATCCCTGAATTTGATATTCTCTTAGATGAGCGTCAAAAAGCTCAAGCGTTGATTGATGCTTGTATGAGCGAGCGCGATGACGCCTCTTGAAAAACATATAAATTTAATGGCGGGCTATGCGCGGTTCCAGGCGGAGCAAAGCGACCTTGCACCGCTAATGATATGCAATGCCGCGCCGGGCCAGCGGGCGCTAGTCTATAGAAATTCAGGAATGCTTGGACTGGTTGGAGCGCTACGCTCTAACTACCCGTGTTTAGAAGCTCTCATGGGCGAAGCCTTCTTTAGTGAAATGGCAAAAGCTTATATTCACAACTATCCGCCCGTGCAAAGATCTTTAGTGGGATACGGTGGTCAGCTCGCTGACTTCATTGACGCTCAAGTTGCTGAGCACAAACTTGTCTGGCTTGGAGATTTAGCTCGCCTTGATCGAGCTTGGCTTGAAGCTCACCTTGCAGCGGATGCAGCGCCACTGCCACTCGACCAAATTGCCGAAGTCCCACAAGAAAAGTTGTTAACTGCCTTGCTGGAGTTTCATTGCAGCTTGCGGATCGTAGAAACCCGCTGGGACATTGCCCCTCTTTGGCTCAAATTAAAATCTGGGAATATACCGGACGCGCAACAAACTCTCGATGACAGCCTATCGGTCACGATGTTCTGGCGACCTAGGGGTGAAGTCATAGCCAGAGCTCTCCTGCCAGAAGACCGCACATTTCTTCAAACCCTTCTGCAACGCAAGACCTTGAATGAAGCGTGTTCGAATATTCTTGAAACCGACCCTTACGCTGATCTTGCGGTTCTCATCGCGGGCATCGTTTCAGCAGGCTTAATCACTGACTTAATATTTGAGGAGGCGCATACTTATGAAAACCCTTAATAGCTTAAAATCCGGATACCTTTGGTTTGGGCGCAAGGCGAATGTCTTGGAACCCTTGGCTTTGCTACTTGCGCGATTGGCTGTGGCCCGCGTTTTCTTCATGTCGGGTCTGACGAAATGGAATGGGCTATTTCAGTTTAACGCAGAAAAATACGACCTCTTCCTCTATGAGTTCTTTTGTCCTGAAGAGGCTCGTCCCGGCGCATTGGTTTTATGCAAGAATGTCACTGAAGGAACCTACTCTTCGTCCATGCAGTGGGTCGTAGAAAGAGCGGCGAACATGGCCGGGATCATGGAAATCGTCTTACCTCTTCTTTTGGTCTTAGGGTTCACGTCACGTCTTGCGGCCACGGGCTTATTGATCATGACTTTGACCATCGAATTTTTGGTCTTTCCGGATGCGGATAGTTGGTGGGGCAGTCATGCTTGGTGGGCGGTTATTCTGTTTGTGATAATCGTCCGCGGTCCCGGAGTATTGTCGCTTGATAGATTTGTGGGTCTAGAAGGGCCTCAGAAAATTACCGCATGATCCGTTTGTCGTCTCTCGCTCTGTTTATCCTGATTGGTGCTTGCTCGCATACGTACGTGCCCGCCGGCTCTCCCAATTCATGGGTCAAAACGGCGACAATGGCGGCGCCCAGCTCAAGTCATTTTGATGAAAAGCTAACTACATTGCTATACGTTACGGATAGAGCCACTGACGCCGACCATATTTATGGACATGACCGATCGAACGCGATGGTTCTGGGAACGGCTCATGTAAACTTAATGAACATGAGTGGCATGGACTATAACGATTACATGTCGGGAAACCCTGAGGGTGTTTCCGTGCCGAAATATGAACTGAATGCCTCTGAAGAACTTGTCAGGTTTCCGGGCACGCCGCTTCCGTTTGCCATTGAAAACGGCGTTCGGATTAGAAACAGCGTCTCGATAAATAGTTATGAAAATGCGCGCCGTATCTTTCGAGATAGACTCACACAAGAACTCCTGTCCCGTGAAACTGGGAAGGTCGTTCTTTATGTTCACGGCTTCAATACCAGTTTTGAACATGGCGTCTTTGACTTACTGGAATTAACCGCTGCGTCCGGATGGGATGGTGTCCCAATCCTCTACAGCTGGCCGACAGGTAGTAACAATATTTTGAGCTATTTCGCTGACACACAGGACGGGGCCTTCTCGGTCTATCATCTCAAAGAAACGTTGCGGATTATCGCTGCGACAGAAGCCGTCGATGACGTCACGATCATCGCGCATAGCCATGGAGCTTCTATTGCGACAACCGCGCTTCGTGAATTGTTGATCGAAACGCGGGGCTCCGGTCTATCTATGCGGGACACTTATCGCATTTCGACGCTGGTTCTCGCAGCACCGGATATCGATATAGGGGTGATGGAACAAAGGCTTGTCGCTGAAGAATTCGGACTGGGGTTTAAGCAGATCAATGTTTATCTAAATTCGGACGACAATGCGTTGGGCTTTGCAGCAAAATTATTAGGCGCGCCTCGCTTTGGCGCGATGACACCGGACGAAATGTCTCCTGAATCCAAAGCTGTTTTTCGGAGCGTGAAATCGGTGCATTTTATCATCGTTACAGACGCTGTCGGAAAGGCAAGGCATAGCCATTTCAGACTTCACCCCGGAGTTCTTGCAGACATTGCAATAACCATCCGCACGGGCGCTGAACCATCGGACCCTGAACGACCATTGGAGCATTTGGATCTCAATTTTTGGCAGATCGATAAAACATACAGGCCTGTCTATAGAGGCAATGTCAGGTGAATATGAATGGAAAATCCGTGTTCAGGATCACTCTGAATCGGGCCATAGTTGTCGCGTTGGTAGTTGGGACAATCCTGATTTTGATAAATCAATACGAAAAAATTATTAGTCTTGAACGTTTGAATATTTGGAAAACAGGTCTGAGCTATATAGTTCCTTTCTGCGTATCGGCCTACAGCTCCATTGTTGAGCGCCGAGATACGGGAAAACGCAATCAATTTCTAAAGTAGACGCTGTTTTCCTATCTGCGTATATCGCTGGCAAGGCAGGGTTTTGATTATAGTCTATTTATAGCATTGTCAGCTTAAACGACGACAGCCGTATTTCTAACAAATCAGCCCGCCCCTATACGGCAATCTGTCTGACGTCAGCGCTTACGAGACAGATTTGAGTCTGGGCTAAGCGAGGGGTTCTCAAGGGAAGTGCCGGACGAACGCCTCCTCGTTTCGCCGCTTTAGAATAATCGCATAAATAAGGCCCGCGTTCTAACGTCTCTGAAAACTTGGCGGCATTCGATTTTTTCTTGCAAACGATAGCCTGTTTCCTGCAGCATGATTGCCTGATCTGCTAATCTTGTTCCCTGCCACCCCGGCTCAATTTCCTTGTTAATTTTCAGCAGGGAAATCACTAAATAACTACGTGAAATCAGCGCTCTGCATGGATATAATCCCGAAATCAGACGCCATTCCGGTCGATTTCGCGGGTTTTCCCTGTAAATTCCCTGTAAAGCAGGGAATTAGAGTGTGAGACTAGCTCTCGCCGGACTGCGTCCACTACCACGCACCCGGCGGGCATTGTCAGCCTGAACGCCGTAGCGTGTTGATGAGAAGAACAGCTATACCCCTACGCCACGATCAATCCACGCCATTCAATGAGTGATGCATCACTCATCGCTTTGAAACGAGTCCGGCTTTCGAGATGTCTTTGATGGTTGAAGTGATTGTAGACTACGGCGTGGGTAGAGGTGAACTTCTGGAGCGTCGAAGTCTTCCTGAAGCGGGTCATGCCGCGCTCTCGTCGCCTGAACGGTCGGTGTGAACTCTCGGCTCGGTTGTTGGCATATTGCTCGGTGTTCTGACGGCTCTGATTACCAATGTCGCGCATAGCAGCTCCTTAGGACCGGAGCTTGTCTGTAATGACCATTGGGGGTGGACCGTAGCGCTTCATCGCCTTCTTCAAGAACTGTAAAGCCGCGAGTTTGTCGCGGTTCTTGGTGACATAGCACTTCAGGATCTCCCCTTCGTGATCGACGGCCCGCCATAGGTAATGCTGGAGGCCATTGATCTTCACGAACACCTCATCGAGGTGCCACTGCCATTGGGTATGCTGGCGCAGATACGCCGAGCGATTAACCCGTATCTGCTTTGCGAAGACGGGTCCAAATCGGTCAACCCAAAGACGAATGCTCTCGTGGAAGACGTCTATCCCGCGCTCACGAAGCAGGTCTTCGACATTGCGGAGCGACAGCGGGAAACGGACATACATCATCACGGCAAGTTGGATGACTTCCCAAGATGTTTTGAAATACCGGAACGGGTTCTGGGTCATGCGCAAACCCTATCACATCGCTTCAAACGAAAGTTTCCCTGACAATGCCGGGCTTAAATTTGCCCCCCTATTCGTCTGGGTCGTGGAAATTAACGATCGCAAAATGGTGTTAGCTCATCGCTGCACCAAACACCGACCCTGTCTGACGCTGCGCACTTGGAGGTGGCCGAACATCTTTTAGGAAAAAAATTAAACGCTCTGTTGCAAAATTCTGAAACCTGCAGAACCTCTTGCTTGCTCACGCTTTAAAACCGTCAAAAAACGCTTCCACCCACCCTTTCGGGTGATTGTTAATGCCAAAAATTCCCACATACTCACCCTAGCGGGACGAAAGTGCATTCCACGTATGACTGGAAGCACGGGGGGTATTATGTCGATATGTACGAAAAATCCAACTCAACTGACGTCGTTCTTAATCGGGGCAGGCGCCAGGCACGCCTTTCAAATGAAAGGTCTTCGTCTTTTTATTGCGTTGTGTTTTGCCGTCGCGGGCTTAGCGGTATCGACGCAAAGCGCTCAGGCGCAAGTCAGTTGCCCGGCGACTAGATTTGATGGTGACAATGCTACTGCGATCTCCGATAATTTTTCCTGTCCCCTCGGCACACTTATCGGCCCCGGGCAAGATGGGGTTGAAGTTTACGGTCAATTAGGCATTTCGAGAGCCCTCATATTGAGGGTCTTTGTGTCGGGATCTTTGCTGCACGGCAGCGCAATAACAAGCACATGTTCCGGTTCTGGTTGCGGACCTACACAGCCAGACTCGCCGTCTGTAGAATCGATTGCATGCAACTCTGCGTATGGAGGCGGACCATGCGATATATCTTTCAGTTACAATGATACGGTCGGCACAGTCTCTGCGGCATTTTCGATCGCCGATGGAGCAGGCACGTTGCCCGCGTTTGTAGTCAACGGCGGTGCGTTTGTTCCTGACACGACATCACCAATTATCTCTTCTTTCACCCGTAAGACGCCCTCGGGTCAAACTACAAACAGTGACAGCCTCACATTCTTGGCGACCTTTGACGAAGATGTTACGGGCATATCCAGCGCTGATTTTATGGCCACCGGAACAACGGCGATGGTGTCAGCAGTCAGTCAGGTCACAGCGGCAACATATGACGTGACGGTTTCAGGCGGCGATCTGGCAAACTTTGTCGGAACGGTTGGATTGGCGCCGTCTGCCGGCATGGCCTATCAAGACCTCGCGGGAAATGCTGGCATCACGGCCGCCCCCGCCACTAGTGAAACCTATTCACTGGTGCAGGTGCCGGACGCGCCGTCGTCTCTTGCATTAGTGAGCGTTGTCGCCCTTGCAGACAATAACGCGGACGTGTCATTTTCATGGAACGCGCCTGACACGTCTGGCAACGGGTCTGCCGTGTTCCAGCAGACAGGTACCGCTTATACGGATGCCACATGTACAACACCTTCCGCGCTCGCGACAGGCGGCGGCGGCATAGCCTCTACTGAGACGCAGACATTGACGTTCGGGCCGCCCGCTTACCTTCCGGGTGCGACTGGCAGTCTTAATATTGTCGCGGTTAATGCGATCGGCAATTCTCTGCCGTCAAATTGCGTTTCCTTTACAATGCCGGCCGATACAACCGCTCCGACACTCACCGCTGTGTCAATCGCCTCCAATAATACGAACACGGCTAAGGCAAAAGACGGTGATGCCATCATAGTCAGCTTCACATCTGACGAAGCGCTGGACACACCGCCTGTTGTCACAATCTACGGCGGCGGGACGACTGTCACAGGATCGGGGACAAGTTGGTCAGCGGTCTCGACCGTTGACGGTACTAGCCCTGAAGGCGACGCCGCCATCAATATCTCCGGATTTAAAGATGCCGCGGGAAACACCGCGACAGCTGTGACCGCAACAACCGACGGCAGCGCTGTTGATGTGGATAGAACGGCGCCGACGGTCTCGAGCATTGATTTATTTTCTGGCCAAGTGTCGCCCACAGATGACGACGCTATCAGTTGGGGTGTTCAGTTTAGCGAAGACGTTACGCTCGACTCTAATGGCGCTGATTTTGTGTTCTCTGGACTGTCGACGGCGAGTAAGTCCGCTAGTAATGTGAGCGATAGCTTTTATGAGGTGTCGACGGCAAATGGGGATTTAGTTAATTTTAACGGGACAGTAACGGTAAGCTTAGCGCCTGGCCAAACCATTACCGACAAAGCCGGAAATGCTCTCGTGAATACTGCGGTAACCGGAACAAATGATAACAGCATTGAAGTGGTAAATGATGCGACTGCGCCTGTCCTGATTGTCGGGCTGGCGTCAAATAACGCAAACACAACCCTAGCCAAAGCCGGGGACGTCATCACAGCAACCATCGTGGCCGACGAACCTTTAGCTGCGGCTCCCACGGTAACAATCGCGGGGGAAACAGCGACGGTGACGGGCAGCGGTACAACATGGTCGGGGGCAATTACGGTTTCCGGTTCAACCACAGAAGGCGCGGTCGCAATAAATATCTCAGCCTATGAAGATGCTGGTGGGAATGCGGGGACTACAGTATCCGCAACAACAGACGCCAGTGCGGTCACGATTGGCCGCGTTCCTGACGCGCCATCCAATCTTCAAGTCTCATATGTTTTCAGTCCCGCTAAAAACCTTTCTCCAGATCCGAATGCCGCCGTGTTTACTGAAGTCTTACTCAATTGGACCAACAACCCACTGAATGGACCGACAGACACGGTTCTAGCTCCTCATAATATTTGGTTTGAGAAAGCCGGAGCTTGTACAAGTTCGAGGACGAATGGGTCAGGGTTATTTTTGGGGACGACGTCATTTTCACAACTTTTGCACCGCACCACTTTTCCAGAGGGGACGACGGTAAGTTTGCAGATAATCGCGAACAATGACTTCGGCGAGTCCGCATCGTCCAATTGCGTTACTATTGTTATCCCGCCTCTTGATTTGACCGCCCCATCCGTCACATCCGTCGTGCGAACGACGCCTGCGACTGAAAATACTGATGCAGATACGCTGACTTGGACGGTTACTTTTGATGAAGAAGTGTCTTTGATCGACAGTACCGATTTTGAGTTCACGGGCACGACAGCCAACGCCAGCGTCACCATGCAGAGCGCGACTGTTTATCAAGTGACGGCCAGTGGGGGTGACCTCGCCTCTTATAATGGTCAAGTCGGACTCGCTTTCGCCGCGGGGCAGAACATTGCCGATCAAATCGGATTTAATGCCCTTACGAATACGGTGCCGACGGGGTTGAACCAGACCTACCAATTGACCAATGATAACACGCTGCCCACGTTGACCTCGATTGTCCGTAAAACGCCTCTTGGCGAAAAGACGAATGCGGATAGCCTGACCTGGGCCGTGACATTTAGCGAGGACGTTCAGAATTTAGATGCCACCGATTTTAGCGTGTCGGGAACCACAGCAACGGTCGGCGTGACAGGCAGTGGAGTGACCTATGATGTCACAGCGTCTGGGGGTGATCTGGCTGGACTGGGGTCTGGATTCGGAGCACAGACCGTATCTTTAGCTTTGGCCGCTGGCCAAAACATTCAAGATTTATCAGGGAACGCTTTATCAAACTTAAGTGCGACGGGCGCGACAGAAAGTTATGCCGTCAATAATGGAGCCTTGACGATCGCCTCGATCACGCGCGTTGATTCCGGGACGCAAGCCCCCGCTGCACAGCTGACAAATGCCGATAGTCTCGCATGGGATGTTCAGTTTAGCGGTATTACTGGCGAGTTTTCGCTGTCTCCAGCAGATTTCACATTAACGGGAACAACCGCGACTATCGCGTCTGTTGATCGCTATAGTATCGGCTTTATTGTCCAGGCGTCGGGTGGAGATCTAGCGGATCTGAATGGTAATGTAACGCTCGGCTTTGCCAACACAACACCCGTCGATGAGTTCGGCAACGCCTTTACCGATAAAACGCCGAGGGGAGTGAGTGAAGATAGCTATACGCTCGACAATGCGGCTCCGACCTTAGTCAGTATTGTTCCAGATGCAGGGACGGCCTCGCTGACGGATGCCGATACAATCTCATTCATCTTCACATACAGCGAAAACCTCGATGTAAGTGCGGCGAATATCGCCAATGTTCTCGTGACGGGAACGACGGCCACTGTGACGATCACCCCGATAAGCGCGTCTGTGGCGCGTGTGACTCTGACGGGCGGCGACCTAGCAGATCTGAATGGCCCCGTCACGGTCGGTTTGAATGAGGTCAACAACGTTACCGATCCGGCGGGTAATCCGATCGCCAGTATCAACCCGACAGGGGTGAATAATAATTCTGTTCAAATCCAGAATGATGGCGTTGCGCCGACGCTTGTGATCACATCGACGTCTTCCGACCCTGTGTCTGGCGCGTTCCCGATCACGGTGACGTTTAATGAGGATGTGAGCGGCTTTGTTCTGGGTGACCTGACGGTTGGTAACGGCGCG
>NZ_BMZH01000003.1:0-162500 GCF_014652695.1 Algimonas arctica
GTCGTTACTGCCGGAGCCGTCCAAATAGACGTTTGAGCCGAGGATGACGAGTTGTCCCTCTCCCGCAATCGCGGTCGGCGCGAGATTGTCGCTGCTGACGCTCACACTGTCCGCGTCGCTGTCTAAACCGCCTTCATCTGTCACAATAAGCGCGATGTCATAGGTGCCGGCCAGATCAGCGGTAAAGCTCGGCGTGGCGGTCATAGCGTCCGTTAGTGTTGTGGTGCTGCCTGCGGGCTGCGAAGCGAAACTCCAGCTATAGCCAAGATCTACAGACTCAGTGTTGTCATCAAAAGAGGCGCTTCCGTCGAGGCTTACTGTATCCCCCGCGCGGATGGCTTGGTCTAAGCCAGCGGCCGCAGTTGGCTTTTCATTGGAAGCGTCAGGTTTGAACGCGATGTCTCGGGGACGGGGGGCAACGGGAATAACCTCGATAACGGTGTTCGTCGCCGTATCGATTACAGAAACTGTTGCTGTAAATATGCTGCTAACATAGGCCAGACTGCCATCCGGAGTAAATTTGAGGCCAAATGGGCTATGTGTTGGTATGGTCGCCGTGATGGTGTTGGTCGCGATATCAATCACTTTGATATCAAGGGTGTTCCCCCCCATGACGTAGGCGAAAGCGCCGTCTGCGGTGATCTCGATGTCACGCGACGTGCCCCCAACCGGAATGGTCGTAACAACGACGTTGGTCGCAGTGTCGATCACTGTGACAAAGTTCGTAACAAAGTTGGTTACATAAGCGAAGTTACCATCCGGCGTGATGGTGACGTGTCTTGGCCTGCCTGCAACAGTGATTGTGTCAACAACAGTTTTCGTCGCGGTATCGATAACTGAGATACTAGAGTTCTCATTGGCGACATAAGCAAAACCTCCATCTGGCGTGAATTCGACGCCAAAGGGTTGTGATCCCACTGAAATGGTGGCCGCGACAGAGCTGGTTGCCGTCTCGATAACCGAAACTGTGCTCGAGCCGTAGTTTGTGACATAGGCAAATTCATCATCCGGTGTGAACTCAATATCAGAGGGGCGTTGGCCTACAAAAATTGAGCCACCAACGGTATCTGTCGCTCCGTCAATAATAATGACCCGATGGGAAAATTGGTCTGTGACATAGGCGAGGCTACCATCTTGGGTGAAATCGATAGAAACAAGATTGTTATTGCCCACGCCGCCTATAGTCTTAACGATTGTGTTGGTCTCAGTGTCGATGACGGTAATGCTATTGGAGGTTTCTTGAACGACATAGGCCAACGGATCAGCCTGCGCGGCCATGGGGAGCATCAATGCGGCCCCGACGGTTACGTAGAGAATTTTCTTAAAATTACGAACCCCATACGCGTTTGCTCGGCGGTGATTTACTGTCAATTTCGTCATAGAGGCCCCTAAAATTCATAAATGTGACGCATGCGGTTAGGAAACCAGCCTGCGTCAAAGGCCAGTCGCAAATAATAAGTTTGGAAAAATATAAAATGGCGTGTCCGCAGCATACGTTATCGCACGCGGAAGACATGTTTCACTTTAAACAGAAGCGTGGCCCCTAACGCCCTATTGCAGCTATGTCGTGCATTGGGTTTTTATTTTTTGATCCGCACTGCAATGAACGGCAACCCTATTTATTTTAAGTTAAATTTAAAATCTCCGATTGTCAAAATTATTAGCTATCGACGGTCGTGACTTATGTTTACTCGCTTAAGATGGGAATATTAACAGGGTTGAAAATACAAATTTTAGGTGGCAATAATTGCAGCGCAATAATGTGGCAGAGCAGAATGCCAAACGCCGCCTCCCCGAAACCTTAACGTAAGCCGCCTAACACTCACCCCGCCAAAATATCGCTGATGATGCGCTGGGCGATGGGGTGGTACCCCGGTTTGGCTTTGACGAAGACGCGATTGGCCATCTCGGCTAGGCCATTGTCGTTCAGCGCGCCGTAGAGGCGGTAGATAAATTTACCCCGCCCCACGGTCATGAGGAACTCTTCCAACGCGGGCATGGCGGGGGCGTAGCCGCCTTTGATGGCCTGCATATACCATGCGAACGCTGTCTCCGCATTCTGTGTCCCTGTCAGGCTAAACGCGTCATCGAGCGCTTTATACTGCTCTTGCGTCAAATCCGGTAGACCGTTGAGAAAATGCAGCCATTCATGCGTTGACCACTCCTGCGTCGGCAGCTCAGCCGCCGTCATGTCGCCGCCCGACCAGCGCGCAGAGGCGGCCGCGACTTTATCAAACGCATCGGACTGCGGTATGCGGATCGTAGCAGGAATACCCTGACCATAGACCCATTCTTGAATTTCGGCGTCCGTCACGGCGTCCGGGTTTTGCGCGCGTAAATTGGCGTCCATAAAGCCGAGGAAATCCTCTGTCGTGATACTGTCGAACGCATAGGCGTTGAAATAAGATTTCAGGAACGGATCAAACGCGGCGCGGCCAAAACGGTCTTCGAGGAAATTGAGGAAGAACTGCCCCTTCACATAGGTAACTTGGGAAAACGCCTCATCCGGATGGGTTAAATCATCCGTGAATTTCAACTGCGTCAGGCTCGGTCGGTCTGCGTCTGCAACATCGCGTTTTAGGTCTTCTAGGCCCAGCGCTTGTTCCATCACGGCCCGGTCCTCGCCGTATAGCGCTTCCATAACGCGGTTTTCGACATAGCTGGTGAAGCCTTCATTCAACCACGCGTCGCGCCAACTGGCGTTGGTCACAAGGTTGCCGGACCAGCTATGGGCCAGCTCATGCGCGACAACATTGGTGAGGGATTTATCGCCCGCGATGAGGGTCGGTGTCATGAAGGAGAGGCGCGGGTTTTCCATGCCGCCAAACGGGAAGCTGGGCGGCAGCACGATCAGGTCATAGCGGCCCCACCGATAAGGACCGTAAAGCGCGGTATTGGCGGCTTCCATCATCGGCGTTTCCGCAAACTCTTCGGCCGAGGCGTCCAAGATATAGTCCTCGGCATAGACGCCGATCGTGTCATTGATGGCTTTAAATTTAATGTCGCCAACCGCAATCGCGATGAGATAGCTCGGGATCGGTTGCGGCATGGAGAACGTCCAATTGCCATCCGCGTCTTGTCCGTCTTGTGACGCGCTCATCAGCGGGAGAAGGCCGTCAGGCACGCGCAAGGACGCGTCATAGGTCATGCGCACGGCGGGCGTGTCTTGGACGGGCAGCATGGTGCGGGCATTAATCGCTTGGGCTTGGGAGAAGAGATAGGGCTTTTCCTTGCCCGCCGTCTGCGCCGGGGTGAGCCATTGTAACCCTTCCGCAGTCGGGCTGGTCTCATAGGTAATGCGAAGCTGGTTCGCGTCCGTGCCGATGGCAATGTTCATGGCCGATCCTAAGACGGGATCAGCGGCCGCCAAAGTATAATCAGCCGGCACCCAACCATCATTGGTTTCAAGCGCGACGGCTTTGATCAACAGGTCTTTGGTATCGAGCGTTAGTGTCTGCGCATCCGGATTGAGGCGCTCAAAGCGCAAAGTGACATCGCCGTCGAGAACCTTGCGGTCAAAATTAACGTCCAAATTCAGCGCCGCATGTTTGACGACAACCTCTTGGTAATTGGCATAGGTGAACTGGTCAGCGGTGAAGAACCGCTCGGAGGGCACGACCGTCTGCACGGCGCTGACGTTTATTGGCGACGTCGAAGACGTGTCGGGGGAGCAGGCCGCGAGCGTGACGCTGGCCGCCGTGATAAGGGCGAAAGTGATGAGGCGCGTATTCGACATGCTGTGACTCCGTTATTCTGGCTTTACCTAATGCTTTTGCTCACCGCTTCCAAGTCTTGTTGGCCCCGTGCGGCTGAATTGAACTAATGTGACGCATGGGGCGTTATTGTGGCACATGAAGCGCAGAATAGTGCGAAAGAGAGTTTTTATGACGGATACCAAACATTATCAAAAAGTCCTCACGGACCGCCGCGCCTATCTTTTGGGGAAAACCGAAAGCATCGAAGATCAGTTTGAGCACTCTGGCGATGAGCCCTTTGATGGCGATGCCGGGGAAGTTCGCAATTTAGATGTCCTGGATGATCTGGACGAAATGGCGCAAAGCGAAATTCGCGCCATTGATGCCGCCCTCGACCGGATTAAGGCGAGCAGCTTTGGTAAGTGCGTCACCTGCGGCGATCCCATTGATGTCGACAGGCTCGAAACGCTGCCGCACACGCCCTTTTGTAAGGATCATGCGCCCTAATCCCGCATTCGCCGACCACACATCTCTGACGCGCGAGGCCCTTATGGGATGAGAGCGCTCTTGAGGGGCAGACACGGTCCGCCCCTCACCGAACGATGTGCGCCTGAACGCCTGAAAATTGATCACATATCCGCGCTACACATCCGCGCCCATCGCCCGTAAACAGCGGGCAATGAAAAACGACTCTGCACAACCGATTGATAATTTCAAACGCTCGCTCGCGTCCGCGACGAAAGCCATTGCCGCGCGGGAAGACCTAGAGGTTTCCTACGGCGGGGACGTCGCGGGGCTGGTGCGGGATCAAGTCATGCTGCCGAGCTTGCCGCCGAAACCAAAGCCTGAGCAAATCGCCAAGGTGCGCGGTGATGCTGATGCGCTCGCCTTGAAAATCGCGCTGCACGATGCCGAAATCCACAGTGCGAACCAGCCTAAATCCGGTGCGGCACGAGCCGTGTTCGAAGCGCTAGAGCAAGCGCGCGTGGAAACCTTAGGCGGGCGACATTTATCCGGTCTGGCCGATAATTTGACCGCTGCTTTGTCGGCGCGGGCTAAACGGCGCGGCTTTGATAAGCCCGATATCGCCAAGGACGACACCAGCTTTGCCGAAGCTATTGGGCTTTTTGCGCGTGAACGTCTAAGCGGACGGCCTCTGCCGGAGACAACCAACGGCATTATGAGCGCGTGGCGCGACGAGATTAATGAACGCAGCCAAGGCCGGATCAAATCCTTGCTCGACCTGATCCATGATCAGGATGCGTTTGGCCGTCACGTCAATGATTTCATCGCCGACCTGACGCTAGACCGCGACAATGCCGATCCGGAACAAGAGGACGATCAAGACGAAGAGAGCCAACAAGAGGACCAAGATCAACAAGAAGATCAATCTGCTGACTCGCCCAATGAAGACCAACAAGGCCAGACCGAAGTCTCGGACGCGGACGCGCTCGATGACGACGCCGACGACGCCCAAGACATTGTCGACGCAGAAAATATTGACGGCGAGAGCGATGATAGCGAGCAATCGCCCGATGCGCCGTCGCAACGGCCACAGCCACGCAACAGCCCGGACCCCTACCGCGTCTACACGACAAAGCATGATGAGGTGGTGAAAGCCGAAGACCTCTGCCCGCCCGAAGAACTCGAGCGACTCCGCGGTTATCTCGACCAGCATATGGCGGGCTTGTCCTCGGTCATTTCGCGGCTCGCCAACCGCTTGCAACGCCGCCTTCAAGCGCAACAACAGCGCAGTTGGACCTTCGATTTGGAAGAAGGCATGCTCGATACAGCCCGGCTGTCGCGCGTCATTATTGATCCTCTGTCGAGCCTGACTTTCAAGGAAGAGAAAGAAACCGACTTCCGCGATACAATCGTCTCAATCCTAATTGATAATAGCGGATCGATGCGCGGCCGCCCGATCATGGTCGCCGCTGTTTGCGCCGATATTATGGCGCGCACACTGGAGCGTTGCGGCGTGAAGGCTGAAATCCTCGGCTTCACGACGAAAGCGTGGAAGGGCGGAAAATCATTCCAAGACTGGATGGCGGCGGGCAAACCGTCGCAACCGGGACGGCTCAATGATCTGCGCCATATCATCTATAAATCCGCCGACATGCCGTGGCGTCGCGCTAAGCGGAACTTGGGCCTGATGATGCGCGAAGGCTTGCTCAAAGAAAATATCGATGGAGAAGCGCTCGATTGGGCTTACCGCCGCCTGATGGCGCGGCCAGAACAGCGCCGTATCCTCATGGTCATTTCCGATGGCGCCCCCGTCGATGACGCGACCCAAAGCCAGAACAAAACCGGCCTGCTCGAAACGCATTTGCGCGAAATGATCGATACACTCGAAAATCGCTCCGACGTCGAGCTTGTCGCCATCGGCATCGGCCACGACGTCACCCGCTGGTATTCCAAAGCCGTCACCATCATGGACGTCGAACAGCTCGGCGGAGCAATGACAGAGAAGCTGGCGGAGTTGTTTGATAAAGGGCGTCGTTAAAAGCGATAACGAACGTGCCGTGAAAAGTGTGAGCCGGGCGAAGCCGAGAACCCTTAATTAGTAACCTCGTATACAAACCCCGTCTTGCTGGGCCTTCTTATTTTGAGCCCGCAGAAGTTTGTGCCAAGCTTCGCGCATGAAACTGTTCCTCAAAATCGTCGGCGGGATTTTTGCCGTTCTTGCGCTCATCATCTTCGGGTTCTGGCTGTCGGCGAAGATTTCCAATCGGCCGGGACCAGACGCGGCCCCTTTGACAGAACTGTCCTCACCCGCCTTGCAAACTGCGATTGAGGGCATTGCCGCGGAGCGCAAGCTCGTCGGCATCGCGGCCAAGGTGATGATCGGTGACACCGTCGTCGCACAGGCCGAGACAGGCTACCGGACCAAAGACCAGACCGATCCGTTATTGGCGTCTGATCTGTTTCACGTCGGATCGATCGGCAAATCCATGAGCGCGACCGCCATTGCGACATTGGTCGAAGATGGGGTGATGCGCTGGGACGATACACTCGGCCAAGGGCTGCCCGATATAGCGATGGACGGGGGGTGGCGCGATGTGACGTTGCAACAATTGCTCACCCACACGGCGAGCATCCCGCGCGCGCCGATTTCGGCCATGCTTAAGTCTGTGAGCGAGACCGTCCAGTTACACGCCCTGCGGCGCGAAATAGCGGCCTTATTGCTCACCGCTCCGCCCACGACAGAACCGGGCACAGCGTTTTCTTATTCCAATGAAGGCTTCATGCTGGCCTCCGTCATGGCGGAGGACGCCACGGGCGAGCGCTGGGAAGATATTATCCGCTCCCGTGTGGCTGAGCCGCTCAGCCTCTCGACCCTCGGGTTCGGCGCGCCAAATGGCGATACGCCGCAATCTGTCCCGTGGGGACACCGGAAAATTGGCGCCTTTAAAATCGCAATGAGCCCTGCCGGGAACCCCGACAATCCGCCGTGGATGGCGGCGGCAGGCACGATGCATATGAGCTTGGATGACCTGCTAACGTATGGCCGCGCTCATTTGGCGGCGGGCCGCGGTGAGACGGCTCTGCTATCGCCAGAGACCTATGCGCGACTACACACGCCCGTCCTGAATGATTACGCTTATGGTTGGGTCGTCCAAGCGCGTGATTTTGGATCCGGCGCGGAGCCCGTGATTTGGCATAATGGCTCGAATACCATGTGGTATGCGGTGCTGGTGCTCCTCCCAGACCACGACGCGACCCTTGTCATTGCGACGAATGATGGCAGCGGATTAAGTCAGACGCAGCAAGCCTTTGACGATCTGGCCGCGCAAATTGCGAAAGCCATTGTTGCGGCGGAATAAACGGACCGTATATCTTTGCGATCACCCATAAAAAAAGCCGGCCCCTATTAAACGACAGGGGCCGGCTTTTTCGTAATCGTTAGAGGGTTGGCCTAGAAGGTCGGCATATTGCCTGTCGCCGCCCAAGGGATGAAGAACGCAATGGCGACGGACACAGCCAGTCCGAACATCAGACGACCCGCATCGCGCGTAACATCGCGCAACGCTTCCGCTCTCTCGCGCAAGCCACCAATATAGGCGATGGACAGTTCACGACCCGCGATCAGACCCAAGAAGACCCATGTCGTGCTCATTGGAATATCGTTCATTTCTTTGAAGACGAATAAGATGATCCCGAACATGATGTCGACGAGGACACCCACGCGCGGGTCTTGCGTCCCTGTCTTGGAATTGACGATTTCCTGAATACGACCGCCGCGACGGAAGAAAATATATCCAATGAGGATGACAGAAAGCGTCCCGCCGAGGATCGTGATGCCCGGTGACACCATCGTGACGCCATCAATATTGCTCCGCGGGAGGAAGACGAAAATGTTGGCCAAATCTTGCATCAACCACTGGAACCAGAGGAAGCCCGTCGTGACCCATTTGAACGCATACCAGAAGTCGGCCGGGGGTTTATCTTGCGTATTCTGAACCCAGCGAGAGAAACTTCGGGCAATCGCGGCATAGACGATAATCCCAACCCCAAAGGCGACGGCATAACCGAGCGCTGATTTAATCAACATCTTGCCGAGAACGCCTTCCGTTGCGGCCCCGCCTGTCAATGCAAACATGGTCAAAACGAGGAAGGTCGTGGAGACAGGCACGGTCATGCCCGTCAAGGCGATCAAGGCGATGGGCGGAATGATATGGTACCACTGAATCCCCCCCTCTGGGTACGGGATTGTATTCAGACGGCCAAAGGCGACATCGCCATTTTGGTTGAAATAGCCATAGGTCAGCACAACCACAAAGATGCCGGCAACATAGAGCCACAGCACCCACCACGCGCGGTGTTGATTGGACCGAAGGAAAGTTCCTAAGGTTTGGATCGCATCATTTGCGATGACAGAATAGGCCGCCAGGGCGAACCCAATGACGCCCAAGAACTCAATACCGGACATGTCTGACCTTCCAGGATATTCCGTTGCAGCTTAGTAAAGTCCGGGAATCCGAAGGTCTCTAACTGCTTTAACACGGTTCAGTTACACAATTGCGACCGCCTTCGCCAAGTGACAGTTTTGCGACGTGATCAGTTCCCCATGAGTTTGCAGCGTCTTGAAAAGCGCGGCCGTGTGGAAGAGCAACGGCCTCGTCAAAAAAATCGTTTATTTTGCCGCTGTTACCGGCTCGCTCTGCATTTGGATGTAACGCTCGATTCCGATTTGCTTGATCAGGTCGAACTGCGTTTCAAGGAAGTCGACGTGACCTTCTTCATCCACTAAAATCCGTTGCAGCAGGTCCCGCGTCCCATAATCCCGGACAGATTCGCAATAATGGATGGCGTCACGATACAGGGGAATCGCGATTTCTTCGACTTTCATGTCGCATTCAAGGATTTCTTGAACATCTTCGCCAATGTGAAGTTTGCCGAGGTCCTGCAGGTTCGGCAGCCCACCCAAAAAGAGAATACGCTCGATGATTTCATCCGCGTGGTTCATCTCTTCGATGGACTCTTCATATTCCTTCTTGGCCAAGAGCGTGACGCCCCAATCCCGAAGCATACGAGAATGCAGGAAATATTGATTAATGGCGGTCAGTTCGGCCTTAAGAGCACGGTTAAGCCAGACGATAACTTCGGGATTTTTTAACATAGACGTCACTTAGGACTGACCCTTCGGGTCTGTCAAAGGCAATCACGGCACCCGATTTTCATTCGCAGAGAAAACAGCCCGATATCGTCAACATCCTCGCAAACGAGACGCAAAGACAATAATATCAGGGAATTAGCGCTATTCTGCCGCGTCGAGCATCGGACGCGTTTGGCGCCAACTGCGCAAATGCTGCTCTATATCCGTCCGGCATTGACCACAGCGAAAACGGCTGCCGCAGGCCCGTTGAACACACGCCGCCGTTTCCGCCCCTTTGGCGGCTGCGGCTTCGACAGCCTTCGTGTTGATATTGTTGCAGATGCAATGGATCACAGGTTTTCAATACGCGATTGAGAACGAGTGTCAATCACTTTGCGAATGAATTGCAGGATTATGTGCAATCTGTAATTCATTCGCCTAAAGGACGCAAATTCGTTAGCAGCCCATATGACCCGACCCACCCTTGAATTTTGTTTCGATTTGACCTCACTCTGGAGCTATCTCGGCTTTGAAAGTCTGATGGATATGAAGTCCAGACTGGACTTTGACATCGTCTGGCATCCTGTTCTGGTCGGCGCTGTTTGGAACGCCAATAATCAAGGCGCCTATGCGCGGCGCGTTGATATCATGTCAGATCCCCGCAGAGCGCAAATGGCCCTACGAGAGGTTGGGGAATGGGCAAAATTACGGAATGCGGATATTCGCGGCATGCATCCCAATCACCCGGTGAATGCGGCGCGGCTCATGCGGACAAGTGCGACCGCCCTAGAGCAGGGAAAAATTATCCCTTTCGCGCGCGCCGCCTTCCAAGCCTATTGGCGGGACTTCGCCGATGTCTCGCAAGCCGAGATCGTTCTTAACATCGCGGCGCAGGCGGGCCTCGATATATCGGACCTATCTGACAAGATGGATAGCGACGTCCAACGCGTCCAATTAAAACAGGATACGCAGGACTTAATCGACCGTGGTGGCGTCGGAACGCCGACGTTTTTTATCGGCGATGATATGTATTTTGGACAAGACCGTTTGCCCCTCATTGAGGCGCGTTTAAAAGCGATGGGCGCTTTGCCCACCGCCGATTGATCCGTTAGCGCGGGGGCATGCGCGCACCGGCGTCCGTGCGAATATACTCACCATTGATATAGCCATGTTCGCACATGAAGCGGACCACCTCGCCGAACTCTTCGGGCTGGCCAAAGCGGTTCGGGAATTGAACATGCGCGCGCAGGTTCTCTTTCACTTCGGGATTCATCTGCTGATAAATCGGCGTTTCATAAAATCCCGGCAGAATCGTGTTCACGCGAATACCTTCGCGCGCTAAGTCCCGTGCCATCGGCAACGCCATCGACAAAATACCGCCCTTTGACGCGGCGTAAGCCACCTGCCCGATTTGACCATCTTGGGCCGCAACTGACGCCGTATTGATCACAACACCGCGTTCGCCGTCTGGCTGTGTCGGGTCGAGCGTCATCATACCGGCGGCGGATTTTGACGCGCAGAGGAAGCTGCCAATCAAATTAATATTGATGATGCGAATGAAGGCTTCAGGGTCATGCGCGGAAATTTCGCCTGTATCGCGTTTGCGCGAGGCGGTTTTGATCCCGCCGCCGATCCCGGCACAATTGACCATGATCCGCTCTTGGCCGATTTCGGCCCGGACAGCGGCAAAACCTGCATCAACGGAGGCGTTGTCGGAAACGTTCACTTTGGCAAAGACGCCGCCAATGTCTTTGGCAACCGACTGCCCGCGATCTTCATTCATATCAAAGATGCCAACCTTGACCCCGTGAGACGCCAACATGCGCGCTGTGCCTTCTCCGAGGCCCGATGCCCCGCCTGTAACAATGGCAGAGAGGGTAGAATTGAGTTTCATGGTAGGCTCCAAAAGAAAACTGAGGGCTAAGTCTATTTACGTGAGACGGCATCCGCAACACCGGACAAGGCGGCCGCGAAAACAGGGGCTGAGAAGGTTTCTAGGTCGTCGATCCCCTCGCCAATACCAATAAAATGGATCGGCAATTTATACTTGTCTGACAGCGCGACGAGCACGCCCCCTTTGGCAGTCCCGTCCAGTTTGGTCATAATCAGGCCGGACACATTCGCCGTCTGCTTAAAGGCTTCGACTTGTAATAGCGCGTTCTGACCAACCGTCGCATCCAGCACCAACACGCTATGATGCGGCGCGGAGGGGTCGGTTTTTTCGATCACGCGGATAATTTTGGCCAGTTCGTCCATCAATTCGGTCCGATTCTGCAACCGTCCCGCCGTGTCGATCATCAAGATGTCGTAATCCTCGTCCCGCGCGCGGTTCATTGCGTCATAGACGAGCGAGGCCGCGTCCGCCCCCGGCTTACCGGACATCACGGGTGCGCCTGCGCGTTCGCCCCAGACCGTAAGTTGTTCAACTGCCGCCGCGCGGAACGTGTCCGCCGCACAAATCAGGACCTTCTGACCTTGATCACCAAATCGCTTCGCAATTTTACCCAATGTCGTGGTCTTGCCAGAGCCGTTGACGCCAACAAATAAAATCACCTGCGGTCGCGCTAAGCCAAGCACAAAGGGCGTTTCCAACGGCGTCATAATGTCGGAAATTGTCTCCGCCAGCGCGACTTTAATCTCCAAATCTGTCACAGTTTTGTCGAACTTGTCCGCCGCCAAATTGGCACAAACTTTGGTCGCAACATCTGTGCCGAGGTCGGCCATAATCAGGATGTCTTCGAGGTCCTCCAGCGCAGCCGTATCGAGCGTGCGCTGATTAAAGGTCGCCGCCATCTGGTCGGACATGCGTGTCGTCGACCGGCGCAGACCTTTTGTGATGCGGTCCAAAAACCCACCATCCGCGGTGACATCAATTTCTGGTTCTGGTGTGGGTTGCTCTTTCGCTTTCTGAGCCGCGCGTTCTGCCGCGATTCGCGTGCGTTCCGCAGTTTCAGCTTGTTCCCGTGCTTTGCGGTCCGCGGCACGTGCGGCCCGACGTTCGGCTTCCTCCGCTTCGCGAGCCAGCCGTTCGGCTTGCGCCGTCAGACGCGCCTCTTCGGCCTGATTGGCCGCCTCTGCAGCGTCGGCGAGGCGTCGGTCTTCCGCCGCGCGGGCGGCCTCAGCCTGACGCGCGGCGTCAACCCGCGCCTGCTCCGCGCGTTCTTCGGCGGCGATACGGCTCAGCTCTGCGGCCTCAGCGTCCGATTCTGCTGTCGCGATTTTGGTGTCGCGTTCAGCTTTTAGTTTCTCGGCCGCGTCAGCACGGACTTTTTGTTCGGTCGCTTGGCGTTCGGCTTCCGCTAAATCTCTGGCCGCGCGCGCGTCTGCTTTTTGCGGCGCGTCTGCGATCCGCGCGGTCTCAGCCTCGCGGTCAGCCGCCGCCTCCGCCGCACGCCGCGCTTTTTCCTCAACCAGCTGTTTGGCGCGTTCAACGTCACGCGCCGCTTGGATTTCAGCCTGGCGTTTATCCTCCGCGTCCAGCGCCGCTTGTTCGTCGGCTGTGAGCGCTTTGACGCCCCCATCTTGCACCCGCGCAGACGCCAAAGCGGCGGCATTAATCGCCGCCATGCGCGCGGCCATTTGGTCGTCAATGAGTTGTTGCTGTGCAGCATGCTCAGCGGCTTCAGCCGCCAGCGTCTCATCTTTGGACCGGAATCCGAGCTTAGAGAGAAAACCGCGCTTTTTCTTCTCAGCCATGAAGGCTCCCGATCAAATGGTCGTCGCGCGCCTCTATCACAGTCACTTTTCCAAGCGAACCCGCAGGCGGTGGATTATTAACACGGATAAGGCTGAAATCAGGCAATCGACCCTGCCCGGTTTCTTCAAATAACGCCACATCCACATCGCCCACGCGAGACCGTAAATGCGCCGCTTTCGCGACGGTTCCCGCCTCGCGCAAAGTTTTGGCGCGCGCTTTGACAATATTGCCATCAACCGGCGGGATTTTCGCCGCAGGCGTGCCTGCACGCGCCGAATAAGGAAATACGTGCAGCCACGGAATACCGACGTCGGACACAATACGCAGGCTATTGTCGAACATGGCGTCATCTTCTGTCGGAAAACCCGCGATGATATCCGCGCCAAAGGTAATCTCTGGACGGCGCGTTTGCAGCGCGTGACACAGATCAATCACTTGTTGGCGCGAGTGACGGCGCTTCATCCGTTTGAGAATCATATCATCCCCGCTTTGCAACGACAGATGTAGATAGGGCGTCATGCGCGGTTCCGTGACAATCTGCTCAAACAGAATCGGGTCGACTTCCGCCGGATCAATTGAGGACAAGCGTAAACGGTCCAGTTCCGGCACGAGCTTCAACACCCGCCGGACCAAGTCACCCAGCGGTGGTGTCCCCGGTAAGTCCCCGCCCCAACTGGACAAATCAACGCCTGTCAGAACGACCTCGCGGTATCCCTGCCGCACGAGGTTGCGCACATGGCTGACGACCTCACCCGCAGGCACAGAGCGCGCATTCCCGCGCCCATAAGGAATGATGCAGAAGGTGCAGCGATGGTCACAGCCATTTTGTACTTGCAGAAACGCCCGCGTGCGCGATTGCGCTTTGTCCGGAGAATTCTCAGAGCCCATAAATTGCGGTGCATTTTCACGGACCGTCATAATATCGTTGACGCGAATGCGCTCACTCTGATCCAGAAACGCGCCCGGCAGCATTTTATCATGATTTCCCAGAACTTGATCAACTTCGTCCATGGCCGCAAAAGCCGTCGGATCAATCTGCGCCGCACAGCCTGTCACAATAATGGTCGCGTCGGGGCGGTCGCGGCGGGCTTTGCGAACCCGGCGGCGGCTCTCTGCAACCGCGTCATTCGTCACCGCACAGGTGTTGATAATCACCGCATTGGTCAGCCCGTCATCACGCGCAAGCGCAACCATCGCATCGCTTTCGGACGCATTCAGGCGACAGCCTAGTGTTATGACATCGACATCTTGGGTCACGACGGGTCATGTGGTGCGGCGCGGCGTTTTTCGCAAGCGATCCCGACAGGTGCCCCGACAAGGACGAAGAGGTAAGGCAAAATAGTTTTCGTCCCGCTGCATCCAATAACGTCCCTCGTGACGTCTGCTTGAGTATAACCGTCTGAAAAAGGAGACACACATGGAAGAAGTCCTCGTCCCGATTGCCTTATTCGCGATCATCCCCGTCATCGTTTGGGCCGTTGCAGCCTATCGCTTTAAATCCCACGCGGCCACGATCGGCTTGTTAGAGACCGTCGCTAGCAAGGGCGAACCGATCACCGTCGAATTGGTCAAAACGCTCGGCGTGCGGCGCAAACCGAAACATGCCGATTTGCGCTTAGGGCTCATCCTGATTGCCATTGCCGTCGCAACGGCGATTTTCGGTACAGTCGTACCGGAAGAAGAAGCAACGCGCATTTTCTTCGGCTTTGCCTCCTTCCCCTTCCTGGTAGGATCTGTCTTCCTCGTGCTGTGGTTCACAGTCTCGCGTCAGTCCGAAGACTAGACCTGTCACAGGTCGACACATTTGACCCGATTGTCCGCGCCCATCAGGGCGCGGTCAGAACTTTCCTGCGCCGACTGTGTCGGAATAGTGCCCTCGCTGACGAGCTGGCGCAGGAGACTTTTCTCAAAGCATTTCGGGTGGCCCATAAGCTCCCTGATGTTGACAATATTCGCGGGTGGTTGTTGCGCATCGCCTATCGCCGCTTTCTCGATCATCACCGCCGCGAAACACGCCGGCGGGACCTCGGCGACACGCACGCCCTGCCCCCTGACGCACCGACGTCGCACCACGGCACGCGCCTCGACATTGAGCGCGCGATGAACACACTCCCGCCAGAGCGCCGCGCCTGCGCCATGCTCTGCTTGGCGCTCGGCCACAGCCATGCGGACGCCGCCCATATTACCGGTCTGCCGCTCGGTACCGTTAAGTCGCATGTATCGCGCGCCAAAACTGCGCTACAAGACGCTCTCCGCGCCTATGAAGGATCAACCCCATGACAGATAAAGACCTGACATCCTTACTCGCCGACTATGCGGCACCAACAGACGATCAAGGGTTTTCAGACGTCCTACTGGCGCGCTTAAAGACGGAAGAAAACGCCGCCCTGTTCGACCTCGATAGTTTGGCCAAGCAACCTTTGCCGCTGTGGCGTGGATGGTTGATGGCAGGCCTGATCGGCTTGCTCTGTGGTCTGATCTGGACCCGTCTCGGCGTGAGCTTGCCAGACATGACGGTAGAAACGTCTCTGCTCACGGCGCTGACGTCAGGATGGGCGGCTTACGGGTTGGCCGGTCTATGCATCGCGGTCTGTTTACTGCTCATCGAAACGGAAGCCTTCTAGGCGAGTAATCGACACAAACATGTAGCGTCCCCGTCACACGCCGGACACCAAACCACACTAGCGGCGCCTTATATGCCGCATTACCGTTCCATTTTTATTTCCGACCTCCATCTGGGTTCCAAGGGCTGTCAGGCGGAGGCGCTTTGTGTGTTCATGAAAGACCACACATCAGAGCAGCTCTATCTGGTCGGGGACATTATTGATGGCTGGCGGTTGCGCAAAAAATGGTTCTGGCCGCAATCCCACACCAATGTCGTGCGCCGTATTCTCACGGCCGCCAAGCGCGGCACGGACGTGACCTATATCATCGGCAATCATGATGAGTTCCTGCGCGGCTTTATGAAGTTCCGGCTGATGTTTGGGGATATTACCGTCAAGAACCGCGCCGTTCATGCAGGCCGCGATGGGAAACGCTATCTTGTTGTCCACGGCGACATGTTTGACGGGCTGATGCGCGCGGACCGCAAATGGATCATGCACCTCGGCGATAGTGCTTACAATGGCCTGCTATGGGTGAATACGAAGCTGAACGGGGCAAGACGTCGCCTAGGTCTGGATTATTGGTCGCTCTCCAAAGCGCTGAAATCGCGAACGAAACGCGCCATGAACTTCATTCACAGCTTTGAGGGCCATGTCGCCAACTACTGCGCCCGCAAAGGTTTTGACGGCGCGATTTGCGGCCATATCCACGTCGCAGAACAGCGGGACATTGACGGCATCGCCTATAAAAACACCGGCGATTGGGTCGAGAGCTGCACCGCGTTGATTGAGCATTTCGATGGTCGCTGGGAAATTCTCCACTTCGCGCCGCACGCGGCGGTGATCGCGGATCGTCTATTACATGGGGACGTGAACGAACCCAACACATTGGAACTAATTCCGGCCGGGTAGGGCTTCACTCTTTTTGTTTCTCTGCTAATCAGGGCCCATGAGCTTTGGCACCCACTCCTACGTTTCTGATCCGCGCAATACGGATGTTCTCTTTAATGTGAACGGCGCGCTTGTTCCGCGTGAGAAAGCGGTTGTGAACATTTTCGATAGCGGTTTTATGCTGGGCGACGGTGTGTGGGAAGGTCTGCGCGTACATAATGGCAAGGTGGCATTCCTCGATGACCACATGGATCGTCTTGCCGAAGGATTAGCCGCTTTGAAAATCGACCTTGGCATCAGCCGAGACGCGCTCGTCGCGCGAATTGATGACACGCTTAAAACTAATGACATGACGGACCATGTCCATATTCGCTTGATGGTCACGCGCGGTTTGCGCTCAACACCTTATCAGGACCCACGCGTCATCATTTCGCCCGCCACCATCGTCATTGCTGCGGAATATAAGCAACCCGATCCAGCGACGGCGGAACGCCCGCTGAACCTACAAAGTGTCGCGACGCGCCGGGGTCGACCCGATGTGCAAGATCCGGGACTTAACAGTCATTCCAAGATCAATTGCATTACCGCCTGCATTCAGGGAATCGAAGCTGGGGCCGACGAAGCTATCATGCTCGATCCGCAAGGGTTCGTCGCAACCTGTAATTCGACCCATTTCTTTATCGTGCGCAAAGGCGAAGTTTGGACCTCGACGGGCGACTACTGTCTCGACGGAATCACGCGTGCCCGCGTGGTCGACCTGTGTCGGGCCAATGATATTCCGGTCTTCCAGCGCAACTTCACGCTGCGCCATTGCTATGCGGCGGACGAGGCCTTCACCACGGGGACGTTTGCCGGATTAGCCCCTGTCGGAACGATTGACGGACGACAAATCGGCGACGGCACACGCGGGCCGATGGTGGCGCGCTTGCAACAGCTCTATCTCGCCTTGATCGATACAGACACGAAGTGACGGGTAAGCTCACAACGCTATCCTTGCCTGCGCTTCTCACTTTACATGTCAAAATCATGGAAGAGCTTCGCGAGCGCGCCGTCATCCGCTCTGCTAATAATCCGACGGGTGATTTGGCTGAATTTTTATTCTGCAAAGCTTTCAATTGGGTCCAAGCGCCCAATTCGATGAAAAGCTACGATGCCACGGATACAAAGGGATATCGCTACCAGATCAAAGGAAGACGAGTTCATAGAAGAAACGCTTCACGCCAATTATCAGCCATCCGAGATTTTGATGGGGAGGGTTTCGACTGGTTAACGGTGGTACTATTCGATGACGATTACAATATATTGCGAGCAGCCCTCGTCCCTAGAAATGTCGTGGCGGTCCGTGGAGTACACGTCAAACATACGAACAGCCTAAAATTCATGATGACGGATTCCGTCTGGGCTAACCCCGGGGTCCAAGATGTCACAATCAACCTAAAAAAAGCGCTTGCCTAATGTCTAAGATACTCTGCCTGTGGTCCGGGCCGCGCAATATTTCGACGGCGATGATGCGGAGTTTTGGGTCGCAGTCGGATATCACCTGCTGGGATGAGCCGTTTTTCGCGGCTTATTTAGATCAAACGGGGCTCGCGCATCCGGGACGCGCCGAGACGCTCGCGGCCTGTGAAACCGATCCGGAGCGCATTGTTGAGCGTATCCTCGCGCCTGTCGGGACGCGCTACCATTTTCAAAAACATATGGCGCATCATATGATTGCCGGAATGCCAATGGCGTGGACGGCGCAGGCGCGCCACGTTTTATTGCTGCGTCACCCGGCGCGCGTAATTGCGTCCTATGCCAGAGGGCGTCCTGAATTCACCGCTAATGATCTCGGCTATGCGCGACTTCGGACACTGCATACGGAGCTGTCCGACATCACAGGTCGGGCCCCGCTGGTTATGGATAGCGACGATATTCTCGCCCGCCCCCGTGTGGCCCTACGGACCATCTGTGAGGATGGATATAATATTCCGTTCAGCCGGACGATGCTCAAATGGCACGACGGCCCCCGCCCTGAAGACGGCCCGTGGGGACCCTATTGGTACGATAGCGTATATAAGTCATTTGGCTTCGCCGATGCGCCCGGGGCCTTGCCGGATGTTGCGCCGGAACATGCGGAAACCTTCGCGGCGTGCTTAGAGGATTATCAAGTCTTAAGACGTCTCTAAGTCTTGCCCGCATGGGCCGGCACCCGCGCGCGCAGAGAGTCAACACGGGCCTTATCCCGATCCAATTGACGCATTGCAGTTCGAAGCATTTTGGCGAGTTTAGGCTTTAAATGATCGCGGGCGGCCTCTTCCGGAACACCCTTTACGCGCATAAACAAAGCGAGAGCGAAAATCATATCCGCTTCGGGCAAATACCCGGCCCCACCGACCTGCCAGCCCTGAACACCCGTCCCACTAAAGCCCGCAAAACTGAAACGCGTATTGGCAAGGAAAATTCCGTAGCCAAGATAAATCGCCGTCAAATCAGTGAAAAGTTCATGAAGCGCCATATCGCCCGGCCAAGGCGCATAGGCCCGATAGAAAACTGAATGCGACAGCTCATGCGCAAATGTCGCGACAAAATCCAGCGGCGTTTGGGTCGCGTCATAGTGAATGACTTCGCGGAAATCGGCGTCACCGTCCGCTTCAACTTGGTAGGTTGCCGCAGGCGCCGCCACTGTGGGGTGCGTCAGAGCAAGGCCGCCCAAGCTTTGACTTTTGATCGGGTCTGCCGCGACTAAATCAAAGGTCGCCGGATCAAGCCCGCATTGGCGACAAACGATTTCGAAGAGATGAACGCCTAAATCACCTTGCGCTTTGGGGAAGTGCTCAGGAATAGGTTGCCATAACGCCCCGTCTGGCAAACCCGGACCGGACGAGAAATTATCGATTAGCCATTCAAATTGTTCAAACTGCCAGTCGGCAATATCGGTATCGACCAACTTACGGCCAAACATCGTTATTTCTTTTTGCGACCGTAAAGTTCGAGCCGATGGTCGACGAGTTCATAGCCGAGCTTCTCAGCGATTCGGTGCTGAAGCGCTTCGATTTCGTCATCGACAAATTCGATCACTTCGCCCGAATGCACATCAATTAAGTGGTCATGATGCTCCGCATCCGCTGTCTCGTAGCGCGCGCGACCGTCCCGAAAATCATGCATTTCGATGATGCCGGAGTCCGCAAAGAGGCGCACAGTCCGGTAAACAGTGGCTAAACTGATCTTTGGGTCAATCCGAGACGCGCGCGCGTAAAGCTCTTCGGCGTCGGGGTGGTCTTCCGCGTTTGACAAGACTTTCGCGATCACGCGCCGTTGTTCTGTCAGGCGCAACCCGCGCTCGACACATTTCTTTTCAACCCAGGTTTCAGTATTTGGCATGGACTCACTCTAGCCGCGTTAAAGCGTGGCGTCCAGCGGCGGCGGGCGCTCAGTTTTTAAATTTAGTGAGTAGGTAATCGTCGAAGCAGAGACGCAAAACCTTGAAAATATCACTAAGAGGGATTTGCGGTGTCGGCTTCGAATGCAAATAAATCACGCCTATCCTGATCTGATGCCGATAGCTTCGCATAACTCAAGGCGAGGCTTATGTCGCACCACTGAATATCTGATAAAGTCTCCGAAAAATTGGGTGATTGCATGTCGACCTCTGCCGTGTCAGCCCATGCAACAAATACGTCCCCAGCAATTCCTTTGCCGCGAACCACATCACCGCTGGCCCCAACGACAGACGGCGTTTCAATGACGCGCACCATCATCGCCCCTTCTGTCTCGGCATAACTCTGTGGCAGATAAGGGCTCAGATCACCAATGGGCTCCCCCATTGCCATTTTCCGACATAAATTAGGTTTCGTCCGTTTAAAATGTTCGAACATCTCGATCGCAATATCAGCATATTCACGCTGAAGGCTCGCAGGCGCAACAATCGTTTTGTTGGTTAAAATGACGCCTAGGCGGTTTCGCGTCCGATCTGTGATTTCATTGATCGTGAAATTTCCACTTTGAAAATCGTCTTTCAAACCCGTTTCCAATATCAGGGCGGACGCCGGGTCTCTGTCGATCAAAACACGGTAAAAAGGCACTTCGTCAGCCAAGTCAGACAATGAAAACGCGTCTATATTCATTTTTACCGGAAGACGGTCATTGATTTGCGACGCCACACCGATGCCAATGACGGTTGCGACTGCCACTATGGCGGACCGGAACTGAGGCCGCCCAAGCCAATTCGCCAGCAGAACACCGCTACCCGCAAAAGCTCCGCCACAAACGGCTGCAATTAAAATAGCAGTCCAATTCATAAAGTTTATGTGGCAATTAAAAGTAGCAAAGACAATATATTTATAACTCTAACGAGTAAGTAATCGCCGCGATCCGACCCTGCGGCCGCGCATAGTAACCGGGGCGGCGGCCGATGGGGACAAACCCCAAGCGTTTGTAAAGCGTGCGCGCAGACACATTATCTTCCGCCACCTCGAGGAAGATGTTGCGCAATCCGGCGACACGGAATTGCGCCTCCGCGGTGCGCAACACTCGCCCGGCCAAACCCTGTCCGCGTTTACGAGGATCGGTGGCAACTGTGAGGATTTCCGCGTCAATGTCCGAACGGCGCAGGATCGCAAAGCTCATTAATGGCGCGCCAATCCCTAAGCAGAGATCACGGGCAACATGCACAGTCATGTCGAGCGCGGGCCACGGTTTATCAAAACAGGCGGCGTGAATGACGGCCATCACCTCAGCATCGTCTGGCGTGAGGAGACGGGGTGTCACGCGGGTTGCGCGGGCGGCGTGATACCGCCGGGGAGCTTCGCGTCGGGCGCGCGGGCGTAGAGGGGATTGGCGGGATAGCTTGTCAAATGATCAGCAGGCATCGTTGCAACAGCTTTTGCAATCACACGGACATCAACAGACAAAGCCTCCAGAACATCAAACTGATACGGTTCGGCGTCTTTTCTCATGTCCTCACGCGTTCCCGTTTTAGGCTCGCCCTTAATAAGTGGGCCCGCGCCAGAATAAGTACCGAACATGATCTGACCTCGCTTCACATCGGTCCAAACCATCGCATGTGCAGGAGAAAGATCGCTGGACAGATAAGTCGCGGCAAGCGCGTCGATACCGACTACGGGCGTTCGGCGCGGCAGCGCAAATCCTTTGGCAAAAGAGAGCGCGACCCGCAGTCCGGTAAAGCTGCCCGGACCCGTACACACGGCAATCCGGTCAATATCCTCCGGCGTTACACCGGCCTCGCGCAGCACCTCCACAACCATCGGCGCCAGCCGTTCGGCATGACCGCGCCCAATTGGCTCTGAGAGGTAGGCCAACACGGTCTCGTCGCGCACGACGCAAGCGGAGCAATCCGCACCGGTCGTATCAAGGCCGAGGACGACCATAGGTTTTTAGGCGACCGCCTGTTCGACGCTGTTCACTTCGGGCACATAATGTTTGAGCAGGTTTTCGATCCCGTGCTTGAGGGTCATGGTCGAGGACGGGCAACCCGCACAGGCCCCGCGCATTTCTAAAAATACGGTGCCGTCCTTATCATCAAAATGACGGAAGACGATGTCGCCGCCATCTTGCGCCACGGCCGGACGAACCCGCAGTTCAATCAATTCTTTGATCTGCTCGACGATTTCCGCCGTCTCGCCTTCATAGACTCGCTCATCAACCTCGCCCGCTTGCAACTGTTCGAGCAGCGGTGTGCCGCCAGCGACAAAGAAATCCATGATCGCGCCGAGCACGGCGGGTCGCAGGTGCTTCCACTGCGCGTCATCCGATTTGGTCACGGAAATAAAATCGCTACCAAACATCAAGCGCGTCAAATCCGGGATCATGAACAACATCTCGGCCAAGGGCGCACCTGACACGTCTGCCCCGCGTGTAAACTCAACGGGCGTTGCCCCCGGCCCAGCGACATCGCGGCCCGGAAGGAATTTCAAGGTCGCCGGATTTGGCGTATCTTCGGTTTGAATAAACATGATCTCTATGTGGCGGTCTAAAGCCCAAGTCGCAAGTGGCTGACGGAGAGTTGATAGGAGCCAAATACAGGCGGCGCATTGACCGTGCCGCCGCATTCGGCATGGTGAACAGATGAGCTTCCCCCGTCTCATCACCTTCGCACTCCTCACGTCGAGCCTTCTGGTCGGCTGCGCCAGCACGGCTACGCGCCTGCCCAATATTAGCGAACGTGCTCTGCGCGCCGAATCGATTGTGCAAGAGAACACAGCGCTTGCCACGCAAACCGACTATTCGGCGCGATTACTCAGGGTTGGGCGGCAAATCTTGCACGCCAATGCAGGGCTCTGCCCCAAGACCCGCCGCGACATCGGGGTGGTAATTCACACGGAAGAAAATTATCCGCGTGAATTGCGCATCGCCGCCCGCAGGGAACTCGGAGCAACGGATACGCCAAGTGTCTTTCTTGTGGCCCCGAATAGTCCGGCCGCCCGCGCTGGGATTAAATCGGGCGATGTTTTTCTCATCGACGGTAACCCTGTCGGACCCGACAGTTTGCAAGAGGCTCTTGAGGCCCCAACAGTCCCGCTGACGATCCAACGCGCCGCGCGCGAAATGACGCTGAGCGTCACGCCGAACACAATCTGTCGATCGCGCCTACGCTTACGTCCAAGCTCCGCCATCAATGCCTTTGCCAATGGCCGCAATATCACGGTCACGACGGGCATGATGGACTTTACGGAGAGTGATGACGAACTCGCCCTAATTTTGGGGCATGAACTGGCCCATAATACAATGGGTCATATACGGAAAGTTGTTGGCAATCTGATCCTATCAGGATTTGCAACGCGCTACACCCGACCGTTTGAATTAGAATCCGATTATGTCGGGCTTTATTACATGGTGCGCGCCGGGTTTAATCCGGACGATGTGGAAGCGTTCTGGCGTCGCCTCGCCGACGTCGATCCGCGGTCAGTCAATCGCGCAAAAACCCATCCGACATTCCCAGCCCGCTATCTTCGTATCGCCGCAGCCCGTGAGGAAGTTCTCGCCAAGCAAGCCGCGGGCGAACCGCTCGTCCCAAATTATAAAGATGATGCGGATGAGTAGGCGCTGGCCTTGTTTTGTGGGACTTTGCGCCCTTATCCTCGCCGCCTGCTCGGACGCGGCGGCCGATCCAGATATGGCGGTCTCAATCCCAGAGACGACGCCGGCAATGGATCGCTACGCAGAATTCGCCGTTGTCGTTGCCCGACATCAAGCCATGTCAGAGCGGGTCGCCCGGATCAGCCGCCGATTACGTGTCGCCAATTCGCCGCTCTGCGATGTGACGCGCCATGATGTCGGCCTCTTGACCCATCAGCTCGATGATTATCCCCCCAGCCTGCGCGCACTCGCATTGCATTTCATGGCGCTCGACGAAGACGGTCGTTTCATCCGCTCCGTCGTGCCGGGCTCCCCGGCTGACCGAGCCAGACTGCGCGCCGGAGAAGAAATCGTCTCCGGCTGGCCCTTTCAAGCCGATCAACCCTTGATGGTCGATAACGGAGACGGCGCGGTTCCCATTCGCTTACAATCCGACCTCGCCTGTGTTGCACCAGCCTTTGTGATCAACTCAGATCGCCTCAACGCCTCAACCGATGGGCGCGAGATTGAACTCTCCTCGGCGCTGGTTGAGCAGGTCGGCGATGATGCGGCGCTCGCCCTCATCATCGCGCATGAAATGGCACATGTTCTGCGTGGCCATCATCAGTATGGCTTACATTGGAATGCTGAGCTGCAAGCAGATGCGGATGCGCTGACCCTAATGCGCAATGCGGACTATGACATCGATGGTACAGTCGCTGCCTGGGAAATGGGCGTCGACGCCCATCGCGATAGCCAAGCTATGAGCGCAACCCATCCGCCGCTCGAAATTCGTCTGAGAAATCTGGAAGGGGCGTTAGCGACGCTCAATAATGGCCCCGCGGGATTCAGACCACTGTCCGACGCTTCGCGCGAGCGGGACGCCTCCGGCGATTAGCCGCGTTCGCGGATCGGCAGTGTGACGGTAATTTCTTCGCCTGTGCTCAGCATGATTGTCACAGGAGTCTCGGTTTGACCTTCAGCGCGGGCAAAGCCGAACATCATCAAATGATAGCTACCCGGCTCAAAAGCGACAGAGCTTTCTTCGGGCAAGTCGACCGTATCTACTTTGCGCATTTTCATCACGCCATCGGCCATGCTGTGTGTGTGCATTTCGACCGTTGCCGCGACAGGGGTTGAGGCGGACACGAGACTGATCGCTGCGCCCTGATTTTCAGCCATGAAATAGCCTGCCGCAACATCGCGGCCTTTGAGCGGCGCGATGATATATCCGTCTGAAATCAGCACAGACGGCGTTGCCGCGTCTGAAACAGAATTATCTGTCTCTGAGACTGTCGAGACATCAGAACAAGCCGCCAGAAAAAGCGCGGCCGTCGTTGCGATCAGCAAATGTTTCATGCCGCACTTCCGTGAATGCCGATAATACGTCGGACATCCACCATAACAGGTTCTGAAATTGCGCGTGCAGCATCCGCGGATCGCGACATAATCCGGTCCAGCTCATCCGGGTCCGCCAAGTAACGCCGCATCAGGTCGGACACCGGCCGCATCGCTTCGACAGTGACATCGGCGAGTGCATTTTTGAACGGACCAAATTGCGATCCCGCATGCTGCGCCAGAACTTCTGCGTCCGTGGTATCGGACAGCGCAGAATAAATCCCGACGAGATTAGCGATCTCAGGCCGACCCGCCAGTTCTTCGACCGATCCGGGCACAGAACCCGTATCGGTTTTGGCCTTACGAATTTTTTTGGCGATTGTGTCTGGATCATCCGTCAGATTGATGCGCGACGCATCAGACGGATCGGACTTAGACATTTTTTTGGTCCCGTCTCGCAAACTCATCACCCGCGCGCCTGGCCCATCAATCAGCGGTTCAGGCAGCGGGAAAAAGTTCGGTTCGCCCGCAGGTTCACCGAAATCGTGATTAAATTTCGCGGCAATATCACGCGCCAGTTCCAAATGTTGTTTCTGATCGTCACCGACAGGTACGTGGGTTGCTTTATAGGCTAAAATGTCGGCCGCCATCAGCGCCGGATATGTAAACAATCCAACGCTGGCCGCCTCGGCGTTTTTGCCGGACTTATCCTTGAACTGCGTCATACGCTGCACCCACCCCATCCGGGCGACACAGTTAAAATACCAGGCCAGTTCTGTATGGGCCGGAATCGCGGATTGCGCATAAACGAGCGCTTTGTCCGGCTGTACCCCGGCGGCTAAAAACGCCGCCGCAATATGCCGGGTTTGACCGGCCAGTTTGCCGTGTTCTTGCGGCATGGTGAGGGCATGCAGATCGACAATACAGAACAAACACTCATGCTCATGCTGCAATGCGGCGAATTTCTTGAGCGCGCCGAGATAATTGCCGAGATGCAGCGAACCCGTCGGCTGCACACCGGAAAAGACCCGATCTGGACCTTGGTAATTTTTAGTAGAATTATCGTTTGTGCTCATGAGCGATTAAAGGCCTCTTTTACGTCGGCGATGCCATAGGCGCGTAAGCTCGCGGCGGCAAGGCCGAACACTGCTCCGCCCGCGCCTGTAAGCGCCGTAAGAGCAAACGCATCGACCATAAACCCGGTTTCGCCAAGATTGGGGACATACCCCCGCACCGCATAGAGTGCCGCCCCCATAATCGCGGCCGCAAGGGCAATGCGGGGCAAACGTTTGCGGAGCCGCATATCTGTGACGAGGTGACGGCTGCGGGTCAGCAGGAGACTCAAGCCGACAACATTGGTCCACGCCGCGACCGACGTCGCCAGAGCCAGCCCTTCAAAGCCAATCGTGCGAAACAAAGTATATCCGAGTGAGATATTGATGAACGCCGAGACGCCGGCCCAGACCATCGGCGTACGCGTATCTTCCCGGGCGAAAAAGGCGGGGGTCAAAACTTTGATGAGCACAAACGCCGGAAGACCCAGCGCAAAGAATTTAAGCGCCTTGGCCACTTGCTCTGTCGTCTGCGCAGTAAACTCACCGCGTTCAAATAATCCGGCAATCAAAATATCCGGGACAATAAATAAGGCCACCGCAGCCGGCAGCGTGAATAACATAGACAGCTCAATGGCGCGGTTCATCGTGCTCATGGCAGAGACACCGTCACCCGCCCGCAAAGAGCGCGATAAAGCGGGCAGTAAGGCGACACCCATGGCGATTCCGATCATGCCGAGCGGCAACTGATACAGACGATCCGCATAGGTGAGCCAACTTGCGGCGCTATCTTGAAACGTCGCGATCATATGGCTGACGAGCAAATTAATTTGCGTAATGCCGGCGCTAATAATGCCGGGGACTCCCAAGATCACCAACCGTTTGACGCCCGGTGTCAAGCGGGGCCGCTTGAAATGCAGCGTCATTCCGGCCCGGCGCGCGCCCCAGACAACCGCGGCGGCTTGGGCGATGCCGGACAGCGTAATCGCGACTGTCAGCGCCAAACCGATCTCCCGCTGCCCGAAGCCATAGCGCGGCGTGATGAAAAGTGCGGTGATCATAAAGAGGTTGAGCAGGATCGGCACGCCTGCCGCGAGCGCGAATTTATTGCGCGTGTTCAATACACCGGAGAACAAAGCCGTCACCGACATAAAGAGTAAATAGGGCATCGTCACGAGCGCATAAAGAACGGCCAAATAATAGGCCGAAATGCCATTTTCATTAACCGCACGCTCGAGGCCAAAGCCGATAATATTAAGCGAGATCGGCATCGTCAGCTCAAACAGGATGACAATCAGCGCGACCGTGGAGATCAAAGCGGCGGCAGCTTCGCTGGCAAACCCGTCCGCCGCGTCATCACCGTCCTGTTCGATGCGCTTGGCGTATAGCGGCACAAAGGCCGCATTAAACGCGCCCTCGGCAAACATCCGTCGAAACACATTGGGCAGTTTAAACGCCGTGAAAAATGCGTCTGAGACCACGCCCGCGCCGAGATAGCGGGCAATCATCACGTCGCGGATCAAACCCAGCACCCGACTGACGAGCGTCAGTCCGGCAATCGTTGCGGTGGAGCGCAGTAAGCGCACCCTTAGGTCTCCATCTCTTCGGCGTCATCCAAGACGGCGCGCAAGTCTGCCCGGACACGTTTACGCAATCGCTCAGGGATCACCCCTGTGCCGCCCTGCCTGCGAACATAAAAGGCATCGATGGCCTTTTCACCTACGCCCTCGATATGGGCGGAGAGAACCTCTAAATCATGATCGCGCAAAACGGCGGCGATGGCCGATAAAAGCCCCGGACGATCCCGGCCTTCGACCTCGATAATTGTCGTATTACCCGAGGCCGCATCGGAGAAACGGACGACGGGTTTTACCGGAATCGCCTCGGCACGGCGCGAGCCGAGCCCGGTTGGGATGGCGGGGATCGGCGTATCACCGCTCAAGACCGCTTCAGCGCGCTTCGCGAGCATCGTGCGGGCTGTCTCATTGCGTGATCCGAATGCCTTATAGTCGGCGTTCTGCAGATAAAAGACATTAAGCACTTGTGCCTTACCGTCTGTGCCAATGGGGCCCGTATGCAATCGCGCGCCCGTAACGGACGCCCCGCAAGAGGCGATGACGCGGGCTATATCGGCAAACAGCCCCTTGCGGTCCTCGCACATAACCCAAAGCTCGGTCGCATCATGAGGTCTGTTCACGCGGGTATGGACCGCGTCCACAATATTGTCCGATCCGTCCGAGACCTTACAGATAAAGCGCGCGTGCCGCGCAAAATCCGCCATCTCAAACGAAATCCAATAGCTGGTTCCAAGACGATCCAAAAAGGGGGCAATGGTATCGGCCTTGTCGACGGGCAAACGTTCCAACAATTGTTCGCGCAAAGACATCGCGCGTGACGGCAAATCCAAATCATCGCGCCCATCAAGATAGTCGCCGGTTGTCATGAACAGGGATTTTAACAAAGTCCCTTTCCAATCATTCCAAACCCCCGGCCCGACAGAGCGGATATCACAGACGGTCAGGACATAAAGCAAACGCAAACGCGAATGACTGCCCACCAGAGCAGCAAAATCAGCAATTGTTTCCGGGTCAGAAATATCCCGCCGCTGCGCGGTTTCACTCATTTGAAGGTGGGACCGGACGAGCCATGAGGCCGTATCCGTCACTTCGCGCGGTTGGCCTAAGCGACGACAAGCCCGGCGCGTCAGCTGCGCCCCTTCAATACATTGATCGCCGTGCCCTTTGCCCGTGTCGTGCAAAAGACATGTCAGCATCAAAATACGGCGTTCCTGTCTGTTCAGGGCCATCGCCACATCGCTGGGTGTCGGCATATCGTCCGTGTGGCGGCCTTTAATCAGATTATCGGCCTCATCCACCAATCGCAACGTATGCTCATCAACCGTATAGGCATGATGCATGTTGAATTGGGTGCGCGCGACGATACCGCCAAATTCCGGCATATAACGGCCCAGAACGCCCGCTTCGTTCATGATGCGCAAGGTCGCCGCCGGGGCCTTCGCTGTATCGAGCACGCGCAAAAACAAAGCGGCATTGCCCGGGTCACGCCGAAAATCAGAGTCGATTAAATTTCGCCGAAAGTCGATGGCTGACAGCGCGTCTGGATGAACATCCAAATTGCGTCGCCCTGCCGTCTCAAATAATTGCAAAATAACGCTGGGGTCATTTTTTATTTCCAGCGGATCTCTGAAATTTAATCGTCCGGTGGTGAGCGTCAGGTTCGGGTTTTTCAGATCACGCCGTGACCCAGGCAATAATCGATATAGATTGGGTATTTTGATCGCGCGGCGTTCTTCTAATTTCGCACAAGCAATTCGGGTCAATGCGCCGACTTCTTTCGCATTGGTAAAATATTCGCGCATGAAGCGTTCAACCGCGACTTCGACAGGGCCGGATGCGTGGCCCATCAGGCGACACAGCTCGACTTGTTTATCAAATGAAAGCGATTCAACCGGACGGCCACTCATCCAGTGAAGATTGTGGCGGGCGCGCCACAGGAAATCTGCGGCGCGACGAAAGCGAGTTGCCGCCTGCTGGTCAAACAACCCCATGCCGACATAGTCATCGGCCTGTTGTGGGTCGACCAGCTGCCCTTCCCGATCAAGGAACCGCGCAATCCAATAAAGCACGTGCAGATCACGCAAGCCGCCTTTGCCTTCTTTAATATTCGGCTCAATGACGTAGCGTGTATTCCCTTCGCGTTCATGGCGATCGTCCCGTTCCGCGAGCTTTCCGGCAATATAAGCCCGGCCGGAGCCCTTGGTGATCTCCCGTCGAAACCGCGTGTAAAGCTCAGATGCGAGCACCTCATCGCCACGCACAAACCGCAGGTCGAGCAGCGCCGTCAAAATAGTCTGGTCTTCTTTGGCCAGCTTGATTGATTGATCAACCGTGCGAACAGAATGACCCACCTTCAGGCCCAAGTCCCACAGCATATAGAGCACAAATTCCGTTAGCCGTTCAACATAGGCGGACATTTTCTTATCATTAGTTAGAAAGAGTAGATCGAGATCAGAGAAAGGCGCCATTTCCGCCCGCCCATATCCGCCAACCGCGCAGAGCGCGATGCGTTCGGACTCAGTCGGGTTCGCGGCTTGCACCTCATGTTCGGTCGCATAATCCCAAATCGCCATGACGATTTCATCATGGATCGCGGCAATAACGCGCGCCGTTTCCAACCCGTCGAGACGACCATGATCAAACCGTTTGCGAACAAGGCCCATGGCCTCTGCCAAGGCCTCTGAGAGAATTTTTAGCGCGTCCGTCCGGCCATTTCCTTGTTTTGCCGCTGCGCTCAGTCGGGCCCGTAACGCATGACTATCAATGTCCGTCGCCGGCGCGTCGCTCCGCTCAGGAATTGTCAGAAGTTTGCGAGCCATCTAAATTTTATCTTTCAATGCATAGATCAAGTCGAGCGCATCACGCGGGCTTAAGGCATCGGGGTTAACCGCTTTTAGCGCCTCTTCAACGGCACTGGGTTGCGGTTTTTGTACGGGCGGTGTGGTCGAAAATAAAGGGAGGTCGGCAATGCCGAGATCCGTGCCTTCTGCTTCTAAGCGCTCTAGAACAGCCGTCGCGCGTGCAACGGCGACCGGCGGGAGTCCAGCTAGTTTGGCGACTTGAATCCCATAGGATCGGTCCGCAGCCCCGTCTTTGACGTCATGTAAGAAGATCAACTCCCCCTCATATTCCCGCGCCCGTAATGACAGGTTTTTCGCGCCATCCAGTGACGATACGAGCTCGGTTAATTCATGATAGTGCGTCGCGAATAAGGCGCGACTTTTATTTATCGCATGCAAATGTTCGACCGCTGCCCACGCAATCGACAATCCATCAAAAGTCGCCGTGCCGCGACCGATTTCGTCCAAGATAACAAAACTGCGGTCTGTCGATTGGTTCAAAATTGCCGCCGTTTCAATCATTTCAACCATAAAGGTTGACCGTCCCCGCGAGAGATCATCAGACGCCCCGACGCGGCTAAACAAACGGTCTACCAACCCGATACGCGCACGCCGAGCCGGCACGAATGACCCAGCCTGCGCCAACAGAACTATAAGGGCCGTTTGGCGTAAATAAGTCGATTTCCCGGCCATATTCGGGCCTGTGATCAAGGCCAGTCGCGGGCAATCAATACCCGCGCCGTCAAGCCGTGTATCATTGGGCGTGAACCGGGTTGCAGACCCGCGCGCCAAGGCCGCTTCGACCACGGGGTGACGTCCCGCATCAATCTCTAAGGCAACACTGTCATCAATCACAGGCTTGGTCGCGCCGCTTTCCAACGCCCATAGCGCTAAACCCGCGTAAACATCCAACGCGGCCAACGCATTGGCAATATGGCGGATCGGAGCGGCAAGCGCGGACACGGTTTCGCGGAACTGTTCAAATTCGGCCAGCTCTAACCCTTGTACTTTATCGGCCGCGCCCGAGATTTCGCGGTCCAACGCGGACAATTCTGTCGTCGTAAATCGGACGCCAGACACCAACGTCTGACGATGAATAAAATCGTCGCGTCCCAACATCGTATCGGCGTGTTTGGGGCTAACCTCGATAAAGTAACCCAGCACATTATTATGTTTGATCTTGATCGCGGTCACGCCTGTGGCGACAGCATATTTCCCCTGCAACGCCGCGACTGAGCGGCGGGTTTCATCTCGCAGTGATCGCAGTCGATCAATTTCCGGCGACCAACCGGTCGCGATCAACCCTCCATCGCGCGCCTGCATCGGGGGATCTTCAACCAGCGCCTTGGTCAAGTTGCGCGCGAGTTGCGCGAGTTCGGATTTATCCACCAAGGATAAGGCCCGGAGGTGCGCGTCTAATTCGGCTTCGGGTTTGATATTGGGTCGTTGCGCCAGATCGGCATTGATCGCCTCTCCCGCCGCAATTGCAGCCCGGATCGTGATCAAATCGCGCGGTCCGCCGCGTCCCAGCTGTAACCGGGACAGTCCGCGCGCCGCGTCACCTGTGGCTTTCAACTGACTTAATAACGCCCCGCGCCAGTCCGCTTCATCATGTAACTGCGAGACGGCGTCCAAGCGGGCGCGGATGGCCGTCACATCCATTAAAGGACGCGACAAGCGAGACCCCAAGAGCCGCGCACCCGGCCCCGTGACCGTGCGGTCGATGACGGACAGTAAGCTGCCTTTGCGTTTGCCCTGCAGTGTACGATCAATTTCGAGGCTCGCGCGGGTGGCACTATCAATCGACAACCAGCCCGAGCGCATCGTACGTCGTGGCGGCGCCAAGGCCACCCGGTCGCCCGCTTGGGTCAGCTCGACATAATCAATCAAAGCCCCAGCTGCGCGGATTTCTTCGGGCGAAAAATCACCAAATCCGTCGAGCGAGGCGACATCAAAACGATCGCCCAGTAAACGCTCTGCGGCCCGCCGATCAAATTTTGTTGGCGCAAGCGGCGTCAGCGTCAGGCCTTGATCGGCCCAATCCGCATAGAGCGTTTCAGGGATCAACAGCTCTGAAGGGCGCAAGGCCATGACTTCGGCCAACAAGTCATCCGGCGCGAGCGCGCAAGTCTGAAAACTCCCGTCCGATACATCCGCCCACGCCAGCGCCGCATCGCCGCTCAAACCTGTCACAACAGCCGCGAGAATATTGGCATCACGTGCATCAAGCAGGGTGTCTTCGGACAATGTCCCCGGCGTAACCAATCGCACCACTTCGCGCCGGACGACGGATTTTGCCCCGCGTTTCTTGGCCTCAGCGGGGTTTTCCGTCTGCTCGCACACAGCCACACGAAAGCCCAATTTAATCAATCGCGCGAGATAGGCCTCGCTCGCATGGGCCGGGACCCCACACATAGGGATCGGCTCGCCCGCATGGGTCCCGCGTTTCGTCAACGCAATGTCGAGCGCCGCCGCCGCTTTCACGGCATCGTCAAAAAACAGCTCATAAAAATCACCCATGCGGTAAAATAGGAGCGCATCAGATCCGACCCCGTCTTTGATGGCCAAATATTGCACCATCATGGGTGTGGGTTTGGAGGGGGTGGTGCTCACAATTGTCTTTATGACCCATCAACTGATGGCAATAAAGACGGGCGCATCGGAGTATCCACAAACGGCCCTGCTTTAGGCGTCGAACTTTCATCGATCCCGTCAATAAACCCACTCAACCAAATCCAGATCGACAAGATCAACGCCGGTATTCCGAACACAGCCGTAATAACGAAGAAGCTCTGATAGCCCACAGAATCTGCTAACACGCCGGAGAAACCCGCCAAGGATTTCCCGAAGAATGCGAATAGGGAACTATAAAGCGCATATTGCGTCGCGCTCATGGCTTTATTCGCCAAGATACTCATGAACGCGATGAAAATTGACCCGGCAAATCCTGCGGCAATATTATCCGCCCCGATCGTCACGAACAAATAAGCAGCGAGAGGGGTTTCAACCTGAGCCAGCCAAGCAAAGGCCAGATTGGTCAAAATTGTCAGTACCGCCCCAATCACCATGGATCGACCCATACCATACCGCACAGCAGAGAGACCGCCCAAAAAAGCGCCAAAGATAAGAACCGATATCCCAAATGCGCCTTTGACAGTTCCGATAACGGACTTGTCATAACCAAGATCAATATAGAGCGGCCCGGCCATCACCCCCATCGTTGTGTCAGAAATTCGATAGGTCACAATAATCGCGAGAACGACCAGAGCCCAAGCACCCGTTCGCCGAACCAGATCTGCAAAATCGCCCAAAATGGGGACAGCATAAACCGTGCCTGTCTGAAGCTGCGCGCGACCCCGACGGCTCACAAACCAAAGAGCGATCAGAAAGGGTGAGGCAAGAACAAGGATGAACAGTCCGCCAGCCAGGCGTTTAGGCAACATGCTGAGCGCGCCGCCAATCCAGCCAATGACCGTCCGCAACCATCCGCCGTCCATCAAACCTAACCACAGCAAAACGGCAATGACCGCGAGCGTTCCGAGCCCTAATATCAAAGCGACCACAGGATTGACATCTTGCTCGCGCGTGATCGATAAATCTGGTGCCCAAAGCGGTGTTGATCCGCCCAGCACAGCCAATCCGCCTAAGACGAGATAGGTCATTTGAAACCCGCCGAGGTCAGCAATAAAAAGCCCTCCCGTCACGGCCGCAATCATCCCAAATCGATAGCCAAGCTGATAGATCGCACTGACCATCGCCTGATCCGCATTTGAGGCATTATCAACGCGCCACGCATCGACACAGATATCAAGTGTGGCAGAGGCAAATGCGATTAAAACGGCGCAGACGGCAATCGTTGACAAATCAACGGCCGGATCTTGAAAGCTCATCCCCCACATGGCCATGGCAGTTCCGAGGATCGCAAACAGGGTCCAGCCGCGACGATTTCCAAGCCAATGAGAAAATCCGGGGATACGGACCCGATCGACAAGGGGCGCCCACAGAAATTTAAGACTATAGGCAAAACCGACCCAGACGAAAAACCCGATAGTCGAGCGGGAGACATCCGCTTCGCGCATCCAGATCGACAAGACCTGATAGACCAGCATGATCGGCAAGCCCGCACTCGCCCCTAAGAATAGCATGGCCAGGTTTCGCGGTGATCGCGCGATTTGCGACATCGTCGCGGACAGACCAAGCTTTGCCGGCTTGGTTGGAGTTTGGGGGGCGCTCATTTATGCGGCTTGCCCCGTCCAAGCGGTGCGGACAAGCGAAGATGCGGTCAGCAAATTAGTTTTTGTTAGCCCGCGAGCCGCTGTTCGCGTTCTGTCGTCCAGCGGACGACCATTTCAGATAGCTCTTCGGCGCTCACAGGCTTGGTCATGAAATCATTCATGCCGGAGTCAAAACACGCATTGCGGTCATCATCAAACGCATTGGCGGTCAATGCGACAATTGGCAGATCCTTGGACACATTGGATAGCGCTCGAATTTTTCGGGTTGCTTCGAGCCCATCCATATTCGGCATGCGCATATCCATGAAGATCATATCATAATCTTGGGTCTTCATCGCTTCAACGGCCAGCACACCATCTTCGACTGTGTCGACCGAATGACCGTCGGCTTCGAGCAAGGTGCGAGTCAGCAGCGCGTTAATGGCATTATCTTCGGCCAACAGAATACGGATCGCCCCATCGGTCGTGGCGGTGCCTTGGTCAGCTGACGCATAATCGCTCTCGTCGCTGCCGCCGCCGATCGCCTTCGCGATCACGGCGTCGCGCCAATTATTGCCCAAGACAGCATCTTCATTTTCAAGCGGCAGAGCCCGGCGTTCAAAATCTCGTTCAGGGGCGGATTGCGCGTATGTGTCATGGGGGTTGACCTCAAGAAGGGTCGCCGAGGGTTGTGCCGCTGGGGCCGATAGGGGTGGTGCAGCGACAATTTCAACTTCAGGAGCGACTGCCAAAGGGGCCGCTGCAAAAGGAGCCGCAGGAGGCGCGGCGACAATGGGTTCCGGGGCCGGGGCCACTTCAGGCGCAGCACTGGCCGCCGCGACGTAACTAGACAGATCAATATCCGGGACAGGTTGAGGCGACGGGGCCGGAGCGGCGGATTGCGGCGTTTCAACCTGCGGCGCTTCAGCGGCATAGGATTGAGGAGGTTGGGATTGAGCGGGCGCAGGGGCGGCAACCTGTGCCTCCACAATAGCGGTCACATTGCGCGCGAGCGCAAAACCATTGCCGTCAGCCCCACAGGACTCAAGCCAATCATAAACTTGCTCAGGATATCCTTCCGCTGAAGGAGTTCGAATTTCAAAGCGGTAAGGTTGCGGGCCGGGTTGGGGGGCTGACCACCCTTGAATGACTTGACCTTGCCAAGCCTCAACGCTGCCACCAAACATTTGAAGGAAGGCTGCGTTGACAAAAATTACACGACCGTGCGGATCACGCTTTAGCGCGGGATCAGGCCAAGCCCAGAATTGAGCGGCAAAAATGTCATCCGGCGATCGGGTCATTACACTCCTCGGCAGTCCATATTCATAAGAATAGACATGAACTGTTCGTTCTAAGTGACAAAACAACCTTAATTTCATCTTACCGCGACAAATAAACTGCGGTTCATGCAAAGAGAAAGTTTCGCTGTTTTTACGCCGTTATAGGCCGATCCACCCCTCAGCCATTCAACGGTAAAACGGATTGCGAGCGGTCCGTTGACCCGAGACGCCTATTCCTGTTGCCCCAGCTCCTTTTGCCCCGTGGCAAACGCGACGATGGGACAGAGCTTCCGCAATATGCAGGCGATGCACCCGATCAGAGCCCGTCAGGTCCGCGAGCGTTCGCGCGACCCGCAAGGTGCGGTGATAACCCCGCGCCGTTAAGCCTAGTGTTTCCGCGGCCTGAATGAGCAGCCGACGTCCGTCCGCATCCGGTTCAGCCACATGATCAAGCCGATCTTGCGGTAACTCCGCATTGGTCATGCCGGCGTTACGGTCCATCTGAATGTCGCGCGCCCTCGCAACCCGTGCCGCGACCTCTGTCGTGCCTTCCGTGGACGGGGGCAAAGCCAGATCGGCCGGCGTGACGGCCGGCACATCAATTTGAATATCAATACGGTCCATGAATGGACCCGACACACGCGCCTGATAATCGGCGGCACAGCGAACACCCCGGCGGCAGGCAATCCCGTCCGCGCCCGCCGTACCGCACCGACACGGGTTCATCGCCGCGACCAATTGAAAAGGTATTTATCCCCTAGACGTACGTAGTTGACTCACAAACCCTTAAGCGGCAATGGGAATTAGTGGCAAAGGGGTTGAAATTGGAAGAATTACAAGCGCTAGAAAGCAACACGTTAAGTCTTTATTTTAGCCTCCATGAAGGCCGCAATGCAGATTTAGAGGTCATATCTCATGCTGCTATTGAGTGGGTAAGATCGCTTAGACACGCGGCTAAAATGATCGAGCCGACCGCTGAGATAAAAGTAAAACTTATTGACGCTGATGAGTCGAGTTTGAAGCTTAATTCTCTTTTGCACTGGGGTGAAAAACAAACTGAAGTCTCGTGAAGAGGAGGAATTTTTTAGGCTAAAAAGATTAGCTTTGGGAATCGCTATATTTCTCATCACAACCGCAGGGCCAACTTATAGGTTTTGGTTTCCGTCCGATCCGAAAGTAGAGCTAAGTGACGAGGATCGCCTTAAACTCGATGAAATTCTAGAGATAATATCTGAATCAGAAGAGTTGAAGGCTTCAAACAAACGGTTCTTCAAGGCCATAAGTAACGATCCCGCTGTAAGCGGCGTTGGAATTTGTAAATCACCCGATGAAATGCCGTTTGTTTTGGTCCCAAGCTCTGAGTTTGCAGAGAGAAGTGGGCTATGGGAGCCTGAAGATGACGCTTTGGAGAGAACTAGCGAGCGTCTGGCTGATGTCGTGCTAGAGAGTCCGAATCTTAGCTCTGAGGATAGAAAGTGGCGCTTCCTTGATGTGAACACTGGAAAATCATTCTATGCTAAGATGCGCGATGACGATTTTGTGAAATCCTTGACTGAAGGTAGGGTGAATGAAAATTTGCGCACCAACATTAAGATGAAGGTCAATGTCAGCTATAAGGAGCGCCGTGAAAATGGTGAGTGGGTGATTGTTTCAGCGACCACTGAAGTTACGAAAGTAACGCTTGAGGGACCTGCTTCGGAATAACGACGACACTATAAGAAACCCACATATCGAAACAAATGCGATAGGGGTTAAAAAATATGTTGTGTTCGGGGCTAATGTCTTCGCGATGGTAAGCAAAATGACGATACTCGAAATACTTAGCGTAAAGCTGACTAACCTCTTATATTTGCCTTTGTACAAAATCACGATTGATCTCCAATGTGTCGTCTTAGCTGAACAGATGGAATCGGTCAAAACGGGTAAAACAGTCTACGACAGGATAGATATATGCCGAACGCCAAGACCACTCTTAAGCAAGCCCTGAATGACGGGACCCTTGAGGCCTTCATAAGCGAGCATGAGCCGCTAGAGGCCGACAAGGAAGCCGTGCGGCGCTATATAGACGCGTCCGCTATCCCTTTGGGTAACCGTAAAGAAGATCAGTCAGAATGGTTTCAGGGGCGTTCCGGCGATTGTAAATAAACTCGGCTTCGCCCGTGTATTTGTGAAGGTGCTTTTTGCTGACCCAAATGTGCGTCCCTTTGATGGTCCGCTTAAGGTGCATAAAGAAGCCTTCGATTGAATTGGTCGTTTGGCCTGACGTTCCCACGTACTCATCTTTGCGGTGATTGACAGTTTTATGCGTGTAAGCTGGCTCATCACCAAGCGATGAGTAACCGCCATGCTCGTCAGTGTGAATTTCAGTGCCGATTGCGACGTTAGCCGCGATATGGGGAAACATGGTGAACTCTTTGCGGTCAGGGATGACCCTAGTCATTACATCGCCGCCGTTCTCCATCATGCCCAGAACGATAGCCTTGCCCTTGCCTCCGTAAGCGCCTTTTTCATATCCGCCGATAAACGTCTCATCGACCTGAACGGTCTTACCAGCGCCGCCTAGAGGGTCATCACCGTCAACGCGGGCCATATGCTCGCGGATTTTGTGACCGATGCGCCAAGCCGTCTTGTAAGTCACACCAAGCTGGCGCTGTAATTCCCTACCAGACACGCCGTTGCGCGACTTAGTAAACAGAAACATTGCATAGAACCAAAGCTGCAAAGGTGTTGATGAACCCTCATAGATGGTTCCGGCCATTGGGTGGATATGGTGGCCACAAGACTGGCAAGAAAACGCCTTCACATTCGTCAGGCGATACCAACCTTTAGACGTCTCGCATTTTGGGCAAACATGGTCTTGGCCATAACGGACAGCGAACAGGTGAGCCAAGCAAGCGTCATCATCTGGGAATTGCTTAAAAAAATCTCTGACGGTCTGTTTCATGCCCAGTATATGGCATACTTATTCACGTACGTCTAGGGGATAAATACCAACCAGAACACAAAGAACAAATCAAGAACTTTATGTATATTTCGCCAAACGCTTCCACATCTCTGATGACAAGGCGCAGGGGCTTGCCGAAGCCCAATCAGGGCCGCACACACTCTTAATAGGGGAGAACATCATGCATCCAAGACAGTTCGCGAGAGAGACACCGGACGCCCTTGCCTTGTCTATGTTGAACGCGAACGGGGAGGTTACAGCGAGTCTGACCTACGCCGAACTGGACGCGCTATCTAACCGCTACGCCCATGCGCTGCGCGCGCTCGGCCTAAACCGGGGCGACCGTTTCGCCGTCTGGAAAAAGAACAGCCTGTCTTTCATGCCGATTTATTGGGCAGCACAACGAGCGGGTTTGTTGATCTGTCCCGTCGCGACCCATTTATCCTATGATGAAACCGATTATATCATCCGCGATTCAGGCTCCAAGCTGCTAATTACGGACGGAGCTGTCGGACAATCCCGCGACGTGGTTTCAGCCCTACAGCGGGACGGACAATTGGACGGCATGATCTTTTGGTCCGACTATGAGGTGGAAGGGCTACCCGACTTTGATGCCTTCGCGGCGGACTTCCCCGAAACCCCGATCCCGGATGAAAGCGCGGGCTTTCATATGCTGTACAGTTCTGGGACAACCGGACGGCCCAAAGGCGTGAAGGTCTCATTGCCCGACGATGCGGTCGAAGCCCCGAGCGCCGTCATCCCGCTGTTCGCCGCCCTGTTCGGATTTTCCGGAACGACACGATACCTCTCCCCGGCGCCGCTCTATCATGCTGCTCCGCTGGTTTATTGCTTAGGCGTGCATCGGCTCGGTGGACATGTGTTTGTGATGGACAAGTTTCGCGAAGAGACGTTCTTAAAAGCCATCGAAGCCCACGCCATCACCCATACCCAAGTCGTGCCAACCATGTTTGTGCGCTTGCTCAAACAGCCCCTGGATTTGCGAACGCGCTATGATTCAACCTCCCTCACCATGGTCATCCACGCCGCCGCGCCCTGCCCGGTGCATGTGAAACTCGCCATGATCGATTGGCTTGGGCCGATTATTTCGGAATATTATGGCGGATCAGAAGGCAACGGTTTGACCCATCTGACAGCGAGCGAATGGCTCGCCAATCCCGGATCGGTCGGGCGCGCCGTCTATGGCACGGTGAGAATTTGCGATGCTGAGACTGGCGAAATTTTGGGCCCGCTTGAGACCGGAACCGTCTATTTTGAAGGCGAGAGTAAATTTGAATATCACGGCGATGCCGCAAAAACCAAAGGCGCCTACCATCCGACGCGTGAGGGGTGGTCCACCCTCGGCGATATTGGTCATATGAACGCCGAAGGCTATTTATTTCTGACAGACCGCAAAGCAAATATGATTATTTCTGGCGGGGTGAATATCTATCCGCAAGAGACGGAGAATATCCTGCTCGAACACCCGTCTGTGCTGGATGCAGCCGTGCTCGGTGTGCCCTGCGACCTGATGGGAGAACGGGTCAAAGCCTTCATTCAAACCATCGACGGGGTCGAAACAGCCGGGTTGGACGCAGAGCTTATGGCGTTTGCCCGCGCCCGGATCAGCCCTGTAAAAGCGCCGCGCGAGATTGAATTTGTGACCTCGCTACCCCGGACGGAGAGCGGAAAGCTGCTCAAGCGGGTTTTGCTCGACTAAGTCTTACCCGCGACCAATGCAGCGCAGAGATTTAAAAGCAGAGCTGTCGCGCGGGAAGATCAAAGGCTGGTTCGATACGCGCAACGGGTCGCGCATATGATAGCCATTTTCGGATCGACCCAAAATCATCGCCCAATGTGAGCGACCATTGGGCAGATAGAACCGAACCAGCGGGTAATCGCCTTTAACGAGGCAAGACTGGATCAACGGCTCACTGACTGTCTCATAAAAGGTCGCTTTGACCGCGCCGCCGGACACATCCGCAATCCCCTTCCATTTGAGCAGACCTGACGTCGTGAGATTGTCTGAGCGCGTCAGTCGGCGATTGAGCTCTCCCGGATCAATATCATACCCCAAGTTGGTCATCGCCATGGCGGCAGATGTCAAAACACAGCCTTCGCGCGCGAGACTGCCGCCCTGACGGCCCAACGTATCCTGACCCCAACGCGGGTCTTTCTGCGAATAGGTCACGCGATCCGTCAATATGGGCGATTGATTCAAATTCTGTCGCCGGTCGGGAATCGGCGTTATGAAGGATGGCATTCGGGCCGGCGCGCCAGATCGGGACGCCGTCATCGACGATTGAGGGGGGTGCGACGGGTACTGCCCATACTCAGGCATGCTGCCGCACCCTGCCAGCAAAGTGATAGTCGCAAATATAAAGCCCGGTTTCATCATGATCACAGGCTAACCTATGCAGGTTAAATGCCAGTTAGCATGTTCTGAGCGGACTGCGTTTTTGTTTGGATCGGTTGTCCAACCGGATCGCCCTGTATAAACGCTCCGGCCAGCTCAATTCCGGCCCGCGCATAGAAACGCGCGCCCGCCTTGGACTCGGCCATAATAATAACCCCGGTCGGCTCACCCCGGCGATATTCGACCGTATAGGCAATGATCAATCCGGAAGGGTCAGCGGTCGTCTCAACGATTTTCGCGGGTTTTGGATCCGGACTCTTGCGTATGCTCACCGTGTCGGGAGCAACACCCGAATAGCGTCCGACCGCATGTTTCGAGGCCAATCCGCCATTCGCATAGACGACGGCCGTTTTATCCGTTCCGCGCACACGGGCATGGGCTTCAGCGATCGCGTGCAGGGAGTAATTATTTCCCGGGCCGCCAAAGAAGGGCAACCCCCCTGTCAAAGTCAGAGGCGTCTTTCCGCCCAATTCGAGAATGCGTTTGGCTTCCATCGGCACAATCGGGAAGCAGGAATAAAGGTCATACATATCCGCGTCACGGCCAGTACTCTCTAACACGCGCCGTTGCGCCTCGGCTCGGTCAAGACGGGCCCGTTCCAGCGGTGACGGTTCCGTGCAACTATCATGACCGTGCAAAAACGTCACGTCGCTCACGCCCAGTTGTTTGGCTTTCGCGTAAGTCGTTACAATGATGGCCGCGCCTTGATTGACGCCATCACGGGCCACCATCGCCTTGGTATAGGGACTCGCGATCATCGGGTTGCCGGGACCGGGTGTGACAATCTCTGCCCCGGATAAGGCCGTCCGAACGGCGGCATAAGGATTACTGGCCGCCAATTGGGCGAATTCACCCCAAATCAACGCCATGCGATCGCGATAGGCTGCTTTTGTCTCGCCCATTGCGGCCCGACGCGCAGATTCCATTAATCCGTAATAATAGATCGGCGCCGCAATGCGGTGAGAAATCGCCTGCATATGCACCATGAAGCCACCGGGGCCATAGGCGCCGCGATCATTGAGCGGCTCATCGCGAACCTCATTCCAATCAGGTTTAGCCCCCGCACGGCCCGCCGCTTTGATATTGGCGATGGCCTCGGCCCCGACAATCGCGACGGTTTCAGCGGTGCCGTCCAATAGCAATTGCGCCGCTTCCGCGACCAGCGTTTGTGGTGTCTGACCGCCAACGTGATCATAAGTATAGCGCGCTGCGCTCGATCCGGCCCGCGCACACACACTCGCCGGAAAATTATTCGGTCCGCCAAACGGGTTGGGAAACGTCGGGCCGCTATCGCCGAAGAGGCGAACGCCGAAACAGACGTCGAGCGTTTGCGGCGCGATCCCAGCATCTTCAAACGCACGGCTCAGCGCGGCTCCGGCCAGATCAGCGGGACCAAAGGCGGTGTCAAGATTATCCGGGACGGGACGGCTATCTTGTCCGGCACCAATAATAACGGGGAGATGATCAAGAGCGTTCATGCGCGCGACGTTAAGTCGTACGGCGCGACGGGTAAAGCCTTCGCGCCGCTTAGCAGAAGCGAGATAAGAACAGCCTTACTCCGCCGCCTTCGATGCTGCGCCGCCATCATCAAAGATCGCCTCGATCGGTTCTCCGAAAAGCCGCGCGATTTTGAACGCGAGCGGAAGCGATGGATCATACCGACCGGTCTCAATCGCGTTCACGCTCTGCCGCGAAATATCCAACTGTTCGCCCAGCACAGCTTGTGACCAGCCGTGATGGGCGCGGAGTTCCTTAAGCCGATTATGCACAGCCCATCCCTCGCGCAGGACCAAAGGCCGTAAACACGCCAAACATGCCCATTACGATGGGGAAGACAAAAAATACGGGCAGTTTCGGCAAGTTATCGAGGAATAATTCCGCCAAGCCCCACACACCAGAGAGCGCCAACGTCACGAACAGGGCGCTCATCATGGCCTTGACGAGAAAATGCCGCGCGGCTTCGTCAACATCGCGAATATACACCCACATGGCGTAGACCATTCCCACAATAAACAGACCGGGCAAGAGCGCTAAGCCCACGTTCAACACCGTCACAGGGGAGTCGCCGTCCAGTTGCGTCGATACGCCAAAAACTGCGCCTATATAGCCCGCGCCAGCGCCCATTACGTTGCGTCTGTAGCGTTTTTGAATTTTAGCTTGGGACATAATAATTTCCTCACTTTTCGATTAAGTTAGTAATATAATTATTGGGGGAGCGCAGCCGACATCGCGGCGACAAAGGCGTCAGGTTGATCGTCCATGACGAAGTGGAAGCTATTGTCGATGCGCGTCAATGATAAGTCCGGCGTTCCGACATAGGCGTTGGCATAAAGGGCATCCATGGCCGCAGGGGACACACCCATCCTCTCATCATGCGCGTAAATCACCGTGACGGGCACGTCGATTGACGCAAGATCGGGGCGAATATCCGTCGTCATCAGCGCCAGCATAGACTCCAACACCGTGTCGCGGTCCGACGCTTGTCCCCACCCCGTAATTCGGGCCTGATCGTCTTCGGATTTGGCAAAGATGGCGGCGTTTCGCGCCAGCGCGTCGTCATAAGAGGGTTGCGGCATGGCCCGCATCTGCCCGACCATAGCCTCTCCCATGACGCGAGAGGTCTCAACGGACGCATTTGGATCAAAAATCAGCGGATAGAATGGCAGGCTATCGACACTGATAACGCCAGAGACTTGGTCGCCATGGTCACGCCCAATATGCAGGGATGTAAATCCGCCCATTGAATGACCCACGACCGTTGGCGCGTCCAGCGACTGCGCCGTGATGTAGGTCGATACGTCTTGGCTCAGTCCGTCTATGATAAGATCACGATGGTCCCCCACCGGTTGCCCCGCGAAACCCGCGACATTGGCGATATGGAATCGGTAGCGATCCATGAGAGCATCGACCGTGCCGTCCCAGACGTCTCCGCTGCTGGCCAAGCCCGGCAAAAGAATGACGTCTGGTCCCGTTCCCACCGCTGTAAAAGTCAACCACCCGGACTGCTGCTCGGCACTCGCGCTCGACGTCTCTGTAGCGGTGGTCGCGTCGACAGGGGCCGAACACCCGCTCAGCATTAAGGCACTACACAGTGTTGTAAGGCTGAGTGCGGTCATGGAAAGACGTCGATTGATCATGGGTTCACCCTAATAGAGTTGTCAAGTTAACTTGACTTAGACAAGCACACTTTACATGTCAAGCACCCTTTCCAATACGCGCAGTCACTTGCAGTTCAGCGACCATCCCCTATCATCGGCCTATGGTTGAACAGACGCAGATGAGCCGAGACCAAATTGACGCCGCAGAAGCGGCGGGCATCCTGTCGCCCAAACAAGCCAAAGCAATGCGCAACGACGTGGCGGGGAGAGACCCGGACGAACGCCTTAAACCCTCCCGTGCCGCAAAAGCCGCGGGACCGGACCAAGACGCCGTGATTGGCAATGAAGATCACCTTCGGTTTCTGCGTAGTTTTGGCGATGTCTTTATCGGCATCGGGCTGGTTTTGCTCGCGCTCGGCGTCAGCGCCATCGTGGCTATTTTCGGGGGCGGACCTGTTTTCTTAGTCGCAGCGGTGGGCGCCTATGGCTTAGCGGAATATTTCGGACGGTATAAGCGGTCGCATTTTCCGACGCTGATTACGGCGCTGGCGTTTTTGCTCTTTGTTCAAACGGGCCTCAGCGGACTGGCCTCGGTTAATGGCATCCTCGCGGCGCTCATCACCGTCGCAGCGATGGCGATATTTTACGCGCGTATCCGCTTGCCTTTTTGCATCGCCCTCATCGCGATTGCCCTGCTCTATTTACTCTTTGCGTTTCTAGGCCAAGTTGCCCCCGATCTGTTGCGCCAACAGTTTGGCTGGATATTAGTCAGCGCAGGCCTCGCCATTTTCGCGGTCGCCCTTCTCTATGACACCCAAGACCTGCACCGCCGGACGCGGTTTGCCGATAATGCGTTCTGGCTGCACATCTTGGCCGCGCCGATGATTATTCATGGGTTGGTCGGATATGCGGTGATGGAAAAGGCTGAGTTTGTATTCGACGTTCTGCCCGTTTTGAGCTTCACGCCAGCCGACGCCACGATCATCCTTGCTGCAACAGCTGTCATCACCGTCATAGGCTTGGCGATTAATCGCCGCGCACTGATTGTCTCGTCGCTCGGATATGCCGGGCTCGCCATCGCGTTTCTGGTGAAGCAGACAGAGCTCAATCTCGGCTCGACACTGTCGATTACCCTGATCCTTTTGGGCGCGGCCATCGTTTTGCTCGGCGTCGCGTGGCATCCGGTTCGAAACCAGCTGATCCGCGTGCTGCCGCAATGGCGCGTCTTTCCGCCGCCCTATGTTCCGCTGGAAACAAATCCCTTGGACACACAGGCTTCGACTTAAGAAACCACATCTTCGACTTGATCAAAAGTCAGTCGCCCCCACATTCCGTCTATGACTGAACCCACCTCTGCCTTTACCCCCCGCGAGATCGTCTCTGAGCTCGACCGCCATATTGTTGCGCAAGGCGATGCCAAGCGCGCCGTCGCCATTGCCCTTCGTAATCGCTGGCGACGGAAACAGTTGGACGCGAGCCTGCGCGCCGAAGTCACGCCCAAAAATATCCTGATGATCGGACCGACGGGTGTCGGCAAAACGGAAATCAGCCGCCGCCTCGCCAAACTGGCGCGCGCGCCGTTCCTCAAGGTCGAAGCAACGAAATTCACCGAAGTCGGCTATGTCGGCCGCGACGTGGAACAAATTATCCGCGATCTGGTCGAAGCTGCGCTCACTCTGCTGCGCGATGAAAAACGCGGGCTGGTCACAGCACAAGCCGAAGCCGCCGCCGAAAACCGCATCATTGACGCGCTGGCCGGTGACAATGCGCGCGATGGCACGCGCGAAAGCTTCCGCCGCAAACTCCGCTCCGGCGAGCTGGACGACACCGAAGTCGATCTGGAACTCGCAGATAGCGCGTCGCCGTTCCAATCCATGGAAATCCCCGGCCAACCGGGCGGCGGCGGGATGGGTATGATCGACCTGTCCTCCATGTTCGGCAAAATGGGCAAAACCAAAACCGTCACGCTCAAAGTCCGCGATGCTTATGCGCCGTTGCTGTCTGAGGAAGCGGACAAGCTCGTCGATGAAGATGCGATTAAACGCGAAGCGGTCGAAATGACGCAAGAAGACGGGATCGTCTTCCTCGACGAAATTGATAAAATCACCACGCGGTCTGACGCGCGCGGCGGCGATGTGTCCCGCGAAGGGGTGCAGCGCGACCTGCTGCCCCTGATCGAAGGGACGACCGTCTCCACTAAATATGGCCCGGTCAAAACCGACCATATCCTGTTCATCAGCTCCGGCGCGTTTCACGTCGCCAAACCGTCCGACCTACTCCCCGAGCTACAAGGCCGCCTGCCGATCCGAGTTGAGCTCCGCGCGCTGACGGAAGCCGATTTTGTCCGCATCCTGACAGAGCCCGAGGCCTCCCTCATCAAACAATATACCGCCTTGATGGCGACCGAAGGCGTGACGCTCAATTTCACCAAAGACGCCATTGCCGAGATCGCCAAAATCAGCGCGCAAGTGAATGACAGCGTCGAGAATATCGGCGCACGACGTTTGCATACCGTGATGGAACGGCTGCTCGATGACATCAGCTTCACGGCGACGGACCGGGACGGCGAAACGATCGAGATCGACGCGGATTATGTGAAGAGCACTGTGGGCGAGCTGGCCAAGGATCAGGATTTGTCGAAGTTTATTTTGTGATCTTATTTGATATTCGTTTGTTTATTTACTAGCATACGTGCCAACTCAAGGAGTGCCTGACCAATGATCCTGTAACGAAAAGCTTTCTCACGAGGTCCCGCATGGCGCGTCGACCTTATGCTTTTCACGCATTATTCTCACGCATGTGGGGACAGGTTCATTTATGCGACCCCCTTATCAATCCGGCCTTATTTACGATGTGTCCGTTTCTATCGACGGGTATATCTCCGGGCCTAACGACGACATTTCTCATTTCCCGCATTCTGGTCCCATTGTGGATGATTACCTTGCCCGACGGAACAGATATCGCACCAGCATAATGGGCCGCGCGACCTATGAATTCGGGTATTCGTTTGGGATGACGCCCGGGAATAATCCCTATCCCCATATGCGGACCTTGGTCCTGTCAAAGACGCTCTCTTTGCCGCTCAATTCTGAGGTTGAACAAATCGCTACGGATGCGGTTGAATATGTCCGCGAATTAAAAAACGAAATCGATACCGCAATATATCTGTGCGGCGGAGGCGCTTTGGCGGGGAGTCTCGCGCGCGCCGGTCTGATCGACATTCTTATTTTAAAACGCATCCCGATTATACTTGGCGGCGGGACTCGCCTGTTTGGCGACGCGGGCGTCAGCCTGCCCCACACACAAACGGATTTTGTCGATTATGGCGAAGGGATGTTTTTGCAGACATTTCATTGCGGCGACCCACGCGAATGATCAACGCCCCGGCTCCAAAGCCGCTCGCACCGCCTCCACCCCATACGCATCGCGCAGATATCTCGGCTCGACCCGCGCCATCGTCGCTTGCTCGAGCGCATAGCCGTAGCTCATCACGGCTTTGTCTTGCCCCGCGCCTGCCATGATCGAAAAGCCCAGCGGAACCGCGTGTACCGCGCCCATTGGCACAGTAATATGCGGATAGCCCGCGACGGCGGCGAGGTAGCCTGCGCCGGCCCAATCGGGCCAGGTATCGCCATTGATCGGATCGACGCGGGAGGATAGCGGACCTGACGGGCTGACCAGCATATCGACAGCATTGTCAGCCATGAGCGCATCAATCCCGCGGTCGCCTGTCGCGCGCTGGATATTCGCTTTGGCGGCGATATAGTCCGGATCGTCAAGACCAGAGCGCGCGTTAGAGCTATCGAAAATACTTTGATCGAACAGCGCCATTTCGCGGGGGTCATTGATATTGAAAGTGATCAGCTCTTCCAGCGAACGCACCGGAATGTCGGCTGGACTATTCGCTAAATACTCATTGAGCGTGGCTTTGAATTCCCATTGCAGCACACCGAAAGAATCGCGCCCATAAGTCTCGCCTTCGCGATCAAACGCATCAATTTCGACCAGCTCCGCGCCGACCGCTTCCATCGCGGCGAGCCCGATGTTGAAGCGCGAGGCCACTTTGTCGCTGCCCTCTGCGAAACGGAGCACGCCAACGCGCTTGCCATGCAAGCTGTTCGCGTCGAGCGCAGCGGCGTAACCGGCACTGCCATCTGTGGTCATCGCGTCCATCATCAAGGCCGCACCGCGCACGGTTTTGGTCATCGGCCCGGCTGTGTCCTGCGTCGAACTGATTGGCACGATGTAATCCTGACTAATCAGCCCGACGGTTGGTTTAAACCCGACGACGCCGTTCACATTGGACGGGCAAATGATGGAGCCATTAGTTTCTGTGCCGACGGCGCCCGCGGTTAGGCCCGCCGCAACGGCAACACCGGACCCAGACGACGAGCCGCAAGGACTTCGGTCGAGCATATGCGGGTTACGCACTTGCCCGCCCAAAGCGGACCAGCCTGAAATCGAGTCATTGGAGCGGAAATTCGCCCATTGCGACAGATTGGTTTTGCCCAGAATGACCGCCCCTTGCGCGCGAAGACCGGCGACCAGCGGGCTATCGCGGCCCGTCACATTGTCCTTGAGCGCGAACGCCCCCGCCGTCGTCGCGACCGGATCGAGCGTTTCGATATTATCTTTGAGCAAGATCGGCAGCCCGTCCAGGGGCCCGAGCGTGTTGCCCGCCGCCCGGCGGGCGTCCGACGCTTCGGCTTGGGTCATGGCGTCGGGATTAAGTGCCAGCACAGATTGGAGACGCGGGCCCTTGCGGTCGATGGCGTCGATGCGCTCAAGATAGGCTTGGGTCAGTTCAACCGCCGTTAGCTCGCCCGCGTCGAGTTGCGCCACCAAATCAGGCAGCGTCTGTGCGGTTAAGCCTGTTGCCGCATAGGACACGGTTTTGACCGCCGGCGTGAGCGTTTCTTGTAAATCGTTAGACGGCGCACAGGCTGTGAGAGCGAGAATTGCGACCGACAGGAGAATATGAGTTTTCATGTGTCTTTCCTGTCGCGGAAAGGTCGGCGTATCAAGTGTTCCGTTCAAACACGTAAGAAAACATACCACGCGCCAGCGCCGCCATGTTTGGCATGCGCTTGCGCATAGGTGGCGATGAGCGGGCGGAGCGTAGGTCCAGCCAACCAGCCGGGCAATTGGGTGCGCAACACGCCGTCGAGCCGGGGGCCCTTGCCCGTAATCACCAGCAGGCAACGCTCGCCGCGTTTGGCCGCCCGCATCAGGGTCGTCGAAAGCGCCTTTTTCGCCTGCGCTTGCGTCATCCCATGCAGATCGATCCGCGTGTCGATCTCGACCCGGCCTTTGCGCACCCCTTTATTGACAGAATGCGGTACTGGCCCCGTTGGCAAGGCGACCCGTGTAATTTTTAGCGGCGGCAATCGCATCATTGCGGCGAAATCCTCGCGACTGGCAGACGGACCGGGTTTAGCGGCGCCTTTGCCGTGCGGGCGACGGCGCGGTGACACGGTTCGGGCCACGCGGTTCCAAACCAGCCGTTCCGACGGATCCAAAGGCCGAGAGGAATGGCCGCGTGTCATGCGGCGGGCTTTAGCGGTTCAGGCGGCGCTGGGAGTATCGAGGATAGGTCCAGCCGTTCCGCCAAAGTTCGTGGCACGAGGGCGGTCCACCGCACGGGGTGTTTCATTACCCCGGCGAGCGCCCCGGCGCTTGGCCCGGCGCCAAAGAATAAATCACCGCGACTCGGTCCTTTAATGGCGCTGCCTGTGTCCTGCGTCACGACCAGCAAGCCGGACGACGCCCCTTGGTAATCTCGGGCTTGTTGCGGCAACCGGGTCTCAAGCCAGACAGGAATACCATACGGATTATGTTTCGGATCAACCGCAATCGACCCCATCGCCGTTAACGGGATTTGCATGGCGCCTTTTGGCCCCTCCCCGTCGGCAATCTCTTGCTCTGAGAAGAAAATATAGCGCGGGTTTTCATTCATCAAAACGCGTGATTTTTCGGGCCCGACAGCGTCCATCCACGCTTCGATATTGCGTTTTGCGGACTGATCTCGGGTCAACTCACCGCGCTCAATCAAGACGCGACCGATGGAACGGTAACCTTTGCCATTATTCCCCGCATAGCCCGCGCGGACGATCCGACCATCGTCAAAATGGAGTCGTCCAGACCCCTGCACATGTAGAAAAAACACATCGATTGGACGGCCATATGCAATGACGTCTGCGCTCTGCGCGTTCAATTTGGCCCGCGGCAAAGTCCGGATCGCATCAGAGGCCGGGACGGTTAAAATCGGTTCCGAATAGAGGGCGTCCGGTGTGGCACGCACCTCGACCTCCGGTTCGTAATATCCCGTCAGCAACCCGGTTTCCTGGGACAAGGTGACAGGGACAAACAAGCTCTCGAAAAACGGCTTGGCATTGGTCGCATGTTTAGCGGCGCGGCAAACAGCGGCCCAATCGCCATGATTTCCCAAACCAGACCGCTGGCTATGCAGGGCTTTCTTCGCGGGGCGGTCCAACAAGGTTCCGCAACTGCGTTGAAACGCAGCAAGCGCGGGGGCGTGATCTGCATCCGACCAACCTGAGAGGCGGGCGAACGGGGCGGGTTGCTCCAGCAGAGGTTCCGGCGCGACAGGTTCAACCGCTGCGCCAAGAGTTGCATCCGGCACATCAATCACAGTCGGGGGCAACGGATCTGTTGGCGGCGTGCGATGGGGTATTACGAGCGTGTCTGAGTCTGAGTCTGAGTCTGAGTCTGTGTCCGGGTCATCAGTCGGCGGCGCGCTGGGCTCAGTGCCGGATGGAGGACCGGACGGCTCAGGCGCGGATTCGTAAACGTCAGTGTCGGGATCAATCGTCTGCGGTGACTGGGTCGTCGTGCAGGCGCTCAGCGCGGCAAACGCGAACAATCCGACAACGGATCGTCCCATCAACGTCGTGACGCCTCCAACGCGCCGCACGGGACTAATCTTCTTTGTCGGAGATGTTGCCATCGTCTGACGCTGGCTTTGTCATATCCGGGGCCGTATCAGGCGTCGGGTCAGCCGGAAGCGCGTCCCCTTCAGAAGGCTCTACTTCTGACAAACGCCACGCCGGGTCCTTCGAGCCCACTTTACGCTCAAATGTCCAATATTCAGAAATAGACGCGAGCAAGTCCGGATCGCCTTCGACCAGTTCACCTTCCGCATCGCGCAAGGCGGACGCAATCTCGGCTTCATAAAGCACCCGGATATAGGCCACGCCGTCTTCGACCCGCGCATTGCTAATCTGGCTGGTGCGTAATCGCCCAAGATCCGTCACTTGAGTCAATGATTGAGCTTCGCGGTCGACAATGGCCGCCTCATAAACCGAATACACATCGTCGGTCAGCAAATCACCGAGCGTGTCACGGTCCCCGGAGGCGAACGCTTCCAAAATCATAGAGTAAGCGGTCTTCGCCCCATCAATAAAGCGCGCCGGATTAAAGTCGGGTTCTGCCCGAGAAAATGCGCGCAGGCCGATTGCGTCATCCATATCGTCACCTTCAACGAGCGCCATGTCAGAGCTTGACAGTCGAGACGTATCGGGTCCCCCGAAAATTTCATCGGGATTAAACTCATCTTCCGGGCCACGCCCTACAGATTTCCCGAGAACGGAATAAAACGCCACGCAGATAATGGCGGCAATGGCTGCATAGAGGACAACTTCAAACATAGGTCGCTATATAGGGCTCACACGCCCTAATGAAAGCTGACAATTCGGTCAGTTTTCCTAGAAGTGGCCCGTTTAGACCGTAACGCGCCGTTGCGCCGCACTTAACCGCCGTGATAGCGGGCGGGCGACCTTTAAAACTCACCTTATACAAGAGGCCATCATGGCGAAGACGCCCAAAAAAGACGCAAAGACGAAATCAGACGCAAAACCCGTCGACGAAAACGACCTGAACATTTCGCTCGATGACGGCGCGCCTGCGCCAGAAGCGGCTGCGCAGCCCGAAGCCACGCCGGAAGTAAGCGGCGAGCCCATGCTCAATGTGCTTGCACAATATACGCGTGATATGAGCTTTGAAAATCCAAACGCCCCTGACTCGCTTAAATCGGGTCAAGCCCAGCCGGAAGTGTCCATCGATTTGCGCATTGGTCGTCAGATCAGTGAGAACAACACAATCGAGATCAGCATTCTTGTCAAAGCGCACGCAACACGCGGTGATCAGACCGTGTTTATCGCTGAGCTGGATTATGCCGGATTGTTCGCGATCCAAAATGTGAATTTGGAACAAATGCAGCCCCTCATGATGATCGAATGCCCGCGCATTCTCTTCCCTTATGCCCGCAAAATTCTCGCTGACATGACACAAGACGGCGGACATTTGCCGATCATGCTCGACATGCCGGACTTCGCGTCCATGTATCGCGAAGAAATGATGCGCCGGGGCCAAGAGCAAGGTCTGAACTAGCACACACAGACCTCACAAATAAAAGCCCCCGTCGAGATGATCGACGGGGGCTTTTTTGTGGAATGTTGTGACTTATTTAGCCGACCGTTTCGTGTTCTTAAAGCTGTCCACAGCGGCGATTCCGGCCATCGCGCTATCATCGCCCTCGATCTCGGCCAGTTTTTGCGCCCACAGGCGTTTCTGATACCGGTTCGAAATAATGTCAGTCACGACCAAAACGCCGATGACGAGATAGAAACTCGATTTACTCATCGCGTCGAGCTTGAAGCCAAAGAGTTTCATATGCGCGAGATGCGCACCCTCTGTGACCAGCAACACACCCACGAGGAATAGGATGAAAAGACCCAAGACCTGATACATACGGTTTTTCTTCAGGAAGTTCGTCACCCGGTCCGCCAGCAGGATCATGCCAATACCCGACGCGACAATCGCGATGACCATCAACGGCACTTGATAGGTCTTAACAGGCTGACATTCGACCGCGCCCGCAATCGGATTTGAGATGAGATATTCCGAACAGACCGCGACGTCACCCTCAACAAACGTGCGCAAGATCACGCCAGCGCTATCAACGATATTCGCCGACTGAACATTGGCAATCGCCATGGCTGACAAAATCGAGTCAAACGAGAACACGAGGTTCATCGCGACGATCAGTACAATCGCTTTGACCACAGACCGTGCGCCAGAACCCTCGGAAAGTTCAATATGATCGACTTGCAGCAGGTGATGAATTTCTTTCATCGCCGTATACATAATGAACGCGCCGCCCAAGATCGTCACCAAAGCTTGTAAGGTAAACGCCCCTTCGATCACGGCCGTCGTGAACGAAAAGAGCGGTTCCGCCAGAAGGCCGAAGAGAGACACGATGACAAACAGCAGCACAATGCGCAACGCGACCGCAAGACCGATCCCCCAATTGCGAACTTTCTTAGCCGCGACAGGATCACCGACCTTGTTGGATTCAATCGCAATATAGAGCAGGTTATCGAAACCGAGGACGGCTTGCAGTAAGATCAGAGCCCCGAGGGTGAAGAGTGAACTCACAGTAAAGAGATCAGTGAACATGTCGGCCATTATCGTCGATTCCAATGTGTCAGAATAAAAAAGAGCGTCTAAATGATGTGAACGTAACGCTAAGCCTCTAGCCCAGTTCCGACAATGGTCCAAAAGCCCTCAACAATAAAATTCTTCGCCAAATGCGAGAAAGCACACATGGCGCGTAAGTTTCCTTGCGAACAGTCGCCCCTTCATGCGACATTCAGACTCTACACGGTAGGAACGGACAATGAAGACAGCTTATATCGGACTGATTCTGGCAGGCGCGTGTTTACTGACCGCGTGCAAGCACCAAATCGAAGTCGTGGCACCGAAAGATCCAATTCGGATCGAACTCGCGATCCGAATCGATCAAGAAGTGCGCGTAAAGCTCGAAAAAGATGTCGAATCTCTGATCGCTAACAATCCGGACCTATTTTAGGTCCATCTGCTAAGGAGGCAGGGATGAAAAAATTATTCACAGCCGGCCTAATGGCCGCAGCTTTACTGGCAGGCGGCGCAATGTCTTTGCACCTGTCCGGTTACAATATCGCAGAAGCGCAGCAAGCTCAGCAAAGCTCTAAAACCATTGTTGACGCCGCAAAAGACCGCGGTGAAATTGGTGAGAAATTTAACGGTCAACTTGAAGCCGTGACACCGCTCTCGGCCAATGTTGAGGCCGCAATGGATGACATCAATATCCGCCGCAAAACACTCTATGTGAAGCTGGCGAAAGAAAAAAATGAGAGTTTGCTGGATGTCGGCAAAGTCGCCGCCGTCAATCAGTTCCGGGATGCTAAGCCGGGCCATTACCTCCTAGGCGAAGACGGCGTCTGGAAACAGAAATAGCCTGATTAAGCCATCTGCTTTAAATCAAGCCGCCCACCTGGGCGGCTTTTTCTTTGCGGGGTCGGCGACGGGGATGCCCGCGCACCAAAGGCATCGGCGGCTTTGGCCCGTATGCGCCTATTGCCATGCGCGACGGGAAAGCTATGTGTCAGATTATGAGCACCGCCCCGAAATTGACCCCCTCCAGCCTTGCCGCCCTTCTGTGTGCGCGCATTTGTCATGACCTTGTCAGCCCTGTTGGAGCGCTTGGAACGGCGATTGAAATCCTGGATGATGACAGCAATGCCGACATGCATGATGATGCATTGGCGCTCATCAAAAGCAGTTCGCGGCGCGCCGCCTCCAAGTTAAAGTTTTTGCGTCTGGCCTTCGGCGCAGGGGGATCGGCCCCCGGCGTGGTCGGCGCCGCCGAGATCACATCCTTAGTGTCCGACATGTTTGAGGATGCCAAAGCGGAGGTTGTGTTCAATTTCCATGCAGACGGTATCGATAAATCGCGCGCGCGAATTTTGCTCAACCTCACCATGTTAGGCATTCAAGCAGTCCCACGCGGCGGTGAAGTCCGAATCGTCACGACGGAGCAATCTGTCTCAATCATCGCCAAAGGGCCGCGCGCCAAACTCGACGAAACCGTGGAACGCGCGTTGCTGGGGCGCGCTCCCGATCATGGCTTTGATGGGCGGTCGATCCAACCTTTTTACGCCAGCATGATGGCGCGTGAAGCCGGTGGGCAAATTACCGCCACTGCGGGCGAAGAAATTGTAACCTTTCAGGCTGACTTTCCCGCTTAAGGTGACCCGCACGACAGCGCGAATTCCGTCATTACCTTATCAAACTCTGAAGAATTAGAGGGAAATTCCTTCCATTCTTCCCACTCTGTTTAGCGCGGAGTTAACTCTTTTGCGTAAAGAAGGGGGCATATCAGAGGACGCCCCTCGCTGACGGATTCCGCGACGCCCATGCGACTGAGACAGAAACAGACCGAAAAGGCTGCACGCGCAGCGCACCATACCCATGGGACAGGTCTGTCTGGCTCCCCCATAACTGAAGGTGACGACCTCAATCGATCCCGTTATTTCAGCCTGAAAGCAGGCACGGAGATGACAGCCATCATCGACGCCGACCGGACACACACCAACACAGGCCTGCTCAGCAAGGGCCGGGACCCAGCTTGGCTCTGCGAACGGTTGGGAATTATTCAACGCGAAGCGAAGCGCGCGCGCGCGCGCGCCGTTTACCGGAGCGCTCAAGACGCGCTTGGGCTGATCCAACGCTGCAACGTGCATATGCCGATCGATTGGACCCGTGTTGATGGGCGACTATTCGTGCTCAACAAATTGTTGGGTCAATATGAAGCCGGCTTGTTGGACGTCGAAACTGAAATCAGGCTAGTTGATCCAACGGCCTTGGCTGACGAAGTGCCCTCTGACGCGCTGACGCATAAATGTGCTAAACAGACGCTCAGCAGCCTATTGCCACATGCCTCTGACCAAGAACGGGCCGCTCTGTCACGACTTATGGACATAGACCAAACTCCCGTGCGGGAGCCAATCACCGACCTCGCGCCAGATTTAGCGACGGAAACGGATAGTCTCGCCAATCCCGCTCAAACCGTCTCCGTTGACCGGATCGAATGGATCATGCCGGGTCTCGTACAAAAACTGCTCGAATTTGGTCGTCAGTATGAAAAGATATTCTCCGTCTCGCACTCGCTTGATGACGTGCTGATTGACGCTGGATCTGCCGACACCGTACAAGCCCGATTGTTCGAACGATTGAGCGACCTCATCGCCAGCAACCTCCCCCTTCAAGGCGTTGGGCGTTTGGATATTTGTGCTTCAGAGAATGAGCTATTGATTTCTGGGTCGGGTTTTGACTCCTTCGCCATTCCATTGAGCGAACGTGTTGAAGAGACATTGGAAACCCTCGCCAGCAATATTGATCCAGACCCTGTCACACCCGCACGGCGGCCGATGATCACGGATGATACAGAAGGCGAGCTACGGGCTCAGCTGGCGGCTTTGATGGATGGTGGCTTGGCCAATTTTAACGGAGCGGACCAATGAGCCGTCGCTGTTTGATCGTCGATCAATCGGCCATGGTTCGCCGTGTCGCCGCCCGGATTATTCGTGAACTTGGCTTCGAAGTCATCGAAGCCCGCACGGGTCAAGACGCACTGGACACCTGCGCTGGCTTAACGCCCGAAGCGATCATGCTAGACTGGAAAACGCCGGACATGGGCGGAGCCGAATTCATCGCCAAGCTCCGCGTTATGATGCAACAAAACGGCACCCCCATGCCAACCATTCTGTTTTGCACTGGTGAACGCAGTGTGGAACAGATCGTCCTCGCCTTGAAAGCGGGCGCAGACGAATATATTATGAAGCCTTTCGATTCCGATATTATCGGTTCGAAATTCGCCTTGGCGGGGCTCTTGGATGGGGAGAATCTAGCGTGCGCGGTGCTCTGAGCTTAAGGCCCACCTATTACGAAGCATTGCGTCGGCTAACCCTGCAGCTCGCCGGGGTGCAGATGGGTTCGGACCATGCGTTTTTGGTCGAAACGCGCCTGTCTAGCCTCGCCCGCAAGGAGGGTTTCGACACGCTCGACTCTATGGTGCAAGAGCTGTTTTCCGTTGGGAAATCACGCCTCGCCATTCAGGTTGTTTCAGCGCTGGTCGAACGCGACACCCATTTCAACCGAGACCCCTTATCGTTTGACACACTGTTTAATATCGCCCTGCCTGACCTGATTGAAAAACGCGGCGGAGGCCGGATTGATCTTCTGTCCTATGGCTGTGGCTCGGGACAGGATATTTATTCCATCGCGATCCGTGCCCGTTACGCCGCCGTGCGGGCCATGATGGGGCCTGTCGCTCTGCATATGACGGGCGTGGATTACCCGAGCCAAGCGCTCGAGCGCGCCCGTACGGGACGTTACACTCACTTTGAAGTTCAGCGCGGACTCTCTGCGCGTGACCTCGTTGCAAACTTTACCCCTGATCTCGCCCCCGGATCGACGGATTGGTTGACCGCCGCGCACCTGAAAGAGAATGTCACGTTCCAGGATATGCACCTCATGGCTGGATCAGAATCTATGGGCGAATATCACATTGTTATGTTCCGCGGTGCGATCGCCCATTATAGTCGCACGGCCCGCGTTCGCGTCATCCGCAGTTTGACCAAAACCCTGCGCCCCTATGGCTACCTTATCCTCGGTTCAGGCGAAGATTTACAAGACAGTTACAGTGAGCTGGAACCCGTGGCAGGGGCCCCCGGTTTGTATCGCCGATTGAAACATGATCCGATGACTGAGCCCGTTGGCAAACAGCCCAATGGCCAAACGTCCTTCGAAGGGGCAAAAACACGTCGCGTCGGCACCTAACGACGCGATATATTTCAGCCCCTCGACGTCAGACTGCACCGTCACGGTTGCGAAATTGTCAGTCCCGCCCTAAGCGCAACGCCGATCTGCACTTGCGCTTTTTTCGGACACTCTCATGAGCGACCCCACCACAGACATCGCGGCGATAGCGAACCGTTTTGAGACCGAAATCGGCGCCGCGCCCGATCTCGCCGCGCTGGACGACGTCCGCGTCGCCGCCCTCGGCAAAAAGGGCGAAATATCGATGATGATGCGCGGCCTCGGGAAAATGAGTCCGGACGAGAAAAAAGTCATGGGCCCGGCGCTCAACGGCTTGAAAAACACCGTCGCGGCAATGGTTGAAACGCGCAAGGCGGCGCTCGAAAACGCCGCTCTCGATGCGGCGCTCGCCTCCGAGACAATGGACATGTCCCTGCCCGTGGGTCGCAAGACCGGCACATTGCACCCGGTGCAACAAGTGATGGAAGAGATGGCCGTTATCTTCTCTGACATGGGGTTTTCCGTCGCCGAAGGCCCGGATATCGAAGACGATTTCCACAATTTCACTGCGTTGAATTTCCCGCCCGGACATCCCGCGCGCGACATGCACGACACGTTTTTTATGGTGCCAGACGCGGAGGGCATACAAAAAGTCCTCCGCACGCATACGTCGCCCGTACAGATCCGCACGATGATGAGCCAAAAGCCGCCGATCCGCATCATTGCGCCGGGCCGGACATATCGTTGTGACAGTGACCAAACCCACACGCCGATGTTCCATCAGGTCGAAGGCTTGGTCATCGGCGAAGACATTCACATGGGCCACCTCAAGGGGTGCCTAATGGATTTCATTTCGGCCTTTTTTGAGAACGACGTCGAAACCCGCTTCCGCCCGCACCACTTCCCATTCACCGAACCGTCCGCCGAAATGGATGTGCGCTATGAACGCGACGGCGCGTCAATCAAGATTGGCTCCGGTGACGAGTGGATGGAAATCCTCGGCTGCGGCATGGTCCACCCGAACGTGCTGAAATCTTGCGGCCTTGACCCAGAAATCTATCAAGGCTTCGCCTTCGGCATGGGCGTCGACCGCCTCGCGATGCTGAAATACGGCATGCCTGACCTGCGCGACATGTTCGCGGGCGATCCGCGCTGGTTAAGTCATTACGGCTTTGGCCCGTTGGTGCAGGCGAGCCTTGAAAGCGGATTGTCATGATCCGTCAGTCCAATTCCTGCTCATCTGAGACATCCCCATGAAATTCACTCTCTCCTGGCTGAAAGAGCATCTTGATACGGATGCGAGCCTGACCGAAATCGTTGACGCCATGACCATGGCGGGTCTTGAGGTCGAAGAGGTCATCGACCCGGCGGCGGCGCTGTCTGACTTCACCGTTGGTCACGTTCTGGCGGCTGAAAAACATCCGGATGCGGACAAGCTAAAACTCTGCCGCGTAGCGACGAAAGACGGCGAGCAACAAATTGTGTGCGGTGCGCCGAATGCGCGTGAGGGCCTCTATGTCGCCTTTGCCCCGCTCGGCACCTATATCCCCGGACCGGATTTCTCGCTCGATAAGAAACCGCGCAAAATTCGCGGCATTGAGAGCTTCGGCATGATGTGTTCCGCCGATGAGCTAAACCTCGGCGAAGATAGCGACGGCATTATTGAATTGCCAGAAGCCCCCGTTGGCACGCCGATTTCAGTGGTGCTCGGCCTCAACGATCCGGTGATCGATTTCGAAGTTACGCCGAACCGTCCCGATTGGCTTGGCGTGCGCGGCATTGCGCGCGATCTCGCCGCAACGGGGATTGGCACGTTGAAGCCTGAGACGATTGAGCCGGTCCAAGGCAGTTTCGATAATGAACAGACAATCCTGATCGAAGCGGCGGACGCGTGTCCGGCCTTTGTCGGGCGTGTCGTGCGCGGCGTTAAAAATGGTTCCAGCCCGGAATGGCTGCAAACCAAGCTTAAAGCCATCGGCCTGCGCCCGATCTCGGCCCTAGTCGATATCACAAATTTCATGACCATCGACCGCGCGCGGCCATTGCATGTCTATGACCTTGCCAAAGTGCAGGGCAGCATCATCGTGCGAATGGGAGAAGATGAGACGTTCAAGGCGCTGGACGATAAAACTTATTCGGCGAGCGCGGATGATGTCGCGATTGCCGATGAAACAGGTATTCTCGGCCTCGGCGGGATTGTCGGCGGCGAAAGCTCGGGCGTGTCTGAAGAGACCACCGATATTCTGATTGAGTGCGCGGTGTTTGACCCGCTGACCATTCGCCGGTCGGCCAAGCGCCTCGGCGTCAATTCAGATGCCAAATACCGCTTTGAGCGGGGCATCGATACGGGTTTCATGCGCGACGGCATGGAAATGGCGACACGTCTTGTCCTCGATCTGTGCGGCGGCGAGGCCAGCACAGTTGATGTGGCAGGCGACATTCCCGCCGCACCGGAGCCTGTGAGCTTTGATCCGGCCCGGGTCGAGCAATTGCTCGGCTTCACACCGGGTGAGGACGAAATTGAGCGCATTTTAAAAACCCTCGGGTTTGAGCGCCAAGGCAAAAGCACGCCTTGGATAATGTCCGTGCCCACGGGGCGGCGCGATGTCACCATGCAGGCCGATTTGGTCGAAGACGTGGCGCGCATTGCCGGGTTCGACAAACTCCCCGCCACGTCGCTGCCTGCCTTGCCCGGACGCCGCGAACCGACGGCTACTCTGACGCAAACACGCACCCGCTTGGCGCGCCGCGCTTTGGCGCTGCAAGGTCTGTCCGAGACAGTCAGTTGGTCCTTCGTGCTGGGCGCGCATGCGACCGCCTTTGGTGGCGGTGCAGACGCACTCCATCTTGATAATCCGATCAGCGCCGACCTCAATGTCATGCGTCCATCGGCCCTGATCCATCTTTTGCTGTCCGGTCAAACAGCCGCCGATCGCGGCTATCCGGGGGCGGCTTTGTTTGAGTTGGGTCCGGTTTACCGCGGCACAGAACCGGGCGATCAATCACTGACGCTGGCGGGTCTGCGCCGGATCGAACCCGCCCGGGATTGGGCCGGAGCCGACGAGATTACAGCCCTCACAGCCAAGGCTGATGCCTTGGCCGCGCTGGACGCCATGGGCGCCAACGTCGACAATTTGCAAATGTCGCAACCGACGGGTGATTATTGGCATCCGGGTCGGTCAGGGCGTTTGCAAATGGGGCCGAAGAATATTTTGGCCGATTTTGGGGAGCTGCATCCGCGCGTGCTCAAGGCCCTCGGCATTGCCGGACGCGTTGTCGCGTTCGAAGTCTGGCCCGAAAACCTGCCTGCGCCGCGTAAAGGCAAGAATTCCGCTGGCAAATCAAAAGGCGCGCTTGCGCTTTCGGGCCTCATGCCCGTTCACCGCGACTTTGCGTTCATCGTCTCTGACGACGTGGCAGCCGGTGACTTGGTCAAAGCCGCGCGCGGGGCGGACAAAGCCCTCATCAGCGATGTCAGCTTGTTTGATATCTATGTCGGCAAAGGAATTGATGATGGCCAGAAAAGCCTCGCCATCGATGTCACGCTCTCGCCCAAAGAGGACACGCTAACCGATGCTCAGATCGAAGCGGTCAGCGCCAAGATCGTCAAAGCCGCCGAGAAAATCGGCGCGGTGTTGCGCGGCTAAGTTTGAACTTAAGCCTCGGACGGGCCGTCAAATTCGCTGATAATTTGATTCTTGGGGTGGTGGCGATTTTTGCCCCCCTGACCCTTTAATGGCGTTGCGCTCAGTTTTTGCGCGGGACGCTGGGGCTCGCGGACTGATTTCGCCTCATCCAGCGCCTGCGCCGCGGTTTCTGGATCGGCTTTGGGGGCCGTTTGTGCGCTCCGACGTGCATCGGCTTTCAGTGTTTGTTTGGTCGTCATAGCATATCTCCTTTGCAGGATTAGCCCGTCAGACCGCTATACGGTTCCGTGCTGGGACACTATGCTCCCTCATGGAACCGTATAGCTACCGATCCGACCCCAACGTCCCCGCCTTTGACGATCGCGCGCCCGTCCTTGTCTTTGACGGCCATTGCGCTCTCTGTTCTGGATGGGTGGACTTTTTGCTCAAACGCGACGGAGGGACGTTCCGATTCCTTTCCGCACAAAGCCCGCTTGGCGAAGCCCTCTACGCGCATTACGGCTATAAATCCGGCGATTACGACACCAACATTTTGATCGAAGACGGTCACGCGCGGGTTCGGTCTGACGGGACGTTGGCCATGTTTGAACGGCTTGGCTGGCCGTGGCGGGCGATGGGGGTGTTTCGGCTTTTGCCACGCCGCGTTCGGGACTGGGGCTATGAACGTATTGCGCGCAATCGGTTGCGCTGGTTTGGGCGGCGGGACACATGCCGTCTTCCGGCCCCCGGTGAGCGCACGCGGTTCCTGTGACGCGGGGTCCGCACATAACTGAGGCGGGAACGCATGCGCTACACATATCGGTCACAACGGACCCGCAAGGCCGCGAACAGTGGTCGCGTGTCTATTCCGGTCGAACAATGTTTAGCCTGCAATATGCCGGAACAGGACACGCAAAGGGCACCGTAATCGAACAGATCGGCCCAATCGCGGTTCAATCCAGCCTATCATTAGACGATGGAAAGCTACGTTATGCAACGCAGGGTTGGACACTGTTTGGCCTGCCCTTACCGCGCGCCCTTGCGCCCGGCGGTGATGTTTATGAGGCGGTGGACGCGTTGGGACGGTTTACATTTCACGTCGATGTCACGGCCCCCGGCCTGGGTCGGTTGGTGCATTACCAAAACTGGCTTATCCCTATAACCCCAACACCCAATCCGGATGTTGACCATCAACATAGCCCATAAAGGCGGCGTGAAGATTATAACCGAGCAGTTCGCGCAATCGCGCTGGCATTTTCGCCACCTTCTCGCGCGAGACAGCGAGCAGCATATTCTCGAGCGGGCGCGCCCAACCAGGGCAATATTGCGGGGTGATAATCAGGCGCGGCTGATCCGTCCGGTTGGCACCGCCGCGATGAAACAATGTTCCTTTGGCGATCATCAATGACCCGGCGGGCATGGTCGCGCGAATGTAGTCCGTGTGGGCGCGGGTCGGGCGCGGCACGGTTGCGTCCCACAAATGGCTACCCGGAATAATCTCTGTTGCGCCATTGTCGTCCGTCGTATCGTCAATGGCCCAGAAGGTACTGACCCCGTAGGCCGGACGCGGGCGCGGCACCATGATCTGCTCATCGTCAAAATGCCAATCCTGCACGGTCTCATTCGCCAGCAGCCGGATCGCGAGCATCGCGGAGAGCAGGCAGGACCGCCCCAACTCGCGCTCAACAAAAGCCATCGCTAAAGGGTGTAAGGCCAAATCACCAAAAACATCGGGGTCCTTATCCACCAACGCGTAAACACGGTTGGATTTTAACCCCTCAAAGTCATTCCGCCCGGTCTTGGTAAAATGCGGTGCGAGCGCCGCCCGAATGGACGTAATCGTGGCCGCGTTCAGGATGTTTTCAATAATGACATAACCGTCGCGCTCATAATCCGCCCAGACCGTCTCAAAATCACGACCGCCGAGAAAAGGGGACAGGTCGGTGGTGCCATCCATCGCCATATGACGATCCCGATAGGGCTGTAGAGCGTCGGACATGGCAGGCCTTCATCATGAAAAGAGACCTAACGCTAACGCGCTTAAGCGCGATCGTCTATGTCCCGCAATCGCCGTCCATCTCTGCGATCCATTCCCGGATCAAGGCAACACCCTCGGCATGAACGAGACCTCGCCCTAATTCTGGCATCATCGAACCGGGGTCGGTGCTGGCCAATCGGTAGGTCATGATTGAATTGTCTGGATCACCGGGCATAATCGAGAACTTGTGTCCGCCTGTGCCAGATCCCGCCGCGATAGGCGGTTTGCAGCGACCCATTTCCGGGCCGACTTGTGCGCTCAGGGATAAGTCGAGGCCTGACGTATCGGCAGGCCCAACGGGATTATGGCAATGGGCGCAATTACCCGCCAAGTACGACCGCGCGCGATCATCGAGCGACAAATTAGTATCGCGGTAATCTGCCTGAACGGCCGTTGCGCCGTGCTGCATGATTCCGCTCACGACCATATGACCCCGGTTTTTAATTTGCGGCCCGGTCGCCCCCAACGGGTGCAGTACCTTCGTCGTCATGTCTGTGGCGTGACAACCTGCGCACTGATTTTCATTGGGCACAACATAGGCAAAGTCTGTGCCGGATAATGTTAGCGGCACGACGGCCCCCGTGCGTTTCAAACGCGCCTCCGTCTCCGCTTCATTCCAGACATAGCTCACAGGCGACCATCCCGTTTCCCGTAGAACCATTAAGCGCGTTTCGATCAAACGGTGCGTCGATAGGTCAATCGCATCACGGCCGTTGTCGGGCGTTATGACAGTCCCGGTTTCATTTTCCGGATAGTAAAACGTCTTGGAAATGACGGTTCCCACCGCGAAATCAAGACTGCCGTCGTCGCGCACAGGCGCAACCGACGGCGAATAGATCGTGCGCATCTTGTGCGCGTAATCTGTAAACAGCGGCGCATTGACCTCATAGACGGTACTGCCGCCGCTGGGGACCAAATGGCCCTGTCGGATATCCAACACATTCCAATCTGCCAAAGTGGCCGGATTGCTGGCCGCGTGAAAAACGACAGAATCCGACCCCTGTGAACAGGCCGCCAGCAGACCCGCAACAATCAGAACGAAGCGTTTCATCCCGCGTTAAGCGTCACGGCAGGCAGACGCGGCAGAGTGCAACGATGCAAGTCCATCTCGACGCGCATGTTCTTTGACTCATTGGGAAGGTCGGCATTGAAGACCTCTGCATTGGGCTCCTCAATACAAATTTTAGGGTCTTCATCGCCCCGCGCATACCCATCCCACAGAACATGCGGGAAATGACCTGTCAGACCAAATTTCACAGTCTTAGCCGCTTTCAGCTCCATGCCGTCTGGTTTGTTTCCGCCCCCGGATAATTCATTGGAATGCACATGAATACGATCTGGGTAAGGATCAAACGTGTCTGAAAATGAGCTGTCCGCAAAGTTGGACGAATAGACCGAGGCGATAATAATATTCGCCGTCCGGTTGTCGCGAATGCGGTTTTCAAAAATCTCGACATCATCGTGGCTATTGATCACCACGCCCGATCCGGCCGGAATAGACGCCACGGGCGTTCCGGGATGACCGAAATTACTGCGATCATTTTCGTAAACATCATTATCATAGACGCGCACGCGACCGCCCGGCTGTGTCAGGCCCGGCATATTAAAGACCAAAATACCGCCCGTATTATCGGTGGTGAGGTTGCCGTAAACGTCTGCGTCCTGTGTGTTCTCAATTTCGATCCCGGCGACATTCCGTTCGGCGCGGCTATTGCGAACAATCACACCGCGGCTTTGACCGACATAAATACCCGCATCTGACGCACCAATCGCGACAACATCTTCGATCAGCACATTCGTCGTTTGCACCGGGTATAGACCATAAGCGCCGTTTTCGGTCTTGGCTTCCCCTGTCCATTCGACCCGTACACCCCGAACTGTAACGCCGTCCGTATCATTAATCTTAATCGCGTCGCCTTTGGAATCTTCGACAGCGAAGTTTTCTAACACGACATTGTCACCCGTCACGAGCAAGCCTTCCGCGCCTGCGATCTGTCCTTTAAACGACAAGATGCTCACATCCATGCCTTCCCCTCGGATCGTAACCCCGTCCGCGGCAAGCGAGAGACCGCGATCAAGACTGTGTGTCCCCGCTGGAATCGTAATGATGTCACCCGGCTTGGCGTCGAGCAGAGCGAGTTGAAGCGTGTCCTGATAGGCCTCATCTGTGGCAACAGGCGTGTCAGCCTGCGAACAAGCCGCCAGAAATAGAGCCGTCCCGAGTAGTAATTTACGCATAATTATTCCTCCCAACCGAAATAATGAACACCGCTCGCTTTTTAGTCAAGCACATCATAGCCAAAAAGCGCAGGCGCAAAAACAAAGCGATGAAACGCATAGCGACAATTGCACAGACTGTTCGGCCCCGTTAGCAACGCCTATGCCTAGCAGACCGTCACGATCGACTGAAGCACTACGTAAGCCACCGCCCAAACAGGCCCGGTCTGCGGCCAAGCGCGCGGCTATTCTTGACGCGACAGAAAGCCTGCTTGGCGAGCATGCACCCGCCGACATCACGACCCGCTTAATTGCCGAAGCGGGCGGCGTTCCCATCGGGTCGATCTATCGTTATTTCGCCAATGTTGACGATCTCCTCTTGTCCTTATTCGAACGAATGAACGCGGGAACAGTCGAAGCGTTACAAGACAATAAAATTGGCGATGAACGGGATTGGCGTCGCCATCTCGATCTGACCTTTGACCATTTACGAACCATGCATGACGCCCACCCCGCCTATGGCGCGCTGATGATACATGTCGATCTCGGCGACCGAAAAGAGGATGAAATCACGCAATTACTCGGCGCGTTGCTCCATCGCAGCCTGCCCCACCTCGAGACATCGCATGTGCGCGAAATCACGCAGACCGTCCTCGCCTTATTCGACGGCGTGGAACGACGCCTTTACCGTTTACCGACATCCGACCGCCCCGCCGCGTTTGAGCAAGCGCGGATCGCGGTTGCCGCCTACCTCGCCCATTATTTAGACACGCCATCATGAGCCCCAAGCCCCCTCGGCAAGCGCGTCTCGCGCCGATCAAACGCGGGTTTCGCCATGGTCTGCTTGGTCTCTCAATTCTGTTTCTCGCGGTCCACCTGATGGGTCTAGGCCACAGCCTGATCCCGGTTCACGGGACATTGAACATGATATTGCGGCCCGACGGGACAGAATTACGCCGGGAATGGGTGCCGATTGAGCGGATATCGCCCCACCTCATCTATGCCGTTATCGCCGCTGAAGACTCGCGTTTTTGTCAACATATCGGCATCGATTTTGACGCTTTAAACGTCGCTCTGGAGGATAATAAATCTGGCGGGAGACGGCGCGGTGGATCAACCCTCACACAACAAATAGCGAAGAACGTCTTTCTCTGGAATGGCGGCGGATATGCCCGCAAGGCCGTCGAAGCTTGGTTCGCGCTTTATATCGACACGGTTTGGAGCAAGCGCCGGATCATGGAAGTCTATCTGAATGTGGCCGAATGGGGCGACGGTATTTTTGGCGCGCAAGCCGCCGCGCATGCCCGCTTTGGTAAACCTGCCTCAGACTTAACGCCGCGCGAAGCGGCCCTGCTCGCCGCTGTCTTGCCCAGCCCCAACAAATGGCGGGTCAATCCGCCCGGGTCCTATGTGCAGGGTCGGGCCAGCACATTGCAGCAACGCGCCCGGGTTGTGAGCCAAGAGCGGTTAGCGTCTTGCGTTATTAAATAGCGCTTAGCTCAATACCTCAAGCAAGGCTTTCGCCACCGACGGAATATTACTGGCATTCGCGCCCGCAATATTGATGCGGCCCGAATTTGTCATGTAAATCGCGTGATCTAGGCGCAACCGCTCAGCCTGTTCTTTCGTCACAGGCAGCATGGAAAACATTCCGTTTTGATTGATCACGGCGCGCGCAATATGCTCGCCGCCCTGCACATCCAGTGCTTCACTAAGCAATTGGCGAAGTCCGCGAATACGGCCGCGCATCTCGGTCAATTCATCAACCCACATACGTTTCAAATCACCATTACCCAAAATGCGTTCGACAATCTGCGCGCCGTGGTCTGGCGGCATGGAAATCAGGGTACGTTGGATCGCGCCAAGTTGCGATTGTACGGCGGGTGTGTGCGCCGTGTCGGCACAAATAACGCCGAGCAGGCCCACACGCTCTTTATAGAGGCCGAAATTCTTCGACGCAGATACGGTGAAAATGACCTCGGGGCAGTCCCGAATAACCAAGCGTAACCCGTAACCATCTTCCTCGAGACCTAAGCCCAGCCCCAAATAGGCCAGATCGACAAAAGGCACGAGTTTGCGTTCATTGAGGAACGGCACGAGTTGATCCCATTGCGCGTCAGAGAGGTCCGCGCCCGTCGGGTTGTGGCAACAGCCATGCAATAGCACTAGATCACCGGGCTTTGCGTTCGAATCCAGATGCGCCAACATATCGTCGAAATCGACGCCCAGCGTCTCCCGGTTATAATAAGGGTAGCTTTGTAGCTTAAGACCCGTCGAGCCAATTAACGGCACATGATTTGCCCACGTGGGCGTCGAGACCCATACGGTCGCATCGGGACTGGCTGCATACGCAAGCTGCGCGCCGAGCCGCAAAGCGCCGGACCCACCCGCCGCCTGCGAAGACGCGATGCGGCCACTGTGACGCACAGGGTGGTCCGCGCCTAAAACAAGGTCGAGCACATGGTCCCGAAAGCCCACCCGACCCGTCGTGCTGACGTAGGTCTTGGTTTTCTCTTCGCCGAAAATAATCTCTTCGGCTGTTTTCACAGCCCGCATAATCGGCACGGTTCCGGCAACGTCCTTATAGACACCCACACCCAGATCGACCTTTTGAGGCCGCTCGTCGGCTTGGCATTGCTGCATCAGCGCCATGATGGCGTCGGGGGGAACGGCTGAGATACGATCAAACATGAAATCGCCCTACCCTAAAAAGGGCACAAGAACCAATAGGCGCATCGTCGAAAAGGAACCTTTTTAAAGCGCGTCGCAATTGCTAGCAAACAGAATGGAAAACCGCACCGTAAAACGACTTGTCGCCGTCGCTATTTCGTGGCTTCTGATCGCATGTCAAAACCCTGAGGCCCCGCGAGAGCAAACGCCCACGCCTGACGTCGTGAGCGAGCCGGAATTTGAGGCCGCCGCCCTATGGGACAACGTTCGGTCTGACTTCGACCTTTTCTATGCCTATCGTGATCTCCGGGGTTTCGATGCAGACGCTTATCTCGACACTGTGGGTGATTTTGTCTCTACCGCAACGGATCGCGATACCTTTAGACGTCGCCTGCACCGGGCGACCTTTGCTTTCACAGATCCGCATCTTGGCTTTGGTCCCTTGGACGCAACAGACTTCAATGTCGTCCCGACCGCGTCTGACTTGCAAGTCGGATATGATGCGGGCCGCTACCGCATCCTTGACGTGCGCGCCGGGTCCGCCGCCTTAGCCGCAGGCTTGAGAACCGGATGGGAAATCATCGCTGTCGATGGCTTACCGATTTCGAACCCTGTCTCAGCAGTTTTCGCGGACTTGGTTGCGCAGCCCTCAGGCGCGCAGCGCGCTTACGCGGCCACGCTTGTGGCAAATGGGCGGCGCGAAGGAAATCGCCACATCGATGTGCGTCTGCCGGATGGAACGGAGCGCGCGATTACACTGTCGAACCCGCGCCTCTTGGCCAAAGATGTCATGGAGAGCGACGCGATCGAGACACGGCGTGTGACGACACCCGACGGAACCCGCATTGCCATTCTTCGGATCAATAATCGGCTGGGCGATAATGCGTTTATCACCGCGTTCGATACTGCGATGGCGGGGCTCACGGATACCGACGGGATCATTCTTGATCTGCGCAATACACCCAGTGGCGGAAACGCCGAAGTCGGACGCTCAATTATGGGCCATTTCACCACCGAAATCCGACCTTATCAAATTCACGAAGTGCCCTCGCTTGACCGCGAGTTCACAGTTCCGCGACGCTTTGTTGAGCAGATCTATCCCCGCAAGCCGTTCTTTGACCCGACCCGAACGGTCGTGCTGGGCGGATATTGGACCGGCAGCATGGGCGAAGGGATTGTCATGGGTATGGATGCGTTAGGCGTTCAGACCATCGCGTCCAATATGGGGGACCTATTAGGCGGGATGAGTAATTTTTCCTTCGATAACAATAAAATCAGCCTCTCCATCCCGACTGAAACACTGTTCCATGTCGACGGTACGCCGCGTGAAGACTTTGTCGCCGACACCGCCCTAGTTTCCGCCGATAGCGATGCGATCGGCAGCGACCCCGCCCTCACCGCCGCTTTCGCCTATTTCGGAACACCTTGATCTGTATGAAACCCAATTAGCCCTTGGCGCGACGTCGGGATTGCGGCAGTGACTTCTCAAAATTATGCGTTCTTTATACGTATTGCAGACCTAAATGATCAGGGGATTTCATGGAAAATTTCGCAAAGCTGATGGAAGCTTTCAACGGCTTCGTCTGGGGTCCGCCCATGATGCTGCTGCTGTTGGGGGTGGGGTTATTCCTGACAATTGGCATGCGCGGCCGCTCGATCACCAAGATCATTTACGGCTTCCGCCAGCTTTTCCGTAAACGCGGAGCAAATACAGAAGACGGCGACGTCTCACCGTTCGCCGCATTGATGACGGCCCTGTCATCGACAGTCGGCACAGGCAATATCGCCGGTGTCGCCGCCGCCATCGCCATCGGTGGGCCAGGGGCCGTTTTCTGGATGTGGGTTACGGCCATTCTCGGCACAGCGACTAAGTTTTCAGAGGGCGTTCTCGCGGTGCGCTACCGCGAAATCGATGCCAACGGCAATCGTGTCGGTGGACCGATGTATTATATCAAGAACGGTTTAGGCCCGAAATGGTTATGGTTGGCGGGCGCTTTTGCGGTGTTCGGGATTATCGGTGCGCTCTCCACAGGCAACGCGGTTCAAGCCAACTCCATCGCTGACGCCTTGCAAAGCCAATATAATTTTGATCCTCGGATTGTCGCGCTCGTTCTGTCATTGCTCGTCGGCGGTGTTATTTTCGGTGGGATCAGACGGATTGGCTCGGTCGCCTCTCGTCTCGTGCCATTCATGGCCGTACTTTACGTCGGGGCTGCACTGATCGTAATCGGCGCTAATATCGGCAATGTTCCCGCCGCCTTCGGCCTGATCTTCAAGGGCGCGTTTGGCGCGCAAGAAGCGGGTACGGGCATCACCATTGGTTTGATGATGCTGGCGATGCAAAAAGGGATCGCGCGCGGACTGTTCTCAAATGAGGCTGGCCAAGGCTCCGCCCCTATTGCCCACGCTGCCGCGCAGAATAATGATCCCGTCAACCAAGGCATGATTGCCATGTTAGGCACAGTGATCGACACTTTGATCATTTGCACAATTACGGCCCTTGTCATCCTGACATCCGGTGTCGTCGGCGCGGATTGTTTGGCCAGTCCGGCTATTCTCGAAATTCTCGAAACAGGGTCAACACCTCCGGGATGTGAAATCGGGGTTCCCCTGACAGCCGCCGCATTTGAAGCGACACTCGTGGGCTTCGGCGCGCATATCGTGACGATCAGCCTGTGCATCTTCGCCTTCACCACCATTATTGGCTGGTCCTATTATGGCGAGCGCTGCACGGCATTTTTGTTCAAAGAAAAGTCGATCCCCGTGTTCCGCGGTTTCTGGATTTTGGCTGTGTTTGCATCGACCTTCGCGCTGTCATTTGAAACAGGTGAAGACAATATTGTCGTCGCAACTTTCTGGCTTATTGCGGATAGTTTGACCGGACTGATGGCCGTGCCGAACCTCATCGCGCTGGCGCTTCTATCGCCGATCGTCTTCAAGCTAACGAAGGCCTATTTCGACAAAGAAAAAGAAGCGAATGACGGGCTCGTCGATCAAGATGATCTGCCGCGCGGGTCATAGCTGACCTGAGCACCAAACAGTAAAAAAGCCCGCCTCAAGGAGGCGGGCTTTTTTATGCGTGAGTCATATAAAAATGAGCGACAAAGAAACCTAGCGGCGTAAGCGGCTCGGCTCATGACGACTTTCATATCGCAGGACTTGTCGAGTTCGCGGATCAATATGCGCCGGGTCAACATAGGCCGGACCGGAGTATGTGCGATCCGGATAAGCGGACGAAACTGTCGTACTGCCCTGCCCTGAATAGGTCACACCTTGCGTCGTGGACGTGCTCTGATAGCGCGACGTATAAGCAGGTTGCGACTGGGTAAGCGTCCCTTGATACGGAGATTTCGGGGTCGGATGAGTATAGCGCGTTGTGGTACCTGACGAATAGGCCGTTGTCGCGGCAAGAGCCTGACTATGTCCGCCAGAGCTTAAATGGGAATTCCCATAGCCTATTGGCTGCTGCGTCACATATGTTTGACTTGAGTGCCCGATCGGTTGGGCATGCAGGCTGGATTGGCGGTGAACCGTATGTTGCGTATTCGGTTTGCATACGATGCGCCGCCACTCATAGCGCGCTTCTGAGACCAACTTTCGTCCCTGAGCATGGCCATATTCCGCTGGGACATTGATGGTCGCCGTACCGCCAGGGTGAACCAATTTTTCAACATGGAGATCCCGATATTCGCCCGGCACAGGAATTTTCTGGACCCCACCCGGATCGGTTACGACCTGTTTGACAATCGATTGATATTGCGCTGGCACAGGCGTGCGGTGGACTTGTCCTGAATGGCTTAAAACTTGTCGCGTGACGGCGACGCTTTCGCCCGGTTCTTCGACCAGACACCAAATTTCACACACACTGCCACAGCGCTCTCCGCCTGACTGTCCATATTGGGTCGTCGAGCTATAACCGCGTCCGCCAACACCCGCATCCGCCGTCGAATGGATTTTATACCCTTGCGCGCGAAGTTTGGTGGGGTTGCCGCGTTTCCAGACCAGACGCGGACGCCCCGTGTGCAGAGTTTCCGTCACAGTCTGAAAGCTTGGCTCACTAACCGAGAGCTTATCGAAACCCGGACGGGTCAAAACCTGTTCCGTGACGGTCGCGTAAGTTGGTTGACGGACGACGTAGCGAACGCTTGGTTCTTTCACCAGCACACGTTCCGTCGTCGCTTGTAATTGCGGTTGCTGCACAAGTACGCGTTGATGCGCCTCGCGGGTTAAAACACGTTGTGTCGTCGTTTCATATTGTGCTGGAATTTCGACACGCCCGTAACATTCACCCGCCACCGGGTTCGGCGGTAACAGGTCCGGAACATAAGACGGTGAGGTCGGACCAGCGAGCGCTGGGCCAGCAATCATCAAGATTGACGCCCCCAATAAGACGCTACGGTAGGTCATTTTGACCCTCCACAAATTTAAACTGAGTATTCACTATAACACCCTGCCGCGTCTAGCCCCAACGTGAGGTGAACAAACACACGCTCATTTTCGGAAAATACGGACAATTATCGCCGTAATACCGGCGCCTGCGCCATTGGCTATGGCGTCATACACGGACATCATCCGCCCCTGCGCGCCCAGTCCTTGCGCAATTTCGATCCCAATGCCGAAGGCGATGGCGATAATCACAACATAGACGAGGCGAATTTTCGGCCACCCGAGCGCTGTGAATAAGGTGAGACTGCCATAGGCCACGGCATGCTGAACCTTATCCGCATAAAGCGGACCGGGCATGCCGCTGGAGGGCTGTAAGGATAGATATAGAATGGCCGCAGCGAATAAGACCGCCGATAGCTTAAAGAAAAGTCTCATAGGATTTTGGGGCTCAATGGGCGCAGGCCACGATCAGATGCAATGGCGATGCGCTGCACGTATGTCCACTCCTCTTAATTACTCATGTCGCTACCTCAGGGTTAATGCGTGGTAAACGCGGCCTGATTATGGCAAGATAATTTTAAATTCGGCATAATGCCCCAGAATATTTGACGAGGTTATTCATGAAGTGTCTTGATCCCAAAGATGTTGCGCAGAACCTGCCCGGTTGGACTGGCGGCGATGATTTTATCACTAAAGTTTTCAAGTTCGGCGATTTCGCTGAGGCCTTCGGATTCATGACTCGCATTGCCATTATCGCCGACAAAATGGATCATCATCCGGAATGGTTTAATGTCTATAATCGTGTCGATGTAACCCTGACCACACATGATGCCGGCGGCGTGACCCAAAAAGATGTGACCCTCGCTGAAGCGATGGAAACAGCCGCGACCTAGACTTCTGCGAAACTCTGTTTCACACATATTTTTCAGACACTCTTCACCCAAGGCAAGGTTGACCATGTCCAGATTTTTTCGTCTCTCCGCGACAACCGCACTCTGCTCACTAGCCCCACTGGCCGCGTTCGGCCAAATCGCTACGACTACACTGGCGCAATATTTCACCTGCCCCGGCAATCAAGTCAGCCTAGTTAATGGGCAAACACAATGCGCCTTATCAGATAGTCTTGAGCGCTTGATCATTGATTTTGAAGCCAACGCACTGATCAACAATCCAATTTCGGCAGGCGAAAAAGGGGACCGGGCTGCGTTGCGGCGTCTCCCGGATGCCTCCGAGGCCGCGCGCACGACGTCAATCCATCGGATTGAAGCGCTTGATCGCCGCCATACGGCCCTGCGCCGGTCACCAGAATTCTCCGGACTGAATGAAGCCCAACGGTTGAATTATGAAATGATGGGGTTCTTGCTCGATCAACGCAAACGCCTTCTACCCTTTGATGAATCGCGCATGCCATTTGTCAACGACTCCGGCTTTTTTACCGAGATGAGCTATGTCTCGCGCCAGACGCGATTTGAACGGCCTGAGGATTATGAAGCCTATGCCGCGCGCCTCACGCAATTACCGCGTAGCTTTGCCCAGCACCGGGCGAATATGCGCCGTGGCATAGAAGAGGATTTTACCGCGAGCGACGCGATCTTACCCGGCGTCATCGACGCGGTGCGCGGTTTGGCCGATGGCACGGCTGCAGATCACCCGCTTTATGCGCCGTTCGTCACCATGAACGACAGCATTTCAGACAAGGAACAAATGCGATTGAAAGGGCTCGGGTTGGCCGCAATCAACACATCGGTGCTGCCAGCTTATTCAGCGCTGTTGGAATTTTTTGAAACTGAATATGCTCCGGCGGCCCGTACTGACGTGGGGATTGGCGCGACCGAAGAAGGCCGAAATTATTACCGCGCTTTGGTTCGCAATTTCACCACCTTGGATTTGACCCCGGATGAGGTTCACGACATGGGCCTTCGCGAAGTCGCCCGTATTCGCAGCGAAATGGATGCTGTGATCGAAACATCCGGGTTTGAAGGTGGCTTTGCAGAGTTCCTCGATTTTCTTCGGACCGACCCGCAATTTTACGCCAAAACCGAGGCGGAACTGATGCATTACGCGGCTTGGCTGGCCAAACGCATCGACGGCAAAATGCCTGAGTTTTTCGGCAAGCTTCCACGCCTATCCTACGGCGTGATGAAAGTGCCGGACGAAATGGCCAAAAACTATACGACCGGACGCTATTGGGGCGGATCGCCCGAAGCCGGGCGCGCCGGTTTTTATGTCGTCAATACGTATGACCTACCGCAACGCCCGCTTTATAATCTTCCGGCCCTGACGGCTCATGAAGGGGTTCCCGGGCACCATCATCAAATCGCCTTGGCGCAAGAGTTGGAAGGCATCCCCGATTTTCGTAAGTCGCTGTATGCGACAGCGTTCGGCGAAGGGTGGGGTCTCTATTCCGAGAAACTGGCCGCAGAAATGGGGCTTTACGAGACACCCTATGAGAAATTTGGCCAGCTGACTTATGAAATGTGGCGCGCCTGCCGATTAGTGGTTGATACGGGCATGCATTGGAAAGGCTGGACCCGAGATCAGGCCGAAGCCTGTTTTTTGGAAAACTCTGCCCTCTCCCGCAGCAATATCCGCACCGAGGTTGATCGCTATATTAGCTGGCCGGGGCAGGCGCTGGCTTATAAAATTGGTGAAATGAAGATCCTTGAGTTACGCAAGCGCGCTGAGGACGGTCTGGGCGATGACTTTGATATTCGTCACTTCCATGACGCGGTATTGGAGAATGGCAGCGTCCCGCTGTCCATTCTTGAGCGTCAGATCGATCGCTACATTGCGCGCGCAAAACGCGAGGCGGTCAAAGCCCGCAGCGCGGACTAAGCCTAGCGCTCAGGCGCTCCCCTATCCCGCATATAAAAAGCCCCCCGGTGATCGGGGGGCTTTTTTATTCATTTAGGATTGAACCCCGACACTGCGGAGCTCTCTGTGAAGCTAGAAACGGTAACGACCGCGAAGCATCAAAGGCACTGAGAGATGTGCTTCACTATCGTTCAAGTCTTGGAATGGACCCGGGCCGAATGTTGTGTTGTTTGTCTCTGGCGCGCCCGTGTAGCGAAGACCGGTTTCAATACCGATTGTGCTGTAACGTGTCAGAGGTGTTTCGATACCGACGAGACCGGCAGCCGATGGGACCCAACCGGAGTCGCTGAATGCGAGACGGCCTGTGCCAATGTTAACGCCGCCAAGTTGGGCGTTTTCCATGAACACGGCGTCCTGATAGGCTGCGCCAACGCGACCTTCAACATAGGGACGAACCGAACGTACGAGCGGGGCGGATTTCGGGTTAAAGTATTTACGAAGGCCAAGTTCAAGACCCGTCGATTTACGATCAGACATAGAGCCAGTGAAAGCGGCGCCGCCAACTGTTCCGAAGTTAAGGTTCCCGGCACTGTCAGCCTCATCAATGAAGCCTGTCGCTGAGACCTTTGTGTTCGGAGACAAGGCGTAGGATGCGCCAAGTTCATACCGAATACCGGTGTCATAAGCTTCTTCATAGCTGACGTTGCGAACGTTCGTTCCAGGGAAAGTCCCTTTGTCACCTGTGACAACGTCACCACCAACATGGAAGGATGCGCCAACGCCGCCCTCAATGTTCAAACGTGACAGACAGTTGCCATTGGCCAAAACAGCGTGCGAGGGCGAACATTTCGACCCTGTTGACGCATAACCCGTGCCGTAGCTTGGAGCATTATAGCCCTGGTGAGCGCCATGCCCCCCCAACCCTAAGAAAGAGCACCCCGAAAGTGAAATAGCGGCGGCCCCAAGAAGCAGTTTGCGCATAGTCTTCATCCCTGATTCGCAGTCCCGGAACGGCACTATGCCGGGGGACCGTAGTTTCACGGGGAAGGCCTTGCAACGGGTATGCCAGACTGTGCCGGAATGAATCAGATTTTTTGATTTTTTTCATGAGCGTGCATTTTTCGGCATAAAAAAAGCTCGGAGCGATAAAACACTCCGGGCTAAATTACTGATATATATATTTTTTAGAAGGATAACCGTCCGCGTAATGTGAGCGGGATCGAAATACGATCTTCGGACGGCGCAGCGGAATTCATATCATCACGCCAGCGAATCCCAGATTCCACACCCACTGCAGCCCGGGGGCTGAGTGCCAGTTCGGCACCAAGCGTCGCGGACGCTGTCGGGTTCCAACCACTGCGAATGAACTCACGTTCCCCATAATAGGTGCCGTCATCGCTATAAGTTTGCGTGAACTGAACATCGCCATTATGGACAAAACCCGCGGTTGCACCCACATAAGGACGCACGCCCTGCGGGGCCCCGACATAGTGACGCAAGCCAGCCTCTAAGGTCGTTGTTTCCAAATCGGTGAAGGTGCCGTCAAGACCACGCGGCGTCGTTCCCGCCGTCGGTGTGAAGGTTGTTCCGGCCCAGGTTCCGGGTTGAACCGTCGTATAATCATTGACTGTCTTACCTTCTGCAACACCGTGCGCGAGCGAACCCAGCAAGGTTGTGTTCGGCGAAAGGTCATACGTTAGCGCGGCCCCGATTGTCTTGGCCCCTCCAAACGCATCATCATAAGCGATTGGGTCAATCGCCCCAACGCGCGTATCGATTGAAAAATCTCCATCCGGAGGACCGAAGGATTTCTTTGTAAACAGATTGCCTGAGGCTTCAAATTCAGTTCCGCCAAACAGTTCGAGCCCAAAAGGCATCGTGCCGCCGCCGCTATAGCCACTGTTTCCTTGCACACCACAGCATGCTGAGCCGCGCATTTGTGGAACGGGGTAGGGTTGGGCCACATAAAGAGGCGCGCCGACAACTGTTTGCACTTCCGCTGTTTGACCGTATTGGCCAGACGCCGCATATTGTGACGCTGCATATTGTGTGGGAGCCGCCGCGCCATACGGCGCAGAGGCGCCAAGAGTTGTCGCCCCCCCCGCCTGATAGCCGCCCGCGGCGTAACCGTAACCCGCTTGAGCGACTTGCGTGGCCCCGCCATATCCTTGCGCGGCAAAACTTTGTCCGCCACCATACTGATAGCCGTTAGCATCCGTGCCGTATCCCGCACCATATCCAGCCGCAGCCTGTTGCATACCGTATCCATTACCATACCCAGCAGCCGACCGTTGGATGCCGTATGACCCGCCTGCGCATCCTGCGCTTTGGGCATAACCATAATGCTGTTGATATCCGGTTTGTTGATAACCCGCGTGTTGGTAGCCAACACCGGCCGGGTTACACCCAGCCGTGTTATACATATGTTGACCGCTACCGCCGCCAAGCCACGAACATCCGGAAATTGCCGCTGCCGAGAGTGCAAGAATTGCTAGCCGCATGAGCCGACCTCCTTCGGATTAAAGCCCGGAGGAAAAGAGTCCGGGAGAATATCTATCTCCCTGAGTTAACCCTCTTATACTTAATAAAACGTATTCAAACTCCCAACAAACCCTTAACTTAGCGAGGTTTTTGGATCACGACTTATCAATTAGAAATTAAAGCTGCCGCGCAAGGTCAAGGGAACCGTGATGTTCGTGTCGCCCTTATTTCCGTTGGAATAATCGCGGGCGCCTTCAACGCGAAGACCGGTTTCAAAAGCCAAAGCCGTCTTCGACGTGACCTGCCATTCAACACCTGCTTTTAGGCTGCCGGACGGCACCCACTGCGAATCGTAAAGGTTCACTGTGCGTGTCGGGGCTGTCGCCGGGTCGTTATCGAGGTCATATCCCGCGACATCCAAATCGTAATATTCGGTCTCTTCGTCTCCATAGACAGACGCATAGGAAAGCTGCCGCTGATCGATGGTGAAGGACACATCATTGTAGCGCGAAGCCCCGGCAGACGCGCTAACGAAAGGCGTCACTGTCCGACCTGTGCTTTGTCCTGCAACTGGGTCGAAATAGAAACGGCCCCCTGCTTCCAGGTCGATCCGTTCCATATCTGAGAAGTCATAAGAATAATCTGTAATCGTGTGGCCAACATCAAACGCCGTGGCGACGGTCGTCCCAACCAGCACATTACTTTCATACGTTTCCACAGTCGTTTCTTGGAAAATCGTCCCTTCAATAGACGCCGCCCCGCCGCTGGTTCCTTCGGAGCGCGTATAACCCGCCCGCGCAAACACCGTTGCTTTATCACTTAAAATGAATTCACCGCCCGCGCCGATCGACGCTGGACTCAGCCACGCGTCATCGAAGGAGACAGATGGCATCGAAATTTCGTCATATTGGTTCGGGTTTCCGGGCAACCGGGAATTTGCATACCAGAGCTGCCGCGTGATCGCGCCACCAACAACTGAGCCCGAGACAGAACTTTCGTTGTAATCGGCCGGATTATAGCCTGTGATTGGCGAAATTACGATTTTATCATAATCAATCAAGTCACCCGACACGCTCTGCTCAACACCCAGATCGAGAGTGCCGCGGAACCGAGGTCGACGCGTCTTCGCTTTCGTCTGGCCCTGATGCAAATCAGTATATGTGTTCCCAGACGCATGACTCCCGTATTCACCCGTCGTATATTGTGCCTGTCCAAATTGCGGTTGCTGAGGAAATCCTCCCGCATATTGATTTGATCCGCTGCTCTGCTGTCCAAAAGGCGCAGCCTGTGATCCGACCACTTTGACTTGTGACGGGTGACACCCCTGCGGGATTGGCGATTGGTTATTTTGAATATGGCAGCGTGTTGCGGCTGCTTGGTCGTCATAATGACCTTGAGACGGGGCTTTGAAGAACCCACCCAGCGGACTTCCCTGCCCCCCGACATAGGAGCATCCAGAGATCAATGCCGCCGATAGTGCTAGTCCTGCAAGACGCATAACGTCCCCCGCCTAAACGCAAAAAAGAAGCGGACAGAACCCGCATGGTTAATAGCTATTGGCGGTTTTTGCTTAACAAGCGGTTTAATCGACGGTGATTTACCGTTTAAGATATTTAGCACACATGTCCGATTGTGATTTCGACGGCTTGACGCGGGGAGGGTCACACGGGCATCGGCCCTATGTGGCCCGTATCCTTCTTATCTCGTCTTTCACGGCGACCAGTCATGTCGGCTCTGTCGTCAGCGCCTTTGTGCTGCGCCGCATGGGTATTGACGTCACAGTTTTACCGACAACCCTATTCGGACGGCATCCCGGGTGGGGCGTTCCGGGCGGCGATATTGTCCCGACAGACAAGCTCACAGGCATGTGGGAGGCCGTTCAGGCGCAATCGCAACCGTTCGACGCCGTCATGACAGGCTATATGGGCGAAGTTGGACATATTGATCTGGCCACGACCATCATTGATACGCTCCGACCCAATACAGTGCTTGTTGACCCCGTCATGGGCGATGGCAGTCGCGCCGATGGGGGGTTGTATATTAGCCAAGACCGCGCTGAGGCAATTTGTGACCACCTGATCCCGCGCGCTCACATTGCGACACCGAACCTCTGGGAATGGCGCTATATCACCGGCAATCTTGGCGAACCGCCTGAGACCCTGCCGCGGCCCTTGGTCGGCGTGAAAGAAACGCTCGTGACATCTGTGACGGATGGGGACCGGATTGGAGCCCTATTATTTGAAAATGGGCTAACCCACCGGATCATGCATGAGCGTTATGCCGGCGTACCCAATGGCGGCGGTGACACGCTTGCCGCGGCATATTTAGGCCAAAGACTGCGCGGCGACGACTCGTGTGCGGCGCTGGTTCATTCCGTGTCGGCTGTATTTGCGATTATGGGCGCTGCAATCCACGGAGACGACGCGGCCGTTGACGCTGGCGAACTTCCCGTCATTCGCGCGCAGAGATTTCTTGATGCCGATGGCGGTGCCCCGGAATTAACCGTAGAGACCCGCTCATGACCGACGCCTTTCCTCTCTCTGGCCTGATTGCGCCGGGCTTTGAGCCTGTCCGCGACGCCGTATTTGAGAATTTCACGCAACGTGACGAACTCGGCTGTCAGGTCGCCATTTTCAAGCACGGCGAACCCGTGGTCGATATTTGCGCCGGATGGTCCGACCGAAAAAAGACGGTCGCCGTGACGCCAAACACTTTGTTCTCCGTCTACTCTAGCGGCAAAGCGATGGCCGCACTCGTTATCGCCCACCTCGTCGAACTCGGTCATCTCGATTATGAACAGCCCGTCGCCGATATTTGGCCCGAATTTTCCGCGCACGGCAAGGGTGCGCTGACGATTGGGCAGATGATGAGCCATCAATCAGGGCTTTGCGGGATTACGGACCCGGATTTTGACCCGCAAGACTGGATCAATTTTGACAAAGTGATCGCGGTTCTCGAAGATCAAGAACCACTGTTTCCGCCCGGTAGCCAGAGTGGTTATCATCCTGTGACGTTCGGGTTTCTCGCCGGAGAAGTGGCGCGGCGCGCAGATCCAAAACAGCGTCGGCTCGGTTTGATCTTAGCCGAAGATTTGAGCCAACCCGCGCACGCCGACGTCCATCTTGGCCTCCCCGCTGCGGACAATGCGCGTGTGTCACAAATCGTTAAACCCCGTGCGATGGCGGACCTTGGTGAATTAACTGTGGCCAAAAAATTCGCCTTTCTCAAACCGTGGTCATCCCCGGGACGCATCAGTGGCGATCAATGGCGAGAAGCGGAACTCGCGGGCTCAAACTGTCAGGCGACTGCCGCTGGTATCGGGGCCATGATGGGCGCTTTCGCGACGGGTCAGGTGGCATCGCGGACCGTCTTAAGCGAACCGACACGCACAGCCGCAACCCGCTCTCGCATTGACGGCCCGGATGCGGTGTTGCCGTTTACAATCGACTTTGCGGCTGGCGTGATGCGCAATGCGCCTAACTTTGCCTATGGTCCTAATCCAGAAACACTCGGTCATTCAGGCTGGGGCGGATCCGCCGTATTCGCCGATCCTAAGACGGGCCTACACGGGGCCTATGTCATGAACCGTCAGCAAAACCACCTCATGGGCGACCCCCGGGCAAACCGGGTTATTCATGCAGCGTTCGACACACTTTAAAAATCCGAAATGGACAGGCTCAAATGGATATGAATGAACGGCTTAAATTGTTCTGGGAGGTCGGCGCCAGCATGGTCAACGGAACACCGCATGCGCGCGAATTGGGCATCCAATTTGTCGCGATCGGAGATAGTCAAGCCACCCTTGCTCTGCCCTATTCCGAACCTTTAGTCGGCGACATTCAAACTGGCGTTGTTCATGGCGGAGCCGTGACCACCCTATTGGATCAGGCCTGCGGGCTTGCCGCCTTCACCGGATTCGACACGCTGGGAGGGCTCGCAACCCTGTCTTTGCGAATTGATTATCAACGGGCCGCAAAACCGGGTCAGACCATCATCGGTATGGCGGAATGCTACAAAACGACCAAACATGTCGCTTTCCTGCGCGCCGTTGCGCATGACGGCGATGAGACCGATCCCGTGGCGACTGCGCAAGCGACCTTCATGAGTACAGGGCCACGCGTCTCGTTCGAAGATGCGCTGAAGGCCCGGATGGAAAAAGCCGAAAAACAGACCCAAACAAAAACGAGGTCATCCTCATGACCAACCCCATTGAAGCGATCAAAGAGCGCCTAGCCAACATCCCCTATGCGCAGACTTTAGGGATTGAGACCCAATTTATGGGCGAAGAATTCACGCTCGTGCTGCCCTATCGTGAGAGCAATATCGGTAATCCTAGCCTCCCCGCGCTCCATGGCGGCGGCGTTGGCGGTTTCATGGAAGTCTGCGCGATTGCCCAACTCATCCTCAATAACCCGAACCGAGAATTACCGCGGCCTATCGGTATTAATATCGACTATCTGCGCCGGGGTCGCCCCGTTGAAACTTATGCGCGCGCCCAAATCTTCAAACAAGGCTCACGCGTTGCCAATCTTCGGGTCCGAGCGTGGCAAGATAGGTTTGAAACGCCTATCGCGACGTTGAACGGGCATTTCCTACTCGGCAAAGATAACACTTAGGCAGCGCGAGACCCCGGCCCCATAAAAAAAGCCCCGGACAATGTCCGGGGCTTAATAATTTTGAAATCAAACTCGCGTGCTACGCTTTTGCGGCTTGCTCTTCGTTGGCAAGGCGAAGCGTCATGTTGACGAGGCGCTGCCAGTTGGAGAGTGAAATCAAGTGAGCATAGACAACGGCTAAGATACCGCGTTCGGCAAGGCTCTTGAGCTTATCAGCCGGAAGGTTACGCAATTTTTCTTCTGAGATCGCAAAATAATCCGCAATCTTCTGACGTTCACCTGGCGAGCCGTCCGCATTTTGTCCTTGAAAATGCATATCTTTTGATTCGAACAGATCGAGGTCTTTCAGCTCATTGATCATCGCCGTTGTCGCTTGACGATCCCGCTCAAAATTCTGCAAAAATCCAAATGCTTCTTTGGTGAAGGTCGATGTGTCTTCACCCGTAAAGAATGGTTGGCCCGGATTTTTATTCGTCACGCATGACGCTTTTTCATCAACACAAACCACAAAACGGTCATTGCCTTGGTCACTCGCCAGCACAAATGGATAACGTCGCGCAAAGGCAGGCATGTAGTAATCAGTATGGAACTGACCGTCCGTCACGAACAGGTTTTCCTCGGTCCGAATACCCATAACAGCCAGCGGAGAACGGTCTTCGCCCGCAAAAATAATGGGGTAACTCGCCGCAGCCGCACCAAATTCAGCTGCCGTCAGAGGCAGGAAATGAGACTTGCGCATGAACTCGAAAGGCTTCGAGACGGGTGTGACGCCGTAGCCTGTATGTTGTTCACGGTTCAGTGGAACCGGTTTCTCATAGAACATCACGTTTCCACTCACGGTGGGTTGCTGTGCTTCAGCCATTATCGCCTCTTGGAAATAGATTGGGATCGAGTGGAGACTTCACGGCGCGCCCATCCCGTACGTCATGCGCCGTGTCTTGACCATCAGGTCGTATTCAACGAAGACCGCGCCTTAGCGGAAGCCCCCGCGCCCTTCAACTGTGCTTTTCAGGTCACCAACGCCATGACCGCCCGACACGCAAGCAAAAGCTTTCGCACCGCATAGATGATCTGCGTCCTTAAACTTTGCCATTTGCCCCCGAACCCCCTATCTGTGGTGAATGGGACATCCTACACCATCTGAACGGCTGAACGCCGCACGCCAAGTCTGCGAGGCGGCTGGTGAGCGCTTTACGCCGCTACGCGAACATGTGTTGGAACTCGTCATTGAAGATGGCGGGGCGGTCAAAGCCTATGATTTGCTCGACCGGCTTAAACCTGATCGCGGAAGTCCGAAGCCCCCGACCGTTTACCGGGCGCTCGACTTTCTCTCAAAACTTGGGCTTGTCCACCGGGTCGAAGCCTTGAACGCATTTATCGCCTGTGATCATAGTCATGAGGGCGATCTGGCTGAATTCTTCATCTGCGAAGGCTGCAGCCATGTCGTGGAACGTCACGCCCATGACCATGCCGATTGCAAACCCGCCGGGTTTGAAATTACGCGCAGCGTCATCGAACATTATGGCACATGTGCCACGTGTCGCCCAGCAGCCTAAATTAAAGACGGCTAAGGACCTTTATGTTTCAAACGACTTGGGCTGGCGATTGTTCTGCATGGGAGTGTGACGAGTTAGGCCATCTTAACATGTCCTTCTATCTCGATAAATTCGAGCAGGCGCGCATGGGATTGTTTGTCCGCTTGGGCCTCCACGAAGCCTTTCGCACCGGCGCGATCTCGACGGTGCGGTCGCGCGACATCCACATCAAATATTTAGCAGAAGCCCGTCCCGGAAGCCCGTTACGGATCGAAAGCGCAATCATCGCATTACATGACACAACCGCTGAAGTCGGCCATGTCATGTATCATCGGGACGGACGCATGGCGGCGACCCTGCGAGAGATTGTCGAACATGTTTATATCCCTGAAGACAAGAAGTTTGCCTGGCCGTCGCGGCTAAAACTTAAAGCGGCAGAGCATATGGATCAGCTGCCGGCCCCCGCGCGCGCGCGCAACCTGTCCCTTGACTGGGAGCTGAAAAGTCCCGCCGCCTCAGAATTAGACTATCTGGGAGCCGCCGATATTGGTAGCGGGATGTTCCTCCCCGCCGACACAATGCCCGCGGGTCACGTGCCTTTTTCGAAAATTTTCCGCCGGATCACAACGACATTGGGTTGGTATTCGGGCGGCTGGCCAGAATTTTCTGACCCGGATTATATTGCCAATGGCGGCTCTGCTGTTGTGCTAGAAATCCGCGTTCACATGCCCAACTTGCTCCGCGCGGGCGATATTTATCATATGCGCCCCGCTATCGTCGACGCGAATCCGTACACCCGCCTCATCATGCATAATATCCTGAACACATTGACTGGTGAATGCGTTGTGGCCGGTTACGCGGCAGCTGGATTATTTGATCTCAATGCCCGAAAATTGACGAAGGCAACGGACGAACAAATTGGCGCCTTGATGCAGGCCGGCATTCCGTCTTTGGCACCCCCGTCAACGCGGTGAATCTAACTGACGGCCCGGTCCAAAACTGAACGTAAAACTTCGGAGGCAAATGCGGGTTCTTGCAGCGGGAACAAATGGTTATACGTCGGCTGAAATTCGACCGACACACCCGGCTGTAAGCGTTGCAAGCGTTTGCGCTGCCCGGCCGTGCTGACATGTCCCCGCGCGCCTGCAAACACAATCCGACTATTATCCGGCAACAACGGAATATGACGAAAAATATTATGCGCTTGCGCCGCAAAGATGGCCTGCTCCCACGACGGGTCGCAAGCGAGGCGCATCTGTCCATCATTTGTCTCGATCAACCCACCCTGCAGATAATCGCGCAAGATTCCGTCAGGCACACCTTTGAACGCGCCGCGCCCTTGATAGCGCGCGAAGGCCATCTCTAAATCATCAAAAACGGATTTCCGCTGTCCCGCTTTGCGCGCAATCGGAATACGGCGTTTCATATAGGCCCGACACGACGCTGTGGTAGCGATTTGCCGGAACAACCACGGCACCAGAACTGGATCAAAGCCGACATAACCCGCAACTTTTTTCTTGACTTGCGGCATCGACAAAACGCCGCTGACCGCGCCGTAACTATGGCCTGCGAGCACAATGGGCGCGTCGACTTTACGATTGAAGAATTCCGCAATATCGTCGGCAAAAATCTGCCAATTCGCTAACCGGGGCACGTCACACGGCAAGTCAGTCATGCCATGCCCGCGCAAATCAAGAGCCAAGGCGTGAACACCCAGCGGCTCTAGGACAGCCCTGTAGCTCTGGCCATTAAATCCGTTGGCGTGACAGAAAACGAGGCGCAGAGGCGTCGTCGGATCACCAAACTGCAACGCCGATAGCGTTCCGCCCGGAAGTTCAAAACGAACGCGTTGCAAAATCCTACCCGATCTTGATGTCGAGATCGTCGGCAATGGCCTGCTTGAGCCCCGGCATAAGCGTTTGATGACCGCGCGGCTTATTCATCGCAAAGGCGTTCAAGCTAATTGTTTTGAAGAATGCGATCGATTTGGCAAGGGCCGCATCCACGTCATCGACGGCTTCGTCCAGATAACCAACCTCGACTGCGGCGTCTGGCGTGAACATCTCGCCATTGATAAACGCGCGCGAGAAGTGCCGTTGGCTTAATCGGGGTCTGGCCAGTTCGCGGCCAAAATTATGCATCGGCAGACCGTTTGCCGTTTCAGGCAGACCGACTTGGAACGGGCCGTTTTTCCCGATCCGGTAATCCGCGGCGAGGAATAAAAATGCGCCCAGCGCGATGACATGGCCATCGCCCGCAACAATGATGGGCTTGCGGGTTTCCATCATCCGCACGGCAAAGTCAGACCCGCGCTTAACGAGCTGAACCGCCGTGTCCCCGCCGAGCATAAGCTCTTTTAGATTATAGCCCGCTGAGAAAATGCCGGCGCGTCCACGGATCACGATGATCTTGGCCTCGGCGTCCGCTTTATCCATCGCCGCATTAATCGCATCGAACATCAGGTTGGAAAAGGCATTGGCCTTGCCATCATCCAAATGGATCGTCGCAACATCATCGGTCAGGTCGTAGCTTAGTAAATCACTCATGTCTGGGTCGTCTCCATTTCAGTCGCAAATGCCTCCTCGCCCCGCGCGCGGGCTGCGTCAATGATACGTTTGCGTATAGCGGGGGGCTTATTTCCGGACATTTTGCGAAAGGCTTGTAGGGCGCTGATCTCTAGCCGCACCGCGACAATGCCGTGACGGATCCTATCAACATAGTCGGGGGCGTCCGATACTGACCACCCATGATCGCCTTCATATGCCTGTGCTAGCTCTGTGAGATGAGCTGGCAGGTCGGAATCTGGCAAGGCCGTCAGTCGGCCTTGCACCTGCACTGACGTATAATTCCACGTCGGGACACTCGCGGAGGGGTCGTCATAGAGCGTCGCCGAGACATAGGCGTGTGGACCGGAAAAGACCGCTAAAGCCGGACCGCCGTCCAAGACGGCGCAGATGGGGTTTGACCGCGACACATGCCCATAAAGCGCGCCGTGATCCCCGTCGTCGGAGAACAGTAATGGAAGATGCGTGGCCGCCAACCCTTCCACCACCAACAGCGCAAACCCGTGTTCGCGCATGATCCGACGCGCGAAGGCAGGATCGTCATCAGTATAATAAGGCGGAGGATATATCATGGAACCACGCTTACCCGTCTTGAGAGCCAGCGTGGATCAAATTGTGTGACCGCGCGAGCGCCGTCGCTATGGCGTCACATCGAATTGCGCGCGGAAATCGCGAGCCACATTGTCTTCCGTGGCAGGCCGTGCGAGCGTATAAGTCAACATCCCGTCGCTCATCTCGAACGTCCAGACATTAGCGTTTGATACCGCGATACCGTTCTCCGTAAAATTCACTTTGGTGAGATCGTCCGCCGGAAACGCCTGCAGCGTCGCCGTTCCGCCATCCCGCGAAAAACCGCCATATTCTGTTACCGCCGAAGGCGAGCCATCAGGCTCAGTATGTTCGTGGCGGAATTCAAGCGCATCACTATCGCGGCTAACTACCCACGTCCGCGAGCGGTCCTCACCCACAGCCAACGGCATCCGAACCACATCACGCGCACATGTCACAGGCCCAACGACCAGTGTCTGCCCGATCCAATCCGCATCGGCCGCCTGATCGCTGATCACTTGGCCCGTGAAGGTCCCCTCACAAAGCGATGTGAGATTGTCGAAAAACGCGTCGGTCGGACTGTCCGATGTTTCCGGCGCGCACGATGTAATAAAAAAACACGAACTAAAAAAAAGAGTTCGGACTGCCACAGCAGCAAATGGATTATCAGTCATAAATCCTACAATTATCAAAGTGTTGTTTAAGAAGCTTATGGGAAGGCCACTTCTTCCGATCATTTGGAAGAGTCAACTTTCGACCTTCAAGCTCACAGTAGAGCGATTGAGCGCCTGCGTATTCAGAGATATTAGGGTGTAAAACAATTCGAAACCCTTCAGTTATTGCCATCAAATTCGCATCAAAAAGAGCATGAATGTCTTTTCGAAGTAACAATCCATTTTTCAACTTCATGAACACCATTACTACTAAATGGCACAATATGCGCTGCATCCAAGGTTTGGATAATGTTAGTACCTGTAACGGCACACTTCCCCCCCTACGTATCCACCTCAGCTTCCAAGGCATGGCTAATGATAAAGTCACGGCGCGGTTCGACCACGTCGCCCATAAGCTTGGTAAAGAGATCATCGGCGGAGTCTGCCCCGTCGATCTTGACCTGCAATAGCGAGCGCGCATTAGAGTCGAGCGTTGTTTCCCAAAGTTGGTCCGGGTTCATTTCACCCAGTCCCTTATAGCGTTGAATTTTGAAGCCCTTGCGGCCAATCGCAAAAATGGTTTCGAGGAGCTCCGCCGGGCCATGAATGTCAACCGCGTCCTTATCACCCTGCCGGAAATAAGCGGTGCCATCATACGTCTCGCGCAGGCTCTCGCTCATGCGGTGCAAACGCCGCGCATCGGCGCTGTCGCGGAACCCCGGACGCATAGCGTAGCGTTCCATTACACCGCGCACTTCGCGCTCAACAACCAGCGCGCCGTCTTCATCATAGATCGCGGTCCATCCCTCTTCGCCTTCATCCGCGGTACGGTCGAGACGTTCTGCCGCCCCGGCCAGTAGCTCAGGACGTTCTTCAGGGTCGAGCACACCGGAGATCGCCAATTGCGACATCACACTATCGGGCGCGCGGTGCTTTAACCGATCAATCAAAGACTGAGCTTGGAGCGATTCTTTCGCCACACGTTTGAGGTCTTCGCCCAGCACGACCGCGCCGGAGCTCAGCTCTAGCCGCACATCCTTGCTGCCCGCTTCGATCAAATAATCATCCAATTCGGATTGATCTTTGAGATATTGCGCGCTCTTGCCGCGCTCGACCTTATAGAGCGGCGGTTGGGCAATATAGAGATAGCCGCGCTCGATCAGTTCCGGCATCTGGCGATAGAAAAACGTGAGCAGCAGTGTCCGGATATGCGCGCCATCGACGTCGGCATCGGTCATGATGACGATCTTATGGTAGCGCGCTTTGTCGGCGTTAAAATCTTCGCGGCCAATGCCGGTGCCGAGCGCTGTAATCATCGTGCCAATTTCTTGGCTGCCGAGCATCCGGTCAAATCGGGCGCGCTCAACGTTGAGAATTTTACCCTTAAGCGGCAAGATTGCTTGGTTCTGACGGTCGCGCGCCTGTTTGGCTGACCCGCCCGCAGAATCTCCTTCCACAATAAAGATTTCTGACAAAGCCGGGTCGCGTTCCTGACAATCGGCGAGCTTGCCGGGCAGGCTAGCAATATCGAGCGCAGATTTACGCCGGGTTAGATCGCGCGCTTTGCGGGCCGCTTCGCGGGCCGCCGCCGCTTCGACGATCTTCATGATGATCTGTTTCGTCGCCGCCGGGTTTTCTTCGAACCAATCGCTAAGCGCTTCGCCCATCGCCGATTCCACAACCGGGCGGACTTCGGAACTGACCAGCTTATCCTTGGTCTGCGAACTGAATTTCGGGTCTGGCACTTTGACGGACAGCACGCAGGTCAGGCCTTCGCGCGCATCATCGCCGGAAATGGCGACTTTCTCTTTCTTGGCGATACCCGAGCTTGCGGCATATTTATTAATCGTCCGGGTCAGCGCACCGCGGAAGCCCGCCACATGGGTGCCGCCGTCCCGTTGCGGGATGTTATTGGTAAATGCGCGGACATTTTCGTGATAGCTATCATTCCACCACAGCGCCGCCTCGACAGTGATGCCGTCGGCTTCCTTGAACACCACAATCGGCGCGTCGATGACGCCGGTTTTATTGGCATCGAGATGGCGCACAAAGGCTTCGATCCCACCTTCGTAGAAAAGTTGCGTAACGATATTTTCTTCAGGCCGCTCATCCGTCAGCGTGATGTTCACGCCAGAGTTCAGAAATGCCAGCTCGCGTAAACGCCGCTCCAACGTATCCCGGTCAAATTCGACCATGGTGAATGTGTCCTCGGACGGCATGAAGCGGATTTCCGTGCCCGTCAGAACCTTGCTCGAGCCATCACGGCGCGTCTCGGTTGGGGCGTCACCGACAATGGCCATGGGCGCCACAGCGTCGCCATGCGCGAACTCCATCTCGTGGACTTTACCATCGCGCCAAACGCGCAGGCGCAACCACACCGATAGGGCGTTCACAACCGACACTCCAACGCCGTGCAGGCCGCCTGAAACCTTATAGCTATTCTGGTCAAACTTCCCGCCCGCATGAAGCTGGGTCATGATGACTTCGGCGGCGGACACACCTTCTTCTTGGTGGATCGCGACCGGAATACCCCGACCATTATCACAGACAGAAACGGAGCCGTCAGAATGCAGCGTCACTTCGACTTTATCGGCGTGGCCCGCGAGGCTCTCATCAATGGAATTATCCACGACCTCATAGACCATGTGATGAAGCCCAGAGCCGTCGTCCGTATCGCCAATATACATGCCGGGACGTTTCCGAACAGCATCAAGGCCCTTCAGAACCTTGATACTATCGGCGCCATATTCGGCGGGATCAGGAGTGGCAGCAGCAGGGTCGGACATACAGCTCGAATCATTCGTTTCGGATAGGACCAACATAAGGATAAATAAGGTAAATGCACGGAATTTACGGGGTTTTCGCTGGGGTTAGCGGGGGTGAAATGCGGTGTCGCACTTTGGTGCTGGCGTTCTTATGGCCTCGTCTGCCTTACACGGCGCTCCAGGCCCGCCCCCGTTAGGCGCGCTGCATTCAGACGCGCTGCTCCAACGCATCAATTGCAGCCGACTAAGCGCGAGACTTTCTGACCGGGTTATGCAGGCGTAAGGCCAGCCGCTTAAATCGGCCTGACCTTACGCCCCGTCAGTTAAGACCTCTATTCCATCGTATAAACTAAGCCGAACCGGGTGATCGTGTCTGTGTTCTCCCTCCCCACAGGGACGTCAGAGTGGTGGTCAACACGGAAGGAGGCGCGGGCGGCGAGACGGCCGGTCAGGGTCGCGGTGAGACCGAATTCGTTCCAAATGTTCGTGTCAGATTTGGAGTAGATCAGCTCGCTATCATTATAGAGCGAAACATTATCATTGAGCGTCCATTTAAAGTCAGACCCAAACCGAGCAGCGAGTTCATTGGTGCTATTCTGCGCCACGCCGAGTGCGCTTTGCGGTGTCTGACTGCGATAGCCAAGGCCGCCTTCAAGATTCCAGCCGATGGGGGCGGGCAGAATAACTTCATAACCGAGGCCCGTGCCGAGAAAATAGCCGTCCTCAAACGCGCCGAAATCATCGCTGAAATAATCAGCATTGGCGTAGGCGTAAAGCCGCTCTGAAATATCGCGGTCGATCTGATAGCCTAGAACAAACCGTTGCTTGTTAGTGGTTCCAGAGGCGCGACCATAATCGGCGGACGCGTTAAATTTGTGCCGCCAAACGTCGCCGTCTTTCGCTAATTTTAAACCGAGGCCGACATCCGTCGTGTCTGTGTTGCCTGTTGTCTTTGATCCAGTGAGTGAGGCTTCGCCGCTCCACCCATTGGCAATTTGTGCCTGTGCTGTGAGGGGCAGAAGAGCGAGCGCTGCGACGGTGATGAGTGATGTTTTTGATATAGTTTTGATCATGATGATCCTCCTTGAATTCAAAGCAGAGCCTCTGAACCGGACAAGATGTAGGAAAAATGAACAGCCCTGCGCTGAGCGCCCAGACGGTGAGGAATCCTGACCGTTAAGGGTCTGGATGATCGTTCAGGGATTTAATCTTCGCCAAACCGGGGAATATTTTTACGCTCAGCCCCGCAATCGCAACGGCCGCCAGGCCGCCTGCTGTGACGGTGAAGACTGCCCCGTAAACCGCCGCCATCAAACCCGCCCGAAAATCGCCCAATTCATTAGACGCGCCGAGGAAGATGGAATTCACCGCATTCACACGTCCGCGCACTTCGTCCGGGGTCCAGAGCTGCAAAATAACTTCGCGAATATACACACTGATCATGTCGAACGCCCCGATTAACATCAGCGCAAGGATGGACAGCCACGGCAATACCGAAAGGCCGAACACGGCTGTGGACAGGCCGAACAGCGCGACCGTGACAAGAAGGATCGCCCCGGCATGATTGCGGATTGGAAAGCGCGTTAGGATAATCAGCATGATCACCGCACCAATCGCGGGCGAGGACCGCAAGATACCGTTTCCAAGCGGTCCGATATCGAGGATATCTTTGGCATAGATCGGTAACAGCGCGACCGCCCCGCCGAGCATGACGGCGAACAGATCCAAGCTGATCGCGCCGAGCACGACTTTCTCTTTCCACACATAGGTGAACCCGCGCACAAGCGTCGCGAGAGATGTCGGTTCCGCCTCAATCCGTTGAGGCGGCTTGGGGATTGAGAAAATCAACACCCCAGCCAGACATAGCAATGAGGCCGTGACAGCATAAGCGACAGACGGGCTGAGCAAATATAATACGCCGCCAATGGACGGCCCTGCCACATGCGCCAATTGCCATGTCGCCGTGTTCCACCCCACCGCATTGGCAAAGTCTTCGCGCGGAACCAAATTGACCGCGAGCGAGCTGGCAGCGGGCGAGTAGAACGCGCGGCCAACCCCAAAGACAGTCAAAGTGATTAACACCAGCGTGGGATTAAAGTCAGAGAGAAGAGCGAGCGCGAGGATGGCTACGGCGCATAGCATCTCGAGCCAAATGGCGGACCCCATAATAAAGCGGCGCCCTATACGGTCCGATGCCAGACCCGCAGGCACGACTAGGATAATCGCGGGGAGAAACTGTACGAGGCCGATATAGCCCAGCAGCAGCGCGTTCCCCGTTATATCATAGAGATGGTAGCCGATCGTCGTCGACAGGATTTGTACGCCCGTCGCCGACAAAAAACGCGCGCTAAAATAGCGCGCGTAAGAACTGTGCCGGAAGGCGGCGAATTGATCTTCCGACTGGGTGATGTGTTCAGTCCTTTAGAGTTTCGGCTTAGAGTTTCAGGTCTATCGTTTCTGTCTTAAGGCTTGCGGAACAGCAAGGTCATGCGATTGCTCTCGCCGATCGCTTCCATTTGCGCGCGTAACTCCGGATTTTCGCCCGATGTCGCGAGGCTTGGCGGTAAACGCCAGACAATGTCGTCCGTGGTTGGCATGTCCAGCGGGTTCGCGTTGATATCGCTTTCCCCAACAAGAGCGAAGCCTGCGGCCTCGAAGGCCGCAATGACGTCAGGCTTGCGCAGATAACCCGCGCTGCCATTAGCCCATTCCGCATCCGCATCATCGGGGCCAGCATGTTGAACCACGCCAACAACACCGCCGGGTTTCAGGGCGCCATACACTGCGGCGACGCCGCTTTGAATAAACCGACCGTCCTCAAACCGGGACATATTGTGTAGCGCCCGAATAAAGAGAAAAGCATCGAGAGAGCCGTCCTGTGGCAGGGTCGCAAACGTATACGCGTCAATGTTCGTACCGCCATCCGTCCAACCATTGGCATCCTCAACCCACGTTTCAGGCCAATTTTTCTTACCTTCGATAAATTCAGGCGTGCCGAAATCAAAATTTGGCCAGAGTGCCAAATCATAATCAACGCCAACCAAACGGCCATCATCGCCCAAATAGGGCAAGAGAATTTTGGAATACCAGCCGCCGCCCGGAAGCGCTTCGCCAACCGCCATCCCCGGCGCAATGCCGAAAAACTCTAACGTTTCCACGGGGTGACGCGCGTCATAACGAGCCTTCGTGCTGTCCCCTTGCGCCATAACAACGGCCTGAAGCGCCGCGCCATCGAACGCCATAACCACCTCGGGTGCAGTTGTGACGGCGACCGGCACATCAGCCTTAGCCACAACGGGTTCAGCGGGTTTGACCGCTTCGGGTCTAGCCGGAGAACAGGCCACAAGGGCCGTCACGGACGCGGCAAGAAAAAGAGCACGGATAGACATAAAATGACCTCCTAAAAGGATGGTGCGACAGGGATTATTTAACGAGACGCTTTCGGGGATCGGCCTTCGTGGAATTGGCCATATTTGCGAAAACGTTCAAGATAATCCGGCACAATGGCTTCAATCGTATCCGGCGTAATGTTGAGCTCAGAAAACCCGGGGTGATCGCCCGACGCGACATTATCGACCTTAAGGATTTCGACTTGGTCGCGCGTGAGGAACGGCTCAACAAACGGCAATGCGCCTGCAATTTCTCCGGCGAAACCCATCGGGACTGCGGCGAACCACGGCACGGGCACGAGGACACGGCGACGATCAATCGTATCGAGTGTAAAGCGCATCAGCTGCGCAAACGAATAGGTCCGCGGTCCGGCCAGCTCATAAGTCTGTCCAGTCGTTCCGCGTTTAATCACTTTCGCCACGGCGTCCGCCACATCGCCGACATAGGCCGGCTGAAATTTTGTATTCCCACCGCCAATGAGCGGCAGCGCCGGCGACATCACGGCGAGACTGGCAAAGCGCGTAAAGAACCCGTCGCCTTCGCCGAAAATAATGGAGGGTCGCAAAATATCAGCCGTTGGCACACGGTCGCGAATGACGTCTTCGCCTTCACCTTTCGTGCGTGCATAATTGGATTTCGCGTCCGGATTAGCCCCTATGGCGGAAATATGCGCCAAATTAGTAATCCCGCGCTCTACGCAGGCCAAGGCGATATTGTCCGCGCCGTCAACATGCAGCGATTCAAATGTCTGGCGTCCCGTTTGATGAAGCAAGGCAACAAGGTTCACACACGCATCCGCACCATCGAGTGCCGCATCGACAGATGCCGGAAAGCGCAGGTTGGCTTGGACCAATTGGACTTGCCCTACATTGCCGAGCACGCGAAGTTCGTGACCTAAATGCGGGCTACGCATTGGGACGCGCACCCGCCAGCCATCACGCACCAAAGCGCGCACAACTTGTTTACCAACAAAACCGGAGCCGCCAAAGACGGTGACGAGACCATTATGCATTTGAAAATCAGATCCTAGTTCAAAGTCGCACGTCCCTACCCCGATGTAGACCGACTGTCCATTCACGCTATGGTGCGATGCGTTGACAAAATCCGTGCCTTTGGCAGCCCTCCGGCCTAACCCCCTCCCCTAGACGAACCCTGAAGACCCTGAAATGAAGGGCCTTAAGCCTAAGGGTCACCCTGAATGCGTACGACGGATTGGACAAGAGTGATGACTTTGCAGAGCTACGCTTAAGATGCGCGTTTTCGTTCTCACGGGTGCAGGCATAAGCGCCGAGTCGGGCCTCAAGACCTTTCGCGACAATGATGGCCTATGGGAAAACCACCGGGTTGAGGATGTCGCCACGCCAGAGGCCTTTGCGCGAAACCCAGCGCTTGTTCAGCGCTTTTACAATTTAAGACGCGGCGCATTGGCTGACGTCGCGCCTAACCCCGCTCATGTCGCCTTGGCCCGCCTGCAACAGGCTTTGACCGCCTGCGGCGGCGCCCTGACCCTCGTGACGCAAAATGTCGATAACTTGCACGAACGCGGCGGGGCGGCGGACGTCATTCATATGCACGGGGAACTGGCGCGGGTGTTCTGCGTCGCCTGTGGCTTTCACTGGGACGCGCAATGCGACCTCACACCCCAAAGCCAATGCCCCGCCTGTCAAACGAAGGGCGGACCGCGACCTGATATCGTCTGGTTCGGGGAAATGCCCTATCACATGGACAAGATTGAGGCGGCGTTGGCGCGCGCCGATTTATTCGTCTCAATTGGAACATCCGGCGCGGTTTATCCGGCGGCTGGCTTCGTTCAAGCGGCGCGGGAACGCGGCATACAGACAATAGAATTAAATATGGAGCCGTCGCACGGCTCGCTTTATTTCGACACGGCCCACTATGGCCCGGCGGGGACTGTGGTTCCGATCTGGGTTGCGGATTTGATGACCGCAATAAAACTGGACGCCTGATGGTAGGCGTCCAGAAAACTCCCCGCCTTCAGGGATGAAACTAAAGCGGGATGAAATTTAAGGCATATGCGCCGACCTTATAGGGTCGACGCAACACGTTCCGTTTCTAGAAGCGGAAACGACCGCGCAAGGTCACAGGCACGGATAGACGAGAATTATCGTCGCCAAGGGTTGCACCAAAGGCGGAACGATCTTGCGCATCTGACCAACGAATGCCGGATTCAAGCGCGAGAGACGCGGTTGGTGAAAGTGGCATTTCAAACCCGCCCGTTGCACTCGCGGTCGCGGTCCAACCCGCATCGTTTATGACAGTCGATGGACCACCCGTTGATACACTCAGGTCTTCAACAAAGGCCGCGCCGACAGTTGCGCCAACGAACGGACGCAAACGCGTCTGTGCGGGGGAGAGATATTGGCGTAAGCCAAGTTCTGCGCCGTAGCTTGTGTAATCAGAGAAGTCTGCAAGGACGTTACCGCCGCCATTCGTTGCGATGACAACATCATCTTCGCCTTCAGCTTGCGAATAAAAACCCTTCGCCATAACCGTCGTATTGGGGCGGAAATCACGGGCAATACCGATAGACGCGCGGTATCCGGGTTTAAATGCGTCCTGATAACCAACGTCTGCTGTCGTATCACCGCCAATCACGGTGCCGCCGTCAATGATGTTGCCGTCTACGAATTGCTCGTAAGAGAGTTCAGTCTCAATACGCGTGCCGCCGACAGTCTGTTGGTGACGACGATAGGGCACAGCACTTGCGCCATATGGATTGTAAGTCGGTTGAGCCGTGTGGCCATAACTGGCCCCTTGGTAAGCACAGCCAGATACGGCCATGGCCGCTGCACCGATTGCGGTGACGAGAAGACGGTTATTCATATTTACACCCCTGTTGAAAGTCTATGCCTCACAGGACTGCAAGCGGCGTGCCATCATAGTTAATTACGTTTAATAATCTGTCAGAAAGCCAAAATGCGTCGATCAAAATTTCGATAGTTTACAGATCTCGGCACTTGGAATCAAACCGGGCGCTTGCTTCCAAGCGCCCGGCTGCCCCAATCAAATCCATACTCCCGGGGGATGAAGCCGGGCCTTATGGGTATCCTTTAGGAAAGGCTCTTCAATTTTCAGAAAAGCCTCTGAAGTAAGTTTTAGAAGCGGAAGCTTCCGCGCAAAGTAACTGGCACGGAAAGTCGTGAGCTATCTTCACCAAGTCCTAGACCGGCGGCGCGGTCCTGCTTACCTGTCCAGCGAAGGCCCGCTTCCAGTGCGATTGCACCTGTTTGCGAAAGTGGCATTTCAAATCCAGCCGTCCCACTCGCCGTCGGAACCCAAGTCGCATCGTTGAGCACAATCGGCCCACCGCCATCATCGGCACTTATATCGTCGACATAAGCCGCACCGACTGTCCCGCCGAGGTAAGGACGCAATTGTGCCCCCCCATAACCCACATACTTACGCAGGCCGAGTTCGGCGCCGTAACTTTTATAATCTGAGAAACTCGCGGTCTGACCGCCGGATCCAAACAGGACGCCGTCTTCGCCGTCAGCCTCATTATAAAAGCCCTTGGCAGAAACGGTTGTGCTTGGATTAATATCCCGAGCGAGCCCCGCGGCAACCCGATAACCCGATTTAAAGGCATCCTTATAACCAACGTCTAGCGTCGTATCGCCCCCACCCAGCGCATTCCCGGCACCGATGATATCACCACTGACAAACTGCTCAGCTCCGAGCTCTAGATCAAACCGGGTGCCGCCGACATTATTTTGGCAACCCTGAGGCGTATAGCTTGAGCCACATCCGCCATAATAAGGTGTCGGATAGGACGCAGGTGAGTGCGCGCCATAGCTCGAACCCTGATATGCGCAACCGGTCCCCGCAATCGCTATCGCGCCCATTGCGCAATAATATAGTGAACGTTTCATTGTATTCCCCCCGCTAGAATTAGCTATTGAGAGGTTTTGCAAACAATATGCCATTAACTATATTAAATAAAAAATATTATTTTAATTCTATAGTTAATGATTGCTTCAGCTCAGATAGCGCCGCGTCCAGCGCCGCTTCGCAATGAATTTGCGTTGTATCAAAGACGGGCAGCGGTGTATTGTCAGGATTGAGCAGCAGCCCGACTTCTGTACATCCGAGGATTAGGCAATCCGCCCCCATTTGCTTTAAGCGCTCCGCAACCTTGATAAAATCTGCTCGGCTGCCCTGGCGTACATCATGACGACACAACTCCTCAAAGATGACCGTGTGGATCACGTCCCGATCCGCGGCCTCTGGCACGATAGGTTGCAACCCTTCTGCGCGCAGTCGATCCAGATAGAAGCGATCTTCCATCGTAAACTTTGTGCCGATCAAACCGGGATGGGAAAAGCCGCCCGCCAAAATATGCGCGGCTGTCGCATCGGCAATATGGATCAGGGGGATGGTGACGTCCCGCATCATACGGGGCACGACCTTATGCATTGTATTGGTCGCCAGCACGATCATTTCTGCGCCGCCTCGCTCCAACTCTTCAGCCCGTTCTGCCAGCATTTGACCCAACACGCCCCACGCCCCTTGGTTCTGTAAATGCGCGACCAGACCAAAATCGACCGACCGGATCAGCAAGCGGGGGCTATGTAACCCACCGAGCCGGGCCGTTGTCAGTGAGCAGAGCAGCTCATAATATTGTAAGGTCGACGCCGTACTCATCCCGCCCAAAACGCCGATGGTTTTCATGGATGGACTGGCGGGTAAAAAAGACGTCATGCCGCCGCCTTATCACGCCGAGGCGGGACGGCAATGACGCGGCTCAAGACTGCAAACATGAGACATAAAAGCGTTGACGCTTGCGCCTCATGTCCCTATTTGCCGCGACTTGCCGATAACGTGCCCAGATGGCGGAATTGGTAGACGCGCTGCGTTCAGGTCGCAGTGGCCGCAAGGCCGTGGAGGTTCGAGTCCTCTTCTGGGCACCATTTCCATAAAAATTATCGTGTAATTACAACGACCTGCGGAAAGACCCATTCTTTCCGCCTACCATATTGCCTGCCAATAGGGCCATGCTCATCGCGTTTAGGCAGATTGAGTTAACTTGTCAGTGGCGAGGGGCTGCAGCCTCAGACGGCGCTTCTATTCACCCGCTTACCCCCGCCCCATTTTATTCCGAGACATATTGCAAACGCATATGGGGGATGGGTGTCCCGACCAAACGCGCTAGACTTTGACCCACCCCGCCCACTCGAAGCTCCTCTGGTCGTCGATCCGCCGTGGGCTTAAGGTTTTGTCCCGCCCAAAATTTTGCGCGCACACACAGAAGTCGATAAACCTGCGGATTGAGAAGCAATGTCTGGAATTTTTTAGGGCCTAGTTTTGGGCAGCCTTATCGGGACTGACGGGTAATCGCGCTCTTGCGATATGCTGGCAGTGATTACGGTGTCATCGGTGAGTTGGCTTGGTAAGGAATTTAGAACAGCTTCAAGAGACACAGCCGAGACGACCATTCCAAACATCCCGACAATGATACGGGACTTACGCCTATTCTCTCCAAACATAGCGAAGAGAACAACGGCGAGACATCCGACCCAAGCGAGTATGACAGCAAAGCCAATGAATAAGATGGTGCGTCCCCTTTCACCATAAGAATAACTGTTAACCATAATGCAAGTAGCGAGCCAATTCGGGCATAATGGGTTTCACATAGGGAAGGCTGATTTAGGGCGGTTGCTTGGCACGGGCCTCGTTTTCGCAATGCCGAAATGAAACGTGGACGACCGTTTTAGCTCTTGCCCGTTAGCTACAGTGCTCTATCCGCTACACATTGGCCTTAGTCTGCATGACAGAGATAAGGTGATTGATATGTCGATCAGTTTCCGAGGGGTTATCAATCTTAAAAACGCTAACGCTTGCTGTTCTTTTGGCCATAGTTTCCGTGTCTTGTGCCGGGCATCAGCGTGTGGTCGACGCATATTATTATCCTGACAAGGGAGACCGGTCGGTCTTTGTATTCGAGCATGACGTTGGTGACATGAATGATTGCCGGCTTTGGGCCTATGAGACGGCAAAGGGCTATGATGATCCGATGATAGAGGCTGGTACCTATTTATGCGGGATCGATCCAGAAGGCCCACCATCCCGTGAGGGCTTAGCAAAATCCTACCGTAAGATTGCCCAATAGGCGGTTCGCTTAATTCCTACACCTTCATCTCAAGCTCTAGCCAAAGGTCTATTTTTTGGCAAAGCCCCCACATGAAACACATCTGGCACGTCGCACTCAGCACCACTTCTCTCATTATATTCAGCTTGTCCGCCACAGCATTCTCATGGGGCAAGTCTGGCGTCATAGCTATCGCCCCAAAATCCATTTTGCATGCGTCACAGCATCAAAGATTTCCGCCTCCGATAAACGGGAGAATTTCAAAAATTAAAGTTAATGGCATGCATCATGCAATGCTCGAGCTAAGAAAATTATTCCGGGGCCGTTATGAAAAACATTCTTGTTGGCAGCGCTTTTTGCGTCCTATCCATTCTAGTCACGGGTTGTGCAACTTACCATCCTGAACACGGTGCTCACGCTACCGCCTCGCACCCTTCATATCATTCAGTACAATACGCAACTCCACCAATGACTGCTTATCGCACACCTCAAGCGGTCTCCTACCCAACCCCAATCGCGAAGACTTACCCAATTCCCTACTATGCGGATTGCGGATCTTCTTACTCCCCACAAAAGTGTCGTCGGTAGACTACTAACTGACCTCGACTAAAAAAATTCTGAGAACCTTTTATGGATTTTCAGGATTCCGCTTGTCCAGCATATAATGATGATTGGGGCGCATGTATGCTGGGCAATCGGATTCAAATCACCCGCATCCCGCGTGCCACATAACCTCGTAGTTGGCTTGAGCTCATTGCCCTTGTCATTGTTTTGGCAATGGCAGGCATGATGGTCTGGAACATCCCAGAGCCAATCTTTAAGTGAGGTGGACGCCACCCTGACTATAAGCAGCCCTCAATTTCCAAGAGTTTTGACGTGATGAACCGCTAAGGCAAAAGACCGGTCACTTCGATGTTCCTTCGCTGTCTTAACAGTGGTTCGACGCCTGTTTTCGCCCTGTATTATCAAGTGACGGAAACACCTCGCGCTGACGTTGGTTTGTCACCCCAGTAACGCATGGCGTAGGCGTCTACCCCTGCTTTTTGAGCGTCGATCCGATGTACCTTTTTCAGGCGGTTCGCCTCCCATATCTCATCCTTGTCAAACCAGCCTTGCAAGGCGTCCCCTTCCAGTATGGCGCTCATCATGGACCGGGCGGGGGCGGTCGTCCCCTTCCACTTGGCGCGCTTAGCCGCGTAGGTTTTATGATGCATCCCTTCCGGGCGGTCAGGGAAAGGCTCGTCCAGCAAGACAAAACGACCCGCCATCTTATTGGCGATAGCCTATCCGGTCACAGTGCTGTTGTCGTCTCTCGCCCGTTCCCGTCGTGTAACGGATCAACAGACTTTCCCGTGGTCATACCGCAACCCCGAACTTGCAAAAAACCATCGGTCTTGATCAGCGGGCTTTTGACGCCATTAGGATGCATGATTGCCATGTGGCTCAAGTGCCATGCCAAGCTCTGATAACTTCGCCGCTAGCCGGACTGGATTGTCTCGATATTGCGGCAGGCAGGACAACGCCTTGCGCATCCCCTCGTCTGTGCGCGGCCCTATCGAGCGCCCACCATGAAAGCGGCAACGGTTCCGCCCCGGCTATGTCATCGCCCGACATTGCGCGCCGTCCTTTTTGCGAGCCCCGCAGGCGACCCGTCTGTTCATAGCTTTGGCGTGTTGTCTGTCCGAAAAAGTGCCCTCGACATAGTGGCGCTTCCATTCCTTAGCCCGCTCTGATGCTTTACGTAGCGCGAAGTCTGGGCCTCGCGTTTCAATCCGTTTCATCGTGAGGGGGCTGACGAGAACCTCCGACGCCTTGTCTAACGCGAGGCGATTGAACCGGTCACGATCCGCCAATGTCAGCGCCCGAAGGCTTGGCGCGCGATACGCGATAAGCTCATCCCAGAACGAATCCGGCACGACGATGAAAGGCGTTTCAGGGTAAGATAAGGGTCAGTCGGTCCAACCCCTTTCACCCGATACATCTTATCCTGCCCGCGCGGCGAGGTCATAATGTGTTGTCATACGTACCTGACCTTATTCGCAAGAATTGCGGTGTCAGGTAGAACTGAAATTCGAGTGAGGGGAATGGCCTAAGGCCTAGAGCTCGGAACCATTGTAGCAACGCATCAATATCTGCGACTTTCACGGAACCTAGATTGATAGGGCGTCGCATGCGACCATCCATTTGTCTCTGGTAAGCGTAGTAAGGTTATTCGTTTAAACGCTTTAGCACCAATTGAACTGTAGAACCTTATTAAACGGTTGACTGGATTAATCGGGTCAGGCGAGTCCGATAAGATGAGCAGCTAACCTTACTTTACACTATTTGTGAGCGATTGAGGCCTATTACGCAGAAAGGATTGTTTTGAAAAAGAGTGAGCGAAGACCCGCTGACGACATTCTTTCTAGCTCCAGTCCTCGTATGGGTAACTGGCTTACACGCCTGCTTGGTAATCTTGTCTTACGGTCTATGGGCTGGAAAATGGTCGGAAAGCTTCCGGATCAGAAAAAACTAATCATTGTCGGAATGCCACACACATCCAACTGGGACTTCATTCTTGCAATGGCATGCATGCAATCTGTCGGCCTAAAAGTTTCCTATATGATGAAGCGAGAGGCTTTCATTTGGCCACTCAGGGGGGTCTTTAGGTACTTGGGCGGTGTGCCAATTGACCGATCATCAAAAAACGATGTGACGGCTCAAATAGTTCATTGCTTCAACACGAATGAAAATGTTTGGTTGGGAATGACGCCTGAGGGGACACGTAGTAAAGTTAGTCAGTATAGAAAGGGATATATTCGAATTGCGAAAGCTGCAAACGTCCCAATCTCGTTGATTGGGATAGACGCTCGGTCAAAAGAAGTCGTTCTGCATGAAAATACTTGGCAATTTACAGGCACTTCAGATGACGAAGATAACCTGGCCATAAAACAGTTCGTGGACGAAAATTTTTTTGGGATTAACCCTGAAAACCAATAGCTTGTAGTTGATATGCCGCGTCATAAAGGACGAGCCTACAGCTGGTTTTTATGATTTCAGGCACCCCATTACTCGCTTTCTAATTGCCCCAACACAAATCTGTCTCATATGCGCTGGCTTCAGACAGACATTGTGTTTACTTGGCTTCTTCCCGCAAATAGTCAGCTTACTCGTCGTGCATGCCGACAAACAAGGCGATCACGCCGATCAACCCACCATAACGAAACGCTGAACCGAGGGCGGCATCGCTCAGCACATCAGAGCGCCACAACTCAAACCAGGTGTCGGCGATAACAATCCAACCGGTAAATAACATAAATAAGGCAACGCCGCAGCCAGTAAGCGCTAACGTTTTGGCTGTGGCAAAGGTCGCAGCGTCGCAGCCATGCGACTTCCACATGCGCCACGCGCCGCCAAAGCATGTCAAAGTGACGATCAATTTAAAAAAAACAATAAAGAAAGCGCCTGCAAAAATCACCGCCGGGTTTGTAGTCGCTTTCCAGTGGCCAGTTCCACCTTCAACTGTTGCCATGGACGTTGTCGCGTTTACGGCGCCTATGCTTCCACCCCAATCGATCAAATTGTGAAACAGGCCGAGAATCCCCCATAGGGCCACACTTAAAATCAGTAGAATTTTTACGATCCGCAACAAGATAATCTCCCCACTTTTTGGGTAAAACATACACCTGTTACCCCACAGTCTGCAAGTTCACCCCGATACTGTCTTAAATTCAACTAGAATTCATAGCCTAGGGCCTGTCAATCTTTTCTATAGTCCGTTGGGCTTTTCAATATGGGCCGTTGGGTTGGATGAACTCAATAATAATGCCTTCCTTAGGGCCAAGCGTTTCCCCGTTTACACGCTGAACTGTGTTTGCGGACTAAAATTCAAGCTCGCGCAGGCAGAATGACAAAATGATGCCCCAATGTCAGAACAAAGGGCGTCCATCACTGAAATCAACTACGTTCACCAATAAATTTTCAACCACAGTATAGTCGATTGCCTTGGTTTTGGAGGATGGCTGACATTCAATTACGACTAGAGAGTTTACAATAAAACGTTTACTAACTCTCTGATCATTACAGATGGTTTGGACGGCTTGTTTAATATTGGTGCCTGGGGCCAGGTTGAGCATTTTTCAAGTGCGTTTTGGCCGGAATGATACAGGAATGGAATATTCGAATTTCTGAGCGATAAAACAACTTGTTCGGATAATTCTGCTCCAAGATTAATGTCTACAATGGCCGCGCAAATATTCCCACTATGTATGAAATCGAGTGCTTTTTTAATTGATTCAGCGGGACCAACAACGACTGCCCCCGCATTTTCAAGCACTTCCTGCATATCAAAAGCGATCAAAAACTCGTCCTCTACAATCAGAATTTTGGGACCATCGAGTTCCATCTATAAACATCCCATAAAATTACTGGCGCTAATTACGTCCTTAGGCGTTACCCGCCACTTTATTTGTAAAACCGAAATGTTTTTCAGGTAATCTTACAGACCACTCGACCCCTTCTGGCGGATAAGTCAAATTTACATCTGCCGAGAGTTTCTGCACCATTAAATTTTTAATCACGACTTGGCCGAACCCGGTTTGACTAGGCTCTGTTACTGGTGGACCATCTCGTTCCTTCCACTTTATCTCCAAATCGAAAGGTGGTTGGGCCGACATTTTCCAATCTAGAGTTATGTAACCAGACGAAGAGGACCAAGCTCCATATTTCAAGCTATTGGTCGAGAGCTCATGAATCGCCAACCCAATTGTTTCGGCGGCGACGTTGCCGACTGTTATTTTTGGCCCCCTTGTGCGCAGTTGTTTCGGTGTTGTGATAAATGCCTTTGTTTGCATTCGGATTAAGTGCTCGAGTGAAACCCCACTCCACCCGAGTTCAACTAGAAGGCTTACCGATACAGAGAGTCCGATTAGGCGTTGTTCAAAAGTTTTCTGAAAATCATCGATCGAGGATGAGTTCCTTGCAGTTTGCCTCGAAATTGCGCTGATCACTGCCAACTGGTTTTTTGACCGATGTGCGAGTTCTTGCATCAAGAAAGCTTGCTGTTCGATAAAAGCCGTGCGCTCGCTAATATCGCGTACTATTTTAGAATATCCCACCACCTCGCTTGAAATATTTTCGATCGTTGATGAGGTAATCGAAACACTTAGCACGGTACCGTCCTTACGCTTGCGCACTGTTTCAACCGGGACCAAGACCTCACCTGCCCTCAATCTATTTAACAAATTATCTTCCTCAGACAACTTATCAATCGGGACTATTGAGAGAATAGATGAGCCTATCATATCTTCGGCGGTGTACCCAAACATCAGTTCTGCCCCTTTATTCCAACTCGTCACCACTTTTTGCAGATCCTTGCTATAGATTGCGTCGGTCGAAGATGAGACTATCGCTGCCAAACGCGCCGAGGCTTCATTGGCTCGGATGCTCTCTTCAAGTTGGGCATTAAGGGCATCAATTTGATTATTCAGAGTGGTAAACGAAGAATTGCTAAGCTCCGGGAGCTGCAAACGTAAAATAAGGATCGGCGTCCCGTCGTCGAGAAGCTCGGCTAGGCCACAATGACAAGACCATTGAGTGCTGCCGCTTGGATCTGTGAAATGGACCGCACCTGGAAGTGCAGCGCGCGTTCGCGCAGACATTATGAGATATGCTGCAAACTCTTCTGGGTCTTCGCAGAAAGATGTGAGGTCGGAGTTTATTTCAAGCCAAGGTATAGCGCGCTTAGCCTGAGCATTGAATGCATACACAGAACCCCGATGATCGATGACGAGGCAGCGACGCGGATCAGCGTCGCTAAAGGACTTGAAGTGAGCGAGAAAATTATGAGGGAGTTTGGAAATATTCACGTCCATCCACATCCCGCCCGACCGAGTCTTTAGTGAGGTAAATTACAATCCGGCATTCTTTGTCGCCTTGCGCAATTGTGCGTTGAAGTTGAACTTTTCCATAACCCAAGTTTTCAGCCGCAAGGCTCCCAAACACATTGGACGTCATCATGCACATAGACGCACGTCCAATGACTTTATCGCCAAATGGACAAGCTCTGTTCCCCAAGACGATCCGCTCTTCACTTTCCTCGATAATATAAAAGTCACCGGCAATGCGTCGTTTCAAATCGACTAAGACATCGGCCACCTGCGCTCTATCTAAGCGGTCGACCAGCAAAGCTCTCTTATAGGATTGATTAATGTTTTGGCCAATAGCAAGACCGACAACGCTAATGTAACCTGAGGCTTCTTCCAAACCCACTACATTCTCAAGGGTCCCAGATAGTTCGCGAATAAGCGTGCGCATAAAGACATCGCGGTCAAGCGTATCGGAGCCTAGGCTCACGGATTTATTGCAAGCTGTCATCGAAATCAATTGTCCTAAATGATTGCGCTATTTTTAATTTGGTCTACTAGTTTAGATTCTGAGTCAATAGTTTATTTAGACGGCTATTTAAGTTACAATATAATTTTTCGTTAAATGTCTGACAAGGTAATCACACTCGCGTTGCGAGGGTTCAGCCTAGCGCTTGCCAGCTTTTTGATTAGCGCTGCGCACTAGGCTGAACGAGATTCCCTGAAAGTTTTGTTTAAGCCCGCAAGGCCCGCTCCCTATGGTAGATTATATGCTTGGCACCTGTGCAACACAAAGGCGCTGAAATAGCGTTCTTATGTTGCATGGGTGACACGGGCTTTCTGTTTTCACAGCTTGGCGGGTTTTGGCTCAGACGGCTTCCATCGCTGATAATCGCGCGTTGCAGCAAGTTGGATTTTCTCACCGCGCTCCAACAGGGTATGGGTCAGCCTCCATTCAGTCGCCTGCCGCCCCGTCGCCCAAAATTTGGTGGTCGCTTCTTCATCAATGACTCCGCTCTTTCAGTTCACGCAGCGCGCGGCTGCCCGTCGATGGATTTCGGCCAAGAGCCTTCCCAGCCTGACCAACGCTAAACACCAGCTCACCATTGAAGGCCCAGTGCTGCCTCGCGAGCGCGCGAGGAATGCTCATAAGGCCGTGTTCGCAGATTTAGGCGTATTTTGAACTAAGAAATAGGCGGTAACGCAATCTCTAAACATCGACCACTTTCAGGGAGGAAGGGTTAGAATCGACAAATAGTGGAATTTTCATGGTTAATAGAGTATGAAGACGGCGCTGAGCTATGCAATCCGCCGCGTTCTGCCTCTGTTTGTGAATGGCCTGGCCAATTAAGGGGGAATTTCTAATGCAGAAATCTATAGCACTGGCTATGTCAGCATTGCTTGCTAGCGGAGCAGTCTTGATACCTGTCTCCGCGTCAGCGCAGGATACTCTAGAAAAGCGTCAAAATACCGATTATTATCGGGTCGTGAACTTAGACTTCAAACCAGGCCATAATGATGAAGCTTGGGAAATTCTGTATGAAAAAATCGCTCCTGCCGTTCGCTCATTGGATAGAAATTTTGTCGCGTTGGACTGGGAATCCGGGCCTTGGGACTCAACCGTCTACATTAAACTAGATGACGGGTATGGCGCTCTTGAATATGCCGACTCCCCTCAAGGCGCTGAATTTATGGAGGCCCTCGCGAAGCAGGAAGGTAGCAAGAAAGCTGCGGAAAATGTAATGAAAGACTGGGTGTCACACATTGCGAACGACAGTCAGGATTTGGCCCATATGCATCTTCCCCCTGCGGACGAAGCAGAGTAGAATAAATGCGTTATAAGGGGCGGTGGTCACACCGCCCCTTTTTTAGATGAAGTGGTTTGACAGAAGCGTTCCCAGCCAAACGCATTATCAGGTGGACACCGACGCCCAACCGCGCGGCGAACCTGAATACAGCTTTTGATCAATAGCGCTTTACCCGCTTCACCCGCTTTACCCGCCTGAGTAGCAGCACCCTTCTAAGGAGACTGGTGTGTTCGAACAGACTTTCAAAAATCTTGATGACATTATGTTCCAAGAACCGGGGTGTAATTCGGAGCTGGACTATGCCGAGCAATCCCCTTGGCTCTTATTCTTGAAATATCTGGATGACTTCGAAGCTGCGCGTGCGATTGAGGCGAAAATCTCCGGCCAAAATCACACTCCGATCTTTAAGAACGAATACCGCTGGTCTAGTTGTGCGAAGCCTGCGCGGGGCGATGGGTCGCATGATAACGAAGCCGCGCTGATCGGCAGTGATTTGATCGACTGTCCTACTACCTGAACATTCGGTTCGGCTCCGCCGCCGAAGGCGCTGCAGCGCTTGGCGGGATTGATAAGGCGATTGACAGCTACATCGGCTTTCAGGCGCATTTGTATTAGAGAACTCACAGTCTTTAATATCGCCAAACCTAACCTCCTGACGAGCTAAGAAGCGGAGACATCGAGTGACAAAGAAAAAATAAGATCGTCTCCATAAACGAGTCGATGCAAAACGCTTGGTTCGTTTTTCTGCCCATTTTAATACGCGTATCGAATACGCCGCTGACGAAGAATTGAAATCAGACCTAAAGAGACAATTCTCATCTTTTCAATTAGACCAGGCCAAGAGTTTAATAGAAAAACCAACGACGAAGAAAAACACAAAACCTTATCCTCCCGTAAGAAAAAACCTCAAATCACATCAGTGGGCTAGATTTGTCTAAGGCGGAGCACCGGGGGTAAAGAAATAAAATGACACGAAATATCGATCATATCACTCAAATCGGTGGAAAAAAGCGCCCTAAAGATAAGGACGGGCAGCGCTATAGGCCGGTTGTGATTGAAACCTACCGAGTGACTAAATCAGGAAAAGGACATAGTTTACACGCCCGACCGGTTAGCGAACAAGGAAAATTCAAGCCTGAACTTGATGCCGAATGCAGCCGAGATATGAGAAGGAATTACCCCACTGGGACAAAGTTTCTGGTCTGGGCGATGCTCATCCATCGTGAAGGCACAGATTTCGTCTATACTTACGGTGGGTGGCCGCATGAGATTGTGCGTTAGAGGTGACAACTACGTTTAAGGGATACTCTCGAAATCAGCGGAAATTTCTATTCTAGGGGTATGTTTGGAGGCATTACACTTTCATCCGTTAAATTAATTAATATATTTCAATCCACTAGATAGATAGCTCGTTGCCTCTTCTGCACCATTATCCTTATCTCTTCAGTGAAGTTAAGCCTCTGAAAGACACTGGGGAATCTCTTCTTTCTTTCTAACGCCCTTCTCTGATTTAACCGCTTTGCTTGACAGCGTGGTTTTGACGGCAAGTTTTTCGGGCCTTCCCGCCCGAACTCTTACACCTCCGCAACTGCGCGCCAGGCGACGGCGGGACTATGCACAGGTTCTGAAACATCATAGGGCCGCGTTTCACGGCCTGTTATTCTGAGTTGGCCATATAGATCGACGCAGTCGATTATCGCCCGACCCGATCAGGACAGCCCTGATGGTCCCCCAGACAGACTGTCCCCATGTCCAATATTACTCACGTGCATCCCGCGCTCGCGTCCGCATTGCAAAAAAAGGGGTACGAGACGCTGACCCCGGTTCAGGACGCGGTTCTGGATCCAAAACTGCAAGATCAGGATTTGCTTGTTTCGGCCCAGACCGGATCAGGAAAAACCGTTGCTTTTGGTCTGACCATGGCCTCGACTTTGCTGGGCGATGATGAGCGTTTTTTGCGCGCGGACGCGCCGCTCGCGCTTTGTATTGCGCCGACGCGTGAGCTGGCGATGCAGGTTAAACGGGAGCTGGATTGGCTCTACAAGGACGCGGGCGCCAAGACACTGTCTTGCGTTGGCGGCATGGACGCGCACGCCGAACGGGGCGCTTTGCGCCGCGGCGCGCATATCGTCGTCGGCACGCCCGGTCGCCTTTGTGACCATATCAATCGCGGTGCATTGGACCTGTCTTACCTGAAGGCCGTGGCCCTGGACGAAGCCGATGAGATGCTAAAAATGGGCTTCCGCGAGGAGCTGGAAATCATCCTCAATGCCGCGCCAGAAGATCGCCGAACCCTCATGTTTTCGGCCACCGTCCCCAAGTCAATTTTGGGCATGACAAAGAAATATCAACGCAATGCCGTGCGCGTGAATACGGCCGCCGAAGCCAAGCAGCACGTCGACATCGACTATAAGGCGATGAGCGTTGCCACAGCGGACAAGGAAAATGCGATCATTAATATCTTGCGATATTACGATGCCAAAAATGCGATCGTGTTCGGCGACACCCGGGTCGCGGTAAATCGGATGACGCAACGGTTTAATAATCGCGGCTTCTCTGTCGTCACGTTGTCCGGTGAGTTGTCACAAGCAGAACGCAGCAATGCCATCCAAGCGCTGCGCGATGGGCGCGCGCAAGTCTGTGTCGCGACCGATGTCGCGGCGCGTGGCCTTGATCTTCCGGATCTGGAACTCGTCATTCACGCGGATGTGCCGCGCAACCGCGAAGCACTTTTGCACCGCAGTGGCCGGACAGGCCGCGCGGGTCGCAAGGGCACGTCGGCCCTTATCGTCACGCCAAACCGTCGTCGCAATGCGGAGCGCCTCTTGCAGGATGCAAACGTGACGGCCGAATGGTGTGAAGCGCCGAGCGCGGAGGCCATTACCGCCAAGGATAATGAACGGCTTCTCGCGAATATGGTCCTCGACTCCGAGATCACCGACGCAGAGCGAACCTTAGTCGTGCGCTTGCTAAAAGCCCATTCACCGGAACATATCGCAACGGCCTTTATCCGTCAGTATCGGATGGGGCAGTCTGCTCCGGAAGAATTGCTGCCTGCCAATCACAAGCCGAGCAAAGCCGGTCCAAACGGACATGGTCGCGACGCCCGCCCATCAGGACCGAGAGATGACTTTAGTGATGGCGTCTGGTTCTCCCTGAATATTGGCCGGAAGCAAAAAGCCGAACCGAAATGGATCTTGCCAATGCTGCTTAAATCGGGCGGCCTGAAAAAAGGCGAAATTGGCGCGATCAAAATCATCGACAAGGAAACCTTTGTCGAAGTGGCGCCCCAGGGTGTTGACCGCTTTTTAAATACGATTGGCCCCGGCATGAAAATCGAAGGCGCGATCACTGTGTCGACTGTCCATGGACAACCCAATTTATCGCAACGATCCGAAGGCGGCGGGCAAAGCCGGAAACCCTATAATGACGCCCCCCGCAAACCCCGGGGTGAAAAGACATATGCGGACAAGAATAAGACCCCTTACGAAGACCGAGGGGCTGCATCTGACACCCGTCAGGACGAACAGTCGTCGCGTGAAAAACCCGCATCGAAGAGATCGTCGGAATCGGGTGACGCTCCACTAAACCGTAAGCCCCGTAAAACGACGGATGGCGATTTTTCGAGCACGGAGAAACCAAAGAAGCCGCACAAGAAAAAAATCGCCCGCGCCGCCGCCCTGAAATCAAAAGGCGGCGTCAAAAAGGGTGAGCGGAAAAACACTCGAAAAAAGAAGACATAATCGTCAGGGACACAGATCGGTCTCAATGCTGTGTGCATCGTCGTTCGACCTGAGGGGCGGCCCACTTCGGGTCGCGCCTCACAACGCTCTGTCCCGTCGGCTTGTCTGACAGCGCCAACGCGGCTCTATAGCTATCCGTTCCGGATGGACATGAGACCGCCCGCGAAGTCGATGAAGTTGGTGAATGAGTTGGAATAAAGCCTTCCAGCCTTATCGTTACGGACCCATGCTGGACGATAGTCTCAGGCCATATCCTGAATGTCGATGTCACGCGCCCCGTGGTCCAGAAGGGCCACCCGAATAGACTCAAATAGCGTGACGTCCGTAAAACAAGCGGACAGATAATAAACGGATGTGGAGGGTAAAGGCGCCCCCGATGACGGTGTAATATCAAAAGGCGCGATGCCCAATGTTTCAAGCGCGCCGATGGCAGACGTCATCGCCTGAAAGGACGAAAAATCCGCCACCGCTTCATAAAAGGTCAATTCTTTTGACATTGCCGTCCTAATAGGTTGCCCCATCATAACACGAGAGCGTGTTATGGAACAATCTAAGTGCCGGGTTCCTGAAGCCGGAAAAGGCGATATAGGAAACAGATGACATCGAAAGCTATATCAGGGCTGGTTGTAACGGGCGGCGGCGCGCGCGGCGCCTACCAAGTCGGTGTTTTGAAGGCGGTGAGCGAAATTTTGGAGAGTCGGACAGAACCGTTCGATGTCATTTCCGGAATTTCCGTCGGTGGCCTAAACGCGGCGGGCTTAGCGTCCGTGCCAGAAGATTTTGTCGCCAGTGCAAAAAACTTGGAGGTGTTTTGGCGAAGTTTGACAACCGCGAAAGTCTTTGACCCGAGGCTGCGAAAGATATTTTTGACAGCGCTTAAATTGGGCTTTGCAACGCTCTTACCCAAGCACATGTCCAACCCGCCCAAGTCGCTACTCGACAGTAGCCCGTTACGACAAACCTTGTTGGACAATATCGATTTTGGCAAAGTTGCAAAAGCGGTGCAAGATCGCGCGATAAAGGCGATCAGTGTCACCTGTTCAGGCTATGATTCAGGTTACGCCGTCACCTTCTTTGATACGCTGGGTGAGGACAATGACTGGCATCGCGTCCGCCGGGCGGGGCGAAAGCGGGTGTTGGATATTGATGAAGTCATGGCGTCAGCAGCGCTTCCGCTTTTGTTTCCCGCCGTTAAAATTGACAATGAGTATTTCGGAGATGGGGCGTTGCGCCAGACATCACCGCTCGCGCCGGCCATTCATCTGGGGGCGGATAAATTGTTCATTATCGGTACCCGCGATAGTCCACCTGAGCCGCACGAAGAGATCGACTTTACGGCTGAATACCCTTCGGCGGGCGATTTAGGGGGCTATGCCCTCGACATTATCTTTCACGACAGTCTTGAGTCCGACATCGAACGATTGAAGCGATTGAACACATTGGTTCGACACTTGACGCCTGAAGAAAGAGCGGGAGAAAAATTGAAAGAAATTGACGTTTTTTCCATCAACCCTTCAATCAGTCTGCGAAGCTTGGCACGGGAACATGCGCCTGAAATGCCGCGCCGGTTACGATGGTTGATCAAGCGACGAACGGCAGAAGCGGCCATGGGACGAATTGAGAGCTATTTGCTATTTGAACCCGGATATATTGGGGCTTTAATTGATTTAGGTTATAAGGATGCCATGGCTCGGCAAGAAGAAATTCGGGATTTTTTCCCCACGAGTAAGCCCGCTTATGTCACCACGCCAAAGAGCGTGCCAACGGCATAGGTCAAGCCCATCGCGGCTAGACCCCAAAATGAGACTCGGATCGCGGCCTTGAGTTTATTGGCCCCACCGACCTGTGCGGATACAATCCCCAAACCGATGAGCGCGACGAGGGACGATAGGCCGAGGCTCCACGCGACGACGGTGGGCGGGCTTATAATCGCGGCCAATAGAGGCAAGGCCGCGCCGATCGCGAAACTGAGAGCGGAGGTCCATGCGGCTTGAATTGGGCGCGCCTTATGCGTGTCCGTCAGCCCCAATTCATCGCGCATATGCGCGCCAAGCGGATCAATCGCCATAAGCTGCGTCGCAACCTGCTGGGCCAAATCATCGGACAGACCGCGTTGCCTGTATATGTGTGCCAGCTCTTGCAGCTCCCCAACCGGATCCGCCTCAATAGCGGCTTTTTCGATCGCGAGATCCACGGCTTCACTATCCGCTTGCGTGCTGACCGAAACATATTCTCCCGCGGCCATAGACAACGCGCCCGCCACCAGGGCCGCCGTTCCTGTGAGTAATAGAGCCTGATGCGACACGGAGGCCGCGGCCACGCCCATCATGACACTGGCCGTGGAAATTATACCATCATTGGCCCCGAGCACGGCCGCGCGCAGCCATCCTAACTTATGACTGACATGATGCTCATCAATATGGTCTTTGGTGGGCTTCGACATGCCGTGAGCTTATTCTTCAAAGTAAACCTTGTCAGAGGAATTTACACGTCGCCTCGCAGGCTGTGATACGGAAGGAGATTTGCAGAATGTGTCACGCGGTTATGGAGGACACGCACCGATCATAACCGAGTCTGACGGCGGGGTTTTATTGTAGAATTCACAGATCACATGCACCGCCTCGACAGCGGTATCAACGACCGTAAAGAGGGATAGGTCATCGGGCGCAACGAAACCTTCTTCGACCAAGAATTCAAAATCGACGACGCGGTTCCAGTAGGCGCTCCCAACCAAAATTATCGGGATCGGGTCTATTTTTTTGGTCTGAACCAAGGTGAGCACATCAAACACTTCGTCCAGCGTTCCAAAGCCCCCTGGGAACGCAACAAGTGCTTTTGCGCGCATAAGAAAATGCATTTTCCGCAATCCAAAATAACGGAAGCGAAAGCAAAGTTCCGGTGAAATATAGGGGTTTGGGATTTGCTCTTTAGGAAGATCAATATTGAGTCCAATGGAGCGCGCCCCGGCTTCATCGGCACCGCGATTAGCGGCTTCCATAATGCCGGGACCACCGCCCGTTACGACAACGAAGTCGGGCCGCCCCGCCACATGAAACCGCTGCGAGACAATTTTGGCGAAACGTCTCGCTTCCTCATAATAGTCCGATCTTCGAAGCTGCTTCTCAAGATCGGAGATTTTGCTCACATCGACAGTTTCCGCATTGCGGGCAGTTTCAAGGTCAGCCTCAACCGCCTCTTTCGCCCGCAGGCGCGCGCTGCCAAACACGACGATTGTAGACTGGATGCCTTCCCGCGTTTGCAGAAGATCGGCCTTCAGATATTCCAACTGCAACCTGACAGAGCGCAGTTCATCCAACCCTAGCAAATCAGGATCATTAGACGACAGCCGATAGGCTTCACTCTTCATCAAGTCTTGCTGCCGTTGCGTGAGCCCTTTGGCGTCGATGTTACGTTCATTGCCGCCAAATTTTTCAGTCATTCTGAATATCCTTATGACGTTCACGGAACCGACTTTGCTAAAGGAACACGCCCTATTTTTAGGCGTGTTTTGTCTCTGACTGACACCCCATAAACAGTACGCTTTTGGCCTCAGAGACCCGACTGATTAGTCTTTGGCGGGTGTCTCTTGGATCATTCTTAGGTAGGACAGCAGTCCCTCGGTTTCTTTCACAGTGAAATCGAAATCTGGCATATCCGGATGGCCTACATGAATATGTTCACGAAAATCATCGGCCAGAGCCTCAGGATTGTACTGGCTGAGAACTATCCGCAAGGGCGGTGCATCAGAGCGCGGACTATCCCCTGAAGGGCTCACATTGTGGCACGCCGCGCAGTGGGTTTTGGCAATATCCGCTCCCAATTCCGCATAGGGTTGCACGACCGTCGTCGGCGGAGATTTCATCGTCGGCGCTTGCACATTTTGACAGGCGACCAAGCTTATAACAGGAATGATAGTGACCGCTCTTATGATATCCATTTGACCTCCATGCCTGATTTCACGGCTCTAAGAAACGCGATCCTTCAGCTTCATTCCCGGCCCCGGAAATTCAGCCCGTGAGGATCCAGCCCCGTACAGCGTAAGCTTTAGAGGTTTATAGAGTTTGGGGCTACGTGATATTAAATAAGGCTCAGAGGCCGGACGCCTGGACCGATCATGCTGACGTGAAAACGTTGAGGTAGTGGGGTGACGACATTTGCCAACTGAGGTTGCGCCAACGCGTCACATCTGTGTAAACGCAAGTATGGTTGAGGAGACAATACAGATCAACGCGTGGCTTTACACAAGTGAATTTGTCGTGGCGCAATCTTGGGACGAGACAAAAGCCATGTCCGACGCGTTTTCCGCGTCCAATCAATCTTACGGGATAACGGGCTTTCTGATAAGTGATGGCCACAATGTCATGCAATATATTGAAGGCGGCGATTCAGAGCTTTCAACCCTAAAAAGCAAAATCATGAGTGACGCGCAGCACAACCGTCTCACCACCCACTGTAATACCTCCCTTAAAGAGAGGGCTTACCCCGATTGGTCTTTGAAGGCTGTGCCCCCGTCAGACTACGAAGATCTTTTCACAGAAATCGAGGCGGCCAATCGGATGTCCCTCGGCGTGAGCATTGCCCGGATGCTGTTTGACTCCATATTTGAGAGCTAAGCCGCCTGTCCGCAAAGTTTGAGGCGCGCGAATTTAACCGCTTTATTGTGTAAACGCGTGGCGGTTAGACGGCGTGAAACTTTGCCGCGTGCCAGCGGATATGATCGGCCATAAAAGTCGAGATGAAGTAATAGCTATGATCATAGCCGTCTTGCATCCGTAAGCGCAGGTCGATCCCGGCGTCCGCGCACGCCGTGGCCAAGGCCTCAGGTGCCAATTGTTTAGCCAGAAAATTATCGTCTGCCCCCTGATCCACCAGAAAGCTCGGCACACGGGCGCGCCTGTCATCTGTCATATCCTCGATCAGCGCGACGGCGTCATAGTCCCGCCACGCCTGTCGATCGTCGCCGAGATAACCACCGAGCGCTTTTTCGCCCCACGGGACTTGGGAGGGATGGCAGATCGGGGCAAAGGCAGACACGCTTTTGAACCGATCCGGATTTCGCAAACCAATCGTCAGTGCCCCATGCCCACCCATCGAATGACCAGTGATCCCCTGCCGCGTCATGTCCGCGGGAAAATTCTGCGCGATCAGCGAGGGCAGCTCGTCCTCAATATAGGTCCGCATCTGATAATGGGCGGCAAACGGGGCCTGCGTCGCATCGACGTAAAACCCCGCCCCTTGGCCAAAGTCATAGGCATCATCATCGGCCACACCCTCGCCGCGCGGGCTCGTGTCCGGTGCAATGAAGATAATCCCGGCCTCGGCACAGGCCGCGCGATATTCGCCCTTATCCGTGACATTGGCATGGGTGCAGGTCAGGCCCGACAAATACCATAGGACGGGGAACGGCCCCTCACCTTCCGGAACAAACACCGAAAACGTCATCGGCGTGTGTGTTGCCGTAGACGCATGGCGATACACGCCTTGCGTGCCGCCATGCGCGCGGTTGGTGGAGAGGGTTTCCAAAGCGAATTCAGTCAAGCCTAGCTACCCGAAACAAAGGCACAGACTTTATTGCCGTCTGGATCACGCAGATAAGCGCCGTAAGGATTGCCCGGCGCGCCTGAACGCGGCCCCGGTTTGCCCTCGCATGTCCCGCCATTGGCGCAGCCCGCCGAGTGGAACGCATCGACTTGCTCAGGCGTCTGCGCCTTGAACCCAATCGTGCCGCCATTGGCAAACGTCGCCGCTTCGCCGTTTCTCGGCTTGCCCACACCAAACGCACCGCCATTCGGCGAGCTGTAAAAGGCGCGCTCGCCCATCGTCTGCCCTTTAATGCCGAGCGGGCTCAGCGCCGCATCGTAAAAAGCGATGGATTTCGCGGGGTCGTTCGCGCCGACCATGATGTGTGTGAACATGGGTGTTCTCCTCGTTTCTCAAACAAACATTCAGCGTGATTAACTTATTAAGCGCTATACTCTAGGCGAAAGATTTCAACTTTAGTGGCCATAGCGTCGATGGATTGCAAATATAAACCTATGTTCAATCGAGTGTGGCCCTCAACTAATATCATTTCATTGGGCAAACTTTTATCAATAGCTGGTACATCCTGAAGTCGCGCTAAATGCCCATTTCGGTTATCTAGACAAATTATAGGGCTCGGAAACGACGCCTCAGCCCTCATAAATTTTTCTAACCAAATTTTATCGAATGGCCATTTGCGGCTGGGATGGTCGCCGCATATAAATTTCCCTTGATCCAATGCAGGAGTGTTATCCTCTCTAAATCTCGACCACGATGTTCTAATTTTTCTAAGTTCAGTGCTATCGATTTTTTCCCTGAAGAAGTTATACTTTTCTGACGGCACCCAATGAAAAGTGGAAAGGCCCCAATGTCTATGTAGCCACTCGCGAGCTACTTCTTCCGGAACATTTGGAAATGAAATCTGCTTGGCGCTCCACCAGTCTCTAAATGGCGTGCTGACTGCACCTGAACTATCAAAACTCGGAGCTAATTCTTCTGGATAATTATCCAACTCAATAAACCACCACACTCCGAATGCTCTCGCCCGAATGCATCAGGTCGAACGCCTCGTTGATCTGATCCAGATCAAGGACGTGGGTAATCATCGGGTCAATCTCGATCTTGCCGTTCATATACCAATCGACAATTTTCGGCACGTCCGTCCGGCCTTTGGCACCACCGAAGGCTGAGCCTTTCCAAACGCGACCTGTGACCAATTGGAACGGGCGGGTGCTGATTTCTTTGCCAGCTTCAGCGACGCCGATGACCACAGAGACGCCCCAACCGCGGTGGCAGGCCTCTAACGCATTGCGCATCACGTCGGTATTGCCCGTGCAATCAAAGGTGTAATCCGCGCCGCCATCGGTGAGGTCAACCAGATGCGCGACAAGGTCGCCGTCAACCTTTTTGGGATTGACGAAATGGGTCATGCCGAAACGCTCGCCCCATTCTTTTTTATCGTCATTAATATCAACGCCGATAATCTTATCCGCCCCGACTAACCGCGCCGCTTGCAACACATTGAGACCAATGCCTCCGAGGCCAAACACGATGACATTGCTGCCCGGTTCAACCTTGGCCGAGTTGGTCACAGCGCCCACGCCTGTCGTCACACCGCAGCCAATATAGCAGGCTTTGTCGAATGGCGCGTCGTCGCGGATTTTCGCGACCGCGATTTCCGGCAGGACCGTATGGTTCGCAAAGGTCGAGCAACCCATATAATGGTAGATCGGCTTGCCGTCAAAGCTGAACCGCGACGTCCCGTCCGGCATCACGCCCTTGCCTTGTGTGGCGCGAATGGCGGTGCAGAGATTGGTCTTGCCCGACAGGCAGCTTTTACACTGGCGGCATTCCGGCGTGTAGAGCGGGATGACGTGATCGCCCACTTTGAGCGAGGTCACGCCCTCCCCCAGCTCCCGCACAATACCCGCGCCCTCATGACCGAGAATGCAGGGAAACAGCCCTTCGCTATCCAGCCCGTCGAGCGTGTATGCATCCGTATGGCAAATTCCCGTCGCCATAATCTCAATCAGTACCTCACCCGCCTGTGGACCTTGCAGATCCACCTCGACGACTTTGAGTGGCTCTTTGGCAGCGAAGGCAACAGCCGCGCGGGTTTTACGGATTTTTGTCATGCTTAAACTCTAAAACGTTGGGATAATGAACGCGCTGTCTTCAGTTTCGCCTTCCGGCCAGCGCTGGGTCACGGTTTTGACTTTAGTGTAGAAGCGCATGCCTTCCATGCCGTACTGATTGGCATCACCGAACGCAGACCGTTTCCAGCCGCCGAAACTATGATAGGCGACAGGGACTGGGATCGGCACATTGATACCGACCATGCCGACTTCGACGCGGTCTGCAAATTCGCGCGCGACGCGGCCGTTTTGGGTGAAGATTGCGACGCCATTGCCATATTGATGCTCGGACGGCAGGCGCACGGCGGCTTCGAAATCTTTGGCGCGAACGATCTGCAACACGGGACCGAAAATCTCTTCGTGGTAGGTCTCCATGTCCGGCGTGACATTGTCGAGCAATGTCGGGCCGACGAAGAAGCCGCCTTCATGACCCTGTAAGGTAAAGCCGCGTCCGTCGCGAATGAGGGTCGCGCCTTCGGCCACAGCTTTGTCGATATCGGCTTCAATCGACGCTTTATGTACGGCGGAGACGACCGGGCCATAATCGGCGTCCGGATCGGTCGAGGTGCCGACCGTCATCGCGTCGATCTTCGGGAGCAGCGCTTCCAAAAAGCGTTCCGCTGTGCCTTCGCCGACAGGAACAACGACAGGCAAGGCCATGCAGCGTTCGCCAGCTGAGCCGTAAGCCGCGCCGAGGATGTCCTTGGCCGCTTGTTCCATATTGGCGTCCGGCATGATGATGCCGTGGTTTTTCGCCCCGCCCATACATTGCGCGCGTTTGCCGTTGGCCGTGGCCCGGGCATAGACATATTGCGCGATGTCGGATGACCCGACGAAGGATACGGCTTTAATCGTGGCGTGATCGCAGATCGCATCGACGATTTCTTTGTCGCCATTGATACATTGCAACAACCCGACCGGGCCGCCCGCTTCGACAAACAGTTCCGTCAGCCGCATCGGCACTGAGGGGTCTTTTTCAGACGGTTTCAAGATGACCGCATTGCCCGTCGTGATCGCCATGCCGAACATCCACATCGGGATCATGGCGGGGAAGTTAAACGGAGTAATCGCGGCGACAACGCCGAGCGGCTTGCGCATCGAGTAAACGTCGATTTCCGGCCCAGCGCCGTAGGTATGCTCGCCTTTTTGCGCATGCGGCGCACCGCAAGCAAATTCGATCACATCAAGCCCCCGGATGACATCGCCACGGCTATCGGGAATGACCTTGCCATGTTCGCGTGACAACGTCTCGGCCAGCTCTTCCATATGGCTTTCGACCAGCGCCTTATAGGCGAACAAGATGCGGGAGCGTTTTTGCGGATTGGTGTTGGCCCAGGCCACTTGCGCCTTGGCGGCGGATTTAACGGCGGCGTCTAGCTCGGCCGGTGTTGCCATCGCGACACGCGATTGCACGGCGCCCGTATTGGGATCGAAAATGTCTTTAAAGCGCCCCGATGTGCCGTCTACGCGCGCACCGTCGATAAAATGGCCAATTGTATGCATATTTTGCCTCGTCAAATCGTCGCGTCGGCGCTGTGAGAGCCAACACGATGTCTCAATGGATAGAATAATTGGAACCACCTTTAACGCGGTTTCGTGCCCCTGTCGCGGGTCAAGGCTGTATTCATCATTGGATGGATGTGATGCGTCGAAAATCACCCGTCGCGCAAGGCAAGGCGATGGGGGCGACGCGGCGCTAGGCGGCTGATGCCTGAGCTTTTTGGGCGGTTTGGGTGGCCTGACTTGTCTGCCCCTGCCATTTTGCGATCATCGCCAACAAGTTACCTTTAATGAGCGGCTTCGGGAGGTGATCGTCCATTCCGGCCGCCAAATAACGATCCCGTTCCGTATTCATAGCATGGGCCGTCACCGCAATGATCGGCGTGGCGGGCGCTTTGGCTTGGGCTTCAAGACGACGAATGGCCTGCGTGGCCTTGACCCCATCCATGATCGGCATTGAGATATCCATTAATACCAGATCGAACTGGGCAACACGGATCGCATTGACGGCTTCCTGTCCATCGTGGACAAAGTGCAAATCAAGCGGTTCGCCCTCACACATTAACCGCATGACTTCGCGATTGACGGCATTATCTTCCGCGACAAGAATTTTGGGGTTTGCCGTCGGGGCAGTCGCAGTCACGACGGGCTCAGGCTGTGCGCTATGCAGATTAAGAGCAGGATTGGTGGCGAGGGTTTCAGGGGACATAGCGGCGCGCGCTGACGCAGGAACCATCTTTTGCAACGCGCGGATCACAGCACCGGTTAAGGCCGGTTTTTCGAGCACGGACTCAACCCCCAGCGCACGGAACTCGCGCTTAACGTCATCACTACCAACAGAGGACAGCACCATCACCGGGGTCGCCGCTATCGTCGCGTCTGCCCGGATTTGCCGGACGAATTCCAACCCATCGATATGGGGCATTTGAAAATCACTGATCACGATCGGCAGGGTTTGGCTCCCCCGGGCGGCCACACCTCTCAGAACCGCCAACCCTTTTTCCGCACTATCCACACAATAGGCTTTTGCGCCCCATCCCGTGAGCTGCTCGCTAAGAATACGGCGGTTCAACGCGATATCATCCACGACTAAAAAAACGACTCCGCTCAGATCACACGTGTGTGGTTCTGCCACGGGTTTCGGCTTTGAGCTTTGCGTCTCAAGGGTCAGTTCAAACCAGAAGGTCGACCCGTGGCCATACTCAGATTTGACCCCGATCGTGCCGCCCATCAACTCAACGATGCGGCGACTGATAGAGAGACCAAGTCCTGTGCCACCAAATTGTCGTGTCGTTGATCCCTCCGCTTGCGTGAATTGATCGAAAATAAGGCCGAGCTTATCCTCAGGAATACCAACCCCCGTATCTTCGACCTCAATCCGAACCCGACTCAGACGCGCATCGACATCCTCCATGGTCGCCCGGATCAGCACATGCCCCTCCGAAGTAAATTTGATCGCATTGCCGAGCAAATTTGTCACGGTCTGTCGAATACGGCCAATATCCCCCACAACCGTGCGGTCGCGAAGGGACTCAATTTCAGCAATCAGATCGATTTCTTTATCGCGCGCCTGACTTCCTAACAGCGCAATTACGCTTTCAAGGGCGCAGTGTAGATCGAACGGTTCGGGATCGAGTTCCATCTTACCGGACTCAATTTTTGAGAAATCCAAAATGTCATTGATGATTGTCATCAAAGCCATGCCGGAGTCGTACATGAGGTCGACATAATGGGTTTGCACCTCGGATAGGTCTGTGCCGCGCATTACTTGCGCCATCCCCAAAACGCCATTCATTGGCGTCCGAATTTCATGGCTCATATTAGCAAGAAATTCAGATTTTGAGACGCTGGCCGCCTTGGCCTTACTGACAGCGGCTTCCAGCGCTTCCGTGTTTTCTTCGCTGGCCCGCTGAAGCGTATTGTATGTTCGATACAAGTCTCCGACCTCATCTGACCGCTGGTTTTGCTGGATCACATCGCGCCGCTTGGGCAGAGCGCGCCCCGCAATCAGGTTCGTCAAAGACGAAATCGGCCCGATCAACAGTTTTTCGAGCATGATCCGCAGGACAAGGAGAATAATGATCATTGATATGGCTAAGAATAATGTCAGTGTTCGCAATGACGACTTGCCCGACGCGACAATGAAACGCGGTGTATTCGACGATAGTAAGACTGATGTTTTTCCGTTTTCGGATTGAAACAGCGCCGTTTTCGTCGTGATGACTTTGTCTGCAGAAACATGCGGCGTATAAGCCCGGGCCTCAGCTTGACCGGACGTGAAGGCCAGCTCGACCAAGCCCAACTCTCCCTCTGCCCGCAAGGTCCAATCAATATTCGTTTTTCTTTTAATGGCCGCGATGAAATCTGCGTCAATTTTGCTGCCAATGACGATGTGCCCGACATGGCTTCCGCCGTCACGCGTCCCGACGATCGGCATGGTCGAGACAATCAAAGGTCCGTCGGCAGACTTAATAATGCCGTTCATCATGAAGCCTGGCTTCATCAGGTCCATAAGCTGGGACCACCCTGGTTCAGTCATGTCGTAAGCCGCGGCCATATCGGCGAGCGCCAATTGGTCTGCGTTCTCATCCTCGTCTCGCACGACACCGTATTTTAAACCCTTCGGGCAGAAGAAGCCGATCAGGTCGAGATTTGCAAATCTGAGTGAACTGGAGAGTCCGGTCTCCGATACGGGTGCCTCACCCTGACCCAGCATAAAATCATGCACGACATCCCATTTGCCATATTCAGACATCAAAGCGACTTTGGTTTCGATATTCCCGCGCACGGCATTTTCGATCACAAAGAAGTCGGAGTTCGCCTGATGAGTCTCTAAAGCTTCATAGCTGCGCCCGATAACGAGCGTGGCGACGAGCATTGTCACCCCACACAGCACAAGGGCTGTCAGGATAAAGGATGCTGTAAATTTCGTTCGTAGTTTCAATGGAATGATATCCGCGCGCCTATTTCACAGTCGCGGATAGCAGGTGAAAGCTAACTAGGTCTAAACACTGTGGAGCGACGCCAGCATGCGAACTCTCACGCAGCTACGTCAGGATTTATTCGGCCCAATGAACCAAACGGCGCATGGCGTGAGCGACCTCAAAAGAGGCGCACGGCTATGAAATGCCTTACTTTGTTGCAATATTGCTACAGTTCTGGATTTTCGACAGTCAAGTTAAAGCTTGGTGTCATTACGAACTTGTTAGGTCCATGGACCCTCCCTATAGGGGCATTAAGGGAATGCCATTCCTGCATTCAAAATTAAGAAGGGTAATATGTCCAATCTAAACCTGAAGCAGCTTCTGCTCTGCTCGTCATTGCTGGTTGGGGCCAGCTTTGCCTCATCGGGGATCGCATTCGCACAAGATGCTGATCCAGAACTTGAAAACACTGACGCGGAAGTGCTTCTGATTGAAGATGAAGATCTTCTTGACGACGAATCTGCTGACACAGTTGTCGTCACAGGTTCACGCATTAAACGTGATGCGTTCACAAGCATCTCACCGCTTCAGGTGATTTCAACTGAATTAGCCCAAGATGTTGGTCTGTTTGACCCAGCTTCTATTCTTCAGCGCTCCGAAGCGGCTTCTGGCCAGCAAATCGACGCGACATTCCAAGGCTTCGTTCTGGACAATGGTCCGGGCTCACAAACACTGAACATCCGCGGCCTTGGCGCTGACCGGACGCTTCTGCTGTTGAATGGTCGTCGTATTGCTCCTGCCGGTGTTGAAGGCGCGCCTTCCAGCCCGTCAATCAACTTGCTGCCTGGTTCCCTGATTGAACGTTATGACCTGCTGCTCGACGGCGCGTCATCCATCTATGGTTCTGACGCGGTTGCTGGTGTGGGTAACGTAATCCTGCGCAAAGACTTTGAAGGCTTGGAAGTCTTCGGTTCAGGCAACTACAACCCACGCGGGGGCGGCGACGATTATACTGTCAGCGCATCTTGGGGCAAAAACTCAGACCGTGGCTTCTTCGGCGTTGGCGCTGAATATGACTTCCGCGACGAAGTTAAGATTTCAGACCGTGACTTCCTTGCTGGTTGTGACACACATTACGAAATCTCTGAAAGCGGCGAAATCCGGACTGTCGGTATTTCTGACCGTCTGATTGTTGAAGACCGGACGCCTGGCGTCACAGTGTCCGATAATGCCTGCAAAGTTTCAGGTATTTCCGGCCGTATCTTCAACCCATTCACAAACCTTGGGTCAATCTACTACACACCCAACGCTGGCAACTCCGGCATTCCTAACTTTGATGAGTCCACAGGCGGCTTCGGCGATGTCGATGCCAACGGCGACGGCATCCGTGATGTTGACTTCCAAAATGTCAACGTCAACGGATCTAATGCTGACCGTACATTCATCAGTGAACAAAAGCGCATCAGCATCATGGCGTTTGGTGAATATACGCTTGAAGGCGAAGCTAACATCACACCGTTCTTCGAAGCGCTCTATACGCGCGCTGAAGTGGGTGCGGATAATACTGGTGCCCCACAGCTGTTCCCGTATGTGACAATGGCGAACCCGTTCAACCCATGTAATATCGGGACTGGCGTCGATTGTCGTGCGGCACAAAATGCAGGCGGCTTGTTCGCTAACAACCTCAGCACTGGCTTCTCGACACCCGTTATTCCTATTGTCGCTATCCGCGGTGATCGGAGTAACTTTGATGTTACGCAAGAACAGACACGTATCGTCGGCGGTATCAAAGGCGATATCCCTTGGATGAATGTCGGCCCATTGAACGACTGGACCTTTGAAGTTTCCGGGACTTATTCCCGTTCAGATGGTGAATCGACTCGTCTCGGTATTCGCGAAGACAAGTTGGCTTTGGCTTTGGGTATCGACCCGACGTTCGATTTTGATGGCGACGGCATTGTTGATAACAATGGCGACGGCATTGCAGATGATTATGATAATAACGTCAACTTCGGTGTGACCTTTGGCGCGCCTATTGTCGGGGTCAACACGCCCGCAGGTGTCATCAACCCTTGTGATGCTTCGGCCCTCTCAAACCCTAGTTTGGCGATGGCCGATCTGACGGCGGGCTGTGTCCCGGTCAATCTGTTCGCCGATAGCGTCCTTGGTGCTGCGATTGGTGATTTCGAAACGCAAGCTGAACGTGACTATGTGTTCGGTCGTCGTGATTTCGACACCATTTATGAGCAAACGATCTTCAATGGTATGGTAACTGGTCAGGTCGGCAAAACTGCTGCCGGTCCAATCGGTGTTGCTGCGGGCTTTGAAATCCGCACAGACAAGATCGATTCACGCCCATCATTGGTTGCTGAAAACGGTTTGTTCTTCGGGTTCTTCTCTGACTCGGGTGCTCAAGGTGAAAAAACCATCAAGGAAATTTTCGCCGAGGTCGATATTCCATTGATCGCTGATTATCCTTTGTTCGAGCAACTTGACGTTAACATTTCAGGTCGTTTCACGGATGAAGAGTTTTACGGTTCGGCCGGAACATATTCGATCAAAGGCGGCTGGCGTCCCGTGACACCACTCTTGCTGAAAGCAAGCTATGGTACGTCATACCGTGCGCCGAACCTGCGTGAAAACTTCTTGGCCGGACAATCCGGGTTCAATACAATCTTTGACCCGTGTGCCGTCCCCAATGATGCTTTCATCACTGGTGTTTATAACGCCTCTGAAGATACGCGTGATGCTACAACTTTGGCTAACTGTCGCCGTGAAGGACGTGACCCACTTACAGTCGGTACCGATCCTCTTGGTAACCTTTTGGGCACGCAACAAAGTGCGAGTGTCGAAATTTCAGCAGGTGGTTCACTGGACCTAGAGCCAGAGACTTCCACGTCTTTCACAACTGGTTTTGCCTTCACGCAACCATTCTTTGAAAGCTTCGATTTCGACTTCAACATGAACTATTATGACATCAAAGTTACGGGGGCTGTTATTGAGCCGTCCGGCGCTTTCATTGTTAATGATTGCTTCTCACGTGATGACGGAACTCGCTCACCATTCTGTGGACGTATCCAAACGGGTGGCGCGCGTAGCTTGGTCAGCTTTGTCTCAGGCGGCTTTATCAACCAGGACGAAGAAATAGTCCGTGGTCTCGATATTAACTCACGCTTTGGTTATGAGTTCACAGCCTTTGACCAGCCGCTTGATTTTGGTCTGAACGTTCGGGCCAACAAGTTGCTGGAACGCAGTAGCCTCTTCGTTGACGATACAGGTGAAGAGCTGTTTGACGAAGATGCCGGTGAGTTTGGCTTCCCAGAGTGGACCGGAACAACGACAGCGACGCTGGATTGGAAAGACTTCCGTCTGACTTGGCAAGCGCGTTACATCGGTAAAGTCGAGCAACAAGCTGACGGTATCGACCCGTTCAGTGACGTGTTTGATACACGCGGCACAGGGTTCTTCTCTGATACGTGTGCAAACGGTGAGTTCTGTCGTGATGTCGGTTTCGCCGATGATTACATGACCCACACAGTCGCTTTGCGTTATCGTGCGGATACATGGACCCTTCGTGGCGGTGTTTCGAACGTCTTTGACAAAGAGCCACCCCTGGTTGACAGCAATGAAGTTCTCGCAATTTCCAACACACCAATCGGAAATGGCTACGACCTTGACGGTCGTGAGTTCTTCATCTCGATGAACAAACAGTTCTAGTCCTTAGGGATTAAGACGACTATTTAGGGTCCCAGCCTCAGGCTGGGGCCCTTTTTCGTGGCCGACAGGCAGAATTTGCTGTGATTACGATGTAATATCGCCTCAAAGTATCTTGCTTCCACTCTGGACTGTGCCAAATTGCAGGCCAATTGCCGGAGAAACACCTATGAAATCGATCCTCTTATCCTGTGTTGCTGCTATGGGCATGGTTGCCCTGCCGGCAACGATCGCGTCCGCCAAGGTCAGCAAGCCCTACCCAATGGAATATTGGGCTGCGCCAAATTTCATGAGCAGCGTTTCATTGTCTCCCGATGGGAAACGTGTCGCTTTCATCAAAGCGGAAAGCCAGATGGGTGATAATATTATCGAGATCTATGAAACCGCGAATATGAAGAAAAAGCCTCTTCGCGTCGGCGCCGACACCATGGAAATCCAACAATTCAGCTGGGTGAGTGACCGCGATTTAATCGTCGTTTTTAACAAACAAGTCAGTAAAAAAATCAAAGGCTTCAACCGAGGCGCTTTTAAATCCAAAGTGGCATTGTTTTCGATAAAATCTAAGAAGTTTGAAGAACTTAACGACGATAACTTTGCAATCTCTTTTGTCTCTCCTTTGATTGACAAACCCAATAAAGTTTTGGTGACGTTTCAAGAGGCCCGAGAGGGCAAATCCCGTCGCGCGGCCAATTACTATGAATATGACCTTAAAACGGGCAGCAAGAAACTTGTGCTCAAGGGCAACCAAGAACTGTTTGGATACCGTTTTGATAAAGACGGCAACCCGCGTTTTGCCAGCAAATTCGATCAAGGGTCGGAAGAGTTTGTCTACTTATGGCGCCCTGTCGACGGCGGTGGTTGGGAAGAGTATCACCGTATAAAACGCGATAGTTTTGAAAACTTCTCCTATGCTGGAATCATCAAAGACGAGCCAGACATGGTCTATGTCATCGCTCACAACGGCGAAGACCGGGAAGGGCTTTACAAGTTCAATCTTCGGACCAAACAATTTGGTGAGCTCGTTTTCCGTCACCCTGAAGTCGAGCTTGGGGGAACAACTCGCCACTCAAACGCTTGGACACGGGCCGGTGAAGTGACGGGTGTGACTTACGGAACCGATAAAACTTATACAGAGTATTTCGACGCCGAAGAAGAAGCCATCGTTAACCAGTTTACGGCGGCAATTCCGAATGCCCACCGTGTTCGTCTGTCAAGCCGATCGCGAGACGGTAACGTCGTTGTGGTTACAAACTCCGGTCCACGCGACCCTGGCTCTTACTACCTTTATAATAATGGGGCGTTCTCAAAACTGGGCAGTGTCAATGCCTTGCTCGAACCTGAGCAGCTCTCGGATGTTGAATATATCACGTATCAAGCTCGCGATGGCAAAACCATTCGTGGCTATGTCACCCGTCCGAACGGTCCCGGACCGCACCCTCTAGTCGTCATGCCACACGGCGGTCCTTTCGTCGGAGAAGTCGTCGGTTGGGATGACTGGGGACAAATGCTGGCCAACAATGGCTACATGGTCTTGCAACCGCAATATCGCGGCTCCACCAATTACGGCCTTGATTTCTACAAAGCGGCTTTCATCAACGGCGGTGAAGGGGGCGGTAAAATGCAAGATGATAAGGATGATGGCGTCCAATACCTAATTGACAAGGGTGAGGTCTCTGCCGACCGCGTCGCAATGTTTGGCTGGTCTTATGGCGGTTACGCAGCCCTAATTGCGGCGGCTCGTGAGCCCAACATCTATCAATGTGTCATCGCAGGCGCGGCCGTGGCGGATAATCAGCAACAAGTGAACTATTATCGAAACGGCATCCGAGGTTCGCAGCGTGTCGAGCAATTGGCCATGTGGGATGACTCCGTCAGTCCAATCGAAGAGGTGAGCAAGGTCAATGTACCCATGCTCCTTATCCACGGCTCCGTTGATCAACGGGTAGTTGTCAGCCACTCTAAAAAGTATGTTGATGAGCTCGAGAAATACGGCAAGGATTTCGAATATATCGAATTGGAAAATGCCGATCACTTCTCAAACACGCTCGATTACGATCACAAAATGTTGGCCTATCCACGGATGATGGACTTCCTCAAAAAAGATTGTGGTCCGGGCGGGCTGTAGGCTTCGTTCAACACTCATCACAACACGCGCCTCTCGGGGCGCGTTTTTTTTTGCGCGCAATGCAGATGGCGGCGTTACTGCGCCGCGCCTAATCCCTATCGCTGCGCAGATAGATTGATATGTAGGCGCTATGGCAGTGCGATTCATCCACACAGCTGATTGGCAGCTAGGCAAGCCGTTTGGTCGGTTTGATGATGCTTTGGCCGGTCGACTGACTGCAGAGCGCCAAGAGGTGATCACCCGGATTGCCGACACGGCCCGCACACAGAACGCGCCGCATGTTATTGTCGCCGGCGATGTCTGGGACAATGCCGCCCCGAATAATGCCGTCCTGCGCCAGCCGCTCGATATTATGGGAGAGCAGCCCGACATTACTTGGTGGCTGATGCCCGGCAATCATGATGTCGACGGGGCCGATAGTCTCTGGGACCGGGTCGCCGCAATCGCCCCGCCGAATTTGCGCGTTTTACGCACGGCCGAACCGATCCAAATGACGCCAGACACATGGTTGCTCCCGGCTCCGTGGCAGCGCTTGCATCACGGGCGTGACCTAACAGATTGGATGGACGGCGCCGAGACGCCCGCAGGGGCGATCCGTATCGGTATAGCGCACGGGTCGATAAAAACGTTCGGGACCCAACATGAGGGAACGAATTCCGGCGAAAGCGATGCCATCATTCCCCCTGACCGCGCGACCCGGGCTCGGCTGGATTATCTCGCACTCGGGGATTGGCATGCGCGCGCCGCCATCAACCCCCGCACCCATTATTCCGGCACGCCAGAGCCCGACCGTTTCAAAACCGGATCCCGCGGCCAAGTCCTGCTGGTCGAGATCGACGCGCCCGGCGCAGAGCCTCGCGTCACCGACATTCCGACAGCGGCGTTCGATTGGCCCGTCATTGATGCCCCGCTTCGCGTCGAAGCAATTTCGGACACGCTTAAACAGATCACGGATCACGTACAAAGCGGGCGCGCCGAACGGTACACATTGGCCGAAATCACCCTGTCGGGCGAAACGACGGTGCAAGACTGGACGCTGTTAGACGCATTTATCGACGACCTGTCCGGGCGCTGCGCCTATCTTGATCTGCGCGGGACGTCGACTGTCGCATTGAAAGTCGTGACGGAGGACATCGAAGCCCTCGACGCACAAGGCTCGGTTCGACAGACAGCCGAGCAGCTCAAAGCCCGGCGTGAAGACCCTGCCCTCAGCCAAGCCGACCGCGATATTGCCGCAGACGCGCTACGCTTGCTGTTCTCTTTCGCGGCCACGGATCAGTCCCAGTCATGAGAGACACGGTATGAGGATCGACGCGTTCCGCTTTCGCCATGTCGGCCCCTTCGGGGCAGACGGCATTGAGGTGTCGGGCTTTCGCCCCGGCCTGAATGTCATCGCGGAACATAATGAGCGCGGAAAATCCAGCCTGCTGGCGGCGTTAGAAACTGTGCTGTTCCTTCCGCATACGAGCTGGAAGGGTGACGCCAAACGATTACAACGCAATGACGGCGCCCCCGTTGGCGAAGTTGATTTTACCCATGCGGGGCGCGCCTATCGGCTCGTTAAACGTTTCGTCAAATCCCGCCATACCGAACTCATCGACCTGACAAGCGGCACGATTGTCGCCACGAAACGCGAAGCCGAGGAACGGGTCGGCGAGATGCTCGGCCTCAACTCCACGGCGCGCGGCCCGTCCGGGCTTCTGTGGGTCCGCCAAGGTGACAGCATGGACCAAGCGCAAGATGATGGGCAAGTGGCCTCGCGTCTTGAAAGCGAGCTTTCAACCTTAGTCGGCGGCGAACGCGCACGCGCTTATTTAGACCGAACCGAAACAGAGCTTTATGCGCTTCTGACCGCGACAGGGCGGGTTAAGACAGGCGGACCGTTGGCGTTGGCCGAAGACGCGCTCGCCACGACCGAGTCCAATTTAGAGGTGGCGCGCACGGCTCAATCAGCAACCCGACAAATGGGGCTAGACCTCGCCCGCGTCCTCGAACAAATTGCCGTTACGGAGACACAAGGCGATACGAATACAGAAATCACCCAACTCAAAGATGCGCGCGCAGCGCTCGACAAAGCCCGGATTGCCCGCAGCGAGCTTGACCGCCTGACTGAGCTACTCGCCCGGCTGCAAGCCGAAACCGAACGCGCCGATGCCAAACTCGCGGCGCATTTGGCCGCCACCAAAGCCTTGGATGACGCGCAAACCGATATTGATAATATCAGCAGCGCCGTGACCGCTTTGTCCACCCGAAAAGCCGATGTACTAACACACCTCACCGGTCTCTCGGATCATCTGCAGGGGCTCGAAGCGCGCCGTGCCACCCTCTCAAAATTAGACGCCGATCAGGCAACTCGTGAAAGGCTCATCGACCGCAACGCCGCCTTACAAGCCGTGATCGTCAATCTTGAGGCGCTCGACATCGTCATCGACACGCGCGCCAGCCATGTTGCGCAGCGTGATGCCCTGCCCCTCATCGACCGAACCGCGCTGGACCGGATGGATCAGCTAAGGCGAACCTTAGATCAAACACAGACGGCTTTGGCCCATGTAGACTCCACACTCCTGGTTGATTTCGCCCCCGACATTGTTGCCACAATCGGCGACACCGTTGTAACGAACGGCCCCATTCAGCTTAACGCAACGACAGCCCTTACAATCGCCGGGGTCGGCACAATCATATTGGCTGCACCGGAAGCTGAAACTCTGCGCGCCACATTAACGCAGACGCAAGACGCCTTAGAGGCGCTCTTCGAAGCGCTTGGCGTATCATCGCCCGAAGAGGCCGCCGCCGCGCTGCACCGTCGTAAAGATATTATGGATGATATTGCTCTGATTGACCGAAAAATCACCCTCATTGCCCCGGATGGGCGCGACGCGCTGATCGATGCGCGTGACCGATTGCAGGGCGAGATTGACCGGCTTGCGGGTATGTTAAACGATATGCCCGTTGATGAGGTGAAGATCGATGGCGTCGCGCTTGAAGCGACCTTGGCGCAAACGCGGGGTGAACAACGCGCCGCGCAAACGACGCTCAGTGAAATTGACCGTGAACTCGCCACCTTACAAGAACGTCTCAACACGCGGCGGCGCGATCTGGCGAGTGCACCCGATACGGCAACGCCTGCTAAACGAAAAGAAAACTACGGCGCATTAGCCGCCGCGGCCGCAAGTCTGGCGACACAAGTCGAAACCGCCAAAACCACTCTAAACGATACGCGCGCCCAAGGCCCCTCCGACCCCGCGCTGTTTGAGGCCCGGATCAAGCGGTTGAGCGATGTTGCGCGCACCCGGACGGAAACACTTTCGCGTTTGCGTATAGACGCCGCCGAGCTGGCCGCGCGCCGTCGGGAAAGTTTCGAGCAACGCGACCCCGACGCCGAAGTGACGCGCCTTGAAGACCGAGCCGTGCAGCTGATGGATACGGTCGACCGTCACCGCAAACGCGCGGCCGCCCTGAGCTTACTGCGCGATACGCTCAAGGACTCGCAGCGCAGCTTACAAGATCAATATACTGATCCGGTGCGGCAAGAGTTACTCCCCCTGCTCCGGCTTGTGATTGATGGGGCGGATGTGGAACTCAGCGAAACGCTCGGCGCCCAAGGGCTTATGCGGGACGGTCGCGACGATTCGTTGGAACGTCTCTCCGGCGGAACACAGGAACAGATTGCAATTTTAACGCGCCTAGCCTTTGCGCGCCTGCTCACCAAGGGCGGACAGCCCTGCCCCGTCATTCTCGATGACGCATTAGTTTATGCGGATGACAGGCGGCGGGGACGCATGTTTGATGTGATGCATTATGTCACCAGCGGCGACGATCCGTTGCAATTGCTCTATCTGTCCTGCCACGAAGCCAATGCCAATGAGCTGGGCGGAAACCGCCTAACGCTCAAACCTTGGGTGGATTCCTAAGCGCTGAGAATAAGCGCTTCCGCCGCCTTACCAATCCGGCGCAGCCCTATTTCCAGCTCGCCGACAGGCATCGACAGCACCGGCATACAGGTCTTGTTGACGTCGACAATATAGAGCCGCCCGCCTTCTGAGTAATCCCGCAAAACGTCCATCGATCCAAAATCGAGTCCCATTGCGGCGCAAAACTGCGTAATCAATTGGCGTTCTTCTCTGCTGAATGTCGTATCCGGGTCGCGCAATGTCGTTTCCAGATAGACCGCCTGAAAGCGCGATTCACAGGCTTTTTCCTTACGAAAAACCTGCACTACGACCCCGCCCACGCAGGCGCAGCGTAAGTCCTCCGTCACCCCCTTGCGGACAGTGCTTTCGACCGGGTGTTGATAGACACAATCCACAAGCGGCGCACTCAGCGGGCCTTGCACAATCTGTCCGTCATGCAGGCCGTTCCCATCTGATTTTTGCACCATCGGGCCGAGATGGGTCAACGGGTCGAGGGTCAGGGGATAGCCAAACACGGCCTCGAACACGCGCCCGACATGCGCCTTGGAAATATCGGTCGCGAGTACATTGAGCAGCTTTGCTTGTGTGTGCGGCAAGGTGACATCTGACACAGTCCGATCATCAAAAATCATCACCGCATCGGCAGTTTTCAAATCGCGTGTCAAACGGATGCCCGTTCCGGCTAGCGCCAGCGGCAGCGTGTACCACGGTCCAGCGGGCTGCGGATAATAAGCGATTGTTCCGCGCTTTGCGGGGCGCGACATCCGGTGGCGAAACTGCAGATAGGGCACGATCCAGAGACCCCGCAACACGCTGCGATCCCATGTGATGCGCCCGCCCACAGTCCGCCAATAATCCAGCCATCGCTTCATGCGTGCCGTTAGCGCGGCAGTTCATCACGGTCGAGTCACAGATACGATATTTGTTTATCCGACCGAATAGCCGCGCCAGCGTTTGACAGTTTTCATCACCAGACTGCTTTGAATGCGGATGACGTGGGGCATACCGGAAATGACGCGGCGGTGGATACGTTCAAAATCATCCGCATCTCGCGCCGCGACTTTCATCACATAATCTGCTGTGCCTGTCGTGAGGTAACATTCCAACACATCAGACCGCGCCATCGCAGCGCGTTCAAATTCGCCTAACACCGTCTCACTCTGCCCAGACAGGGTGACTTCGACGAAGAACGTCATCGCATAGCCGAGTTTTTCGGCATTCAACCGTGCGCCATAGCCTTCGATCAATCCGCGCTCTTCGAGTAAGCGTATCCGGCGATGACACGCCGACGCGGACAGGCCCACAACGTCGCCAATAGCCGCCGCCGATCGACGACTATCGGCTTGTAACTCTCGGAGGATTTTACGGTCTGTGACTTCGATCATCGATATTGTCCCATAATTATGCTTATGTGTCGGATAATTACGCATCGAATTCATTTAAGGGAACCAAAATACGCAATATTTACGCGTATGGCGCGCCTAAGTCGCGGCAACCACAGCCTTTAGGAGAGACTCTCATGATTATCGGCGTCCCCAAAGAAATCAAAAATCACGAATATCGCGTCGGCCTGACACCTGAGTCGGTCGCCGAACTCATCGCTGACGGGCATGACGTCTGGGTCGAAACTCTCGCGGGTGCGGGCATTGGCTCGCTCGACCAAGATTATCTGGACGCGGGCGCCGTGATCAAACCCGACGCCGCAACCGTTTTTGCCGGCTGCGACATGATCGTGAAAGTCAAAGAGCCGCAAGCGGTGGAGCGCGCGATGCTCCGCCCCGGTCAGATCCTTTACACATACCTGCACCTCGCACCCGATCCGGAACAAACGCGCGAGTTGATCGACAGCGGCGCAGTCTGCATCGCCTATGAAACCGTAACCTCGGCCCAAGGCGGCCTGCCACTGCTAAAGCCGATGAGCCAAGTCGCAGGTCGGCTATCGATCCAAGCGGGCGCAAACGCCCTGCAAAAGGAAAATGGCGGACGCGGCGTGTTGCTCGGCGGCGTTCCCGGCGTGAATAGCGGCAAAGTCCTGATCATTGGCGGCGGCGACGTGGGATATAATGCGGCGTTGATGGCCGTCGGCATGCAAGCGGACGTGACAATTTTGGAGCGGTCCAACGACGTGATGGCCAAGCTGTCCTATGAATTTGGTGTCCGCGCCAATATCGAACGCTCCACCCCCGCCGTGATGGAACAACGGCTCGCCGAAGCGGATCTCGTTATCGGCGCGGTCTTGATCCCCGGCGCAGCCGCCCCGAAACTCGTGACCCGCGAGATGCTCGGCCTGATGAAAGAAGGCGCCGTCCTCGTTGATGTTGCCATCGATCAAGGCGGTTGTTTCGAGACCTCCAAGGCGACCACCCACGCTGACCCGATCTATATTGTTGACGGCATCGTGCATTATTGCGTCGCCAACATGCCCGGCGCTGTGCCGCGGACCTCGACCTATGCGCTCAACGCGGCCACGATCTATTACGCCAAACGCATCGCGCGGGACGGCTGGAAAGAAGCGATGCGCGACGACAAACATCTGCGCAATGGTTTGAACGTGTGTGAAGGAAAATTGACCATTAAAGCCGTCGCTGACGCGCAAGGTCTAGAATGGGTCGACGCGGAAAGCGTGCTTTAAACACCAATCATCCCGGACGCCGTCAGGCGATCCGGGATTTCAGGTTAACGTCCCGGCTCTGCGCTGCTTTGCGGCTTGGCCGGGATGATCGCGTAGGGTAGCGAAGACATCGTGCCCATTACGATCCACCTCTCTTGTGCTGTCTCCATCGACGGTTATCTCGACGATACTTCGCCGAACCGGGCGATTCTGTCATCACCGGAAGACTTGGACGCTGTGCTCGCCTTACGCGCGCAGATGGACATGATCGTTATTGGCGCGGAGACCTTGCGTCGTGACAATCCGTCTTTGGCCACACGCGGAGTGGTTCACATCGCGGCCCGTAAAGCCGCAGGTCGAGCGCCCGATCCGGTTAAAGTGGTCGTGACACGCACAGGCGACATTCCCTCCGACCGCGCATTTTTCCAAACCGGCACTGCCGAGGCAATTGTCCTGTCTCAGACTCCGGCGGATGTGCCCGGAACGCTGGCCCTGTTTCACGGTGACCCCATTGATGCGATAGAGGCGCTGGCACAGACTCGCGGCGCATCGGACGTATTGATCGAAGGCGGGGCGAAAATGCTGACCCTCGCCATGACGCACGCGCGCTATCTCCGTCTCGCGGTCAGCTCGCGTGAATTGGGGAACACGGGTCACGCGCGCCTCTTTGACGATCTTGAGCCATTCATGTCCTCGCTGCACGTGACAGGCACGGAAACGCTGGGCGATACGACCGTGTTTCATATTGACCTGCTGTTATCCCGCGCGAAGCCGCTGATGGAACAGGCGCTTCGCTTGTCCGCGCAATGCCCCGCATCAAGCACCGCCTTCGCCGTTGGCGCAATCGCTTGCACAGAAAAACTAACGGCTTTGGCAACAGGATATAGTCGGGAGACCGGGCCGAATGACCATGCCGAAGAAGCCATGTTGTCAAAATTGAACACCGCGCCGCACACGGTCATCTGCACACTCGAGCCCTGCCTCACACGCGCGTCCAAGCCGACGGGCTGCGCGCAACGGCTGATTGATGCGGGGGTTCAACGCGTCATTTATGCCGTGGCAGAGGACTCAACCTTTACCGCGCAGACCGGATTGCGCCATTTGCATGCGCATGAGGTCGAGCTGATGCATCTCACTGGCTATGAAGACTGGTTTCATACCGTGAATGGTCCGATATACGGGCCCTCATGAAATCTCTGATCGTCATTCCTGCGCGTTACGCGTCCACCCGCTTTCCCGGCAAACCGTTGGCAGAGATTGGCGGCGTTCCCATGTTGCAACGCACATCGGATGTGGCGCGGCAGGTTGGGAATTTCGTCGTCGCGACGGATGATGCAAGGATCGAAGATTTCTGCGCCGCCCATAACCTGCCCGTTGTCATGACCGACCCGGATCTGCCAAGCGGATCGGACCGTGCGAAAGCCGCCGCGGATATGTTCGATCCTGACGCTGACATCATCGTCAATTTGCAAGGCGACGCGCCGTTTACGCCGCCGTCCTATGTGCAGGCTTGCCTTGATGCGCTCACCCGCGATCCGGACGCCGATATTGCGACGCCCGTTGTTGCGCTCAGTTGGCGCGCGCTCGACGACTTGCGCGCGGCTAAGTTAACAACACCGTTTTCCGGGACCTGCGCGATTGTTGGCGACACGGGACGCGCGCGTTGGTTTTCTAAAAACATCGTGCCTGCAATCCGCGAAGAAGCCACCTTACGCCGTGACAGCAACATATCGCCCGTCTTGCAACATGTCGGCCTCTACGCCTATCGCCGCGACGCCCTGGCCCGTTACGTCACCCTGCCGTCCTCACCCTATGAGGCGCTCGAAGGATTGGAACAGCTCCGCGCGCTCGAAAACGGCATGATCATCGCCTGCGCGCGCGTAGACAGCCACCCTATGAGCCAAGCCGGAATCGATACACCCGAGGATGTCGCGCGGGCGGAAGCGAAATTGAAAGCGCTCGGTCAATGACGACCGCGAGCATGCGGCGCGTTATTATCGTGCGCCACGGAAATACGTTTGATCCCGGCGATGTCATCCGCCGCGTCGGACAGGGGACGGATATCCCCTTATCTCGGTCTGGACAGGCGCAGGCCGCCGCGCTGGGCACATATTTCGCCGACACATTCTTTGATCGGGTCATCAGCTCCCCGCTCATACGGACACGACAGACGGCCACAGCCATTGCGCCGAATATTGTCCTTGATGATCGCTTGTTAGAAATCGACTATGGTCCTGATGAAGGACGGCCAGAAGACGAAGTCGTTGCCCGTTTGGGCAAAGACGCTATCGCCCTCTGGGATAAAGATGCGGTGCCGCCGCAGGGGTGGCGGGTCGATCCGGATCAAATCACGTCTGATTGGGCCGATATGTTAGCGGGGTCCATTGGCACGACGCTGATCGTCACCAGCAACGGCATTGCCCGCTTTGCCCTAGATGTTGCCGAGCATGATGGCGCGGAGCGAAAATTGAAGACAGGGGCTTTCGGCGTGATCGAAGAGCGCGCCGACGGCTGGAACGTGAGGGAGTGGAACGTCCGTCCCCTTCCGCGCTAAGCGACGCCCTCTTTCAAGAAGTCATGAATGTGCAGCAGCCCGACGGGTGCGCCGTCCTTGACCACGAATAAGACCTGAATCAGTTTACGATTCAGAAGCCCGAGCGCATCCGCCGCCAATGTGTCCATCTCCACCGTAACCGGATCATGGGTCATGATGTCTTGCGCTGTGAGTTGCAGCAGGTCGCGGCCAATATTTCGGCGTAAATCGCCGTCCGTTACGACCCCAACCAACTGGCCCTCGCGCATGATGCCCGCAGTGCCCACGCCACCATGCGTGATGATGGCGACAAGCTCTCGCACCGACACATCGCCCGTCGTGAGCGGCATCGCGCCCGTTGTCATAACATCGGACACGCGTTGAAACGCGGCACCTAATTTGCCGCCGGGATGATAGGTTTTGAAATCATCGCGATCAAAGCCTCGATCCCGGAGCAGCGCGACGGCGAGCGCATCGCCCAGCGCCATCATCAAGGTCGTCGATGTCGTCGGCGCGCGCGTAACAGAACAGGCCTCATCCGCCGCTGGCAATAAGAGCAAGTGATCCGCCGCGTTGGCAAGCGAACTGAGCGCGACCGAGGTAATCGCCACCAGGGGAATATCGAACCGCGCGCAATAATTGACAATGTCTGACAACTCCCGCGTTTCCCCAGAATTCGACAAAGCCATGACCAGATCACCAGTGCCAATCATGCCGAGGTCGCCGTGGCTGGCTTCGGCAGGATGAACAAACATCGCCGGCGTTCCCGTGCTGGCCATCGTCGCGGCAATTTTGCGCGCCACATGGCCGGACTTCCCCATGCCAGAAACGACGACACGGCCCGGCGCGTTGCGAACGGCGGCCACAGTCGCAATGAGCGCCTCGCTCAAATCGGATCCTTCCGCCAAAGCACGCGCGAGCGCATCCAGCCCATCGCGTTCAATTTCCACCGTGCGTCGTGCGTCCTGCAAGGTGCTATTTGCCGGGCTGGGCTTTGTGAGGGAACGGTCTGTCATGTTTCGTGTCTTGCTGTCATAAGGGCACCGACTTAGCCCCCGCTCCAAACCGGGTAAAGCCATGATGGACCAAACCATGACAACCACCAACTTTCATCACGTGACGATTGCCGCGCCTGCGGGGGATGTCACCTTTGGCAATGATTTGCCATTTTCGCTCTTTGCCGGGCCTTGTGCGATGGAAAGCCGCGATCACACGCTATTCATGGCCGAAGCGATCAAAAAAATCACCGACAAGCTCGGCATCAGCTTTGTCTATAAAACGAGCTTCGACAAAGCCAATCGCACCAGCATGAGTTCTGAACGTGGTGTCGGATTGCACGAAGCCTTGCCCGTCTTTCAAGCGGTCAAAGACACGTTCGGCGTGCCGGTCCTGACGGATATCCACCTGCCGGACCAATGCGCAGTCGTCGGTGAGGTTGTGGATGTGTTGCAAATTCCTGCATTTCTCTGCCGCCAGACGGACCTCCTCATCGCGGCGGCGAAAACAGGCCGCGTCATCAAGATCAAAAAAGGCCAGTTCCTGTCGCCCAGTGATATGAAAAATGTCGCGCAGAAGGTTTTGGACGCGGGCAATCCGAGAGTTCTGTTGACCGAACGCGGTGCCAGCTTTGGCTACAACACGCTCGTCAGTGATTTCCGCGGCCTGCCGACAATGGCGCGCGATACCGGTCTGCCGATTATTTTTGATGCGACCCATTCGGTCCAACAACCGGGCGGCCAAGGCGCGACCAGTGGCGGCCAACGCGAAATGGTCCCAACCCTGTCCCGCGCCGCCATCGCCGTCGGCGTCGCCGGCATCTTCGCCGAAACCCACCAAGACCCGGCCAGCGCCCCTTCAGATGGCCCCAATATGATCCCTTTGGAATATCTAGAGACCTATCTGTCAGAGCTGCAGGATATTGACCGCATCGCCAAGAGTCGGAAGAACTTGCACTTTTTTAGTGAGTGACAGGCCAGCTTAGCGAGTGTTGCGCCCATTATGTCGCCTTTAATACGCGTGCGTCAGCGGATATCTATTCCGTTGTAACGCTGGCTTTCAACAACCCGTAAATTTCATCTTTTAGGGCGGACCGCTGTTTGCGCATGTCGACCATGTTATCATCCGACGTCGGTTCAACATTCGTTTCGGCGCGATGAACGTCTCGATTAATATCATGATATTTGTCTGCGAGCTTACGGAAGTGAGAATCCGACGTCTTTAGCTGATGCAATTGCTCGGCATATTCTGGAAAATCGGCGGCGAGCTCGTGGGGTGTATGGCTCATAAATCACTCCTGTACGACGCTTGGGCATTGCGTCTGTTAGCGTCAAAAAGACCCACACCTGTGTGGGGTCCGTTCAGTCTGCAGCGAACGCTGCGTGACATTGCAATAGAATTACCCGCATGCGGGGTCGTAAAAGTGATGGGCGTCAAATTCAGGACCGTCAGTCAATTTTGGAAAATAAACGCGCTCTTCCCCCGGACTTGCAAGACTTTTCTGCGACCGTCGGCTAACCCCGTCGAATAGACACAGGCCGCCCTCCGACTATGACACCCACAACCCTCGCCATCTTACTCGGCCTCACCAGCGCGGTGAGCCTGGCCGCTGTCAACGCCGTCGTGAAGGCGGGGCGGGATATTTTGATGGCACGGGTCGTGCTGTCGGTGACCGCGGCGTTACTCACACTACCGGCAATCTTTTTTGTGCCGCTGCCGACCGCGCCAATTTGGATAGCCCTCGCGTTTAGTCTGATGGCGCATGGGGCCTATCAGTTCGGGTTGATCAATGCCTTGTCGCGAGGCGACCTGTCGCTAGTGTTTCCGGTCATGCGCGGTGGCGCGCCAATCCTTGTGGCCATCGCCGCCTTTATCTTTCTGAACGAATCCCTGCGCCCCATTGAGTGGACGGGGCTCATCATCGCCACGCTGGGCGTGTTTGGCTTTGTCCTCAAACCGGGCAAATCGATCACCGGCATCGACGCACCAAAACCTGCACTTTTATTCGCGGGGTTTACCGCCTTTGCCATCGCGCTTTATTCCGTATTGGACGCGCGCGGCGTGCGGATGGTCGAGAGCCCGTTCACCTATATTGTGTGGTTGTTCGTTTTAGATGGCGTGCAGATGGGGATTGCCGGATCGGTCCTGCGCGGTGAGGCCTTGTGGCGCGATGCGCGCTCAATTTGGCGTTACGGCGTGATCGCGGCGCTCGGCTCGATGTTATCATTTGGCGTGCTGCTCTATGCGATGAGTTTGACCGAAGTCGCGCGGGTCAGCGCCTTGCGCGAAAGCGCGGTCGTGTTCGGCGCGCTGTTCGGTTGGTTGTTCTTAAAGGAGGGGTTCGGCGCGCGCCGCCTCGCCTTTGCCGCCATCACCGCCAGCGGACTGGCGATGATGAATTTATAATTTTCTAGAAATCGCATAGACGTGATTTTCAGGAAATTGGTCCAACTCCAAATGTAGGAGTGAAAGACCTCTATCGTGCAACACTTCGATATTCCGGGTTATGCCCATCGAGCTATATCGAAAAGTTTGCCCCCGCCATCGATCCGTATGGTCACCGTCTCCATCACCGAAACTATGGATCAACACCCCGTTTTTTGACAACAAGCCGCACAATTTCGATAACACCTGAGCCTGATGCTCAAGTGGAAGGTGAAACAGACAATCCCAGACGAGAATGAAATCATATGTCTCGGACGTCTTCCAATCTATAATATTGGCGTTGATAAAGAGCGTGTCGGGGTGGTTCGCGCGGGCAAGCCCTATCATTTGCGCAGACGCATCAATGCCTGTTACGATAAACCTCTGTTCTATGAGGCGCCGAACAAATCGGCCGCCGGACCCGCATCCCACATCAAGCGCTTTGCCGCCATTTGGTACAAATGCCAAAGCCCGGTTCACTTGCGCTAAGCCATAGGTGGAATGATCGTGACGTTCATTCCACCACGAGGCTATTTCGTCATATTGCTGACCAATGTCAGGGGCCGTCATAGTTTCGGTCTAGCCCGAAACTATCTTACGCGCTCATATCATTGAACACAGCGCGGAGCTTATCCATCGCTTCGCGCATTTCGGTTTCGCCAATGATAAGCGGTGGCGCCATACGCAGGACATTGTCGCCCGCTGTGCCGACCATGAGTTTATGCGCCAGCGCGCCGTTTTTCGCGACAAGGTTGTCGCCGTCGACCTTCATCTTGAGGCCAACAAGCAGGCCTTTGCCGCGCACGTCTTCGATCAGGTCTGGGAACTCATCCTTGAGGCCCGCCAACGACTGGCGGAACTTGTTAGAAATGTCGCGCACATGTTCAAGAAACGCTGGGTCGCTGATCCGGTCAAACACGGCGATTCCGGCCGCCATAGCGAGCGGATTGCCGCCATAGGTCGTGCCGTGTGTGCCGGGAACCATGTGCTTGGCAGCCTCTTCACTCGCGATGACAGCGCCGAGCGGAAAACCGCCGCCAACGCCTTTGGCCACGGCCATAATATCCGGCTGTCCGCCCTCGACCCATTGATGCGCCCAGAGCTGGCCCGTCCGGCCTGCGCCGCATTGGACTTCATCATAAATCAACATCAGATCATTTTCGTCGCACAACTCGCGCAGGCCGCGCAGGCATTCAGGTGGCAAGGCGCGCACACCGCCTTCACCCTGCACAGGTTCAACGAGGATCGCGGCCGTTGTCGGACCGACCGCCTCTTTTAACGCCTCATGGTCGCCGAACGGCAGATTGATAAAGCCCGGCAAACGGGGGCCGAAACCTTCAAGATATTTCGGGTTCCCCGCCGCGTTGATCGCCGCGAACGACCGCCCGTGAAAGGCCCCGCCAAAGCCGATAATATCGACCCGCTCTGGACGACCTTCGCCATATTGGTATCGCCGCGCCGTTTTCATCGCCAATTCAAGCGACTCCGTGCCGGAGTTTTGGAAGAAAACTTTGTCCGCCCACGGCAGACTGTCGCAATAACGCTTGGACAGATCGACCTGCCCCGGCACTTTGAACATGTTGGATAGATGCCAGACTTTGCCCATCTGTTCCGTAATCGCGTCCGCCACATCTTTAGGCGCATGACCCAATGAATTGACCGCGATTCCGGCGATGAAGTCGAGATAGCATTCGCCGCTATCCGTGTAGAGATACGCCCCTTCGCCACGTTCAAACGTGATTTCAGGCGGGTTGTAACAATCGAAAAGGTGGTTGCCTTTGGCCATGGGTAACTCTTTGGCTTAGCTTTTAATCCGCCAGCCTGCGCGAAGCACCAGCCAGACAGTGAGGAAGAGAGCGATATTCAAGATTGCGATAAAGACAACCCCGACCATCAGATTGGCGTCGGCTTCACCCGTAAACCCATAGCGGAACCCGTCAATCAGGTAAAAGAGCGGGTTGCCCTTGATCAGGGTTTGGAAAAGGGGTGGGAGGACGTCGATTTTGTAGAATGTGCCGGACAGGAACGAGAGTGGCAATATGATGAACTGATTCACGACAGCGAGTTGATCGAACTTCTCTGCCCAAACACCCGACAGCACACCGACCATCGACATCATGAAGGCCGCACTCAGTCCGAAATAAAGCACCGCCCATATGTGCGATGGGAGAAGCGGCGTGAAGAATGACAGCGCAGCCCCCGTCGCGAGAGCCACCAGTACACCGCGTGTGGCGGCCCCGCCGATCCAGCCCAAGGCCAATTCGATGGGCGACAAAGGCGGCGTCAACACATCGGTGATCGAGCCCATCATCTTCCCCGTCATAATCGAGGACGAGCTGTTTGCCGCCGCATTATTCAAAATGCCTAACATCACTAACCCGGGGGCCAGGAACGCCATAAATTCGCTGGGGTCAGGACGGAGCGCCGCAAAGGCCAGAACAAAGACCGTCATATACAGCAAATTGGAAATAATTGGCGCGAGCAGAGTTTGCGGCCCAACCCGCATGAAGCGTTTCACTTCTTTCTTATACAGGGTCGCCAATCCCATCCAATTGACGGGACCCAGATTGCGCACGATCGGGGGGGAGGAATCGAGAAGCGGTTTAGACATGGTGCGGCTCATACGCCGCGCGCCTGTCGCTGTCCAACATCCCCTACCAGCCCGACGTCGCAAACTGACATTGAACGGCACGTTTTCACGCGCTCTAAATGGCCACGGGACGGTGAGAGGCGTCAGATCGGGCCGTCAAGGGTCTATGAGCGAAGTTGTCTGTGGACGAGGGCATCACTACATATGGTTTCTTGTGGATAGGCTGACGTCTATATTTTGTGGTTTCCAATGCGCTTGCTACAAGATTTGTGACATTAAGCACAAGATATGGTGTGTGAGCCTCGTTTCTACGACGTCCGCATCTATTAAAGGAGATCGTCCATGGCTTGGACCGAAGACCGCGTCGAAACATTAAGCAAACTCTGGGCTGACGGCTTGTCCGCGTCACAGATCGCCAAGCAGCTGGGCGGCGTGACCCGCAATGCCGTGATCGGCAAAGTCCACCGACTCGGCCTGTCCGGTCGCGCAAAACCAAGCCGGCCGAAGCCTGCGAAAACGACAACAACAGCGGCCCGTCCAAAGGCGGCGCCGAAACCCGCGAAGGTAACGGCGAAAGCCGCAACCGTCGCTGAGGTCAAGGCAAAGGCGAAGACAACTGCACAGCTGCCCGCTACGATCGAACAACCCCCGTTAAAAGCCAAACCGCTTAAAGACGGCACATATGCGACGATCCTAACGATCACGGATCATATGTGTAAGTTCCCAATCGGCGACCCCAAAGCCGATGAATTCCGTTTTTGTGGTCGTAAGACCGACCCGGATGAGCCCTATTGCACACCGCATTCAATGGTCGCCTATCAGCCATCCCGTCGCCGTAATTCATCCGGCAAAATGATTAGCATTGGCCCCGCACCGACATCGCGTAAACGCCTGCGCTAAACGGCCTCGCATTGATCACGATTTAAAGGCGCGCCTTGCCGGGCGCGCCTTTTCTATTACAGCAGAGCTGTGCGCCGCTTTTTCTCTCGATCCCTGTCCGCGCGGTTGCTTCTGCTGACCGTTGGCTTCGTTCTGGCCGCAGAAACCTTGCTCTTTCTGCCGTCGATTGCTTTTTTCCGCCAAGAAGGTCTGGAAATGCGAGCCCGATCTGCCAGCCTGGTTGCCGAAGCCTTGATGAGCAATCAAGTCGGGGGGGACCCGTCCCGCGAAGCCTCCGCCATGCTTGCGCGGCAATTTATGATGCAAACCGACGCAGACTTTCTCGCCGCCTTCCAAGACGGTCAAACGCTACTCATTCTCGGTGAACCGCCACAGGCCAATATCATCGCGGTGGTGGATTTGCGAAACACGAGACGGTTTCCAGACTTTATCGCCACAACGATGGATTTCTTTGCCAATGGCGATGGCTATTTACGTATCATCGCGCCGTCCCCCATTGACGGGCAGGATCGTTTAGAACTCCTAGTGCCTTGCGCGGCGATTGGGGCAGAATTGCGCGCCTATGCCGGGCGCATATTACTGTTGAGCCTGTTGATTGCTATTTTTGTCGGCATTTTGATTTATCTGGCCATGCTCCGTTTGATCGTGCGCCCGGTTCGAGAACTCGCCAATGACATGACGGCCTTTCGCGAAGCGCCGGAACTGAGGCGACAGCTCAGCCCGGTCTTGGATCGAGGCGACGAAATCGGGCAATTGCAGCGCGAATTTCACGAGATGAAACAGAGCTTACGGTCTTCGTTTCGCCAACGGGAACGGTTGGCGTCGTTGGGCCTCTCCGTCACCAAGATTAATCACGATCTCCGCAATGTTCTGTCGACCGCGCTGCTTATGGCGGACCGCCTATCCATGAATGCGGACCCGGCCTTATCGGAAATGGGCGAACGGCTCGCGCGCACGGTCGAGCGCGGGGTTGGGCTGACCGAAGAAGTGCTCGAATATTCATCTGCCCGCGAACCTGAGCCTGTGCTGGAAACCGTGCAGCTGGGCCGGATTGTCGCGGATGTACAAATGGATATGCGAACGGCTTTTCCCCGGGTTTGGGTCGCCAATCAGATCGGGCATGATGTGCGCATCACGGCGGACCCCGAACAACTGCAGCGCATCCTGTCAAATCTGTTGCGAAATGCCGCGCAAGCGATGGACGGCCAAGACAAGCCCAAAATTGAAGTGGCGGCCGACATCGTCGCCGACACCGTCATAGTGCAAATCGGGGATAATGGTCCGGGACTGCCTGATTATGTCGAAGACCGGCTGTTTCTGCCATTCACGCGCGGAAACAGCGACAGCAGCACCGGGCTTGGCCTCTCCATTTCCAAAGAACTGGCGGAAAAGATGGGCGGGTCATTGGAACTGCTCGACACCGGACCAGACGGCACGACCTTTATTCTCGGCCTGCCCCGCGCCTATATTCAGGCCTAGTCGCTCCCGATCATGGCGCCTTCGCGCCTTATTTTACTGCGATCACGGCGCCTTCGCGCCGGGGGTCCGCACCGCCATCCAACGTGCCATCCGGCAACAAACGAATAATATGCAGACCACTAATTTCGCCGCGGGACCGAACAACATCGTGACCCAGCGTTTCCAAACCCTCAATAATATCTGAGCTCAGACCAAATTCTTGGGCCGGTCCGGCGCGTTGGACTTCATCCGTGTCTTCTTCGGGCAGATCCTTAGCTTCCAACCGAACCGTTCCATTGCGGGCGATAACATTGGGCAATTCAATCGCGGCTTGCGGGTCGAGACCCCAATCAATCATCCCGACAATGGACTTGGCGGTATAGGCAAGGATGGCATTGCCGCCAGGCGATCCCGTCGTGAAGGCCAGCGAGCCATCCGGGTTGAACACAATATGCGGCGCCATTGAGGAGCGCGGGCGTTTCCCCGGTTGCACACGGTTCGCCACGGCACGGCCCTGACCATCAACGGGTCTGAAAGAAAAATCTGTCAGCTCATTATTGAGCATGAACCCCCCGACCATCCGTTGTGAGCCGAACGGGGCCTCGACGGTCGTCGTCATCGACACGACTAATCCGGTCTTGTCGACGACGGTGAAATGCGATGTGCCCGGCACTTCGGCTGTAGCGTCGGTTCCCGCTGGACCCAGATCTCCCGCCGGATAATCGGCCAGCACCGCCTTCGATTTAATCAGACCCGACCGCCCCGCCAGATATCCCTTGTCCAACATATCTTTGACGGGGACGGAGACGAAATCTGGATCGCCAACATATTGATCGCGGTCAGCATAGGCGAGCTGGCTGGCTTCAATAAAATAGTGCCACCCTTCAATGGACGGGCCGACTTCCGCCATTTTAAACGGCTCCAGCAGTCCTAAAATCGCTTGCACGCCGACCCCGCCGGAGGATGGCGGTGGCGCGGAGCACAGTCGATAATCGCGGTAGGTTGAGCATAGCGCAGGCTTTTTAATCGGCTGATAATTCGCCATATCGGCCAAGGTGAGCGCGCCCGGCAGGGGCGCTTCGCGTGTTTTGTCGATAATAGATTGCGCAATCGGGCCTTCGAGCAGCGCGCGCGGGCTTAATTGGATCGCGCGTAAACTGTCGGCATAAGCCGGATTATCCCGCACAAACCCCGCTGGCAGCGGCTGTGACGGATCACCGTTCACAAAGAAGTAGGCCCGGGCATTGTCATCCCGCGGCAACACGAGTTTCCCCATGCGAGCCACAAGGTCAGCCATGCGCGGACTGACGACAAATCCGTCTTCCGCTAACTCAATGGCCGGGTTCAAATTATCGGCCCATGGCAAGGTGCCGTAATCCGCATGCGCAAGACCGAGCATCGCAATGGCCCCGGGCGCGCCCGTGGACCGCCCTGAAGCGATACCATCAAAATACCGCAACGGCTGACCGTCTTCATTCAGGAATAAAGCCGAGGTCGCTGCGGACGGTGCGGTCTCGCGCCCGTCATAGGTCCACGTCGCATTCGTTTTGGGATCATGTAGCACCATAAACGCACCGCCGCCTAAGCCCGAACTTTGTGGCTCTACCAGCCCAAGGACGGTCTGTACGGCAACTGCGGCATCCACGGCCGATCCACCCGCTCGTAGCACCTCTGCACCCGCTTCAGCCGCATAGGGGTTGGCGGCGGCGACCATGCCCATTGACTGGCCCATAGTCTGGACAGGCGCTTCTTCGATAATGGGATCGCCGTCAGCAGCGGCCTGACAGGCCATCAGGAACAGAGTGGAGGAGAGGAGCAGGAGGCGGAATGTCATACTCAAGCTTTGGCCCTTGGTGCGGACAGGCGCAAGAGGATCGATTGCAAGGCTGTGGTCACAACTGACAATCTTGTAGATCGCGCGCGACTCACGGGCCAAACCGCCATTTCAGAGACAACGTGTCTGTTCGCCCTGACTCCCGCTATGATATTCTTCGACAAACGCCTTCATTATGAAATATTTTTCGACCTCACTATGAGTTGATCCAAACTTTCATAAAGTTTTCCCGTCTTCGCAGTCATACCCTGAGAAAAATAGGTCTTTTATGAAAACTTTTACTGAGCATCCGGCGTCCGTGGGGGAAACGTATTTCCAGCACATGAGAACATCCTTTAGTTTCGGCATAAGAATGCTGGTCTCTGGTATTGGGTGTTTTCTGCACGGTATTTTTCCGTTCCTCTGTGTAAAAACAGGCAGCAAAACCATTACCACCCTCCACGACCGGATGGTGACGCATCGCGATAAGCGTAAGCAACCGCGTGACCTTCGAACATAGCCTTTACCGCCGGCGGCATTACGCCTCGGAGTTGCAGCGATAACCCGCCCGCCTGCCTCACCGCCTGTGAGTCTCTCCCCAAGCCGTAAACAGTCGTTCTCGGGGCGGGACGCGCTCATCACCATATTGCCCGGCATTATGCTGGCCGTGATGATTGCCGCGATCAGCCTATTTATTGAGGCCCGCTTTGGCGGTCCCGTCATGCTGTATGCTTTGGTCATCGGCGCTTTGTTTAACCCGCTGGCCTCCAAACCTTATCTGGCAACAGGCCTTACAGTCTCCGCAGAGACTATTTTAAAAATAGGCGTCGCGCTTTTAGCCGTTAAAATCACCGTGATCGATGTGGCGAACCTCGGTTGGCAGGCGGCTGGTTTAGTTATCGCCTGCGTTCTGAGCACGCTGGTGCTTGGCGTCGCCATCGCCCGATTATTCGGTCTCAAAGTTGATCATTCCATCTTAACGGCCGGATCAGTCGCCATTTGCGGGTCCTCTGCCGCGCTCGCGCTCGCCTCGGTGCTTCCGCAAAATAAAAAGACGGAGTGCAATACGATTGTGACGGTCATTGCCGTGACATCGCTCAGCACCCTCGCGATGGTGCTCTACCCAGTGATCACGACGCTGTTAGGTTTCTCGGATAGGCAATCCGGCCTCTTCATGGGCGTCTCAATTCACAATGTCGCGCAGGTCGTTGGCGCGGGATATATTGTGTCAGACCCCGCTGGCGACATCGCCACTATCGTCAAGCTTATGCGGGTCGCTTGCCTTGTGCCGGTCATCATCATTGTCAGTTTGATGTTCAAGCAAACAGGTAAGGGGGTCGCCAACACTAAAAAACCGCCGCTGCTCCCGCTATTTATGGTCGCGTTCATTCTCATCATGCTGATCAACAGCGCCGGCTTTATTCCGACGCAGGTCAGTCAGGGTCTGAACATCCTATCCCAATGGGCGCTCGTCATCGCCGTCGCGGCCTTAGGCGTAAAAACCTCTGTCAAAGACATCGTCGGCGTAGGCATGAGGCCCTTGCTGGTCTTAGTGTCCCAATCCACAGTCCTCGCAATTTTCGCGCTGATTGCGATTAGTGTGTTTATGGCGAGCTAGTTTGCCTGAAGACGCAATGCCAAAGTACCGAGCCCTATCCACATGGCGATAGCGGACATGATGGGACGCGACCGCCGGTCTCAGCCACATTGTCTTTGATCTCGCTTTAACGGCGCAGCAATGTCGATATCTGCGTGTGGGAAAACATCAGTTTCGCTTTCACCGCATCAGATATGACGAACGGGTAGATGTCCGACATACCAATCGAGCGATTGACATGATTGAGTGACATTCCGTAGGCGGCGCCAACGCGGATCAGCGCTTCGCTATCCTTTTCCGTATAGGGGTTCAGGTCTATGTCCGATGTTTCGGACATATTGAGCCCCGTCGCCGTCGCGCTATCAATAATATCGGTGAGATGCAGCACATGCGCCGTCGTTTCAGCCCAATCCTCGTGCGGATGACTGGAAGCGTATTTTGTGATGTGATCGCGGGCCCATACGGGCGGCGGTCCGTTTTCATAATGCGCTTTTAAAGCCTCGCCATAATCGGCTGTTTCATCGCCAAATAAATTCCGAAACGAGTCTATAAAACCATCCGTTCGGCTTAACCTGACGAAGAGGAAATGTGCGATTTCATGGCGGAAGTGCGCCGTCATTGTTCTCAGCCGTTCGGACATATCCGTTTGCCGTTCAAGCCGGGTGACGGGGTCGCTTTCCTCAACATTGATCGTGATAAGACCCGCGTCATGCCCCATGATAATGGTCTTATCGCCAATGGCGGTGTGCTCGGCCAGAAGGTGAAACCGTGGACGTTCACCCGGATCTGTCGACGTGAACCAACCCCACCGGGCCAAATTAGCCAGAACCCACCGTTTGGCCGCTTCAGCCTTTGACCAGAGGGTAATATTTTCTGTTCGGTAGGTGTCGGGAACAATGTCCGTCATCTCGCACGACCGGCAGAGGTCATCCTGCCCGTCCTCCTGAGCGATCCAGTTACAGGAAATTGTTTGGCGGTTTGCACACCCTTTTCCGTCTGTTTTTAAGACGTCAATGTCAGGGTCGTAGAAAAGCTCAGTGCCGCACACGCAGCGTAAATTATGAAAGAACGCTGTCCCGCCACAATGATTGCAAGTGTAAAGTCGCATCGGACCGCTCGCTTCTTTCTGAATCTATGACGCAATAATCGCCTTTAGACATAACGCCGGAGAGCGGAGAAAGTTCGACTGTTTTAATCGTTCAAACAGCCCATCAAAACAGCTTTCTACGCTACGCCCCAAATCGCCGACGGCGCACTGATCATCACGGCGTTGGTGAGGTTCTAGCTAAGTTAGACCGGGAAGCATTGCCGCGTGGTCTTAAATATTGAAAATTCATAGAGTTCGAGGGCAGTTCTTGATCCTCATTATATTTTAGCCGAACTTTAAAAACATGAGTTGAGGATCGCGGTGCCCCTAACCAGATTGAAAATCGATCGAAGTCTTTAGGGCGAATGGGCTGCGATAGAGGAACCGTCAAAGTATAGGTCGTTCCAGACGGCTTAAAAGCCACATCATAACTTCCCGTCGGTTCAAACCCCGTTGAGCCGAGTCCTTCGGGCGGAGAAATAGACACAAACGTCCTAAAATTGATAGTTTGCGTTTTGCTGTCTGCACCCTCTTGCCACGTGACGAGCAGGTTCCCGTTCACCATCACGCCACACCCATAAGGCATTTTCGTTAAATCCTCCTCGGTGAGTGAAATGTTTCCAGAGCGCGGCTCCTCTCCGTAAAGAATGGCGTATGCATTTGATAATATGTCCGGCGTGGCCAGAGCACGCATACAAGGGATATGCACCTTCGCCCATGCTGCGCTTTCTGCTTCGAAATCATCGCCATCGGTAAGGGCGTCAGCCGCCCTAATATCTGCGCCTGAAATACCGTAAGGTTCAAGCAAGGGCGACATATCAAACATATACCGCGCCCCAAGAAGGCTAGACGAATCCAGCTTACTTGACGGCAAGACCTGTGGGTTTTGTGATGCGGGACCTTCAATCGCCGCTGTCATAACAAGGCTGGTTGGCTCACCCCATCCGTCATTGGTAAATTCAATTTCGCCGACAACACCTTCGTGATGTGTAAATGCCATTAAAGGCCGATTGTCAGGCGTACTTGTTTGAACATCAATACTGGCCTCGGTAACAAAGATCGCTTCATCACTATTATTGACCAACTTTATATCCAAACCGACCTTGGGCAGGTTAAAGTATGGGCCTTCGCTGAGTATGCCGACGCGTTTAGGTTCAAGGTCAAAATAATCTGTTGTGTAAGATATCAAATACTCTGTGCCCGACGTCTCCAACTCATAGTCCACTTGATATTGGTCAAAAACGTCCCAGTCCTCACCCACGTCGGGTTGTTGCTCTGCGAGCGAGACAATCATTTGAACGGTCCCTTCAACCTCATCGCCTTGGGATGTGAGCCGACTTCCGTTCAGGAGTAATGATGTCACCGCCCCTAAAAAAGCAACGAGAGAGACAACAAGGGTGACGGCTTTTTTGATGCCCGTACTTAGGGGAGATATCTTCGTATCGGGTGTCTTGCTCATAGGTTTCACTACTCCATTTCGAAGACGCTTAAGACGTTATAAAAGAACCCTTTAGACGTGATGTATCTAAACTCTGCACCCTCATCCGAACTCAACCAGCTCATTTATTTCACTACACTTACCGCTCCAAACACCACATCAGCACCGCTTTTTGCGCATGCAGCCTGTTTTCGGCTTCGTCCCAAATTGCGGATTGCGCGCTTTCCATCACGGCGTCGGTAATTTCTTGGCCGCGATAGGCCGGCAGGCAGTGCAGCACGACCGCGCCCGGTTTCGCTTTGGCGACGCGGGCTTCATCCAGATTATACGGCGAGAGCATTTCTAATCGCGCATCGTAATCGTCGTCGCCCATTGAGACGAAACAATCCGTGATCAGCGCATCCGCGCCAGCGGCCGCCGCGTCAGGGTCATCGGTCAGAGTGATCTTCGCCCCAGCCGCCCGCGCGCGCTCAACCTCTTGCCCTTGCAAGCGGTAGCCATTCGGACTCGCGACAACGAGGTCGATCCCGGTTTGCGCGGCAAGATTGACGAAGCTCATGGCGACATTATTGCCATCGCCAACCCAGGCAATGCGCGCGCCTTTGAGGGTCAGACCCCGTTCTTCCAGCGTCATTAAATCGGCGAGTATCTGGCACGGGTGGTTATAATCCGACAGACCATTAATGATGGGAACCGTCGCATGACGCGAAAATTCGGTCAGGGTTTCGTGGCTTTTCACCCGCATCATAATCGCATCGACATAGCGGGATAAAACGCGCGCTGTGTCTTTCACGGGTTCACCGCGTCCGAGTTGCATCGTGTCCGATGTGGCGACAATCGCACTGCCGCCGAGTTGACGCATGCCTTGTTCAAACGAAAACCGCGTGCGTGTCGATGATTTCTCAAATATCATCGCGAGCGTATGACCCGCCAGCGGCGCGTCATCATCTACGGTCCCTTTCGGCTTGTCGCCTCGCGCCGATTTACGCGCATGCGCATTATCCAGAATGGACCGAATATCATCGGCGGTCAGATCGTTTAAGGAGAGAAAGTGGCGCATAGGCCCGCTTAGCGCAAAGTCACGCGCGAGATCAACGATCCACGGATAAGATCGCAGACAGACTCGACGCCCAAACGGCACCGATCATTTTCTTGATCATGGCAACATGCGGCGGCTAGGCCCCTGTGATTCCCAAGACAGGTGATGCTTTTCCGACAAATTGTCATATTTTCCCTTGTGACGACCCTCGCTTTGCGAAAGAACGAATATGGAACATTCTGCCGTTTAAAATGATTCAGTCACGACAATGTGGCGAACATCGCCCGGAACTGAACAGGTCAAGCCACTCAAGACTGCGGCTGACAAGAGAGACGAACGGAGAGTGCAGAGCATTATGGAATGGTCCGGCCAACAACAAAACGCCATCGACGCGGTTGCCAAATGGCATAAGGCCGGGGCGGACCAAGTGCTCCGCGTGTTTGGCTATGCAGGCACCGGCAAGACGACCTTAGCTAAGCATTTTGCTGATTCCATCGAAGGGCGAACAGAATTTGCCGCTTTCACGGGCAAAGCCGCGATTGTGATGCAGAAAAACGGCTGTATCGGCGCCTCGACTATTCACAGCCTCATTTACCGCGCCGAAACCGATGAGGACACGGGCGACGCGATCTTCAAATTGGACAGTTCTGGCGCGGCGCGTGATGCGGCCCTCATCGTGATCGACGAGTGCTCTATGGTCGATAAGGCCATCGGCACGGATTTAATGTCCTTTGGCGTGCCCATTCTCGTGCTCGGCGACCCGGCACAGCTCCCCCCCGTCAAAGGCGGTGGGTTTTTCACCGACCAGACCCCGGATATTATGCTGACAGAAATCCACCGGCAGGCGGCGGATAATCCGATCATTCGCTTAGCCACAGAGGTGCGCATGGGGCGGACGCCGGACTATGGTCAATATGGCGAGAGCCGCGTGATCTCTGCTGCTGATATAGACGCCGCACAGGTCACAGCAGCCGATCAAGTCTTGGTCGGCACCAACCGGTCGCGCCATCTTTATAATCGGCGCCTTCGCGACCTGTTGGATAAGACGGACCCGCTTCCCATGATGGGCGACCGTTTGGTCTGTATCCGCAATGATCGGCTGAAAAAGATTTTCAATGGGGGGCTCTTTGATGTCGTGCGGAGCCAGCCGCACCCTGAGAAAAAGGGCTGTGTTCGATTGACCATCGCGTCCGAAGACTTCCCCACTCGCTCCGCACTCACCGTGACCGTGCGCGAGGAATTCTTCCTCGGCGGGGCGGAGAGCATTGATTGGCGAGATCTGCGCGGGCAGCAACAGTTCAACTATGGTTACGCCCTGACCGTGCATAAAGCGCAAGGTTCTCAATGGAATGATGTGGTGCTGTTTGATGAGAGTCGGGTCTTTGGCGACGACCGACAACGCTGGCTCTATACGGGTATCACGCGCGCCAGTGAGCGCATTACGATCGTGCGCTAGCGCAAAAGTGACTCACAATATTTAGCCCAATCACCCGCATACAATTGGCTTTCAAAGCCATTACGCAGCCCCGCAGAAAGTAACCTCGTATGAGTGATGTTCCCGAGCGTTTGGGCCGTGACGCCTTCGAAAGTTTAATTGCACGGTCTAATCAACGCGTCATCGGCGCTTCGGTGATCAATCAAGACCTGACGAAGCTAGACGTTCGAGATGTGGTATTTGAAAATTGTGATTTTAGCGGGTCCGATATGTCGGGAAGCGACTTGGACGGAGCAACCCTGACGCGTTGCAAGGCGTTTGAAACCAAATTTAAGTTTGTTCAGGCGGATGATACGACATTCGAGAACTGTAATTTGTCCATGACTGATTGGGACGGGGCTCACCTCGCCTCAAGTCGTTTTGAGGGCTGCAAACTCACCGGCGCGAGCTTCCGTCAATCCCATTGCCTTGGCCTCAGTTTTCAGGAGTGTGTGTTAGTCGGCGCCAGACTTCAAAAATTCTCCTTTAGAAAGGAAACACTGCATCGAAACGACTTCTCTGAAGCCGATTTAGGGGGGGCTGATTTCCGCGACGTAAATTTGAAACAGCGTAGCTTGAGAGACGCCTCCCTTAAGCGCGCCAAATTCCAAGGCGCAGACCTACGGCATTGTGACTTAGGCGGCCTAACCCTGACCGATGCGACCGTCTTAAAAGGTGCCCTCATCTCGAAAAATCAAGCCGCCGAACTCTTAGTCGGTTTAGGTATCTTAGTGCGGTGACCACAGGTCCGACCGCTCCCTAACCCCGCCATGATGCGGGGGCTCTATCCGCTCTAGGTCTCTTCGGTCTTTAAACTGGATTTCGGCAAGACAGTGTATTGTTTGCGGTAAAAAATGCGGCTCTATCAAAGCGGTGGTTTTGGCATTGGATCGCCATCGATCGCGCACAAAAAAACCCGCCAGAGGCGGGTCAATTTATTGGTTGCGGGGGTAGGATTTGAACCTACGACCTTCAGGTTATGAGCCTGACGAGCTACCGGGCTGCTCCACCCCGCGCCAAGAGAAACAGCATATATTTATCTGCGCTGGGAGTTACAACCCTTGTGTTCAGCTTTGCTCAGTTTTTTTCATCAATCCCAATATCGCCCTCTTTGGGCATGATCGATTATGCGCGGGACGATCCCTAAGGGTCAGGCTTTGTTATTTGGACTTTTCTAGCTGCGGCCCTAGAGTGAACAAAACCATTAGGCTTGCGACACGGCCTTGGCATGAAAGTTCTTTATGACATTCAAACACTGGCCACAGACCTTAGCCCTTGGATCCGCCATGATTGCGTTGAGCGCCTGTGGGGGGGGGTCAACCAGTTCCGCGCCTATCGCGGTTGTCCCCCCCGCGCCCGTGCCGCCCACGCCGCCCCCCGCTAATATAACCATTTCGGGTATTGCGACCTTTGACCGAGTTCCCCTCAATACGACCAATGGATCGGGGCTCAATTATAACGCGACAAGACAAGACCCCATTCGCGGGGCCATTGTCGAACTTGTGAACAATAGCGGTACGATTTTAGAATCCGCCACGACCACAGCAACAGGGGCCTATTCCTTCACCGTCGCAACCGGAACATCCGTTCGGGTGCGCGTTAAGGCCCAATTATTACACACCGGCGGGTCGAGCGATATTGATCTGTCCGTTGTCGATAACACGAATAGTAACACGCTTTATGCCTTACAGGGCAGCCTCGCCGCCGCGTCGACCACGACGGCCACACGCAACTTGAACGCCGGATCTGGCTGGGGCGGAACGTCTTATACAGGCGCCCGATCCGCCGCCCCCTTTGCGCTGCTCGACACGCTCTATGATGCCACGCAGGCTTTTGTCGCCGTTGATGCGAATATCGATTTTCCGACATTAAATATTTTTTGGAGCCCGCAAAACCGAAGCGCCAGCGGCGACGTGACCCAAGGTGAAATTGGCACCTCCTCCTTCACGCGAATCGGCGGCGTTCCCACGATCTTGATCTTGGGCGATGCTGATGCCGACACAGATGAGTATGATGAAAGCGTCATCACCCATGAATTCGGCCATTACTTCGAACGCGCTTTCTCGCGGGCGGGGAGTATCGGTGGATCCCACAGTTTAAATAATCGCCTTGATATGCGGGTCGCTTTTTCTGAAGGGTTTGGCAATGCGCTGGCGGGATTCATCGATAACCCGCGCTATCGGGACAGTTTCGGGAATGACCAGTCGAGCGATTTTGGCTTTGAATTAGAAGCCAATACATATGCCCAACCGGGTTGGTATTCAGAAGGGTCTATTCAATCAGTCCTCTACGACATTATGGACGCCAATTCCGATGGCGCGGATGTCGTTAGCGGCGGCCTGGGTCCGGTCTATCGGACATTAATTTCGACAGATTACGCTAACACGAACACAGCGACATCTATATTCACCTTTGATACGGCCCTAAAAACCGAAGGCTCCCTTCAAGCGGCCTCATTGGATGCGTTGCTAACCGCTCAAAACATTATCGGTCGGGGGGCTGACGGCGCCGGTGAAACCAATGATGGCAATATTCCATCCGCCTTGCCTGTTTACAAAACACTATCCATCGGCGGAGCGGCCGTTGAAGTCTGTTCTGTTGATGATGCTGGGGAATATAATAAGCTGGGGAACCGCGCTTTTCTTACCCTGAATGTGCCCGCAACCCAATCTGTTACACTTACCGCTGATGCCGTTGACGGGGCTGGAACAAGCGATCCAGACATCTATATTTACCAACGCGACACCCGGATCGCGACGGCTATTAGCCCGGTCAATAATACCGAAACGCACTCACGCAATTATGGCGCGGGCGATTATATTATCGTCGTGTTTGACGATGCCAATGCGTCCGTTGACGGCACAGGGATCGACAAGTGCTTTAATGTGCAGGCGCAATAAGATGGCGCGATCAAACAGAAAGATAGTGATGACCCAGTTATTCTCGAAATCATTCGTCCTGAGCCTAACGTGTACGGCCATGATCGCCTCAGGCTGTGCGGAAGGTACAAGTGGCGTGCCCACAAAAGTCGCGCATAAAGTGGCACCCGAGATGACAGTTGCAACCGTTAAGCCCGGGGCGGCCCTCCAGTTCTCTTCACAGATGCAGGGCGATCTGTCCGTCGGCGCTTATACGGATATCGAGATCACGATAGATCCGTCCTATCAGACAGGCATACTGCAGGCGACCGCGACGGGGACAGACGGATTAGAGGTTCTCGCAAGTGGGGCGCAACTGCATCATGATATGGCGACGGGTCGTGCCGAGTGGCGCGTGGCTGTCCGACCAAAAGATGATGGGCTTCACTATCTAAACATTATGGCGACTGTGTCCGGTCTCCCGTCGGGCGAACCGACAGCCCGCGCGTTCTCTATCGCGGTCGATCCCGGCACAAAAAGCGAGCCCCGTGACGGTGTGACAAAACCGATGATCGTGCAAAGCGGCTCTGAAAACTTGGCCGTTTTCGAAGCCGAAGAGACAATTATTCCTGAAAAATAAATCCTTTAAACAGCTTTTCATTTGATTTGAATTTCAGGGAGCCCTGTTCGTCTATGACGAGCAGGGCTTTTTTATTGCGTTTCGTGTCCTAGGCACACGTCTGCCCGAACAGACGGTACAGCCCCCTCCTATATATGGACACAAAAAAGCCCCGTCGGTTTCCCGCGGGGCTTTATATGTTTTGTGTGTAACGGAGGGATTTGCTATTTTTGTGGTCTGGATAAACCGGGCGATGACCTACTCTCCCGTGCCTTAAGACAAAGTACCATCGGCGCTGAGACGCTTAACGACCGAGTTCGGGATGGGATCGGGTGGGGACGTCTCGCTATAACCACCCGGTTAATGCAGACCACGTAATTTCGCAAAATATTGAATAGTAAAGATATCGTCTGACCGTATGCGCACACACATGACTGGTAAGCCACGCGCATGAACGCCAACGAGATCGAGTAATCAAGCCAATCGAGTTATTAGTACTGGTAAGCTTCACGTGTTACCACGCTTCCACACCCAGCCTATCAACGTCCTAGTCTTGAACGACTCTCAAGGGAGCTCTCGTATTGAGGGTGGTTTCCCGCTTAGATGCTTTCAGCGGTTATCCGTTCCATTCATAGCTACGCTGCAATGCCGCTGGCGCGACAACAGCTCCACCAGAGGAATGTCCACCCCGGTCCTCTCGTACTAAGGGCAGATCCTCTCAAAACTCCTACTCCCACGGTAGATAGGGACCGAACTGTCTCACGACGTTCTAAACCCAGCTCACGTACCGCTTTAAATGGCGAACAGCCATACCCTTGGGACCTTCTCCAGCCCCAGGATGCGATGAGCCGACATCGAGGTGCCAAACAACGCCGTCGATATGGACTCTTGGGCGTCATCAGCCTGTTATCCCCAGAGTACCTTTTATCCGTTGAGCGATGGCCCTTCCACGCGGGACCACCGGATCACTATGACCGACTTTCGTCTCTGCTCGAGTTGTCACTCTCGCAGTCAGGCTGGCTTATGCCATTGCACTCAACGACCGATTTCCGACCGGTCTGAGCCAACCATCGCGCGCCTCCGTTACTCTTTAGGAGGCGACCGCCCCAGTCAAACTACCCACCAGACAATGTCCCGGATCCGGATAACGGACCGCGGTTAGACATTCATAAAAACAAGGGCGGTATTTCAAGGACGACTCCACATGAGCTAGCGCCCACGCTTCATAGTCTCCCGCCTATCCTACACAAATTGTTACAAATGGCACTGTCAAGCTGTAGTAAAGGTTCATGGGGTCTTTCCGTCTAGCCGCGGGTACCTCGCATCTTCACGAGGAATTCAATTTCACTGAGTCTATGCTGGAGACAGTGGGGAAGTCGTTACGCCATTCGTGCAGGTCGGAACTTACCCGACAAGGAATTTCGCTACCTTAGGACCGTTATAGTTACGGCCGCCGTTTACTGGGGCTTCAATTCGGAGCTTGCACCCCTCCTTTTAACCTTCCAGCACCGGGCAGGCGTCAGACCCTATACGTCGTTTTGCAACTTCGCAGAGCCCTATGTTTTTAATAAACAGTCGCCACCCCCTGGTCTGTGCCCCTGACAAGTACTTGCGTACCAGCCAGGCCTCCTTCTCCCGAAGTTACGGAGGTAATTTGCCGAGTTCCTTCAGCATAGTTCTCTCAAGCGCCTTGGTATTCTCTACCTGATCACCTGTGTCGGTTTAGGGTACGGTCATATATGGGGGCTATTTCCAGGAACTGCTTCACTGCACACCCAATCCAATAAGGATGTACAATACACGCAATCCGTCACCACCCAATGGCCCAGTAATATTAAACTGGTTCCCATCGACTACGCATTTCTGCCTCGTCTTAGGGGCCGGCTAACCCTGCGCTGATTAGCATTGCGCAGGAAACCTTGATCTTTCGGCGAAGGGGTCTCTCACCCCTTTTATCGTTACTCATGTCAGCATTCTCACTTCCGATACCTCCAGGACCCCTCACAGGACCCCTTCACAGGCTTACGGAACGCTCCGCTACCACGCACATAAATGTGCGTCCGTGTCTTCGGTAAATCACTTTAGCCCCGGTACATTTTCGACGCAGGAGCGCTTGACCAGTGAGCTGTTACGCTATCTTTAAATGATGGCTGCTTCTAAGCCAACATCCTGGTTGTCTAAGCACTCTCACATTCTTTACCACTTAGTGATTATTTAGGGACCTTAGACGACGGTCAGGGCTGTTTCCCTTTCCACTACGGACCTTAGCACCCGTAGTGTGTCTGCCTGATATTACTCCTAGGTATTCGGAGTTTGGTTAGGTTTGGTAAGTCGGTGAGACCCCCTAGCCCATCCAGTGCTCTACCCCCTAGGGTATTCATCAGACGCTCTACCTAAATAGATTTCGCGGAGAACCAGCTATCTCCAAGTTTGATTGGCCTTTCACCCCTAGCCACATGTCATCCCGTCATTTTTCAACATAAGTGGGTTCGGTCCTCCAGTGAGTGTTACCTCACCTTCAACCTGCACATGGCTAGATCACTTGGTTTCGGGTCTGATCCTACAAACTCAATCGCGCTATTAACACTCGCTTTCGCTACGCCTACACCTAACGGTTTAAGCTTGCTTGTAAGACCAAGTCGCTGACCCATTATACAAAAGGTACGCCGTCGCCCTGCATGTCCCGAAGGACAAGAAGGCTTCGACAGCTTGTAGATTTCCAGTTTCAGGGACTGTTTCACACCCCTCGTCGGGGGACTTTTCACCTTTCCCTCACGGTACTAGTTCACTATCGGTCGCACAGGAGTACTTAGGCTTGGAGGGTGGTCCCCCCATATTCAGACAGGATTTCACGTGTCCCGCCCTACTCATGGACCATAATACTCATTACACCTACGGGACTGTCACCCACTTTGGTCGTGCTTCCCAACACATTCGGTTTAGATTATTATAGCCACTGGCCTGATCCGCGTTCGCTCGCCACTACTAACGGAGTCTCGGTTGATGTCCTTTCCTCCGGGTACTGAGATGTTTCAGTTCCCCGGGTTTGCTTCTTTAGTCCTATGTATTCAGACTAAGATAACTCGACAAATGTCCGATGCAAACCTGACACCCGGCAAGCCGGATAATCAGATAAACATCAGAATCTGTAGAGTTGGGTTTCCCCATTCAGAGATTCCGGGGTCAAAGGTTGTTCGCACCTCACCCGGACTTATCGCAGCGTACCACGTCTTTCATCGCCTCTGTGCGCCAAGGCATCCACTAGAAACCCTTGTAACGCTTGATTCTTCGATCTCGAGAGGGCCGCATCGCCAGAAGATGATGCGGCCTCAATGTTTGGCGCTCATGCGCGAGGATTGCCAGTCGATGTAACTGAACTCTCGCGTCTGAGCATATGCCAGACGATATCTTTACTATTCAAAGCCTACCCTAAGAGAATGTTTTAATAAGCATCCGAAGATGCCGAAGTTTTTTCTG